>CAXBIM010000039.1:0-26008 GCA_963975785.1 uncultured Methylophaga sp.
TATTTATACGCCTGTGGATTATGGCTTTCCTGATAATGGGATCTTGGTTGAGGGTGCATACGACCAAGCACAATGGGTTTACGCTGACTTAGATTTGGCAGAGATCGCTCGTGTACGTAAAGAAGGTCAGGTATTTAATTATCGTGATTGGGTTAAACAAGAAGAGCTAAATAGCACTCTTTCATTAGCGGACAACGTTATCGAATTAGTGAGCAACGAAAGATAATCGGTGTAAAAAGGATTTGATTCGAGTGATGTTGGTTTAAGTTTATTACAACATGTCCATAAAACATGTAGGGATGAAGGTTTAGTCAACACAGTATAAAATAGGCTGATAATTATTCACTCCCACTGCGAGAGTATCCGCAACTTAAAGGAAACAAGATGTTAAGTCAGCAGCAAGTCGAACAAATCGTTAACGATTATCAAGATCCATCCGCATTGATGAGCTTTGGCGATTCAAAAGCAAGAATCGTAGTTAAAGTCGAAGGCAATAGCATCAATGTAGCGGTTACATTGGGTTATCCAGTAAAAGGCTATATTGCAAGCTTGCAAACAGGTCTACAAACCGAACTAAAACAACAAGCACAATCAGATGACGTGACCGTTGTAATTGATTGGAAAGTCACCAAGCATAAAGTACAGCAAGGTGTAAAAGGCATTACTAGTGTTAAAAACATTATTGCCGTTGCCTCTGGAAAAGGTGGTGTTGGTAAATCAACCACCTCGGTAAATCTCGCTCTCGCCCTTGCTGCAGATGGCGCTAAGGTTGGTATTTTAGATGCCGATATCTATGGCCCAAGTCAGCCAAGAATGTTGGGAACATCACAACGCCCCGAGTCAATTGATGGCAAACGCATCGAACCTATCGAAAGTTATGGCCTGCAATGTATGTCGATTGGTTTTTTGATTGATGAAGAAGAGCCAATGATTTGGCGTGGCCCTATGGTGACGCAAGCATTGGAACAAATGTTGAACGATACTAACTGGAGCGAACTTGATTACCTTGTGATCGATTTACCGCCTGGTACAGGCGACATTCAGCTGACCTTGTCGCAAAAAGTGCCGGTAAGTGGTGCTGTCATCGTAACAACCCCACAAGATATTGCCTTATTAGATGCGCGTAAAGCATTAAAAATGTTTGAAAAAGTCAACGTATCTGTCATGGGCGTGATTGAAAATATGAGCACACATATCTGCAGTAGTTGTGGCCACGAAGAGCATATCTTTGGTGCCGGCGGTGGTGAGAAAATGTCTAAGCAGTATGGCGTTGATTTACTTGGTGAATTACCTTTAGACATTCAAATTCGTGAAGATGCTGATGGTGGACACCCTACGGTAGTGAATAACCCCGATGGCACAATCGGTATGGCTTATCGTACAATTGCTCGACGTTTAGCGGCTCGTTTAGCCAAACAAGGCAAAGATTATACGTCGGCATTTCCAAATATCGTGATTAAGAACGATTAAACACGTTATCATTAAGGTTATTAATATTTAAAGCGATTCAACTATGAGCATAAAGTCAGACAAATGGATTCGCCGGATGGCGCAAGAGCATGGCATGATCAGCCCCTTTGAAGCGGGTCAAGTGCGAGAAGGTGAAAATGGAAGGATGATTTCTTATGGCACATCAAGCTATGGCTACGATGTACGCTGTTCGACGGAATTTAAAATTTTTACCAATATCAATTCAGCCATTGTTGATCCAAAAAACTTTGATGAAGCGAGTTTTGTGGATGTTAATTCAGATGTTTGTATTATCCCGCCAAATTCGTTTGCTTTAGCACGAACGGTTGAAACATTTAAAATCCCTCGTAATGTATTGACTATCTGTTTAGGTAAGTCGACTTATGCACGATGTGGGATTATTGTTAATGTCACCCCACTCGAACCTGAGTGGGAAGGGCATGTGACCTTAGAATTTTCGAATACGACGACCTTGCCGGCAAAAATCTATGCCAACGAAGGGGTAGCACAGATGTTGTTTTTTGAATCTGATGAAGTATGTGAGACATCTTATGCTGACCGCGCAGGAAAGTATCAGGGACAACAAGGTGTAACATTACCTAAGTCTTAAATAGGTAATGATGCCCATGATATTAGAATTGCCATTTTTACGATTCGTAAAACTACTGTTAATGGCGGCACTGCTAGTCGGTTGTAATAATGAACGTACTTCAGACGAACAATGGGCGCACAGCGATTTAAGTAGTTACGCAGCAGCATTTTCACCTGATGGCAAATACGTTTTAGTTGGCGATACCGATTCACCGGCTAGGTTATGGGATATTGAAGCCAATAAAGTAGTTTATAGTTGGCAAAATAACGATGAGGTGGGAACGACTACTGTCGTAGGGTTTTCTGCTGATGGTAAAGTTGCTGCGACGTCAGAACAAGATGTCATCGTTTTGTGGGAAGTGGCTACAGGTGAACCTATGTTGCGGTTGAGCTTTCCGGTTAAGATTAAAGCACTGGCTTTGTCACAACACGGCGATTATTTATTGCTCGCGTTATATGACCGTACGGCTGTTTATTTTGATGTTATTGAAAACCGCGTGTTACAAATTTTAGAGCACGATGGTAAAGCAGTTAATTCTCCAATCAATCAACTTATTAATGCCGTTGCTATATCACCAAGTGGTAAATATGCTTTAACGGGAGGTGATGACCGAACAGCGCGATTATGGAAGCTTGAAACAGGCGAACTAATACGTAGCTGGAAGCATGAAAATTTGGTCAATATCGTGGCATTTTATCCCAAAGGTGGCTTCGTATTAACAGGCTCTGTTAATGGTCAAACTCACTTTTGGAATATGGTTACAGGTGAAGAGCAGTACACCTTACGTACATCCGTTTGGCCTAAAGATAAACCTTTGCCAAATTTTCCATCGTTTAAAACAACGACTTCGGCCATTGACTTTTCACCTGACAACGCTTACTTAGTCACTGGGCATCCATCACAAAAAATTTGTTTGTGGACGGTAGCAACAGGCGACAAAATAGATTGTTGGCAAGTCGCTAGACAACAGGAATTACGACCAGGTGTCGTTACACAAGCTGTTGCTTTTTCACCTGATGGCAAGTCCATTTACAGTGAGTCAGGGAATGGTATTGGTCAAAAATGGCTGCTTAGATAAATGTATAAACTGGTTTTTTTTGTACCCGAAAGCCATAAAGAAGTGGTTAAACAGGCGGTGTTTGCACAGGGTGCGGGCCAATACGAAAGTTATGACTGTTGCTCATGGGAAACCTTAGGTACAGGTCAATTTAAACCACTGAGTGGAAGTCAGCCTTTTATAGGTGAGCAAGATAAGATCGAAATAGTCGCAGAATACCGAATAGAAATGATTTGTGCGGCAGATAATATTAAAGCTGTTCTACAGGCATTGCTTGACAGCCATCCTTATGAAACGCCTGCATATGAAGTCTGGTCTATTAAAACACTGGACGATTTTTAACCCCATAGAGTTGTTGTTATGTCATCACTACAAGCTACGCCAAAAGAAACCTTTTTAGCCGATTATAAAGTACCGAATTATTTGATTGATACGGTGCATCTAACCTTTGATATCGATGCTTCTTCGACAAGAGTGCGTAGTGTGCTGGCAATGCGTAAAAATCCGCAATCTGAAGAAGAAAACACGGATTGTGTATTAGATGGTGAGCACCTTGAGCTAGTGTCCATTAAGATCGATAGTCGTCCCTTACAAGGCAATGAATATCAACGTACTGATAAGTCATTATTGTTATCCTCTTTGCCAGATAAGTTTGAGTTAGAGATTGAAACACTCATTCAGCCTGATCAAAATACGGCATTAGAAGGTCTTTATCATTCGGGCTCATTGTTATGCACCCAATGTGAGGCAGAAGGCTTTAGACGTATTACCTACTATATGGATCGTCCCGATGTGATGGCGGTATTTACGGTTTCAATTGTCGGTGATAAGCAACAGTGGCCAATCATGTTGTCTAACGGCAATATGGAAGAACAAGGTCAGTTTGATGATGGTCGGCATTGGACGCGTTGGCACGATCCCCACCCTAAACCAAGTTATTTGTTTGCTTTAGTGGCCGGTGATTTATATCGCCAAAAAGATAGTTTTACGACTATGTCAGATCGTGAAGTGAGTTTGCAGATTTATGTCGATCATGAAAATAGCCATAAATGTGATCACGCCTTAATGTCGTTAAAACAAGCGATGTTATGGGATGAACAAACCTATGGCCGTGAATATGATTTAGATGTCTTTATGATCGTTGCCGTTAACGATTTCAATATGGGCGCGATGGAAAACAAGGGCTTAAATATCTTTAATTCATCGTGTGTTTTAGCTAGCCCAGAAACCGCGACTGATGCGGATTATCATCGAATTCAAGGTATAGTCGGTCATGAATATTTTCATAATTGGTCAGGTAACCGTGTTACTTGCCGTGATTGGTTCCAACTGAGCTTGAAAGAAGGTTTTACCGTATTACGTGATCAGCAATTTAGTGGTGATATGAACTCAGCAGCAGTACAACGCATTGATGATGTGAATCAATTACGTACGATGCAGTTTGCTGAAGATGCTGGTCCAATGGCGCATCCAGTACGTCCCGCATCATTTATAGAGATCAGTAATTTTTACACTGTTACTATTTATGAAAAAGGTGCTGAAGTGGTTGGCATGATCAGAACTATTGTCGGCACTGAAGGTTTTAGAAAAGGGACTGACTTATATTTCGATCGCCATGATGGTCAAGCGGTTACTACCGATGACTTCGTGAAAGCCATGGAGGATGCCAATAATGTGGATTTAAGCCAATTTAAACGTTGGTATTCACAAGCGGGCACGCCAGTACTGACAATTGAAACTCAATATGACGAGGTATTAAACACCTATACCTTAATTGTGAATCAACATTGTCCTGCTACACCAGGCCAGACCGAGAAACTGCCTTTATATATACCGCTAGCAGTCGGTTTACTGAACAGGAATGGTCAAGCGATACCTTTACAACTTGAAGGCGAAAGCACCGCAAGTGAGAAAATGACTAGAGTGTTAGACATTAATGAGCAACAACATACGTTTATTTTTGTGAATGTTCGTGAAGAACCTATACCTTCGTTACTACGTGGGTTTTCAGCTCCAGTCAAAATAACCATGGATCGCAGTGATGCTGACCTAGCATTTTTAATGGCGAATGATAGTGATAGTTTCAATCGATGGGACGCAGGTCAAACGTGGTTAATTAATGTGTTATTAAATTTAATTAATGACTACCAGCAGCAACGTCAATTGGCGCTACCGATGGGGCTTGTCGAGCAATTTAGTGATGTATTAACAGATGAGGATACCGATCCATCATTGATTGCTAAGATGTTAACTATTCCAAGTGAAAACTACCTTGCAGCACAAATGACGATTGCAGATGTAGATGCCATACATGCTGCACGCCAATTTTTGAAAAGAAGTATTGCTACAGGATTGAAGCAACAGTTTAGTGACATTTACCAACGCTATAGTGCAAAAGAAAAATATCAGTTTAACGCTGTGGATATGGCTAAACGTAGTCTTAAAAATGTGTGTTTAAGCTATCTGATGACCGCTGAAGATCCCATGCAAACTCAACGTTGTCTTAAGCAAATGAAACAGTCAGATAATATGACCGATACTTTGACAGGCTTAGCCTTATTATCAGATCAAGCTGGCCCAGAAAGTGAACATGCATTGCGTGCCTTTTATGAGCAATGGCAACATGACCGCTTAGTTGTAGATAAATGGTTGACTGTACAAGCTCAATCCCATCTCCCAAATACTTTAATACGGGTTAAAGGTTTGATGAAACATCCCGCTTTTAGTATTAAAAACCCTAATAATGTGCGAGCGTTAATTGGTCAATTTTGTCGGAATAACCCAATTAATTTTCATGCTAAAGATGGGTCCGGCTATCAGTTTTTAGCTGAGCAGGTTTTGGTATTAAATAAACTTAATCCACAAGTCGCATCAAGAATGTTAGGTGCTTTTAACTCATGGCGACAATACGATTCAGAGCGACAAGCGATGATAAAAAAAGTCTTAATGGATATCGCTAGCCAACCTGATTTATCGTCTGATGTTTATGAAGTTGTGACTAAATATTTAGTGGAGTCATAGGCTGTATGGCTATTTTTACTCTTGACCCTCGATTGCAGCAAGATACGCTTCAAATAGCGGAGTTTTCGCTATGCAAAGTACTCTTGATGAATGATGCACGCTATCCATGGGTGATATTAGTACCAAAGATAACCGGCTTAACGGAAATTTTCGAATTAGATGATGCGGGACAGCTACAGTTGATGCTTGAGTCAAACTTTGTAGCCAGTAAATTAAAAAAGGTGGTTCAGGCTGACAAAATGAATGTTGCAGCCTTAGGTAATGTTGTGTCGCAGCTGCACGTTCATCATGTGGCTCGATTTATACAAGATGAAAGCTGGCCTGCGCCAGTGTGGGGGAAAGGGGAAGCAGTAGCCTATACTCAAGTTGAGTCTGATACGGTCATTGCATTGTTGCGATCTGAATTTAGTCAATTAATTCAACATGGCTAATGAGCTACGATTCTATCTGAATATTAGTCGGGAACAAGCGTTACGCTATTACCAGGGTACGGCAAGGGCAGTCGTCGTTACGACGACTTCGGGTCAAAAATTGCAGTTTCCAGCAGAACAGATACGACCATTTATAGAGCAAAATGGTATTTCGGGTCAGTTTAGTATTCAGTTCGACAGCAATAATAAATTGATTGGTTTAAGGCGAGTTTAACCGATACTTCATCGCGTGGCCTACCGTGCACTGAATAGCATAGAGATATATCATTTTAAAATGGGCGGCTTGTCTAGAAAGTAGGGCTCTGGCTTCCCGATATAATAACCTTGGGCGTAATCAACACCAAAGGTATGTAATAACGCTAAGGTTTCTGCATTTTCAACAAACTCGGCAATGGTTTTTTTACCCATACCTCTAGCAACATCAACAAGTGCTTTTACAAACAATTGATCATCGGGGTTTTCAGCCAAGTTGGTAATGAAAGATCCGTCTATTTTAACGATATCGACAGGTAATTCTCGCATATAACGGAATGACGCAAACCCTGTACCAAAATCATCTAAAGAAAAACGGCAGCCGAGCTCAGTTAAGTGGTCCATCAGCCGCTTGGCTTGAATAATATCTGCTACTGCGGCAGTTTCTGTTAGTTCGAAAATCAAATGTTTTGGGTTAACCTTGCTTTCATCTAATAATCGTTCGAATAATGGAAACAAGAGCTTATCATCTACTGCATGTCCAGAGAGGTTAATCGATAATGCCGCTTTTAAGCCGCTTGCATCGAGTTCAGCTTGTTTATATATACCATGCTCTAATACAAGATGATCAATGCCATTTATAAGCCCTGTGTCCTCAGCGATTTGAATAAATGTAAACGGAGAATGAATAGTGCCGTCAGCATCTTGCATACGTATCAGCATTTCATAATGACTTACGGTACGGTCACGAATATTCATAATGGGTTGGTAATGAAAAATGAAACGATTATTTTCTAAGGCATCTTCAATCTTTTGTTTCCAGAGAACACGCGTCTCAAGTTGACTGCGAGTTTGATCATCAATATTAAATTGATGCCATGTGTTTTTGCCTATTGCTTTGGCTTGGTACATAGCGAGATCGGTATTACTTATTAGTTCGTCAATTGATAAATCAGCGAGGGGGAACTCTAGCAAGCCGATACTACAAGTGAGTTTGAAACGAATATCATTGAATGTGATATTCATAAGTATTAATTCAGCTGCTATTTTTTCAGCTATAGCAATTGCCTCGTCACTGCTAATATCGGGCAATATAATGGCAAATTCATCACCGCCGATTCTAGCTGCAATATCCTTCTCACGGATAATTGTAGGTAATAAATGAGCTATTGTTTTTAGAACTTGATCGCCTGTCTTGTGACCACAACTATCATTGATATCCTTAAACTGATCAAGGTCCAGAAATAACAACATGCCCCTTGTTTCTGATTGTTGTGCATCTTCCAAAACCTCTTCGAATATATCTTGAAATTTTCGGCGATTGAAGAGTTCGGTAAGCGTATCGTGTTCAGCTAACCATAAAATTTGTTCTTCATGGCGTTTTATATCAGTGATATCGAGTCCTACAGATAAAATCACTGAAGAAGTTGTTGGATGGGTTAGACTGGAATGCAGCCAAGAAATGATATGAATACTACCATCATGATGAATAAATTCTGATTCCTGTTGGCTGACTGTCTGAAGATTGCTATTGAGCTCGAACAACGCCGATTCAACACCTGGCCAGTGTTGTTTAGGGAAAAGATGTTCGAAGGAAGTATTAATAATATCTTTTTCTAAATAGCCGGTTACCTGTTCTGCATAATCATTAAACGAGGTGATTTGGCTGTCACGATTAGTCGTTATAATAATTAATTGTGCTGTATCAATTAAGCTTTTAACAAAATCACGTTCCTGTTGTAATTCAATGCTACGGCTATGCAGTGATTCGGTGCGCTCTTTAACCGAGAGATGCAAGTGTTCTAGTTGTGACGTAAGCTCGCCGGTAGAACGTTCTAGATGGTCCAATTCATCAATGTGATGTTTGTTATTTGTATTATTAACTAGTTTTCGGACATTTTCATAATGTTGTTTCGCTAATAAGGGAAGTGCTTCAGATACGGTAGATAAACGATTCAATGGCCGAGCAATTAAAAAGAATAGGCTACTTCCTAGTATCAGCATTCCGAATAGTGAAAGTAAAATACTGTGAAGGATAATTGCCCGAATTTCTTGTTGCTGCGCTGATACATCATCGATTATGATGAACAGTAAGTCAGTGTACCCTTTAGGTTGTATTACGTTGAATTCAACAGGAAGATACTTATCACGTACCAGAGCACCTTTATCAATTATGGTATTAAGTGAGTATTTATTAGCTAAAAAATGCAGGTAAGCGATGTTTTTTTGAAATGAAGTCAGAACGCTAATCTGCATACTCCACGGCATTAGTGTGTTTTCTGCATCCGATGATTGTTCTTTTTGTCCTGTGACGATGGCTACATCAGCGGCAGTTTTATTGGTAAATTCAAGTAATGCATTACTCATATCATAGGCGAGCACTAGGACTAAGGTGGACTCCTTATCTGTTAGAACAGGCATGAGGTCGTATTGTTTACAACCTTGTGTACAGTCAATGAACGTCTCAGCAGATTCTGACTTTAAGACTTTAGGGATGAGTTTAACAATATGTGGTGAGATGTCTTGCCCCCAGCCCCCCATTTTTATTGCATTATTGTCAAATAGCTGCGCTTGTGTTGTATGCCAATCAAGTTCCAGCTTACTTTGGCTTTTATTTAAGGTGTTAATGATTGTTTGGCTGTTAGTGTTTTCATCAATAAAGCTTAGCTCAGCAAGACGTTGTAGTCTGTCACTGGTATTTTGTAATTGACCTAATAATTCTTGTTTGAATTGTTTTTGAACTTGTGTGCGTGATAATTCGAACTTTTGTTGTAAGTTCCAGTAGACCATGACAGGCACGAGCGCATTAAAAATAAGTAGTACAGTGCCAAAGAGCAGTCCTGCTTTCCATTTAAGACTAAAAAATCTGGGTGTTTTATTTTCGAACATGTGATATTAAAAACGGTACGATATTGAGACAGCAAACATGTCCCAATATTTTTTTGTGGTGTTAATATCATTATCTTGTGCTGATAAAATAGCACCACCTTTAATGATGTGGTAATCGGCGGCGACCATTAGATTATTGTTAATATCCCAGCGACCACCAACAATCCAAGCCTTCGAATAACGATTGTAAGAGGGGTCAATGGGCAATAGACCTCCATAGCTTGTATTGCTGATTAGTTGTAGCTTCTCGGCAGCTAAATGGCCATACTTATCTTCTCTATCTAAATAAAAAGTTTCGCTTCGAATAAAAGCTTGCCATTTTGATGAGAATCTATACTTCGCCTCCAGAGTTAATCCTTGTGGTTTTATATCTGCATCAGAAAACACGCCACCAAGACCTATGAAGTTAGATTTTTGAATGGCACCTTCAGCAGTAAGTTGCCATTTTTCACCATTAAACTGTGCGGACAAAATGGTGTAATCAATTTCCAACTTACCTGAGCTAATTGGATCGGTTGCGCCGGCCTTAAAATCAAGCTCTAGTGAGGCGCCACTTAATGCAAGTATCCACCGGCCACCATCATGTTCATACATAATCCTGCCGACTGATGCGAGTTGATTGGCTTCGAGATGACCAGCCCAGTTGTCACCTAAGAAAGTGTATTCCGCATTGTCATCTGGTATTGGGTAGCCTATTCCCGCTTGAATAAGTAGCGTGCCGCTGGTTAAAAAATATTCTCCATAAAAATGAATTCCGTCAGCTGACATTGTTAAGTCACGTACTTTGTCAAAATAGATAACTTGTTGTGTAAAAACTGAGGCTCGAGTATGTCCGATATCTCGTGTTTCATTATATAAGCCGAGGGGACTCTTAACGCGGCCCAAATATAAACCTAAATTTCTTTGTGAAGAGGAAAGAAGGCTAATATCTAACAATGCATAGTCAACACGTGGTGAACCATTATCCATGTTACCCGCATGTCTGGATAATAGTTGCCCAGCAAGTCTGACTCTAGGTGATAACTGCGCGCTGGCATTTATACCTAACTCTGTGAAGTTAGCACTTCCATGATCACTATCCCCATAAAAATTATTATCGGTGGTGAATATTAAGCCTTGTGTTGCAAAGCCATGGCTCTGAATCTGTTTTGTCCAGTCATTACTCTGTACAGCTGAAGCGCCAGTTGTGCTGAGCATTAGCAGTAAGCTTAAGATAGCTTCTGAGTAAGGTTTAATCGCTTTTGAGGCTTTTGATTGAAGGTGACTACGAGTAGCGAAATTTATCGCTAATTGTATGAAGGTGATGGTCCTTATCATGGTAACTCCCCTATGGTTTTCACTGAAGAAGAATCCATATCGTTGGCCGTAATATAACCGATAGCACCTTGAGTTTCAGCAACACGGGCACGCATTTCTTCTTCCGTTTTTACCGTCGTAGGAGCAGTGCCTGTACCTGAAAACACTTGACGGTCCCATACACGTCTAAGTTGATAAGGAAACATGCCTAATATCTCTTTGCAAAAGGCAATGTGAATGTTGTTTTTATCTTCAAGAACAAATACTTGAACCGCGGAACCATCAGGCCACTCTGTTGTACGCATGGCAAATATCGCGCGGAGACTATTGCGTGATAGCTCCGATGCGACTTGTTGTGGCTCTACAATTAATAATACTTGCGCGTAACTACTCGGTATAAATATGAGGCAATATATAAGCGCGCTATATTTAAATAAAGACTTCACCTGTTATCCTTAATTGGTGCGATACCTTTCGTTCAGAGTATAGCCATCAATTGAACTTTATGACAAGCGAGAGAGAGGTTTTGGAACGTTGTTCTTGTCGTACTGTAAGTATGTGTGGGAGATTAAGTCGGGCCAGCTTTTGTGACCTTTTCCAAACCATTGCCACCAAAAACCAATGCCAAGCGCAAACCATGATGGTATGGCGACGATAAATCGGAAAAATGCTTGGCGCCAGGTGATTTTGTGCTGATTATCACTGAGTAGAAATACTTTCCATGTGCGCATCCCTAGTGTTTGACCTCCATGAGTCCAAAACCAGCCATAAAATAAGAAGCTAACTGCAAGTAGATAAATAAAGAAAAAAGGATTACCCGATGAGATTGCTTGACCACCTGTCGCAACAGCATTAACGCCTACAGCAATCGCTGCGGCAAATAATAATACGGAGATCAGTAATAGTAAGTCATATACTACGATGGCTAAATGTCGTAATAGGCTTGGGCGGGAAACAGTTTCTATTGTTTTAGTCATCTAAAAAATCGTAAATTATTTGGGTTGAGAGTGTACATAAAGTATCATTATTCCTTTATTTATTGTGAATTGAGATCCGCATGCTGCAATTGATTGGCCGTTCGGCACTATCTGCTTTCCGTCTTGAAAAACTGTTGACAACAATTCAAGCTCAGCTTGATAACGTTTTAGCACTCAGAACGGAATACCGTTACTTCATTGAAGTGGATGGCGATGGTGAATTATCTACGGCAGAACAATCAGTTGTAGGAACATTATTAGAAGCGGATATACGGGATAGTAATGCTAAGACGGATGAGCTTTTTTTCTTAGCAACACCTCGTCCAGGTACTATTTCACCTTGGTCAAGTAAAGCTACTGATATTGCGCATAATAGCGGCTTAAGCTCGATTTTACGCATTGAACGTGGCACGGCATACTTCGTCCAAGTGAATGGCGCATTGAGCGCAGGGCAACGTACATTACTCATTAAGTTATTACATGATCGGATGATTGAATCTGTATTTGATACAGAGGATGAAGCAGAACGCTTATTCATTCACGGTCAATCTCGTCCACTGGTCGCTGTTGATATTTTAAATGGTGGACGCGCGGCATTAGTCAGTGCGAATAAAACCATGGGTTTGGCTTTGGCTGAAGATGAAATTGATTATTTAGTTGATAACTTTACCGATCTTGGACGTAATCCAAATGACATCGAATTGATGATGTTTGCTCAAGCGAACTCAGAACATTGTCGCCATAAAATCTTTAGTGCTGATTGGATTGTGGATGGTAAAGCGCAACCACATACATTATTTAATATGATCCGTAACACGCATAAATTACACCCAGAAGGTGTAGTCACGGCATATAGCGATAATTCATCAGTGATTGAAGGACCCGCAAGTCATCGCTTTCATGTTGATATGGCTAACAATCAATATAGCTACCAAGGTGAAGTTCAACATATCTTGATGAAAGTTGAAACACATAATCATCCTACTGCTATTTCACCTTTCCCTGGCGCAGCAACGGGCGCAGGAGGTGAAATCCGTGATGAAGGTGCAACAGGCCGTGGTTCTAAACCTAAAGCAGGCTTGACAGGATTTTCGGTATCTAATCTTAATATCGCAGGATTCGAACAGCCTTGGGAAACACCTTATGGCAAACCAAGTCGTATGGCTTCAGCACAAGAAATTATGCTTGATGGACCATTAGGTGGTGCGGCATTTAACAATGAATTTGGTAGACCAAACTTATGTGGTTATTTCCGTACCTATGAAGCCTTAGTCCCTTCAGCCGATGGTTTTGAAGTGCGAGGTTACCACAAGCCAATTATGGTGGCGGGCGGCATGGGGACCATCCGTCCTCAACATGTTAGAAAGAATATTTTTGAACCGGGCGTGCAACTTATCGTTTTAGGTGGTCCGGCGATGTTAATTGGTTTAGGTGGCAGTGCTGCTTCATCCGTAACATCTGGTACCAGTGAAGAGGGGTTGGATTTTGCCTCTGTACAACGTGGTAATCCTGAAATGGAACGTCGTTGTCAGGAAGTTATTGATCGCTGTGTTGCTTTAGATAATAACAATCCGATTGTAGCGATACATGACGTGGGCGCAGGCGGTTTATCAAACGCTTTTCCTGAGTTAGTCAATGATAGCGGTCGTGGCGGTAAATTTGAATTACGCGTAGTGCCTAATGACGAGTCCAGCATGTCACCAATGGAGATTTGGTGTAATGAATCTCAAGAACGTTATGTTTTGGGGATTAACCCTGAAGATGTTGAACTTTTCCAAGCGATTTGTGAGCGTGAACGTTGTCCTTGGGCAATTGTAGGTGAAGCGACTTCAGAGCAACATTTGTTAGTGGGCGATGCTGAGTTTGATCAAAACCCTGTTGATATGCCTTTATCCTTGTTATTAGGTAAGCCGCCTAAAATGTTACGTGATGTTAAACATCAAACATTTGAAAAGCCTGAGTTAGATTTGGCGGCTGTTACAGTAAATGATGCGTTAGAGCGTGTTTTAAAACTACCGACAGTGGCAAGCAAAAACTTTTTGATTACGATTGGTGATCGAAGTGTAACGGGCTTAGTCGCTCGTGACCAAATGGTTGGTCCTTGGCAAGTGCCTGTGGCCGATTGTGCTGTCACACTTGCTGATCATCATGGGTTCCAAGGTGAAGCGATGGCGATGGGCGAACGAGCACCACTAGCATTAATAGACGCACCTGCATCGGGTCGAATGGCTGTAGGTGAAGCGATTACCAATATTGCAGCGGCTAGTATCGCTAGAATTGGTGATATTAAGTTGTCAGCAAACTGGATGGCGGCCTGCGGACATGCTGGTGAAGATGCTTTGTTATACGATACCGTTGAAGCTGTAGGTATGGAATTGTGCCCAGAATTAGGCATTGCTATTCCAGTAGGTAAAGATTCCTTATCAATGAAAACCGTCTGGCAAGAAGAAGGCGCGACTAAATCAGTGACATCTCCATTGTCGTTGATTGTAACCGCCTTTGCGCCAGTGACTGACGCCGCCAAAACCTGCACACCACAACTGCGTACCGACCATGGCGATACGGATCTCATTTATATTGATTTAGGTAAAGGCAAAAACCGTCTTGCTGCTTCAGCATTAGCTCAAGTTTATAATCAAGTTGGTCATCATGGCCCTGACTTAGATGATCCCTCTGCTTTAAAACACTTTTTCTATGCAATTCAGCAATTGAAACAAGATGATTTATTATTGGCTTACCACGATCGTAGTGATGGTGGTTTGATCGGCACACTATGTGAAATGGCGTTTGCTGGGCATTGCGGTATTGATGTTAACTTAACCGCCTTGGGTGATGCTTTGCCATTACTGTTTAATGAAGAACTGGGTGCCGTGATACAAGTTCGTCATTGTGATGTTGAAGAGACCATGTCAGTTTTAAGGGAGGATGATTTAGTCAACCATTGCCATGTTATTGGTTCATTACGTGATGATCAGCAAATTGTGGTGACGGTAAATGGTGAGCAAGTGATTAATGAATCACGTGTTACCTTACATCGTTTCTGGGCTGAAACCAGTTACCAAATGCAAGCATTGCGTGATAACCCTGACTGTGCCAAACAAGAGTTTGATAGTTTATTAGATGAGGATGATTCTGGTTTACACGCCAAGTTAACATTTGACCCGTCTGATCATATTGCTGCGCCTTTTATTGTAAGTGGCGTACGTCCAAAAATGGCTATTTTGCGTGAACAAGGCGTCAATGGTCAGATTGAAATGGCTGCAGCTTTCGACCAAGCAGGCTTCACTGCTGTTGACGTTCATATGAGTGATATTCTTGAAGGTCGGATTGATTTGGCTGATTTTAAAGGCTTGGTCGCTTGTGGTGGTTTCTCGTATGGAGATGTATTAGGTGCCGGTCGAGGTTGGGCAAGCACTGTTTTACATAATGACAAAGCAAGACAGCAATTTAGTGATTTCTTTAATCGTGAAGATACCTTTTCCTTAGGTGTTTGTAACGGCTGTCAAATGTTGTCACAACTCAAAGAGTTAATCCCTGGCAGTGAGCATTGGCCACGTTTTGAACGAAATGTTTCCGAACAATTTGAAGCCCGTTTTTCATTAGTAGAAATTGTAGAATCAGCTTCAGTTTTATTGAAAGATATGGCTGGTTCAGTGATGCCTATAGCCGTCGCACATGGTGAAGGGCGAGCTGACTTTAGTAGCACAGGCTCACAAGCGGATGCTTTAGTGGCAATGCGTTTTGTAGATAATAATGGTAATACGACAGAACGCTACCCCCAAAACCCCAATGGTTCTTCGGAAGGTATTACGGCGTTAACCACAACAGATGGTCGTGTCACTATTATGATGCCGCATCCAGAACGTGTGACTAGGACAGTGCAGCACTCATGGCATCCTGATGATTGGGGTAAAGATGGCCCATGGCTACGATTATTCCAGAATGCGAGAAAGTGGGTAGGCTAGCAGAACGAAATCACAAAATTAAAAGGAGCTTCGGCTCCTTTTTACATTAACGCCATTAAGACGACCATAAGGGTATCATTACAGTGGATAAAGTACCCCCAAATAAAAATAGCCGAGCTAGTAATTCCGACAAATTCTTACATCCTAAGAATTTGCATAATCAGGGCTATGACTTTCCGGCATTAATTAAGTCACACCAAGCACTGAGTGCTCATGTCAAAATTAACAAATATCTCAGTGAATCTATAGATTTTTCAGATCCTATAGCAGTAAAAATGCTGAACTGTGCTTTGTTAAAGCATCACTATGACATTGTCGAATGGGATATTCCGCAAGGTTTTTTGTGCCCGCCCATACCTGGACGAGTCGACTATATTCATTATGTTGCAGAGTTACTTGAAAGCCATCACTCAGGGCAAAAATCAGCATTTAAGCACTCCTCTATTAAGCTACTTGATATAGGCACAGGAGCTAATGGCATTTATTCTTTATTAGCTTGTCAGGTCTATGGCTGGCACTGTACTGCAAGTGATATAGATTTATTATCGCTCGATAATGTGGCTAATATTATTAGTAAAAACCCTACTTTAAATAATCGCTTACAGCTACGACTTCAGAAGGATAAAAATCATATTTTTGAGGGGGTTATTCAAGCAGAAGACTATTTTGACATCAGCGTATGTAATCCACCTTTTCACGCATCATTAGATGAAGCTCTAAAAAGTAGTCAAAAAAAACGTAATAATTTAGCTATAAATCGTGGTGATATCAGCATCAACACGGCAGTGACTGAAAAGGCGTCAGTTCAAAATTTTGGCGGTCAGAAAGCGGAACTTTGGTGTAAGGGAGGGGAAAGTAAGTTTCTACGAATGATGATTAAAGAAAGCAAAATGTTTGGCAGTCAATGCCGTTGGTTTACAAGTTTGATTTCGAAAAGTGACAATGTGAAACCAGCCATAAAATTACTACGCAAGCTTGAAGCTATTGATATTAAAGAAATAGAAATGAAGCAGGGTAATAAAATAACGCGTATTTTGGCGTGGACATTTGTTAATGAAAATTAACAGTGTACGAAGCAAGATTAATATTAATTAGCGGTTATTTCTTTCTTCTAAGTAATACATAAACCGCACCTGTGCCGCCGTCTTCAATGGGGGCGGAGCAAAATGCTAATACATCTTCAGCTTGCTGTAACCAGTCATTAAGTTTACTTTTTAACACTGGTTTTTGATGTTGTGAACTCCAACCTTTGCCATGAATAATGCGGACACAACGGATATTATATTGTTGGCAATCATGGAGGAATTCGGCCAAGGCGTGGTGTGCGATGGCAATGGTCATTCCATGCAGGTCAAGTTCCGCTTCCATTTCTAGATGGCCATTACGTAGCCGTGAAAATAAGCGTTCTTGAATGCCGCTACGTCGAAAAGCCAGAGACTCTTCACCTGTTATGGTGTGCGGTTCATAATCTTCTGAAAAAGTATCATTAAAAGCTTGATCTACACGCTGCTGTTGAAAGCGGGGGATGGGTTTTATGTGTTTGGTTACAGGGTGAATTTTGTCTTGTTCGATGTGTTCAATTTCACCAACTTCTTCGCGAAAAAGTGCAATCTCATGCAGGTCAATTTTTGAAGGTTTTGATTTCATAATGAGTGCTTTTTATGGCGAATTAAAGGCTAGTTGAATCTAAAAATAGTGAATCATTTTAGCATTGTGATGTACAAAATATTTTTTATGCTTTAGTATCTCACTCACTTGTCGGGGTGCCTTAAGTGGCTGAGATGAAACCCGTTGAACCTGAAGAGGCTAGAACCTCCGTAGGAAACAAGTGAGTCTACATGATACTTGATAATATTTTAATATTAAGTTCATTGGGCTCATCCCTTGTTCGCTTCCGCGCAACTTTTCTCTCACTCCCCGTTATTTTTTGTAACAGTTAAGGGGAAAAATAGTGTCAGAAAAAAATAATGTCATTGATATAAAAGATCGTTCAGGAATTAGCACCGCGCCTATGCCTGGTTCTGAAAAAGCGTATGTCACTGGTAGTCGTGCCGATATCCAAGTTCCTTTTCGTAAAATCAGTCTGACCGATACGCCAAACCGTGATCCAAGTTTGCCTGGAGAGCCAAATCAACCTATTTTCATTTATGATACGGCAGGTATTTATACCGATCCAAAAGCAACAATCGATCTTGAAAAAGGTTTGCCAGCGATTCGCCAAGCATGGATTGATGATCGTGCAGATACCATTGAGCTTGCAGAATATAGTTCTGAATACACTAAGCAACAAGCGGCAGAAGAATTAAACATCCCGCTGTTTGAGCATAACCGTAAACCACGTCGTGCTAAACCGGGCAAGAATGTCAGCCAAATGTATTACGCACGTCAAGGCATTATTACCCCAGAAATGGAGTACATTGCGATTAGAGAAAATATCGGACGTACTGCTTTGCAAGACGAAGGTTCATTGCCTGCTTGTGTTGATAGCCACATTACTCCTGAGTTTGTTCGCAAAGAAGTAGCTGAAGGTCGAGCGATCATTCCTGCCAATATTAATCACCCAGAAGCTGAGCCGATGATTATTGGCCGTAACTTTCTTGTGAAAATCAACGCCAACATAGGTAACTCAGCTACTACGTCTTCTATCGAAGAAGAAATTGAAAAAATGGTATGGAGTATCCGCTGGGGCGGCGATACCGTGATGGATTTATCAACGGGTAAACATATTCATCAAACACGTGAGTGGATCATTCGTAATTCACCAGTGCCAATTGGTACGGTTCCTTTGTATCAAGCTTTAGAAAAAGTAAATGGTATTGCTGAAGACTTAACATGGGAAGTTTACCGTGACACCTTGATTGAACAAGCCGAGCAAGGTGTGGATTATTTCACTATTCATGCAGGGATTCGTTTAGCTCATATTCCGTTAACCGTTGAACGTACAACCGGTATCGTATCTCGCGGTGGTTCAATTATGGCGGCGTGGTGTTTAGCACATCATCAAGAAAGCTTCTTATATACCCATTTTGAAGATATCTGCGAAATAATGAAAGCCTATGATATTTCATTCTCTTTGGGTGATGGCCTACGTCCAGGTTCGCAGGCTGATGCCAATGATGCTGCACAATTTGCCGAATTGATGACGCTAGGTGAATTAACACAAATTGCATGGAAACATGATGTACAGGTGATGATTGAAGGTCCCGGTCATGTACCAATGCATAAAATTAAAGAAAACATGGACATGCAATTGAAGCATTGTCATGAGGCACCGTTTTACACATTAGGCCCGTTAGTAACTGACATTGCACCAGGATATGATCATATTACATCGGGTATAGGTGCGGCGATGATCGGCTGGTATGGCACGGCAATGCTGTGTTATGTAACACCAAAAGAGCATCTTGGCTTGCCGAATAAAGACGATGTGAAAACAGGTATCATCACCTATAAAATAGCGGCTCATGCAGCGGACTTAGCTAAAGGACATCCGGGTGCAGAAATCCGCGACTATGCTATTTCTAAAGCGCGGTTTGAATTCCGTTGGGAAGATCAGTTTAATCTTGGTTTAGATCCAGATACCGCACGAGCATTCCATGATGAAACTCTGCCAAAACCGAGTGCAAAAGTGGCTCATTTTTGTTCTATGTGTGGGCCTAAATTTTGTTCAATGCAAATTTCACACGATATAAAAGCGGCCTTTGTTGAAAAATCGGAAGAGTTTAAGGCGGGTGGTAGTAAGATTTATCATCAGGTTTAACTGATAAATGAAACGCTATCTCATTGTTGGCAGTGGCCTAATTGGCCGCTTGCTAGCTTGGCGACTTGTTCGTGCAGGTCATCATGTAGATATTTTATCGAGTGATGATCTGCAAGGTACTCGCAGTGCAGGCTATATAGCGGCAGCGATGGTAGCGCCAGCAACTGAAGCGGTTACTAGCGATGTGATGGTTCAAACTATCGGTAAAAAATCTTTGCAGCTTTGGCCACAATGGTTGGCAGAATTACCTGAACCCGTGTTTTATCAAAACAATGGGACTTTAGTGGTCGCACACGCGGGTGACCAAGCTGAAATGGCTCGTTTTAAGCGCCGAGCTGAGCATGTGTTAGCAGCTGATGATTATTCGTTGTTAGATAAGGCGGGCTTAGCTGAGTGTGAGCCACAATTAGCCGAACAGTTTGATCAGGCAATGTTATTTGAGCAAGAGGCGTATTTAGATAATCGTCATCTATATCGATTATTGGGGCAGGTGTTGGCGACCGAGCATTGTCGCTGGCAACACTGTGATGATATTGAATCTTTAACTCAAGAATCTATAGATTCAAATTGTCATCGTTATTTTAATCAGGGTAGCGACATTTACGAGGCTGTGATTGATTGCCGTGGTAATGGAGCGCGGCAAGATGTTGATGATTTGCGTAGTGTACGAGGTGAAGTGATTAGAGTACATGCACCCGATGTGCATTTTAAGCATGCAGTACGATTAATGCATCCACGTTATCCCTTATATTTAGCGCCTAGACCTAATAATGAATATGTTTTAGGGGCAACGGTGATTGAAAGTGATGATATGTCGCCAGTCAGCATTCGTTCAGGTATGGAATTAATGTCGGCTTTGTACAGTATGCATAAGGGGTTTTCTGAGGCCAGGATACTGGAAATGACAGCTCATTGTCGGCCAGCATTGCTCAATAATATGCCTAGAATTAGTCGTACAGACTGGGGCTTTAGGTTGAATGGTTTTTATCGTCATGGCTATTTGTTTTCTCCAGCTATCGTAAGTGACATGTTGGCTATTCTTGAGGGAGATATGACGCATGTATGTTTTGGAGACTACTACGATGTCTGATATTAACGGACAAAAAAAAATTGAAGTTATTGTAAATGGCAATATGATGTTGCTTGAAAATGGCGTGTTCATTGATGATTTGATAAAACTTCTCAATATTGGAAGCCAACGATATGTAGTCGTTATTAATGATGAGCTTATGCCAAAGTCTATTTATGACAAGGTTGAATTAAAGCAAAGCGATCGCTGTGACATTATGTCGCCGATAAGTGGAGGTTAATATGCAAGCACCATCATGGACTGTGTATGGCACCGAATTAGATAGTCGTTTATTTATCGGCACCGCATTGTATCCTTCACCACAGATAATGTTAGATGCGATAAAAGCATCACAATCTCAGGTGATTACCGTGTCACTCCGCAGGCAAACACCTTCAAACTTGGATAGTGGTGATAAGTTTTGGCAGCTAATTCAGTCATTAGGTTGTCACTTATTACCTAATACTGCTGGATGTTATAGCGCCCAAGAGGCAGTTAAAACAGCACGAATTGCACGAGAGTTATTCGATACTGATTGGATTAAACTCGAAGTATTAGGCGATAGTTATAATCTTCAACCCGATCCCTTTGCCTTGGTTGAAGCGACAAAGGTATTAATTTCTGAAGGCTTTAAAGTGTTTCCTTATTGCACCGATGACTTAGTGTTATGTCAAAAACTGGCTGATTTAGGCTGTGAAGTGTTGATGCCATGGGGGGCGCCAATAGGAACGGGGCAAGGTTTGATTAACCCTTATGCCTTAGAAACATTGCGTAAGCGATTGCCTGATCTGACTTTATTGGTTGATGCTGGTATTGGTAAACCTTCGGATGCGGTAGAAGCGATGGAGTTAGGTTTTGATGGGATTTTGCTTAATACCGCCGTTGCTGAAGCATTAGATCCTGCAAAAATGGCCGATGCTTTTGCACAAGCTATTAATGCTGGTCGTCTAGCCTATGAAGCCGGTGTTATGCCTAAACGCGATAATGCAAAGCCGAGCACGCCGACACTTGATCAACCTATCTGGCAACAATATGACTAAACCTGCAGTATTACTCATCGGTGGACTAGATCCACAAGGTTGTGCTGGAATTCTGGCCGATAGTCAGACTGTTATTGCCCATGGCTGTCATGCTGTACCCTTAGTGACTAGTCTAACAGAGCAAACTCAAGCTGGATTAAGTCAGTTAGGCGCACTAGATGTCGCTCAGTTTATGCGTCAATATCAGGCCGCAGTAGCTGATTTTGATATTGCTGCAATTAAAGTCGGTTTGATTCCAAACCTTGAAATTGCGCAGGCTGTTTTGACGATTTTAAAACAGCACGATGTGCCTGTAATTTGGGATCCTGTCTTGGCTAGTACATCTGGTGGGGTATCAGTAAATAATGATGTACAAAATTACTTACTTGTTTCGTTACTGCCTGAAATAACATTGCTCACACCTAATACGCTTGAGCTAACCCAATTAACCCAACAGCAAAATAAAACTCAGGCAACCAATGACTTATTAAATGCGGGTTTAAATGCCTGTTTGGTCAAAGGGGGGCATAGTGATAGCCAATTGGCAACAGATTATTTTAATGATGATGCTAATTCTTTTTATTGTTATGCCGAGAAACAAGTAAAACAGGTACGTGGAACAGGTTGTGTATTAGCCTCTAGCATTGCCAGTAATATGGCTTTACATCACGATATTCGCGATGCCATTGTCTTAGCTAAAGCCTATGTGACACGCGGTATTCGTAATGCTAGTCGAGTGGGTCCTTATCTGGTTATTGCTCATTCCAGTGCTGATTTTGAATTAGAAGATATACCTAAGCTGACTTATTCTGAAAGCCTTGTTGGTAAGCAGTTTAATTTTCCTGTTTGCCCACAACGTTTAGGTATTTATGCCGTCGTTGATAGCAGTGACTGGATTAGAAAACTAACCGAGCAAGGTGTTAAAACGATTCAACTGCGAATTAAAAATGCAACGAAAGCAGAACAGCACCACGAGATTAAAAAAGCGCTTAGTTATTGTGATGATTCAGTTGCCTTTTTTGTAAATGATTATTGGCAAGTAGCGATTGAACATCAAGCTTACGGTGTGCACCTCGGCCAAGAAGACCTTCACGAAGCCAAGCTAATTGAAATCGAACAAGCGGGTTTAAGGCTAGGAATTTCAACGCATTCATATTGGGAATTAGCGCGTGCTCTAGCCGTAAGTCCTAGCTATATCGCACTGGGACCTATCTTTAAGACGACAAGTAAGATAATGCCATGGATTCCACAAGGCGTGGAAAGAGTAGCGCAGTGGGCTTCGTTATTGGGTGATGTGTATCCCTTGGTGGCGATTGGCGGTATTGATCAACATCGTGCGGAACAACTGTATAAAACTGGTGTTGGATCTGTGGCAATGATATCTGCGATAACGAAAGCTGAGGATTATAAAAAAGCGACCCAGGATTTATTGTCATTGTGGATCTAGCGTTCATTTATGGCCAAAACGACAATGATCAAAAAAATAGCCTGATTTAAATCAGGCTATTTTTTTACCTGTCCAATATTGATGAATGTCTGCCAATCAAATTGGGGTCAGTAACTTTATTTCTCGCGAGTGTGTTTCACACCTTGATTACCAGGAAGCGTATCTGAGTCTCTGGGATCATTCAGCGTCGGGTCATTTTTTTTAACTTCCGTGTCCATTAGTTTTTTAAAAATAAAGCCAATAACTAAAATTACGATTACAGCTGTTACGATCATCGTCGTTTTATCCATCTAAGTATTTCCTATGTTAATAAAAAAGTAAGTAATGATTGAGTTTTATAATTGATGCAGTTGAGTTTCATATTTGAGCTGAAACTCAGATTAATCGTCTTGTTCCTTTTCTTTATCTTCTTGGACTAAAGACACAATAGTCCAACCTTGTTCAGGAGTAACGGAATCAGTAGCCGTGAAGAAATACAGGCGTTTTTTACTGTTAAAGGCAAACAATGGTGTAGCGCGTTTTCCATATTGTTCCTGATAGGCAGGGTAGTCAAAGCTCTCACTGAGTTTAGTTTGTTTTATTTTTGCTCCTTGAGCAATCAAACTCGCTAATTTAGAAAAAGTGATCTCGTTACCAAATAATACATGATAGCCATGGGTTGCTTTAGTCCGTGACTTTTGTTCAGTACTTTCTTTTTCCTTCTCTATTTCAGTGCTCAGAGTGTAGACATGATTGCTACCAAATTCTGAACGGTACCTTAGTCCGGCAAGGGCATTGAGTTCTTTTTGAGGGGTTAAAGTAAGAACCTGTCCTAAACCTACTAAATCAAGGTGACGATCGGCATGATCTGATACCGCATTACCATAATATGTATCTAGACCAGCCATTCTTGACGCTTTAGCATTAGTCCAGCTGGTATCTGTTAAACGGGTGCGGTAACCATTATCATTAAGTGCTTTGGCTATTACGATGGCTGTAGGATTGGCACCAATAATCAAAAATCCACTGTCATCAGGGTTAGCTACACCTAATTTCTGAGCTATAAATTTAGCCGTTGCACCTTGTAAGATAACCGTACCAATAATAATGGTGAAGGCAAGAGGTACTAATAATTCAGCATGTTCAACACCGATCTCTTGAAGACGAATGGCAAATAATGCTGTCACGGCAGCGGCGACAATACCGCGAGGACCAATCCAACTGATCAGGGTCTTTTCTTGCCAACTAAGATCTGAACCTATAGTTGATACAAACACTTTGATCGGCCTGATAACAAATTGAATAAGAATAAAAACAAGTAAGGCGCCAACACCTAAAGCCTCAAATTGAGCAAACTCTAGTCGTGCGGCTAATAAAATGAAGAGACCTGAAATAAGCAAAATACTCAGACTTTCCTTAAAATCAAGAATATCTTCTACGGGTACATTTTTCATATTGGCGAGCCAGATCCCCATCACGGTAACCGCTAATAAACCAGATTCTTCAGATAGATGATTAGATAATGCAAATACGCCAAATACTAAGCATAAGGTGGCAACATTATGCAGATATTCAGGCATTAAGTGTTTGCGTAAAACAAGGCCAAATAGATAAGCGGCAAGCCCACCTATAGCTGAGCCGATAACAAGAGTTTGACCAAACATGTAAACCGTATGGCTAGCTGATACATGCCCCTGTAATTGCATGGATAAAATCACTTCAAAAACTAATACCGCGAGTATGGCTCCGAGTGGATCGATAACGATGCCTTCCCAACGTAAAATATTGGAAATAGCGGCGTTTGGACGTACTGTTCTTAGCATCGGCACGATCACCGTTGGGCCGGTAACCACCATCATTGCACCAAATAACAATGACAATGACCACGCAAAATCAAGAATGTAATGTGTTGCTAAGGTTATGCAGGCCCATGTTATAGCTACACCTATTGTTAGCATGTTACGCACTACTTTTTGTAGACCGCGAATCTCATCAAATTTGAGAGTGAGACTTCCTTCAAATAAGATAATGGCTACTGCCAGTGAGACCATTGGAAACAGTAAGTCTCCAAAAAGCTGCTCAGGGTTTAACCAGCCTGTAAGGGGGCCCAGTATGATTCCAGCGACTAATAAAAATACGATAGCAGGTAACTTTACCCACCATGCGAACCACTGACAAAAAATAGCGACAATGCCGATGACAGAAAGAGCAATAACAGCTTCTTGGTGCATAGGTTTTCCTTTGCTTCTAAACGTTAAGGTTGAATTTGATTGAAATTAGTCATCATATAATGACATTAATTTAATGTGCTAGGAAAAGACCTATCTAAAGACTTCGACTTCTGCCCGACGGTTTAGTGCTCGTCCTGAGGTAGATTTATTGCTCGATATGGGTTTCCATTCTAGATGAAATGAGGTGGAAATCAACGATTCTGTTATTTGACATTGGGTTATTAAGAAATTTTTAATAGCAATTGCGCGTGATTCGGATAAAGGCCCATTTAGGCGTCTTCGACCGTAATTATCAGTGTGGCCTGAAATCGCGATACGTTTAATACTGCTGTCCATTTTTACGTAATCTGCCAGTTTAGTGAGTGCGTCTTGAGCTTGCGGCGTCAAATCAGCTAGTTCAGAAGAGAAGTAGACAGTAAGTTTGTTAATATCTTTAAAGGTGTAAGATGGCAAACTTTCTACACATTGCTGAAAAGCAGCTATGGAATCATTCAAGTGAACGGTAGACAGTAATACGCTAATTTCATCAGGTAAATTAGGACTATTGTAGCGAAGCGTGGGAAATCGACCTGCTTGGATTTGGGCAAGAGCTCGGCTAGCAAAATCACCAGCC
>CAXBIM010000040.1:0-24594 GCA_963975785.1 uncultured Methylophaga sp.
ATGCTCCAACCCAGGTCTGACCACTTTTAGCTTTTTCGACAAATTATTCGTATTTATAAGGTATTCAAGTACGAAAACATTATCAGCATATAGATCTACACGCCCCTCAACTATCATCAGTAAAATACGATCAACAACATCAGATTCGCCGGCTACAATTTCGACAAAATCATGATTAGCAGTATCATCCAAGTAATCTTGATATACCTGACTCATAGAACTGTAATTCCACCCAGGTCCAGTTGCTACCCTTTTACCATTGATAGATTCTATTCCACTATATCGCCACGGGTCATCACGGCGGACAACAAAAGCAGTCGAATACTGAAATGTCTCTTTTTGAGCATAAACGTAGCCCTGCTCTCGAATGGGAGAGAATTCTTTTTCAGGCAACACATCGCACAGGCCATCTGCGACCATCTGCATTCCGCGAGCATAGGGAACCTCAAAAAATTCCAGAGAAATGCCTGCCTTTTTGTATATATCTGAAAAAATATCAATAACAACACCACGGCGCGATTCTTTCATATTTGGAAAAATCGTCATAGGAGGCCACTGGTCGTAACAAACTTTTAGTGTCTCGGCTCCGATGGAAGAGCTAAAAATGATAAAAATAAGTACGAATAGGCTAAACGTTTTAGGTTTCAGTGATTTATTTCTCAACACGATTTCTGCCTTTGTTTTTTGCTTGGTAAAGCAAACTATCGCTGCGTACAAAAAAGTCATTAATACTTTTTTCATCCTCAGATTGAGCAGAGATACCGATACTTATAGTAGAAGTAACGGCCTTCATTCCATGTTCTATTTTTGTCTGATAAATGCTTTTGCGTATTTTCTCGGCCAAGCGAACCCCATCGTCTAGCGGGGTATCAATGAGTAAAATTGCGAACTCTTCGCCACCAACACGCCCGAAAATATCTGTTGCACGCAGCTTAGAGGATATTAGACGGACAAAATGACATAAAACTTTATCGCCAATACTATGTCCGTAAGTATCGTTTACAAGTTTAAAATGATCAATATCCAAAACGAGTAAACATAATGGCGTATTTTGACGCACAGCGAGATCCAT
Source organism: uncultured Methylophaga sp. (assembly GCA_963975785.1). Taxonomy (GTDB): domain Bacteria; phylum Pseudomonadota; class Gammaproteobacteria; order Nitrosococcales; family Methylophagaceae. Next base: position 1,073 of record CAXBIM010000040.1, read on the forward strand.
TTGGATTTGTGCTTGTTCAAAAAATACACGGCGATTACGAATACCGGTTAATGCATCGGTTGATGCAAGATAAAGTAATTTTTCATTTGATGCCTGTAACTCTTGAGTACGGGCCACGACCTTTTTTTCCAAGTCATTTCGCCGTTTTTCTTCAGCTACAATAAAGGCCTTTTTATCCTCTTCTATTGTAGAAAGCATATTATTGAAGTGCCCCTGCAGCGTCAGGAGTTCATTTTTATCCTGAATGTCGAGCTCGATTCTTTTATCTTCGATATCTTCAAGCTTTATTTCATCTATTTGGTTCGTAAGTGCTTGCAAAGGCTTACCAAGAAACCGTCGAAACGCCCATAGAAATAGGCCCCACAGTAAGGAAATTTTAATCACGGCAGTCAAGGTGATAAGTAAAAATCCAAATAGAACCCGATCCAAAATTATGTCTGACGAGGAATAGAGCTTTATAGTGCCTAAGGGAATATCTTCATTATTCAGGTTCCACTGTAAATTTTTCTCAATAGAGAAAAGCCAAAGTGGTGTCTGCTCTTCTGAGAAGTCCCTGAGCTCCAAAATAGACTTTCCTGTGGGATTAATAATATCGACGCCTTCGATAATCGGCATTGATATCAAACCTTTTACCAAGGCATTAAGTTGAGTGTCACTCATCTGCCAAAGCGTTGTTGCTACCGGGGTATGAAACGTGTTCTCAAGCGCTTTTAATTCATTGAGGATATCGGCCTTAGTAGTACGGTATTCAGCAATAAAGTGAATAGACGTAATAACTAATGCGACCGCTAAATAAAGAGAAAATACAATTCTCATCATTTTATGCGACAGGTGTGCCGGATGGAAAAATGTTTCAGTATGTTCTTTCATACGTAGATATGTACTCAGAGAGTAAGAATGAACTCACTCACTAGTGCATCGTTCCATGTCGTTCGGCAAAAGCAGAGAATCAAGAAGTCACCTAGAGTTTCAATTTATCAGGATAATAACTTAAGTTTAAGCCGCAATACCTGAATGTCTTAATAAAGCATCAATTTCTGGTTCACGACCACGGAACTCAATAAACAAATCCATTGGTTCACGTGAGCCACCCTGCTCCAAAATTGATTGCAGAAATTCCAAACCGGTCGCACGATCAAAAATACCTTTTTCTTCAAATTTAGAAAATGCATCTGCTGACAACACTTCTGCCCATTTGTAACTGTAATAACCTGCGGCATAACCACCAGCAAAGATATGCGAGAAGCTATGAGCAAAACGGTTAAATTTAGGTGGCTTGACTACGGCGACTTGATCGCGCACTTCAGCTAAGATCTTATCAACCTGTTTGTCTTGCTCAGGATTAAATTCAAGATGTAGACGAAAATCGAATAAGGAGAACTCTAGTTGACGCACCATAATCATTGCTGATTGAAAGTTACGTGCAGCAATCATTTTGTCGAATAAATCTTGTGGTAACACTTCGCCTGTTTCAAAATGACCTGATATTAAGTCTAAAGCTTCACGTTCCCATGCCCAGTTTTCCATAAACTGACTTGGTAATTCAACAGCATCCCACGCAACACCATTAATACCTGAAACACCTGCATGATGAATTTTCGTCAACATATGATGCAGTCCATGGCCAAACTCATGGAATAAAGTGGTCACTTCATCATGGCTGAATAAGGCAGGCTTATCACCAACAGGTTCTGAAAAATTACAGGTCAAAAATGCAACTGGTGTTTGGATTCCAGCTTCCGTCTGACGACGAACATGACACTCATCCATCCACGCGCCACCACGTTTGTGGTTGCGTGCATACAAATCAAGATAGAACTGACCACGTAATTCGCCTTCGCCATCAAAAATATCAAAAAACCGTACATCTTTATGCCATACATCAATATCTTTGCGTTCTTTAATATCAAGACCATAAAGACGATTAACGACTGAAAATAATCCTGATACAACTTTATCTTCAGGGAAGTAAGGCTTCAGTTCTTCTTGAGAAATCGAATAACGCTGTTGACGCAATTTCTCAGCGAAATAAGTGACATCCCACGCTTCTAATTCTGTCATGCCAGCCACTTCATTTGCATAAGCTTTTAATTCAGAAAACTCTTTTTCAGCAATCGGTCTAGAACGCATTGCAAGATCATTTAGAAAGTCTAATACCTGTTCAGGTGACTGTGCCATTTTAGTGGCTAATGAACGCTCCGCATGGTTAGCAAAACCAATTAATTGTGCCAATTCATGACGTAACTTTAGAATATCCGCCATTATTCCCGTGTTATCCCATTGACCAGCACTTGGTCCTTGATCAGATGCCTTTGTAGCAAAAGCCGTATACATTTCTTCACGAAAATCACGATCGTCAGCATAGGACATTACAGGCATGTAAGAAGGGAAGTCTAAGGTAAACAGCCAACCATCCAACTCTTCACGCTTCGCAAATTGTGCAGCCATATCTCTCGTTGAGTTAGGCAAACCAGACAAAAGAGTTTCATCGGTAATATGTTTTTTCCATGCATGAGTCGCATCCATCAAGTTCTCTTCAAACTTGGCCGTCAACTCAGTAAGTGACTGGGAGATTTGTTTGTAACGTTCACGGTCATCGTGTGACAGTTCAACACCTGACAAACGAAAATCACGTAGCGCATTATCAATCACTTTTTTCTGTGCAATATCTAATTCTTCATATGCAGGACTATTTGCCAAGGCGTTATATGCTTTATAGAGGTCTTCATTTTGCCCCAACTCAGTACCAAACTGACTCAGCTTAGGTAAACAAGCGTTGTAAGCAACTCGTAACTCATCTGAATTCATCACCGAATTAAGGTGACTGACTGGTGACCAAACCTTATCAATAGTGCCATCCAAAGCTTCCATAGGCAGCACTAATGATTGCCATGTCGGTTGCTGTTGATGTTTAAGCAAGTCTTCGACTGTTTGTTTTGCCTGTTCCAATACTTGGTTTAACGCAGGCTCGACATGCTCAGGCTTAATATCTGAAAAAGCGGGTAATACATTATTTTCTAATAAAGGATTGGTCATGATCTTTCACATAGTGATTAATAATAAGTTGATTATACGTCAAGCAACACGACGGCGTTTACTCGTCATCATTTTGACATAAAAACTTCATCGTTTTGTCATAGTAGTTCGTTAACGTACTGCCAATATCCTAAGTCAAAGAGTGAGCGATGCAAATACCATTCAGCTTGGAAGAAACAGTTAAAGTACGCAGTGTCTGGATATCAGACGTCCATTTAGGTTTTCGGGGTTGCAGCGCCGATTACTTACTAGATTTTCTCCACCATGTTGAATGCGATTATTTATATTTAGTCGGCGACATTATTGATATTTGGGAAATGAATAAGCGGGTATTTTGGCCGCAAGCCCACAATAATGTTATCCGCACGGTTCTAGGCAAAGCCAAACATAACACTAAGGTTGTTTATATACCTGGCAATCATGACGAAATATTACGTGATTTTGATGGTGCAATATTCGGCAATGTTGAAATTAAAAACGAAACGATTCACACCACGGCCGATGGCAAAAAATTACTGATTATTCATGGCGATGAATTTGATGGTGTGGTCAAGTGTTCGCCGCTTATAGCCAAAATGGGCAGTCGTTTATACGACTATTTGCTCCGCGCTAACCGCTGGGTCAATCTTGTACGCCGTAAACTTGGTTTTCCTTATTGGTCTCTTGCCGCCTTTCTAAAACACAAAGTAAAAAATGCCGTTCAATATATAAGTAATTTTGAAGAAGCCGTTGCCCATGAAGCGGCAAGACAAAAAGTTGATGGCGTTGTCTGCGGTCATATTCACCGAGCTGAAATAACTCGCTTACATGATATTGATTATTTTAACTGTGGCGACTGGGTAGAAAGTTGTACAGCTTTAATCGAACGTCCAGATGGCTCAATGGAAATATTAAAGTGGACCGATATTGTGAATGAAGCCCTTGTCCTTACAGAGGCCGCCTAAATGAGAATTGTGATTATTACTGATGCATGGGAACCGCAAGTTAATGGTGTGGTGCGAACGCTAAAACAAACTCATAAGCACCTGATAGAAATAGGACACGAAGTTTTTTTACTAACACCGGATGGCCATTACACTATTCCATGTCCCTCTTACCCTTCTATCCCACTATCCTTATTTCCTGGTCGTAAAATAGCGCGTGATTTAAAGACTATCAACGCTGACGCAGTGCATATTGCCACCGAAGGGCCATTAGGCATAGCCGCTCGTCGCTGGTGCATCAAACATAAAGTGAAATTCACCACCTCATACCACACCCAATTTCCAGAATATGTGCGACTTAGATTACCAGTTCCGATCAGTTGGACTTATGCTTGGTTTCGACGTTTTCATAATAAAGCAGTCCACACGCTGGTTCCGACTGAGTCACAAAAACAACGTTTAGAGTTACATGGTTTTAATAATGTTCATGTGTGGGGTCGTGGCGTTGATACTTCAATATTTAAACCTGACAATCCCCAACAGATAGATCTACCGAGGCCAATAACTCTTAATATGGGTCGAGTAGCTATCGAAAAAAATATTGAAGCGTTTTTGTCACTTGATTTACCTGGCAGTAAAGTCGTTGTTGGTGATGGGCCTGACTTTGAAATGCTGAAGAAAAAATATCCGAACGTACTTTTTACGGGAGCCAAGTTTGGTGATGAACTTGCATCTTGGGTAGCGGCGGCAGATGTATTTGTATTCCCCAGTAAAACAGATACATTTGGCTTAGTATTACTAGAAGCTTTGGCTTGTGGCGTACCTGTTGCGGCTTATCCCGTAACCGGCCCTAAGGATGTGATCGAACATGGCCTTGTGGGCTATTTAGATGATGACCTTAAAACGGCAGTCATAAACGCTCTACAATTAAATAGCATAGATTGCATAAAATTTGCTCAGCAGCGTAGCTGGCAAGCTGCAACACAAGTATTTTCTGAGTTAATGTATGACAACTTAACTGATAAAGTATCTTCAAACGATACTGTCACTAACCACCAGTTTTGGTGCTTATAATCCCCGTCAAAAACACCTTTTTGTGGTAAAAAAACAACTTTAAAAGATAGTTGTGGAGATAAAACACCACTCTTGCTTGCTCCAAAACCCCGTCCATGCGATTATTCTCTCCCATAAACCACCTTAAAACATTCAGGACGAAAGACGTGTCTAACATCACATTATTTATTAAAGCCGGTACTTTAGCTGGCGTCATGCTGTTAACGGGTTGTGCGACAACAAACCAAGTCGATGGCGTCAATGACCCATTAGAAGGTTATAACCGCGCAATGTATTCATTCAACAATACACTTGACCGTACGGTTATTAGACCTGTTGCCAAAGGTTACGATACTGTCGTACCTACTGGAATTAGCCAAGGTGTCAGCAATTTCTTCAGTAATTTGAATGAAATCACTGTTATTTTAAATGACTTGCTTCAGCTTAAATTTGGTCAGGCTTTAGATGACGCAGGTCGTTTCGCATTAAATACTACCGTTGGTTTTGGCGGAATACTTGATGTCGCAACAATGGCTGGACATGAAAAAAATAATGAAGACTTTGGCCAAACGCTTGGGACTTGGGGCTTTGAAACTGGTCCTTATGTAGTTTTACCATTTTTTGGTCCACGTAATTTCCGTGATACGTTTGGTTTAGTAGCTGATACGTATACCGACCCAGTGACTTATGTTGATGATGCAGGGACTCGCAATGCGCTCATTGCCACATATGTTATTGATAGCCGAGCAAATAACCTAAACATTAAAAACGTAATTGATGAAGCGGCTCTAGATGAATATAGCTATGTTCGAAACGCCTATTTACAGCATCGTCAAAACCTTGTCTATGACGGTAAGCCACCTCAAGATGATTTTGATGTATTTGCCGACTAGAGCATCTCAATGACGACAATATGTTGCTAGCAACATATAATACAAAGCCGAGCAATAGCTCGGCTTTTTTAATTACGCTACTGGCTTTTAACTATTTATGACAACTGCATTTTTTATTCTCGCGATTATTGCTGGTTTTGCTGTACTAATATGGGGTGCAGATCGCTTTGTAGATGGTGCTGCAAGCATTGCAACTAACCTTGGTATTTCCCCTTTAATTGTTGGTCTAACGATTGTTGGTTTTGGTACCTCAGCCCCTGAGATGCTCGTTTCAGCTTTGGCGGCATTTGATGGCGCGCCAGCTATGGGAGTCGGTAACGCAATAGGCTCAAATATTACTAATATTGGTTTAGTATTAGGTATCACTATATTAATAACACCGCTAACCGTGAACTCAGCCAGTTTGAAACGTGAATTTCCAATGCTGGCATTGGTAATGGCGATAGCCTTATACCTAGTTTGGGATTTAGAGCTTAGTCACTTAGACGGTATTATTTTATTTAGTGGTTTCATCTTCACTTTATTTGGTATGGCCTATCTTGCTGTAAAAAGCACAGAAAAAGACCCTTTAGCTCAAGAATTCGAACAAGAATTTATCGAGCATCAAATGACTACTAAAAAAGCAGTATTGAGCTTTAGTATTGGCCTCATTGCATTACTCGTCGGTTCAAAAGCATTAGTGTGGGGCGCTACCGGTATTGCTCAGTTATTAGGTGTCAGCGATCTTATTATTGGTCTTACTATTGTCGCGATTGGTACAAGCCTGCCTGAACTTGCAGCCTCCATTATCTCGGCGCTCAAGAATGAACATGACATTGCCGTAGGTAACGTATTAGGCTCTAATATGTTTAATTTATTAGCTGTATTGGCAATGCCGGGGTTAATTGCCCCATCAGTTCTTGACCCAATGATTCTATTACGTGATTTCCCTGTTATGATCGCATTAACCATTGCCTTATTTCTAGTTGCTTATTTCGGCAAAAATGGCCGTATCGGACGTGTTGCAGGTAGCTTAATGTTAGTCAGCTATATCGGTTACAACGCCTTACTTGCCGTACAAAGCAGCCAAGGCATCTAAGAGAGCTATGACAAAAAATATGCAAACTGAATCCGAGAAGTTAAAAACACTCGGGCTTGCTGTAATCAATACAGAAATTGAAGCCATTTCTGGCTTACTTAATCGTATTGATGATGCCTTCGTGCAAGCCTGTCAGTATTTACTAAACTGTCAAGGGCGCATTGTAGTCATAGGCATGGGGAAGTCAGGTCATATTGGTGGCAAAATTGCAGCGACACTTGCAAGTACCGGTAGTCCTGCGTTTTTTGTACATCCTGGTGAAGCGAGTCACGGCGACTTAGGCATGATTACTGATAATGATGTCGTCATCGCATTGTCCAATTCAGGTGAAACCAATGAAATATTAACCATCTTGCCGCTGATAAAGCGACTCGGTGTTCCCCTAATTGCCTTAACTGGCAAACCTAAATCGACACTAGCTATGTGTGCCGATAGTCATATTGATGTCAGCGTGACTAAAGAAGCCTGCCCTCATGGCTTGGCGCCAACATCAAGCACGACTGCCGCACTCGTCATGGGTGATGCCTTAGCGATTTCATTACTCGAAGCTAAAGGCTTTACTGCTGAAGATTTTGCCTTGTCTCATCCGGGCGGTAACCTTGGTCGTCGTTTACTTTTACGTGTCAGTGACATTATGCATACTGGCGACACCATTCCTAAGGTTGCGAATAACGCACTAATAAGCGATGCCTTAGTTGAAATGACTAACAAAGGTCTCGGCATGACAGCAGTGACTGATAGTAGCGGTCAGGTTGTCGGGATTTTTACCGATGGTGATTTGCGTCGTGTCATTGCCCAACGGATTGATGTTCACACAACTAAACTTGCTGAGTTTATGACGACCCACTGTAAAACAGGTCGCGCTGATATGCTAGCGGCTGAAATATTAGCCTTGATGCAACGCCATAAAATTAATGCTTTACTCATAACAGATAGTGAACAAAAGCTTATTGGTGCTGTCAATATGCATGATCTGTTGCGTGCTGGTGTAGTATAAATAACAATTAAAGCTGAATACATCAGACCCACTTAGAGTAAACAGGAATTAACATGCAAGATATTCTCACTCGTACCAAAGACATTAAACTGGTCATTTTTGATGTTGATGGCGTGCTCACTGACGGCAGTATCATTATTGGTGATGACGGTGAAGAATATAAAGCATTCCACTCGCGTGATGGTCACGGTATGAGACTTCTACAATACACCGGAGTTGATATAGCCATCATTACTGGCCGCACCTCAAAAGTGGTTGAACATCGCATGACTAGCTTAGGTATTAACCATGTTTACCAAGGGCAGAAAGTTAAATTACCTGCATTCGAAGATCTCATTGAACGTTTAAACCTTAGGCCAGAACAATGCGCCTATGTTGGTGATGATTGGGTTGATTTATCAATTATGAGTCGCGTTGGACTAGCTATTGCTGTGCAAGATGCTGATACACTCGTAAAAAAACATGCACACTGGATTACACCTGCTAAAGGTGGCAAAGGCGCTGCTCGCGAAGTATGTGAACTTATTATGGAAGGACAGGGTACCCTGCAAGATCAAATTGAACGCCACTTCTAACCTTTCTTTTATTGGCAAAATCTTATTGTCTTTATTGGCAATTATCACCCTTTGGCTATTATTCAGCAGCGATGCTAAACAAAAGGTGAGTGAGTCCAATACCATATCGCGAACCAGTGATTATGCGATGTCTAACTTCACCATGACCGTGATGGATAAACTAGGTAAACCGTCACGTATTGTTACGGGTCAAACAATGACTCATTATCCATCCAATGACAGCACTGAAATCATCTTGCCCATTGCCCAAATTCTTGAACCAGGCAAAGACACATGGGTGCTTACTGCCGATAAAGCTTATACCGAGGGCAAAGGCGAAGATATTTTACTCACAGGCAATGTTATCATCACACAAAAAGACAATAAAGATATTGAGTTGCGTACTGAAAAACTCAATTTAGATACTATCCACGATAACGTATACACTGATCTTCCTGTCAGTATGAAATCCCCCTACGGCATGACAAATTCAGTTGGGCTTCATACTAGCCTTCAAGAAAAAACTATTAACCTGCACTCCAGAGTGAAAGGACATTACGATGCACCACCTACAAACTAAAGTTTTAATCGCGCTGATTGTTTTTTTACCTTCTCTAGCGTGGGCACTCCCCAGTGATAGCCTGCAACCCATTGATATTGAGGCTGATCACGCCGAGCTTGATGATGCTAATGGCATTACACAATATAAAGGTAAGGCCATTTTAACCCAAGGTACATTACGCATCGAAGGCGATATCATCACCTTTTATTACGATGATAATAAACAGCTTACAAAGGCTGTCGCCCAAGGTAATTTAGCTACCTATAAACAAGTTCAAAAACCAGGTGAAGAACCTGTTCGTGCCCGTGCTTTGCAAATGGAATATCATGCTAAATCGCAGAAAATCTATTTACTTGGACAAGGTCATGTGTGGCAAGCGGGTGATGAATTTAGTGGCAATAAAATTGAATACGATATTAACAAAAATGTGGTGAATGCAAATTCCGCCCCTGTCGAAGTAGCAGGTGAAAAACAAGAAGGCGGCCGAGTTCATATCATTATTCAGCCACCTGGCAGTAAAAAGAAAGCAACAGCACCTAAAATAGTACCGAACATCCAGCCTGAACCGGCAGCTGCTCTCGATGATAACGATTCGGATAAACATCCTACCGCTTTAACCACCACGACTCTTAATGTTCGTACTGGTCCTAGCGTTCAATACAATAAGATAGGCACCTTTCCCCCTAATAGCGATGTCATTATTCTGACCGAACAAAAAGAATGGTTACAAGTCAGGGGTGAAATAGACGGTCAAGTGGTGATCGGCTGGGTTAATCGTCGTTATATTCAAGTAAAACCGTAAATTTAGGGACAGCATGAGTACATTATCCGCCCAGCAATTATCCAAGCGTTTTGGTTCGCGACAAGTCGTAAAAAACATTTCTCTAGAAGTAAAAAGTGGAGAAATTGTCGGTTTATTAGGCCCCAACGGTGCCGGTAAAACCACTAGTTTTTATATGATTGTTGGTCTAATTCCAGTGGATAGTGGCACCATATTCCTTGACCAGCAAGAACTAACGCGTGATCCTATCCATCAACGCGCTCAACTAGGAATAGGCTATCTACCACAAGAGGCATCCGTATTTAGAAAGCTCTCGGTAGAAGACAATATATATGCCATTATCGAAACACGTAAAGATCTCGATGAAAAAACAAAAAAAGAGCTGCTGGAAAGTCTTTTATCCGACTTTCACATTGACCATATCCGAAAATCGTTAGGTATGGCGCTGTCTGGTGGTGAGCGTCGACGAGTTGAAATCGCACGAACCTTAGCCATGGAGCCAAAATTCATCTTACTAGATGAGCCATTCGCTGGTGTCGATCCTATTTCAGTACTTGATATTCAAGGCATTATTAAAGAGCTTTCAGAACGCGGTATCGGCATACTTATTACCGATCATAATGTTCGTGAAACACTCAATGTTTGTGAACGTGCGTATATTTTCAATGAAGGTGAAGTCATTGCCAAAGGTACGCCTGACCAGATCCTGAAAGATAAACGTGTATTGAGTGTTTATCTAGGCCGTGACTTTAGACTTTAAAACAACGGTTGGTTCGCAATCGTATTTTATTACAGTAGAAGATGATGAAATGTTAAGTGTAATAAGCACTATTCTGCTTCATCGCCTGGCATCACATCCCTTTCAGGAAAGAACAGTCTAGGTTCGACCCTAGTATCATTCAGACTAACACCAAGGTGTAAATGTGGCCCAGTCACTCGCCCAGTCATACCTACCGTGCCAATTACCTCACCTTGTTTGATAACTTGACCAGCCTTCACCCCAATCTCATCCATATGGCAGAACATGGTTACTAAGCCCTGACCATGATCAATGAATACCGTATTACCATTAAAGAAGTAGTCACCAGTGTTGCGGATCACACCATCAGCGGGAGCGTGAATTTCAGTACCTGTTGGCGCGGCAATATCCATTCCACTATGTGGGTTACGTGGCTGCCCATTAAACACACGACGGCGACCAAATAAGCCACTTACTCGACCTTCAATTGGCCATGCAAAGTTCAAGGCCACATCACCTTCAGTCCAATACTTTAAGGCCGCATTGATTATTGCCTTTTCAGAATTAATTCGTTTCATATCGTAGTTAGTCGGATTAACCTTGCCATCATCTTTAATTTCAATATGCTGGGTTGGGTAGGCTTTATCTGTAATTTCAAAACTTTTTTTAATCGTTTTACCAGCCGATTTTATCGTTAACGTTTGTGTGCCTATTTTGGCTGTCAAAGGGACACCGACAATAGCAAGCCATTGCTCATCTTGTTTCAATACCATTACTTGTCGTTTGTTATATTGAACCTCTGGTTTAGCATTTATTCCAACAGCAATCGGCACGATCACGACACCACCAGGCACTGCCGATTGTTGCGGCAATGTCATCGCTGAAGCCGATATAGTCATCAACATACTGATTACTAACCCAATAAGTCTAATCATTTTTTACCTCTTTAATTTCACACACTAATTCGCCCTTTCCCAAGCGAACATTAACATGCTGATGTGGCTTGGCTTGATCTGCTTGATGTAAAACTCGCCCAGACTCGACTAGCGTAGCGATGCTATATCCTCGCTCTAAAGTACTCAAAGGACTCACCGCAGAAAGCGTGCGAATTTGTTGTCCCAAGTTAGCTTTATATTGCGTAAGCTGTTTTTGTATTGCGGCATCTAATTGTTTTTGTAATAGCCCTACTCTAGCTTGCTGATTATTAATCATTGGCAATGGCATTTTTAGCTGAAGCCGCTGATTCAACTCTTTGGCATCAGCTTGAATATGTTCCTGCTTTTGTTGAATAGCTTGTTGTAATCGTCCTGCTAACGTCGCTATTTTATAATGCTGTATTTCAATTTTTTGTTGTGGATGCTTGAGTCTTACCGACCAATAATCTAATTTTTGACGCTTATCGTTCAGAATATGTAAACAATTACTTTTTAATTGCTGTTGCAAACGTACTAGTTTTTGCATTTGTTGGCGAATGGTTACTTGCGGTTGTGGCAAGCGTTGTTGCAAATAATTTATATGTCGACGTTCATTTTGTAATCTATGTGCCATTAATAGGTGCAATCGCCTGCTATGACTTTGGATCTTAGCCAACCACTGGATAGCATCTGGTACAGCTAATTCAGCGGCAGCAGATGGTGTGGGCGCTCTAACATCAGCTACAAAATCTGCAATAGTGAAATCAACTTCATGACCTACCGCGCTGATCAGAGGGATTTCACAAGTAAATATTGCGCGTGCTACATTTTCGTCGTTAAAACTCCACAGATCTTCTAAAGACCCACCACCACGACTCACAATCAGCACGTCACACTCTTGTCGTGTATCGGCTAAATTAATCGCATGTGCAATTTGTTTGGCTGAATCACCACCCTGTACTGCGACAGGATAAATAATGACGTTAGCGGCAGGAAAACGTCGATTCAACACAGTCAAAATATCGTGAACTGCTGCACCGTCAGGCGATGAAACGATACCTATACTTGCCGGTAATGATGGTAATGTTTTTTTATGTGCCTGATCAAATAAACCCTCTTCACCTAGGCGATGTTTTAAAGCTTCATAGGCATGCTGCAAGGCGCCACTACCAGCCTCTTGCATATGCTCAACAACCAATTGAAATTCACCACGGCCTTCATACAATGTCACCCTAACTCGCAACAAAACCTGCATGCCATTTTTTGGTGTAAAACGTATATTGCGATTTCGTGTTTTAAACATCGCACAGCGCACCTGCGCTGCTTCATCTTTCAATGTAAAATAAATATGGCCTGAGCCAGGCATTGCTAAATTCGATATTTCACCTTCTACCCAGACCAATTGAAATGAGCCTTCCAAGGCAACACGGGCTTCACGCACTAGCCGCGATACCATGTAAATTTCTTTAACTGGACGCGTTGCTAATGTATTACTGCTATCGGATGAAACAAGTGATGCCATAAACCCTAAAGATCCTGATATAATTACGCGATTATATTACAGTAATTTCAGGAACCTGCCCCATGAGAATTGCTCAAGAAGCCCTTACTTTTGATGACGTCTTACTACTTCCAGCTTATTCAAACGTGATGCCGCGCGATGTTAATCTAACAACTAAATTAACTCGCAATATCAACATCAATATCCCGCTTTTATCAGCGGCGATGGATACTGTGACCGAAAGTCGCTTAGCTATTGCGATTGCAAAAGAAGGTGGTTTAGGCATATTGCACAAAAATATGACCATCGAAGAACAAGCCAATGAAGTACGCAAGGTCAAAAAATTCGAAAGTGGCGTAGTCCGCGACCCTATTACCATTAGCTCAACGGCAACTATCGGCGAAGTAGTAGAATTAACGCGCGCTAACAATATTTCTGGAGTTCCCGTTGTCGATGGCGAAAACCTAGTAGGTATTGTTACTAGCCGTGATTTACGTTTTGAAACACACTTTGAAAATCCAGTTTCTTCGGTAATGACACCAAAAGAAAAATTGGTTACTGTCAAAGAAAATACAGATCGTAAAGAAATACTGAATTTACTTCACGCTCACCGTATTGAAAAGATATTAGTTGTCGACGATAACTTCCATCTTCAAGGCATGATTACGGTTAAAGATATACAAAAATCAACCGATAATCCATTGGCTTCAAAAGATGATCAACAACGTTTACGTGTTGGTGCTGCAACTGGTATTGGCGCAGAAAGCCAAGCTCGCGTTAAAGCATTAGTCGAAGCGGGTGTAGATGTGATTGTTGTCGATACTGCTCACGGTCATTCACAAGGTGTATTAGATCAAGTACGTTGGGTTAAAGATACTTACCCAGAAGTACAGGTTATCGGTGGCAACATTGCTACGGGTGCAGCAGCCTTAGCCTTAGTTGAAGCTGGTGCCGATGCCGTTAAAGTGGGAATTGGTCCTGGTTCAATTTGTACAACGCGTATTGTTGCCGGCGTTGGTGCCCCACAAATTACTGCTATTAGTAATGTAGCCAAAGCACTCGAAGGTACTGGCGTACCATTGATTGCAGACGGTGGTATTCGCTATTCAGGTGATGTTGCAAAAGCTTTAGTTGCTGGTGCTCACACTATCATGTTGGGCGGTATGTTTGCCGGTACTGAAGAAGCGCCTGGCGAAGTTGAATTATTCCAAGGCCGTTCATACAAATCTTACCGTGGCATGGGTTCGATGGGGGCTATGCAACAAAAACAAGGTTCTAGTGACCGTTATTTCCAAGAATCAAGTGAAGCAGACAAATTGGTACCTGAAGGTATTGAAGGTCGCGTACCTTATAAAGGTTCATTATCAGCTGTCATCCATCAGTTATTAGGCGGCGTACGTTCTAGTATGGGTTACACAGGTTCGGCGACCATCGAAGAAATGCGTACTAAACCAGAGTTTGTTCGTGTTACATCAGCAGGCATGAATGAAAGTCATGTCCACGATGTCACCATTACAAAAGAAGCCCCTAACTATCACGTTAGTTAGACAATAGTTCTACCATTATAAAAACCAGAGTTGGGATTACTTCAACTCTGGTTTTTGTCCTTAACAACCCGTATTTTCAGAGAATCTTATGAGCCACAATATCCATGACCACCGAATTCTTATTCTTGATTTTGGATCACAATATACTCAGCTAATTGCTCGCCGTATCCGCGAAGCTGGCGTTTATTGTGAATTGAGAAATCCTGAAATTACCGAAGCAGAAATCAAAGAATTCAACCCAAAAGGGATTATTCTTTCTGGCGGTCCAGATTCAACAATTGGAGATGAAGCACCCGTTGCACCCTCATTTGTATTTGAACTAAACATTCCTGTTCTTGGCATTTGCTACGGTATGCAAACCATGGCGATGCAATTGGGTGGTCAAGTTGAATCATCTGAACACCGTGAATTTGGCTATGCTCGAGTACGTGCACGTGGCCATTCTACTTTATTGCGTGATATTGAAGATCATGTCACTGAAGAAGGTTATGGGCTACTCGATGTATGGATGAGCCATGGCGACAAGGTCACAACCTTGCCTGAGGGCTTTAAAGTTATTGCTAGTACAGATAGTGCTCCTTTTGCTGGCATGGCAGATGAACAACGCAAGTTTTATGGTTTACAGTTTCACCCTGAAGTGACACATACCGTTCAAGGTCAACGCATGGTCGAGCGTTTTTTAACTGAAATTTGTGGTTGTGACACCCTATGGACATCAGCTCACATTGTTAATGACAGCATTAAAACCATTCGCGAACAAGTAGGTACTGATCACGTATTATTAGGTTTGTCTGGCGGTGTTGATTCATCTGTTGTAGCCGCCCTATTGCATAAAGCCATTGGCGACCAACTTACTTGTGTATTTGTTGATAATGGCCTACTTCGCCAAGACGAAGGTGATCAAGTCATGGCTATGTTCGCCAAAAACATGGGTATTAAAGTCATTCGTGTTGATGCTGAAAAACGCTTTCTTGACGAACTTGCAGGTGAAAATGAGCCAGAAGCAAAACGTAAAATCATTGGCCGCGTATTTGTTGAAGTCTTCGAAGAAGAATCTAACAAAATTGATAATGTGAAATGGTTGGCTCAAGGTACAATTTACCCCGATGTAATCGAGTCTGCAGCCTCAAAGACAGGTAAGGCACATGTGATCAAGTCACACCACAATGTGGGTGGTTTACCAGAACATATGACATTAAAACTACTTGAACCTTTACGTGAATTATTCAAAGATGAAGTACGTAAATTAGGTGTAGAACTAGGTCTTCCAAAAGATATGGTGTACCGCCATCCGTTCCCTGGTCCTGGACTAGGTGTTCGTATCTTAGGCGAAGTGAAAAAAGAATATGCAGAACTTCTCCGCAAAGCCGACAAAATATTTATCGACGAACTTTATAAGCACGATTTGTATGATAAAACTAGCCAGGCTTTTGTAGTATTCCTACCTGTTAAATCTGTGGGTGTAATGGGTGATGGTCGTCGCTATGATTATGTCGTTTCTTTACGTGCTGTAGAAACCATCGACTTTATGACTGCACGTTGGGCACATCTTCCATATGAGTTTTTAGGTCTAGTGTCCAACCGCATCATTAACGAAGTGGAAGGTATTTCACGCGTAACCTACGACATTTCAGGCAAACCACCAGCAACGATTGAGTGGGAATAACCCTGCTGTTATCTTAATAGAAGAGGCTTTTATGGCTATCAATCGTTTCACGTTTCAAAGTTTTTTACTGCGATTAGTATTTGCTCTTGTGCTAGTTTATGCCAGTTATAATCCTAGTGGTTATAGCTTCTTCCATTGGGCCAAAGACGCCTTGTTCGGAGATTCCTTAGCCATTTCACCTCCTTTTGCGATGTCTGCTGTGATATTGCTTATTGGCTGGACAGTTTATATTCGCGCGACATTACTCGCCTTAGGTGGGCTTGGGTTGAGTTTAGCCTTTGCCTTCTTCGCGATTATTGTCTGGTGGTTCATTGATCTAGGGGTCATTGGTCTTGAAAGCATATCAGTGATGACTTATATCGCTTTATTTATTTTAGCCGCTATACTTGCCACCGGAATGTCTTGGTCTCACCTTCGTCGTAGGATGTCAGGACAAACAGATGTCGATGATGTAGCAGATTAAAAGTAATCTACACTTTTACACTCCCAAACTTTAGATTTTATTTGTTTACATCGCTATGGCGGACAATACAATGAATGAACCCACAATGCACTGCATTACCCTTTGCTTAGCTAACGCCTTTGACTTCAAAAAGCTAAGTGAGAGCTTACTTGCTAGTAGACGAGCAAGCTTATTGAAAGACGTCCTATTAATTGACCATGACAATGCTTATTCTATGGTCTTCCCCTATGGCGTTGTCGTTCACTGGAATGTATCTCTAGATGAACGCAGAAAGCTACAAACCAAACTGCTCGAATTTGCTACTGATATTCACGAAGTAATCGAGGAAGATAATTTCAGTTATAAAATTAACGCCGAGCAACATCGAATACAATTCGATTGCATCGAAATGGCATCAGATTCCGAAAATAAGAATTTAGTGGCCGTATCCCATGCCATGGCACAATCAATCAAGCTGTCATCGTTTGAAAAGCATGCTCAAGACACCATTGAAACAACTAAACATTTGCCTAAGTCATTAGCAAAAACAGGCACGATCAATTTATCTAAAAAAGCTTTGGCTAAGATTCGCGGTCAATTGTTTCTCACTAATAGTGACATCATTCTTAAATTCGATTTACTTGATATTCCTGAGTTTTTTTGGGAATACCCTGAATATCAAACTTTATATACGCAAATGGCTAATTACTTAGAACTGACTCAACGCACCAATATTTTGTCAAAGAAACTGGAAACCATTCACGTATTGCTTGAAATGCTGGCAGATGAACAAAAACATCACCATTCATCTACATTAGAGTGGATCATCATCATTTTGATTGGGGTCGAAATAGCGATCACTTTAATCGAAAAACTAACAGAGTTGTAACACTCAATAGCACCATACAATCATATATAGGACACACCAGCAATGGCCACAAGTAAAAAATACAATTTCACAATAAAACAAGATGGCGCCACTTGGTCTACAAAAATCACACGCCGTGTTTCCTCACAAAGAACGGTAATATCTAAAAAACAAGATGGCTTTGCTTCTGAAGCAGAAGCTCAAGCTTGGGGTGAAAAAGAAATTGCCTTATTTTTAGAAAATCTTAGTGCCCGCAATAAACGTCGTTCAAAGCCACGTACAGAAGGCTAAAGCTAGACAAACTAGCTCAATACAAACACGTTTAGAACCAACTTCAAGCATAGTTAATAATAAAAGAGCCTATTAAAATGGCTCTTTTATTTAATTACAGTCAAACCGTGTCGCTAGCCACATAATCCATTTAGTGGAATATAAAGCGAGCCGAAAAGCAGTAACCTTCACCGTATAATCCCCCGCCATCAACTCAAAGTATTCACTACACTTATGTGTTTCAATACGTTTGGCAATATCTTTAATGGTGAGTTATCAGCCATTACAAGCATTACTCTCTATACATCACGGCTTGAGCCTTATTGTCTTTCATGAGAGCATGGTCTTGTAGCAAAACAACATGATTAAGACATCAATCGCTTTGATATAGATGAAGACCGTATCAACATTACTTTAAACTCGAAGGAGAGTAGCACATGGCAAACGAAGGTTATCATGAACCCATCAACGAACTATCAGATGAAACGCGAGATATGCACAGAGCGATTACTTCATTAATGGAAGAGCTCGAAGCAGTGGATTGGTACAACCAACGCGTTGATGCTTGCAAGGACAATGAATTAAAAGCCATTTTGGCTCACAATCGTGATGAAGAAAAAGAGCATGCCGCAATGGTGCTGGAATGGATTCGCCGTAAAGATCCTCGTTTCGACAAAGAGCTGAAGGATTATCTATTCACAGACAAGCCAATTGCTCATTCCTAATGATTTAAATTTAGGCACAAAAAAGGGGGAAGCTTCTACAACTTCCCCCTTTTTATTTTATGGTGTTAATTAATTAAACATCATAGTTAGTGGCTGATATATCGCCACCCCGACCCGTCCAATTAGTATGGAAAAATTCACCGCGAGGTTTATCTAAACGCTCGTATGTATGCGCACCGAAATAATCACGTTGAGCCTGTAAAAGATTAGCAGGTAAGCGTTCACTACGGTAACCATCATAGAATGACAAAGCACTACTAAATGTAGGCGCTGGTACACCTAAGGAAATCGCCGTACCTACGGCTTTACGCCAACCCGGCAATGCTTCTGTAATCGCATCAATAAAGAACTGATCCAATAGCAAGTTTTGTAAATCAGGTTGATTAGTGAAAGCATCACGAATATTGGCTAAGAATTGGCTACGGATAATGCAACCTCCACGCCACATTAATGCGATACCACCATAATTCAACTCCCAACCATATGTTTCAGCTGCTTCACGCATCAACATATAACCCTGGGCGTAAGAGATGATTTTAGATGCATACAAAGCATCTCTAATAGCATCAACCATTGCCGCCTTGTCGCCTTCAAACTCGGCCGCCATCTTAGGCAAAACTTGTGAAGCAATTACACGCTCATCTTTACGTGCTGACAAACAACGGGCAAATACTGCTTCACCGATTAATGTCAAAGGAATACCTAAATCTAAAGCATTCATACCGGTCCATTTACCGGTACCTTTTTGTCCTGCTGTATCTAAAATATGATCGATAAGTAAACTACCGTCGTCTTCTTTCACCGCTAAGATATCGCGAGTGATTTCAATCAAATAAGAATCCAGCACACCATGGTTCCATTCAGCAAATACCGCCTGAATTTCATCACCCGACATACCTAGACCTTCTCGCATCAGTTGATAGGCTTCACAAATTAATTGCATGTCACCATATTCAATACCGTTATGCACCATTTTCACATAATGCCCGGCACCATCATTCCCGACCCAATCACAACATGGTTCGCCATCAACTTGTGCGGCAATCGCCTGAAAGATAGGTTTAACAGAAGGCCAAGCAGCATGGTTACCACCAGGCATAATTGATGGTCCAAAACGAGCACCCTCTTCACCACCCGATACACCACTACCAATAAACAAAATACCTTTTTGATGTAACTCGTGAGTACGTCGATCACTATCGTTATACAATGAATTACCGCCATCGATAATTACATCGCCTTTATCTAGATAAGGAACCAGTTGTTCGATAAAACTATCAACCACTGGTCCAGCTTTAACCATTAACATAATACGACGAGGCGCTTTTAAAGACTCAACAAAGGTTTTTAAATCATGGCAACCAATAATGTTTGTACCTTTAGCCGGACCAGCAAGAAATTCATCGACCTTAGCTATCGTACGGTTATAAACTGCAACAGTAAATCCGTGGTCGTTCATATTCAGTACTAGGTTTTGACCCATTACCGCTAAGCCAACTAAACCGATATCGGCTTGAGCAGCTATTTCAACTTTATTCATTTATTTATTACCTTAATATATTCGCCATTAGCTTCGCGTGTTGATCCCACAATCAGCCGACATTTACCCGTTGTAATATTGCATTCAACAGCACCTGAAACTTCAATTAGCTCACCTTTTTTCGCCTGGCCAACATAGGTATGAGTAAATGACAAAACTTCTGGGGTCAGCTCATCCTCAATAACATAAACAGCAGGAAAATCAAAAGCACGGAGGTCGTCTACGACCCTTGTTGTAAATGTTCGCATTCCTTGCTTTAGATACTGTTCATCATCGTGTTGTATTTCGTCGCTTAGACATACCATGCCAATATCAAATTTAGTGCCACCAATTGATGCCTTGTTATGTTTGCGATATTCATGCCAAGAAAACTCTTCAAAGCTTAATTCACCTGCTCGACGTTCAAAGTTGTCCTGCATCAGCGTCAGGTCTAAGACACTAATCTCGCCTGAGAGTTCAGCGCTCTTTAATGCCTGACGAGTTTTTTGAAACTGTTCTCGACCAAACACTACGAAATCGATATCGGATGTTGAGCGTTGCTGATTAATTAACATAGAGCCCGTTAGCCCCAAAAAGTCGCAGCTCGCACCATGCCGCACTAAAATAGGGATTAACTGCAGAAGTTTCTGCTCTATATTATCGCGTGGTTCCTGTGACAAAACATGCTTTAATCTTACTTCAGGCCGATGGTGTTCAATAATATCCTCGACAGCAACGGCATGGAATGATGCATCAAATTGTGTTGATTGGTATAAATACTGGGGGTAAAATTGTCGTAAAAGTTGATTCGCTTGCTCAGTATCTATTTTCTTCCAAGCATCGCCATCACTTACATATCGTAAAAAACAGCCGACTTTACCTGCATGAGATTGATAACTAACGACGGCAAAAACTAGACCTTCTTTCGTTTGGATAAAGTCTTTGGGGAGGTAAGGGAAGTTGGCATCTCTCATATTAACGATACATTCTACTCTTAATTTATCTTGATCTTCCTCTTCGTTTACTCAAAAGCAGAATAGTGGGATTACTACCGAATCCGTCGTAGCCACATCCAGATACCTGTCAATGACAAAACAGTTAGTAATACTCCAAGGAGATCCAGTAGCCATACACCGATCGAACCTAAAATTCGGCCATTATGCACGTCTAATAAAACATTCTCGACTGTCACACCTTCGCCATGAAAGTATTTAATTAAGTCATTTTGTATTGATTCGGGCATCGGACTCGGTACACTCCAACCAATGCCTTGTAATGATATGGCTTCCCACTTATCAAGCATAAAGTCACTGCGCCACATGCCTTGACGGGTTTGGATAACAGGCGCGCCATGAAACAATCCTATATTTTGAATCATCGGAGGGACACCCGCGGCAGCACCCATTCGCTCAATAAATTCACCGTCAGAATTAAGTAAGATTAAGGCATCATCTGTTGCTAAAACAATCACTTCATCTAATGCCACTCCACCTAGTAATGGCCTTTGGGTATGCGTTACTGGTTTTGCATTGGCAAATATCTCAGTGCCAATCTGTGAAATGACGGTTTGGTCTAACAAATAAACGGCATCAGCTTCGACATTACTCACGCCATAATGATCCAACAACCAAGGCCAAGTTAGATAATACTTGTCTAACTTTAAATCGCTGGAGTGGTTAAGCAAGATACCTGTTATCGATAATAACAGCACAAATAAAGCAATGGCAGCACCCATGCTACGGTGTAGTCTTCGCATGCGCTGGTTCATGTCATCACTCTATTGGTTTATAAATTCAGTTAAATATAATGCCAGTGTTACTACGGATGTCATAGCCCTTACTGACAATGTTGCTCCTGAAATCCCATCAATATGCCGATCTAGCTTTTGTTCTTTAAGTTGAGCATCGGTAAATTGTCGGGTAAATGCGCGTTGTTGGATTTCTCCTCCGCGGCTTTCACGGTAAGCTAAGACTTTTACTTGCTCAACTTTTCCGTCTTTAATAATAATGCCAAATGTAATCGGTGATTCTTTACCGATTTCTTCTAAAATCCAAGCAGTACGTTGTGCTTGTTGCCAATAACGAATTCTTAAACCAGCGTACTCATGACCTAAAATATCGGCAATGGCAGGTCGTAAATCATTTCTAATCCATACCACTTTGCTTTTAGGTATATCGTTAGCAAAGGTTTCAGCTACAAAGTCTTCATTAGTTTGATTAACGCTACCTGAAAATGCAGGTACAGCGAACGAACATAACAAGAACCCTATGAGCATCATCTGCCAAAAGACATTATTTGTTATATTCAATTCGCTGTTCCTTAATATGTTACTAATTTTAGAATTGGTAACCTAAACCGATATTCACACCATCTAATTCTGTTTGACCTGCTGGTGAAGATTGATCTTGGTAATCTAATTTCACAACTACTTGTGGATCGATCCACCAGTTCATACCAATATCCCATTGCGTATATTCTGAATCGGTAGAATTCCCAGCTTGATTATCCCACAAACTATAACGTGTAAAAACGCCAACTTTGTCAGTAATTTTATAAGATGGTTCAACATACCAACCAGTTTGCTCATCATAGCCATCTGCTGCAGGGCCAGTACCGTCTAGATCCCATGTTGCATATAAGGCTCGCAGTCCAAATGGGCCTCGCTCAATAACTGCATGTGTTTCGAACAGTGTTGCGCTACCAGCAGTTGCATCTAGGCCTTGGGTTATATCATTTTGATACTGCACACTTGCTGCAAGCTCAACACCTGGGATCGCAGTCCATTTCAAACGACCGGTATACGCAGGATCTTCTGCTTTTGCTTCACCAACTTTTTGACGTCCATCACGAATTTTATAACTTGTTTTGCTACCATCTTTAGAGACATCTAAACCCGAGGTCAAAGCAACGTCATATGAGAAACCTTCTGCCAGTTCACCACTCAACATCGCACCACCTTCCCACCAAGTTGTCGGAATAATATTTTTCTCGACATTATTTCGCTCTGTGCCGTAAAAAGTATTCGGTTCATGGGTTTCATTGATAATACCTACAGGTGTTAAAAACAAACCGGCAGAAACTCGACTTTGATCATTTAAATCATATTGAATATAAGCTTGTTCAAGTTCAATCTCACCTTTCTGACCTTCACCAGCAATACTATGTTCTAGTTCAAACTCAGAGAAGAAACGTAAGCGGTCATTAAACTCATGACCAAAGAACAATACAAAACGATGAAAATCAATTTCATCTTTATCTGAAGAACCATTTTGATCGTCTAGGCTGCTGTAATGCATTTCGCCATAACCACCAATGGTCGTATTGCTCGCACTCACCGAATTAATTGCTGACTCAGTTGCTTCTGCTACTGCTTCAGCTGCTTCATGTGCAGAGTTCGCAGTTTGTTCTGTTTGATCGACCTTAACTTTCAAAGTCTTATTTTCTTCTTTCAGCT
>CAXBIM010000041.1:0-23611 GCA_963975785.1 uncultured Methylophaga sp.
AATGGCCTCTCGATGTATGCCAAAAACAGCACATTGACGTGCTCAATGGCCGAGGTCGTTGAGCAACATGCAGTCTTAGTGAAGCGTATCGCCTACCATCTCATTGCACGTTTACCACATACCGTTGATGTAGATGACCTCATTCAAACGGGGATGATCGGCTTGTTAGATGCGGCTCAACACTACGACACCACTCAAGGTGCTAGTTTTGAAACCTATGCAGGCATTCGTATTCGTGGCGCAATGTTAGATGAAATTCGCCGTAATGACTGGGCGCCTCGTTCAGTTCATCGCAAAGCGCGTGAAATTTCTGCCGTTATGCAAAAATTAGAACAACAACATGGTCGCCATGCAAGCGATAACGAAATTGCCAAAGCATTAGGACTTAATACCGAAGAATATCACCAGCAATTACATGATGCAGCAGGGCATCAAGTATTCAGCCTTGATGAGTTTTCTGACAATGACGAAACCCATGCTAAACCAATAACCGCTGTGTTATCAGGTCCCATTGATACTCTACAATCAGACGCATTTCAATCCGCATTAACTGAAGCAATAAAAACAC
Organism: uncultured Methylophaga sp.; assembly: GCA_963975785.1. GTDB lineage: Bacteria > Pseudomonadota > Gammaproteobacteria > Nitrosococcales > Methylophagaceae. The sequence goes on from CAXBIM010000041.1 coordinate 569, forward strand.
TGCCCGAACGTGAATGTTTATTGATGGGCTTATATTATAATGAAGAGTTAAACTTAAAAGAAATTGGTGAAGTACTAGGTGTAAGTGAATCTCGTGTCAGTCAGATCCACAGTCAAACGGTCATTCGACTTCGCTCTAAATTAAGTGATTGGTTAAATTAAAAATAGGAGGTATCCCCTTGGATAAAAACATGAAAATTCTTATCGTAGATGACTTTTCAACCATGCGAAGAATTATAAAGAATTTACTACGTGAATTAGGTTTTAATAACACCGTTGAAGCCGATGATGGCTTAACTGCCTTACCGATTTTGCAAGCGGGTGGCATCGACTTTTTAGTAACAGATTGGAATATGCCTGGCATGCAAGGGATTGACCTTCTCAAAGCCGTACGTGCCGATGCAAAATTGTCATCAATTCCGGTTTTAATGGTTACCGCTGAAACTAAACGTGAGCAAATCATGGTTGCTGCACAAGCAGGTGTTAATGGTTATGTCGTCAAGCCTTTTACTGCTGGGACATTAAAGGACAAAATTGACAAGATATTTGAACGTATCGAAGCGAAATAAATCATAAGGCGACACTATGGAACCAGGCACTAAAACAGCACAGCTTACCGCAGCTCGCGCCCTAGTCAGCGCTTTGGAAGCAGGTAATGAGGAACTTATTCAACAGCAAGTCTCCCTCCTCACTCAAACTCAAGAAAGTGAACTTTTCCACCAAGTTGGAAAACTAACTCGGGAACTGCACGAATCACTCAACAGTTTTAATGTCGATTCACGGTTAATTGACTTAACTGAAAACACCATGCCCAATACTCGTGAACGCCTAAATTACGTCATCACGACTACTGAAGATGCCGCACACAAAACCTTAGGGTTTATTGACCAAACACTTCCTCTTGCTAGTAGCCTCAAGGAAACCGCTGAAAAAATTGAAGAAAGTTGGCACCGTTTTCGCATGAGAGAAATGAATGCGACGGAATTTCGTGAACTAAGTAAAGAAATCGAAGCTTATTTACCGCTAGTGAAAGAACATTCAGACAAAATCCATCTCAATTTAACTGACATGATGATGGCACAAGGTTTTCAAGATTTGACAGGACAAGTTATCCGCCAAGTGATCACCTTAGTAGAAGAGGTAGAAAGTAATTTGGTGCGCTTAGTAAAGTTTTCTGGCAAGCATCTCGAACATAAAAAAGAAGACAAGATTGTTGACCCTATCAAAGCTGAGGGACCGCAGATTAATGCGAAAAACAATCCAAATGTAGTCAATAATCAGGATGAGGTCGATGATTTGTTATCAAGTCTAGGCTTCTAAAGGATAAGTTAAGATGGCATTAGACAGTGAAGATGAGATTCTCCAAGACTTTTTAATTGAAGCAGATGAGATTTTAGAAGGCCTAAATGAACAGCTCGTTGCACTAGAAACACAACCACAAAATAGTGATCTATTAAACTCTATTTTCCGTGGTTTTCACACGATCAAAGGTGGAGCAGGATTTTTAAGTTTAGATGCCATGGTCGCCTTATGTCATAAAGGTGAAGATGTATTTAACATCTTGCGCCAAGGTGACCGCGCTGTTGATGCCGAAATGATGGATACCTTTCTCAAGGTACTCGACATTTTGAATCATATGTTTGTAGAAACTAAGTCAGGTCAATATCCTACACCTGCCGATCCCGCTATTTTAGCTCAGCTTGCCAGCTACCTTGCTCCTGTAGCTGTAGATCCTGTCATACAAGTAGTCATTCCTGAACCCGTTATCATTCCAGTTGCTGCAGTGACCACTGATGAAGCAAGCGATAACGATGATATTACCGATGAAGAATTTGAAGCATTATTAAATCAATTACATGGTGATGGCGCGCCAGGTGCTGTGGCCATCAGTCCCGCTCCCTCCCCCGTCACATCCAGTAAGAGTGATGACGATATTACTGAAGAAGAATTCGAAGCCTTACTCGATGAACTACAGGGTAAAAAGAAGGCAACCGCGACTATACAACAACCTATCCCTGACACAACTATTGCTACTGCTGAACCAGCTATTCAAACAGCCCCCACTCAACCTAAAATGGACGTTACCGCAGCAGCGACTGTAGATATGGCAGCAAAACCTGCTGCTAAACAAGCAGAAACAAGTGTCCGTGTTGATACCGCTCGTTTAGATGACATTATGAATATGGTGGGCGAATTAGTACTGGTTCGTAACCGAATAAGTACCATAGAAGCAACCTTCGAAAATGAAGAAATGGCAAAAGCGGTTAACAACCTTGCTGTCGTTACCGCTGATTTACAAAATGCCGTAATGAAAACGCGTATGCAACCTATCAAAAAAGTATTCGGTCGTTTTCCTCGTGTTGTTCGTGATTTAGCCCGAAGTCTGAAAAAAGACATTAATCTAGAACTTCGTGGTGAAGAAACTGATTTAGATAAAAACTTAGTTGAAGCACTTGCTGATCCCCTCGTTCATTTAGTCAGAAATGCAGTTGACCACGGCGTTGAAATGCCCGACGTACGTGAAAAATCAGGTAAATCACGTCAAGGTCTCATCGTACTTGCTGCAGCACAAGAAGGTGATCATATCTTGCTCACTATTTCTGATGATGGTGCGGGTATGGATGCCAATATTCTACGACAAAAAGCAGTAGAAAAAGGCATGATGGATGAAGAAAGCGCCTCACGTCTTACTGATTCTGAATGTTATGCGCTCATCTTTGCACCCGGTTTTTCTATGAAAGCAGAGATTTCTGATATTTCTGGTCGAGGCGTAGGCATGGACGTCGTCAAAACAAGTATATCTAAACTCAATGGTGTAATTGAGATCAAATCTGAAGTTGGTGTAGGTACAACTTTATCCATTAAAGTTCCACTTACGCTCGCTATTATGCCTACTTTAATGGTCATGTTAGGCGATCAGATTTTTGCTTTTCCATTAGTCAGCGTTAACGAAATATTCCATCTAGATCTAACTAAAACTCATATGGTCGATGGTCAAAAAACCATCATGGTTCGTAGAAAAACATTACCCTTATTCTATTTGAGAAAATGGCTCGCAAGTTCATTTAAGCCTACCGGTAAACCTGAAATAGAACATGTTGTTATTGTCAACGTAGGCACTCAACGTGTAGGCTTTGTAGTAGATCAATTAATTGGTCAAGAAGAAGTGGTCATAAAACCATTAGGCGCTTTATTACAAGGGACTAAAGGGCTAGCTGGTGCCACGATTACAGGTGATGGACGAATCGCGCTTATTCTTGATTTCCCTGAATTAATGAATACCTATGCCAATCGAGGCTATTAATATGCCAATCGAGGCGATTAAAAGGACGCTATGCCGCCAGTTCGCGTACTGATTGTTGATGATTCAGGTTTCTTTCGCAGACGACTATCTGAAATAATCACCAGTGATCCTCGTTTAGAGGTCGTTGGCATGGCAAGTAATGGTATAGAAGCCGTCACTCAAGTCAGCCTGTTAAAACCTGATGTCATCAGCATGGACATTGAAATGCCATTGATGGATGGTATCAGTGCTGTTCGTAAAATAATGGCTCAATACCCTACTCCCATACTGATGTTATCGACATGGACGACGGAAGGTGCACAATCAACACTTGTAGCATTGGAAGCCGGAGCAGTCGATTATCTGCCTAAACGCTTTCAAGATATTTCTGACGATACAAACATCGCACATCAGCAGCTATGTCAACGGCTGTACGACTTAGCTACAAAATCCCGAAATTATAAGTTACCGTCGGTCAAAGCCCCCTCTATTTTACCCCAAGCTAATCGGTCGCCCACAGCACCGACAGATAAGGCTCCGATTCGCTTAGTTGCAATTGGCACCTCAACAGGTGGCCCTGTTGCCTTGCAAGCGGTTCTGAAACAATTACCATCCGACTTTCCTCATCCTATTTTGTTGATACAACATATGCCTGCTGCATTCACGCCTTCTTTTGCACAACGGCTTGATGGACAATGTAAGATTACGGTTAAGCAGGCAATAGATGGCGATAAACTGTTGCCAGGAACCGCATATCTCGCCCCAGGTGGCATGCAAATGCTTATAAAAGGCACAAAAAGAAATTCAACCATCGAAATTCGGGCCAGCAAGTCAGATCAGACCTATAAGCCCTCTATCGACTTAACATTGGATTCACTTATACCCGTTTGTCCTGCTGAAACACTTGTCATCATCTTGACAGGGATGGGGGCTGATGGGCGTGAAGCATGTAAGAAGTTAAGGCCATTAGGTGCAACAATATGGGCTCAAGATCAACGAACTAGTACGATATATGGCATGCCTATGGCCATTGCCAAAGCGGGTTTGGCTGATAGAATACTCAGTCTTAATGATATCGGTCACCATTTAGCGGAATTGAGATAGTATGGATATTCTAAGTGTTCTAGGTCTCTTAATTGGTTTTGGTGCCATTCTTGGTGGCCAATACCTTGAAGGTGGGCATCTTGATAGCATCATGAATGCTGTTGCCCTATTAATTGTTTTAGGTGGAACGCTAGGGGCCGTAATGTTACAAACCCCATTAAATACCTTCATTCGAGCATTAAAAATGCTGAGTTGGATTTTTTATCCCCCTAAACACTCGCCAGAAGATACACTCAATAAAATATTGGAATGGAATCAAATCGCACGAAAAGAAGGTCTTTTTAAGTTAGAATCTGCAGCTGAATTTGAAGAAGACCTGTTCACGCAAAAAGGCTTACAGCTTATCGCTGACGGCGGCACACCCGAGATGATTCGTGATGTATTAGAAACTGATTTAGACATACAAGAACATAATGACTTGCAATCAGCAAAAGTTTTTGAAGCAATGGGAGGTTACTCTCCAACTATTGGTATTATTGGTGCGGTTTTAGGCTTGATTCATGTTATGGGAAACTTGGCCGATCCTTCTTCATTAGGTGCAGGGATAGCCGTCGCCTTTATCGCCACCATTTATGGTGTAGCCCTTGCTAATCTATTGTTTCTGCCTATTGGTAATAAACTTAAAACACTGATACAGCGTCGTAGTAGTTTACAGATGATGATGATTGAAGGTTTGATAGGGGTGGCTGACGGTGATAACCCTCGTAATATTGAATCTCGTTTACAAGCCTACCTTGGTTAATTACTGGCAATGGCAAGAAAAAGAAAAGTCGAAGAACATATAAACCATGAACGTTGGTTAGTATCTTATGCCGATTTTATTACCTTATTATTTGCCTTTTTTGTGGTCATGTATTCAATTTCTTCGGTCAATGAAGGAAAATATCGCGTACTTTCTGATACCTTAGAGGCTGTATTTACCGATCCGGCCAAGAGTAAAGATCCGATTCAAGTAGGTCACTTACTTCGAGGAGAAGGTAAGCAAACCCCTGAACCAAGAGCAAAAGAAAACCCTCTCAACGTCTTAGAATTACCAGCAATTGAAATGCCTATAGCGCCGCCTCCTGAGATCCCCTCACCAGCTCCTAATCCCTTACCGCCGGAAGTAATTGATAGCCATACTCCGCCACCTGTAGATGATGAAATCATCCGTACTATCAAGGATATATCGAAACAATTAAATAAAGCCTTAGCAGATCTCATTGCTAATGATGATGTCATCATCAAACAAGGTGAAGATTGGCTAGAATTAGAAATGAAATCCAATGTCTTATTTTATAGTGGTGAATCCCGACTAGAATCCAAGGCGGTACCCATCATAGGCAAAGTAGCTACTATATTGAGCACATCAGCTAATCCTATACAGGTAGAAGGTTTTACAGATAATAATCCGATTAATACTCCAAAGTTTCCATCAAACTGGGAATTATCAGCCGCCCGTGCTGCGAGTGTGGTTCATTTATTAGATCGTTATGGCCTAGATCCGAGTCGTATGTCAGCTATAGGCTATGGTGAATTTCAACCTATCGCTGACAATGCTACTGAAGAAGGTCGTCAAAAAAATCGTCGCGTTGTTTTAGTTGTATTGGGTAGCAAAGATAGTCGTCGTGATATAAATGTCTTTACACCAAATGCCTTAGAAGGAGCGAGCATACCCGCTCCTTTGCCATCTATAAGTTCAGATACACCATGACCATTTGGGCTGTTGCTAACCAAAAAGGTGGTGTGGGTAAAACAACTACTGTCGTTAGTTTGGCGAGCTTATTAGCCAAACAAGGTAAACCGACACTCATTCTTGATATGGATCCCCATGGCTCGCTGACCACTTATTTTGGTCATGATCCTGATACCATAAAGACCAGTATCTATTCTGTGTTCCAGAAAATTGATCGTAGCCCAAATTCGGCTATTTTTAATGCGCTCAAAAAGACAGGTTACGACAATATCTACATATTGCCGGCCTCTACTGCCATGGCAACCTTAGATCGCCAGCTGGGTGCTCAAGGCGGCAAGGGTCTCATAATTAAAAAAACCTTGAAACACTTAGGCGATCGCTTTCCTAATATCATCATTGATTGCCCGCCTATGCTTGGGATTTTAATGATTAATGCACTCGCTGCCTGTGATCAGCTTCTAATCCCTGTCCAAACTGAATTTCTAGCACTCAAAGGCTTGGAACATATGCTGCATACACTGGGAATGATTAACCATTCTCGCAAGCAAGGCCTGCCTTTTTTGATTATTCCGACACTGTTTGATCAAAATGTCCGCTCATCAGTTGAAAGCCTGAGAATGTTGCATAATAAATATGAGGATGGAGTCTGGGATGGCGTTATTCCTGTAGACAATCAATTCCGAGATGTCAGTAAGCTAGGTCTTCCACTGCCCGATACTAATCAATATGCACCTGGTGCTATTGCCTACTCAGCGTTATTAAAACACCTACAGCGCACAGCGAATGACCTTAACAATCTCCCTCATGTCTGAATCAAAAAAAATCGCAGAACATGAAGAGGCCTTAGGTCTCTATTTTAACGAGTTGCTCGTCGATTCCGCCACGGAGATTGAAACAGGCAAAACCAAACTTCGTGTAGACAAAGCTAAACCCGCTAACAAGTACGGTCAGAACAAGCCTTTTCAGGCACTATTATTTGACATAAACGGCCTACAGCTTGCCATTCGTACCGAAGACATCAAGGCGATATTACCGTGGCCTGAAACACCTTTACAACAAAGCCACGCTATGTCTGATAATGAAACCATTATGGGAACATATAACCTGGCTTCAGACCAAATAAAGATTATTAATACTGCCCATGTTGTTCTCCCTATTCAGCACCGGCATAATCTCCCGCCACCCAGTTTTATGATTGTGATTACTGATGGTAACTGGGCCTTAAGTTGCCATAAGATCAACGCTGTCATCACACTATTACCCGAAGATATCCGATGGCGGAAAAATATTGGTGCTCGACCTTGGTTAGCCGGCACCTCAATTGAAAAAAGCTGTAGTATTGTTAATATTACGGAGTTAGTAAATTTACTCTCTCCTCAAATATTGGCATGAACAATGCTTTTTATTTATCAGTTCAACGGCTGCCAGTAATTTGTCAGCTACTACTTTTACAGGCAATGAATGTCATGATGTGTAAGGTTGGAAAATAATGAGTCAAAAAGACGGTGAAGTAAACGATCCTATTTTACAGTGGGTGACTTACCAGCTTGAAGATGAAACCTACGGTATTAATGTAATGCAGGTACAAGAAGTACTCCGTATTACAGAAATAGCACCTGTACCAGGTGCACCCAGCTATGTTTTAGGCATTATTAATTTACGCGGTAACGTAGTCACAGTTATTGATACTCGCAGTCGATTTGGTTTACAGCCTAAAGCAAGTAACGATGATCAATCTAGAATTATTATTGTCGAAGTAAATGGCAATGTCATTGGCATGTTGGTTGATAGTGTCGCTGAAGTAGTTTATTTGCATCAATCTGAAATTGATTCTGTTCCTGTCGTCAATAATGATGATAGTTCACGCTTTATTCAAGGCGTATGTAGCCGAGAAGACCAGTTATTAATATTAGTTGATGTGAATAAATTTTTGACTGAAGAAGAAGTCTCAGACTTCACTGGCGTTTAGTGCACACATCATGGCTGATACGATTACACCCACGCAGCCACTAACACCTTCGCTACCGGTGAATGTACCACCAGATGATAAACGTGGCGAAAAACAGAAAAAGAAACCTAATGATAGTGAACAAGAACAAACAGACGATAACAACAATACAAAAAAGCCACATAAAGGCCTCTTTGATGAATATGTATAACGCTCAGGAGAAAGAGAAATGACAACAATTATTATCGTAATGGCAGTAGCTATCATCACCTTGCTTGTCACTCATGTCTGCTACCGCTTATATAAGTTAAACCAATTTCAAACTGCAAAAATAGCCAGTTTACAAAATCAATTGGCCATATTATCGGCTGGTGCAGTAGGTACAGATGAACGTATAATTCGTTTTGAACAAACCCTTCACCAATTAAAAGAACAACAACATACGCTCGATATCGGCATGAATACTCAGCAAGGTTATGACCATGCCATTCGTTTGGCACGTAAAGGCGCGAGCATTAGCCAACTGATTGATAACTGTAATTTAAGTGATGAAGAGGCTCATCTGATCAGTCGCCTTCATAGTCGCGATCATCAGGCAATGGCTCAAGAATTACATTAAAATTGATTTTCTAGTGGCACGCAAAGTAATGCCCTAATTTGTTTATAGCTATTTTTTAATAACAGGGACTTTTCCTGAAACAATATATGCGTAAGCAATAACTTCCGCGACGACCCGATACAACAACGGTGGAATTTCTTCACCAAGTTCTAATTCACTCAATAATGCAGCCAACATCATATCCTCTCGTAACGGCACACCGTGTTCTTTAGCTATACGAATAATTTCTTCTGCAATATCCCCCTCCCCTGATGCCGTAACTATCGGTGCATTCTCACCATCATATTGCAGTGCAATGGCCTTGAGTGGCGTATTGTCACTCATACTGAAATATCCACTAATGATGTTGAATCGGTGAGGTCTTGATTACTTACCATGACTTTTTTTACGTCATCACAAAGGCAGCTCATATGACTAATCGACACATTTAATTTAGCTAATGCTGCATTTAACAACGGTAAATTTTCTGCTAATAGTTCGGCGCTTTCAAATCTTTCCGCCCTAATAACAACTTTGACATCTTCACCTTGCAAAGTAACACTCGCTTGAACGGGTCCTAGGTTTTGAGTATCTAGACAAAGCTGCACCTGCCAGCTTTCATCACCATGTTCTGTCTGTTTTTTTTGCTGATCAACCTGCACCTGTAATAAGTCGACATTGTGTTTATCTTTAATCGGCAAATCAAATAGCCAGCTGTTAACGACATTACTCACCTCAGGTTCTTTGAGCATGGATAGTTGGTTGAATTGCAATTTCCTATGAACACTATCGACCTCTTTAAATAAAGCCATTAACTCAAATAATTGCAAAGGTGTTTGTCTATTACTAGCCGACACCACTGCTTGCTGTTGATGAGAGAGCGATTTAGTCAATAATTGTATTAATGCTGTCGCTTGTTCTTGAGTGGTAATCGTCGACAATATAGTTTGAGCAACACTATTAGACGCAGGACTTTTTCCGGACAATAAAACATTGAGTAACTGAGCTGGAGACTTACCCTGAGTCATTAATGCAGAAAGCACTTGTGCCGGCAGTTTGTTAATAGGTTTACCGTCTAATTGCGTTTGTACTTGTGCGATAACGTCGTCTAGTACATTTAATACTCTAGTCACATTTACCTTAAAATCCTGATTAATGGCACTAGGCATATTAAGTAACTTATTTTCGGTAAACACGCCTGATGTCGATAATGCTTGTTTCAGAGCATTCGTTTGAGTAACCGCTGATTTGTCTAAAGTATTGTCGACTAGTTGTTGAACAGCAGCTTGCAGCTGTGCTGGTAATTGTTGCTTGTTAGCGACACTCAATACTTTATCTAAACTAGCCGAAGCCATTGATTGGGGCAGTATTTGTCGTAGGCGATCAACAATAAGCTGTTCACGTGTGAGTGGTTGTTCGGCTCGTAATTGAATTGATAATGGCTTGGTATTGACGATATCCATCACCAATTTATCACCTAGCTTGTAGGTTTTTGAAAGCTGAGTGGTATCGACATCAAATTGTTGAACTGCCTGCTTTATTTGAGGCAAATTGCTGGCCGTAGAAGTTTGAACTAGCAACCTATTCTCAGCCAAAATCTTCACCACTTCTACTGAGACTTGTTGTCCCGCTTTTAAGCTGAATAATTCTGGGGAGCGCTTAGTCAAACTTTCAAACGGAATGGTCGCTTTTGACCCTTGTGCGATAGAAACGATTTTTAAAGCCAATTTACCTTGCTCAAGGACTACTTCAAGCTGCAACTTCTGACCGGCTTGCAAATCAACCGGTGTACGAATATTCAGCAAACTATCCGCTATTTTAATGGTGATAACTTCACCAGCCAATGCTGGCTTAACAACGGTTGATTCCAATCGTTGACCGAATGCAATATCCGCTAATAATTTATTAGGGATATCTTGAGTTGAACCGACAGAAGTTTGTACAGATTGCTGAATAAACACAATAACATCAGCCCACTTTTATTGAACACAATGCTAGTATAGCAAGATGACTAATCTATGAATCAACAGATCATGAAGCATCAAACAACATTATGGTATACACGAAGGCATGGGCACACTGTCCGTGGGCCTTTTGCTGAGTCAGTGATTGTTAATCACCTACTACTCGGACGCCTTAATGCTAATGATGAAGTCAGTACTGATCAAAAAAATTGGCAACATATTTACAATAAATCTCAACTGCAATCGAAACATAACTTTTTAACCGAAGAGCAAGCTCAAAAACACCTCGATGAACGTGATGGTTTTGACCGTAGATATCCACTAGAAGATCAAGAGTCACCGATACCGCAACGTCGCCACAATACTCGTCGTAGCGATGAAGATGATCGTGAAATTCAACGCCGAAGAATACGTAGTATGATCATGCAAAAATTTCGGCATCGAAAACAGCCGATTTTTTGGCCAATGCTCATTACTTTTTCTGTCATGACGGTGATTTTTATTTTGACAATTATCTATGCTAAGCCACTTCCCTTACCGTTAGGTAATTGTGACTCGTCAGCCACTCCCAACGTAAACTGGACGAACTGCATAAAACCACAATTAGATCTGCACAATAATGATCTCAATAATGCACAACTGAGAAACAGTCAGTTAGTCGCCTCAAATATGATGAACACTACGCTAACTAACGCTGATATGGCGTATGCTGATTTACGCTTTACTAACCTAAGTTACAGTCAACTGCAAAATAGTCTATTAATCGGTGCTAACCTTAAAGATGCTGATTTGAGTTATGCCGATCTGAGTAATGCTGACTTAAGTTATGCCGACCTAACTAATGCTAATCTAGGCGGCAGCAAGTTAGACAATGCACGTTTTGATAATGCCATTTGGATTGACGGTCAGATATGTGCCCCCCAATCAATTGGTGAATGTAATTAGCGTCGAGCTTCCAAAGCCATAAGCTGACGATCATGAGTTCGACTCAATACCAGCTGGGCAACAACACTGCCACAGAGTGCTAAGAACATATCCCACTGTGCATCCCAGTTATCACCTTGAGTGCCTAAGAAGGCTTCGGCTGCTTGTTCGTTAATAACCGCTGTCCACCATTCGAGTAGTTCATAACTAGCACTAATCGCTAGGCTAATTGCACAGGCTATGGCAAATAGCCACTTACCTCGTTGCAATGGTGATGTTCTCAATAGCAATTCACGACCGACGATAGCAGGTACAACACCCTGCACAAAATGACCTAAGCGATCATAGTGATTACGTGCCAAATCAAACTCGATTTGAATCCAATCAAATAGTGGGTTTTCTGCGTAACTATAATAACCACCAATAATAAGAATCAAACCAAATATAGCGAATAATCTATAACTTAGTACGGTCAGAGGAAAGCGAGAAAAAGTAAGCCATAACACCAGCAAACCGATCATGACTGGAAAGGTTTCTAATGTCCACGTTAAGCGATCGGCAACGGGATCTATTCCTGAAAATAACAAGCTGACGAACAAAAAACAAAACCAAAACTGGGGTTCTCTAAATTGCGTCGTCATAGTATTTAATGCAAAGTTTGTGGAGCAGCTAAGGTAAACGGAGGGATATCGACTTCAAAACGTTCGCCGGTATCATTAACCATCATGTAATGACCTTGCATCATTCCCACAGGCGTATCTAACATTGCAGCGCTGGTATAGGTAAATTGTTCTTCTGGTGCCAAATAAGGGTGAAGCCCCACAACACCATCCCCCTCCACTTCTTGCTCGATACCATCACCACCGGTAATTTTCCAGTAACGCGACAACAAACGTGCAGAGTTAGAACCAGCATTTTTGATCGTAATCTTATAGGCAAATAAATAGCGTTCTTTTGCTGGATCAGATTCCTGTTCCAGGTAAGTAGCTTCGACATTTATTGCGATATTATTGTTCATTTATTTTTTATTCTCATTGCGTCATTATACAATTATTTTTCGTGCCAATAACCGCGCACCAAGTAAGCCTACTTTAGCTTGAATGATTAAATGAACAGGTATTTTTTCCATTAATGGTTTCATTCGACCTTTCGCCACAAAAGCATCCATAAATTGCCCTTGTTTAAATCGCTCAATATTCTTTGCCGCAATCCCGCCAGCAAGATATAAACCGCCACGTGGCGTAACAGTAAGCGCCAAATTACCGGCCTGAGCACCGTAGATCTGAATAAATAAATCTAATGACTCCACAGCTAAAGTATCTTGTTGGTCATTAGCAAACCGACTAATTGCTGCGGCAGGATCTCCGGTCATCATCGCTTCACGAAGTTGAGGATTTTCATTTTCCATTCCATAAGCGCGCAAAAACTTATAAATAGTGACCAGTCCAACACCCGATACCACACGCTCATATGAAACATGACCAAAACGTTCAATCAGATGTTCGAGTAATAAAACCTGCATTTTGTCTGTTGGTGCAAAATCTGTGTGACCACCTTCAGTTGATACAACTTGCCAGCCATTGGCAACGGGGAATAATAGCGCTTGTCCTAGACCGGTTCCTGCGCCAATAACAGCGCGAGGCATCGTCTCGTCAACTTCACCCTGCTGTAGGGTCACAAGTTCATCTTCAGCAAGACAAGCTATGCCATGGGCAACTGCTTCAAAATCATTGCATAGATGTACGTGTTTAATATTGAAGTTTTTAGCTAATTCATCAGCATTCAATTGCCAAGGCAAATTAGTGACATTAGCATCACGACCAAATACAGGGCCAGCTACAGCAAAACAAGCTCGGTCAATTTCATAGTGTTTAAGCTGAGCTTGGCCTAAAAACTCAGTCAAGACCAAATCAAAACTTTCAAACTGCTGGCTGACATATTCTTGCTCGAATAGTACGTCATCGTTTTCCATCGTTAATTGAAATAACGTTTTGGTTCCACCGATGTCTGCAGCCAGCACATATTTCATGACTTAATTATTGACCAGCCGCCGCTTTATCCATAAACCAATAATATTCGCCTTGTGGCGCTAGGCGTTGAATTGGCAAATCTTGTACAGCATCTGTGGTGATATCACGAACAATCTCTGCTTTTGCGTCGCCAGAAATAAAGACAATCACTTGTCTCGCTGCATTAATAGTTGGATAAGTCATCGTCACACGCCATGACTCAAATTTCTCAACATATAAACTTGTTGTCATCGTCGTAGCGTCTAATGCTTCAGTATCAGGAAACAAAGAAGCAATATGTCCATCAGGACCCAAACCCAGCAACACTAAGTCTAAAGGCTGTTCTTCCATTATTTCTTTCATTTTTCGGCAATAACGAATCGCAACTTCAGGGGCAACACCCTCTTCAGTCGGCATACGATGAACATTTGTTTGTGGAATAGGCACATGGTCAATCATTGCTTCGCGTGCCATTTTAAAATTACTCTCATCATGAGTTGGCAATACACAGCGTTCATCACCAAAAAATAAATGGACACGAGCCCAATCTATTTGCTCAACATAAGGAGAAGTAGCTAATTTTTTATACAAACCTTTAGGGGTCGAACCACCTGCGAGAGCAACATAAAACACACCGCGTTTAGCTATAGCTGCTCTTGCTGTACTAACAAACTGTTCTGCTGCCGCGTCAATAAGACTTGCCGCGTCGGCCGATATTTTTTGTTTCGCTTTCATCTTTATCCTTTATTTCTTTCCAAACAATTCATTATGCTGATATTTTTAACTACTTATATCATTAACTCGAGTTAATCGGGACAGTAAAGGAGCTGGATGATAATGCCTGATCGCTTAAAAGTACTAATCCTATTTTCAAAATCAAAGCATCGTTCAGCTAAGAATCTCAGAATAAATACGCCATAAAACGCCATCAAGTGTCACTATATTGTAATAATCCAGTTCAAAATTTAATGGTTAAAATCATGTCCAATGTCATCAGCAATAACTAATCGCTATGCGCATACTCTGCCATAAGTTCAGCTTCAGGATAGAGTTCATCCATACCCTTGGTCTTACCATCATTCATAACAATACGAGCATGACTACGATTTAAAGCTCTAGGGTTTTTAACACCGCAGGAATGAGCAATAATCCCCACCTCATTGACCAAATTCCTAACATAATTAGCAACACGGACAGCTTTAGTTTCTGGATGTAATCCCCGTTGGAACTTAGGGTTGTGAGTAGTAATGCCTGTAGGACAGGTGTTTTTATTACACTGTAAAGCTTGAATACAGCCCAATGAAAACATAAATCCTCGCGCGCTGGTGATAAAGTCAGCCCCCATACACAATGCCCAAGCAACTGAAGAAGGTGTAATCAACTTACCTGCTGCAATCACTATAATTTTGTCTCGCAGGCCATATTGTTTAAGCTTGTCAACCAGCATCGGCAGACTTTCACGAATTGACATACCCACAGAATCGATCAGTGCCATCGGTGCCGCACCAGTGCCCCCTTCAGCACCATCAATAGTGATGAAATCAGGGGCGAAATCTACTCCACGTTTACGGATGGTGCTGAGTAACTCGTCTAACTGAATAGGTGCACCAATTACCATTTTAAAGCCTGTCGGTTTTCCTGTTACTTTTCGAATATGATTAACCATGTCAATCAAGTCATCAAAACTTCTAATATCTACATGACGATTTGGGCTAAGTGCATCTTTGCCAGTTTCAATACCCCTAATCGCAGCAATTTCTGCCGTCACTTTTTCCCCGGGTAAAATACCGCCCTTACCAGGCTTGGCACCTTGACTCATCTTAATTTCAAACATTTTCACTTGTGGATGTGCGGCAACTTCAATCAACTTAGCGTCATCTAAATTACCTGCTAGATCGCGTACGCCATTTTTAGCAGTACCAATCTGAAATACAATATCTGCACCGCCTTCAAGATGATAAGGAGATAAACCGCCCTCACCGGTATTTATCCAACATTTCGCGACTTTTGCCCCCGCTGACAAAGCTAACACCGCTGGTTTTGATATCGCACCATAACTCATACCAGAAATATTAATAATTGAATCCGTGGTGTATGGCTGCATGCAATCAGTACCAATGGTTATCGGCTTAGGCGGTACAGCATCTTGCCATAAGGTTGGAAAGGCGCAGTTAACAAACAATACGCTGCCCGCTCCATTCATATTATCTGTAGAGCCAAAAGCCACGGTACTATCAACATTTTTAGATGCCCGATAAACCCATGACCGCTGAGCTCGATTAAAGGGTAATTCTTCACGATCCATGGCAAAGAAATATTGGCGGAAAAATTTACCGACGTGTTCAAATATATAGCGGAAACGACCAATAACAGGATAATTTCGACGAATCGTCTGCTCAGTTTGGTTAACGTCAATCACATAGGTTGCGATTGCCCACAACACACCTAATCCCAGCATCAATATAAATAAAAAGGCCAACACTTCCATCGTTGTTGCCAAAAAACTAACTAGATCTACCGAGAATATCGTCATATTGTGTATTCCACGTTAAATTATCAGGCATTATTAAAGACTTACAATATAACAACTTCCTCACCAACTACTAGCAATTTTATTGCTTAAACTCAGTACTATCATGAATAAACCCAATACAATACAGCTCTCCAACCCTAAAATAAGCATACTTAATAATATGGTCTTTCATAAATAATTAAGTTGGAGACCCAAAAAAGCCCCAACGACATAAAGACGTTGAGGCTATTATCTATAGACTGCTAAATCTAACGCAACTTCAGACTATGGCAGTAACACTAAGATAAAGGGCTAATTATCAATCTGAACCTGATAGACCACTGAACCTTCTGTATCTGCCAACAGAGCACCGGTTAGTGTCCACTCAATGGCACCTTTGCCAGTAACTTCTGGCTCCACAGTCACAACACAGTCACAACACAGTCACAACACAGTCACAACACAGTCACAACACAGTCTGTAACACTAGTAGGTAATGGAAGAGTACAACTTGCCGATACAAAGTTTGTAAAGGCTGGAGTTGCATCATTCACTACGATATTATTGGCAGGATAACCGCTAGTATTCGACAAATAATCGTATAAACCAGAAATTCAAAAGGGATAAAAGTATGGCGCTGAAGCTCAGTACAGGCGTACACAATCAGGAATTTCACAGTTGGAAGGCTTATGCCAATAAGCACTAAAGCTAGCAATTAGCGATGCGTTTAAATCCTTTGTCAAAATTAGGCATAAGGAGAAGCCGCCTAGCCGATAGTGATAATCGAAAACCGAACGGATTTCAGATCTAAATATCATTAGGATAATATTGCAAAAACGGTATGTATGGGGTGTTATAAGGAGATTTTACTGTGGTGTATATAGATTTTATTAGGTTCTGTTGAGTCTCTCGAAGTAGGAGAAACTCAACAGTCTAAATTGGCGGAGAGCGAGGGATTCGAACCCTCGATAGGGATAAACCTATACACGCTTTCCAGGCGTGCGCCTTCAGCCACTCGGCCAGCTCTCCATAAGGGTGCAGAAGGTTACATTAGATTCGTCAATCTGACAAATATCATTGCATGACTACTTTTGTAGTTCAACCGCTTCTGTAACTTCAACTAATTCGTTCACTTCTACTGCTTTTGGCGTTTCAACTACTTTTGGAGTTTCAACTGCTTTTGGAGTTTCGACTACTTCTGGCGTTTCAACTGCTTCTGGCGTTTCAACTACTTCTGAAGCTTCGACTACTTCTGAAGCTTCGACTACTTCTGAAGCTTCGACTACTTCTGGAGTTTCATCTGCTTCTGGAGTTTCAACTGCTTTTGGCGTTTCAACTACTTCTGGAGCTTCAACTGCTTTTGGCGTTTCAACTACTTCTGGAGCTTCAACTGCTTTTGGCGTTTCAACTGCTTCAGGAACTTCGGCAACTTTTGGAGCTTCGACTACATCTGTAGCTTCAACTGCTTTTGTCACTTTAGCTGCTTCAGGTCTGACTTTAGGCTGTCTATCGCCTTGGCGAGCGTAATAACCTAAACCTTTTAAAACGATATCAGGATAATGAGCAATAAATGAAGGTAGTAATGGCATGACAAGTGTTGCATCACCACCAGTAATAATAAAACGTATGCGATTATTGAATTGCTCGTTTAAATCGTCAACTATGCGTTCCAAGCTCGCGGTGACCATATATAAAGTACCCGATTGGATTGCACTTTGGGTATTCACGGCAAGTGTTTTAAACTCGCTATCTTCCACTACATCGTTAATATTACTGGTATTACTTGTTAGTGCTTCGCGCATCAATGTTATACCAGGTAAAATCATTCCACCTTGGTGAGCACCATATTTAGTCACGACATCAATCGTGATAGCCGTACCACAATCAATGATACACGTGGCTTGTCTAGCATGCTGTCTTGCTGCAATTAAGGCTAACCAGCGATCAGCGCCTAGTTTATCTGCTTCTTGGTACGCGTTCGTTACACCAAAACGCTTTTGTTCACTCGTAATAAATTTAGGTGTAAGTTGCCATTTTTTTACAGCCCAATCAGTGAGATGTTCGGCAATTTTATCGCCACCGACATTAGAAACGAAAATGGAATCAATGTCTGTGAGTTCTTTCCATTCATTAGTGAATGACGTTTTAACACCCGTTTTTTTACGATCAAAGCTATGTGACTCGGTGAATCGACCTGAATCTAAAATCGTCCATTTAATACGGGAATTGCCAATATCAACTAATAATTTCATGAGGCAAACCTAATGCTGACGTGGCTATTGGATAATGTGTGCAATGTATTTTCATGCTCATAGCGTAGTTCACCCCGCTCGTTAATGCCTCGGGCAATAACGTTGAGTGACTCTGTATCACTGATTAAGGTAACGGGATGATTAGCTAGTGCATCATACTGGGGCCATTGTGGGATAAAGTCGGTTAAGCCACGGCGTTGAAAGTGTTCTAATGTTGTAATCATATTTTGAATTATTTTTCCTGCCAGTCCATTTCTACAGGGTATCTCAGTACAAAGCTGTTGAAGACTGGTGGTAGGTTGATGAATTTTATTTTGCGTGGCAGTTGGAAGCTTAAAATTAAGGCCAATGCCAAGGACGGTATTTTGATTTTTTCCGAAACGTGATTCTACTAGAATTCCGGCCAACTTTTGTCTTTTATATAACACGTCATTAGGCCATTTCAACTGTAAGTCATTGATTCCTTCAGTTTTGAGGGTTTCAATCAAACTTATTCCCACAGCAATACTAAGTCCTTCACTCATAGTTTCTGCGGGAAATGGCCAGAAAATCGATAAATACAAGTTACCAACTGAAGGTGAATGCCAAAGATCGCCCCGCCTTCCTCGACCAGAGGTTTGCGTTTCACTCAGACAAATTGCTGGGGAAGTTTGCCCCTCACTAAAGCGGCGCCAAAGCACATCATTAGTTGAAGCTACAGATTGATGAATTAAAATATCACCCATTTTTTTGCGTGTAGCTGGGTCGATAGCCGCCTCAATAGCGGTCAATGATAAGGGCTGAAAATCGTGTGTCGTCAAAATATAAATTAGGTTGTTATGAGGATATCGGGCTTAGTTTACCAATTACACACGTATTATGTGTGAATAATAATATGGTCATTATTTGGGTAATAATCATTAGTTAGTTTGAGTTACGAAGCTTGTTTCCATTAAAGTTAAAGCTAAAATTACCAAACATGGCTGATGCAAGGACAATCTAACTTAAAACAGAATCACAGTAAAACCTAGTTAATGCTAAGCTAAATAGATACTTACATGCTCACTACATTAATGCTCCGACTGGTAACAATAAATGAAAATTAGACTTTAAATGATCAATCTTATTGATAGCCATTGCCACCTTGATTTTCAAGTGTTTGATGTTGACCGTACCGAGATCTTGGCCAATTGCAAGCAATTAGGTATCAACCATATTGTCGTGCCCGGTGTGAGCGCTGATAAATGGCCTCGATTGCTTGAACTCTGTGATCAGTCCACCCTATTGCATCCTGCATTAGGTTTACACCCGATGTTTATGGATGAACATCTCGCTGAACATTTAATAGAATTGCACAGATTAGTTGCTACTGTTTATCCTGTTGCGATCGGTGAAATTGGTTTGGATTTTTATTTGCCAGAGCATAATAAACAGGCGCAGATAGATTTATTCACTGCACAATTAAAACTCGCCAAATCAGCTCAACTCCCCGTGTTACTTCATGTCCGTAAAGCACACGACCACATAATAAACTTACTCAAAATACATCGCGTAGTTGGCGGTATTGTTCATGCATTTAATGGCAGCCTGCAACAGGCAGAACAATATATCAAGCTAGGTTTTATATTAGGTGTCGGTGGCGTTATTACCCATGCAAAGGCAACACGTTTGAGGACATTATTCAGTCAACTTCCCTTATCCAGCATCGTATTAGAAACCGATGCACCCGATATGCGATTAGCAGAATGGCATGATCTAAGAAATACGCCAGAAAACATTCCTCTCATACTCGCCGCGCTCGCAGACATTCGTTCTGAAAGCCAACAAGATATTGCTACAATAACGACTAATAATGCAAAACGAATTTTGAATATAAAATGACTCAGTTAAAATATTTAGCTTCTTATCCAGAAACGGTGCAAGAGCAAGTTCAAAGTTTAATTAGCAACAAAACGCTTGGTGACTTTCTGTTAAAAAAATACCCCAATACCCACGATATTAAAACGAACAAAGCCCTATATTCGTATGTAATTGACTTAAAGAACCAATTTATTCGTCAGTCTAGTCCGCTGAGTAAAGTCATTTATGATGATAAACTTGATGTGCTGCATCAAGCATTAGGTTTGCATACCTTTGTATCACGGGTTCAAGGCAATAAATTGAAAGCCAAAAATGAGATGCGCATAGGCTCAGTATTTAAAACGGCACCCAGTGAGTTTTTAAACATGATCGTCGTACATGAGCTGGCTCATTTAAAAGAAAAAGATCACAACAAAGCATTCTACAAATTATGTACTTACATGGAACCGAACTACCATCAGTTAGAGTTTGATATGCGCCTTTATCTAACTTATTTAGATCGTGTTGGAAAATTGTATTAAAGAAGAGACCGTAACACCAACCGACCGTCTCACTAAGGAATAAATGAAACAATCTCAAGTAATCCTCGGTTTAGTCAATCCGAAAAGCCCTGATAATGTAGGCTCTGTTTTACGAGCAGCCGCTAATTATAGGGTCGATAAGATTTTTTATACCGGCGATCGGTACCCTCGCGCCATTGAGCGTAAAGCCAGATCCGTCGATATGAGCCGTAAAATAAGTAAAGATGTGCTTATATCTCGGGCGAAAAGCCTGACCGATGTCATCACTGACAACATGAAAATTGTCTGTGTTGAGTTCGCCATCAATGCTATTCCCTTGCCTGAGTATGAACACCCAGAAAATGCACTCTATATTTTCGGCCCTGAAGATGGTTCGATAGACCAAGATATTATTGATAAGGCTGATGCTGTGGTATATGTGCCCACCGTAGGTTGCATGAACCTATCTGCCTCAGTCAATGTATTACTCTACGATCGCTTAGTGAAAGCGGCTAACTATGGTGCGAGTAATACCCTAATTCGTGAAAATAGAGACACGAATAATCGTTTAAAAGTCGTTTAACGCCATCCCTGCAATACTAATTAGCTATATGCCTCGTTCCGTGTTGTGCGATAGGTCAGATGGTTACAGCTGACGTTCACACGCCAGCACTATAGTGACGATGATCATTTAGTTTATTGTGAATTAAGAAGAATAATTTCTATTAAATCCCACTATAAATGAGCTAACTATGCCAAAATGCCTCATGACTTTTTGTTTTGGGGTTCATAATGCCACACACTGATGTTGCTGCTATTTTGCAATCAATTAACACAATTATTCTTGGTAAACAGCAGGTCACCAAGCTTGCATTAACCTGTTTACTGGCAAAAGGGCATTTACTAATCGAAGATGTTCCTGGCGTAGCTAAAACCACGCTAGCTCATACGATTGCCAATACCATGGGCTTAAAATTTCAGCGTATCCAATTTACCAGCGATATGTTGCCGGCAGATATTTTAGGCGTATCAATTTTTGATCGTGAAACGAATAGTTTCAGCTTTCATAAAGGCCCTATATTTACCCAATTAGTACTTGCAGATGAAGTTAATCGGGCGACGCCTCGCACTCAAAGTGCATTGCTAGAAGCCATGGAAGAACGTCAAGTAAGTATTGAAGGTCAATCTTATCGACTACCAGCTCCTTTTTTTGTCATTGCCACCCAGAATCCATCCACTCAAATTGGCACCTTTCCCCTGCCTGAGTCTCAGCTTGACCGCTTTTTAATGCGACTTAAAATTGGCTATCCTGATGCCGAAGCAGAACGCGCCCTTTTACTAGGTGAAGATAGCCGTCAACTATTAGAACAACTACAGGCAGTGATTAACAGCGATACCTTAATTGACTTACAAACAGCCGTGAGCAAGATTCACATTGCCCCTGCTTTAGTCGATTATGTACAGCAGCTATTAGCTCACACACGTGAATCAGGTATTTTCCATTTTGGCTTATCACCACGTGCTGGCCTCGCTTTATTACATGCGGCACAAGCATGGGCACTCATTTCAGGACGGCAACAGGTCCTGCCCGAAGATGTTCAAGCTGTCTTCCCTAGCGTAGTAAACCATCGCTTGAATGCTCGAGATGAATATTCACAAAGTAACGTCATTGAAGAAGTCATTTCCCAAGTAGCCATCCCTTAGTTATTAAGTATGACGCACCCTCTTATCCAACTTTATCGTCGATTTAAAAAACTGCGTGGTCGACGGATATTTATCTTGCCTACTCGTTTTGGGTTTATCTATGCTGGCTTTCTCATATTAATCTTATTAGGCGCAATTAATTACAGTAATAGTCTGGGCCATGTCTTGTGTTTTTTGCTGGGGAGTTTAGGTTTAGTCGCCATGTTACATACCTACCGAAACCTAGCCAAAATTGAGCTCGATCGTGCCTTTTCCGAACCGGTGTTTTGTGGAAAAACAATTGATTTCACCGTGTTATTTGATAATCAATCTCACCATGATAGTTATCAACTTAGTGTAGCCAGCAAACAGGATATTACACGAACATATAATCCTTTTCGTCTATTCAAAGGCTATAAACATCATTTCCTAATATCTATGCTAAAAGCACAGCAAACAACCACGATGTCGATAAGCTTAGCCAGTGAACGTCGAGGGAATCAGCCATTAGGCCGTATTCGCATTGCCAGTCAGTTTCCGCTCGGCCTATATACAACATGGAGCTATTTTGATAGCAATTCTTCCGGCTTAGTCTATCCCAATCCTATTGGAGACTTACCTTTACCTACGGCTGCTCATCATGGTCAACAGCTTAATCATCATAAACAAGCCGGCGTCGATGACTTTTCTGGGTTCGATATTTATCGCACTGGTGATCCTATTCATGCCATTGCATGGAAAGCCATGGCGCGG
>CAXBIM010000042.1:0-23115 GCA_963975785.1 uncultured Methylophaga sp.
GTGGCACCATGCTAAAACCTGATCCTATAGATCATAAATGGATTAGCGAACATATTCCCCATCAGGGTAGTATGTGTTTGCTTGATGCCGTCGACTCATGGGATTTAGATACCATTCAATGCCGTGCTAGTAGTCATCGCAACAACGATAATCCACTACGAGCACATCAACGCCTCGCGACAACCTGCGGTATTGAATACGCAGCACAAGCTATGGCAGTTCATGGCGCATTGCTAGCACCAGTTGGTAGTACTCGCCCTGAAATTGGTTATTTAGTCAGCATACGCAGTACACAACTCTATGTAGCTCGACTCGATGATATCGGCACTGATTTAGCGATCAAAGCAACAGCAATCGCACGTAATGACAACGATGTGCTTTATCAATTCAGTATCAGCAGCGAACAAGGACAACTTTTACTTGAAGGACGTGCCGCAGTCGTACTCAACGTCAATGCACTTTCTTTTACTTCTGGAAATACATTATGAAAAATGCACTCGTTACCGGTGGTAGCGGCGGCATTGGCGCTGCTATATGTCGTCGTCTTGCTGCTGATGGTTACCATGTTTACATTCATGCCAACCATAGCTTGCAAGCGGCTCAGGCCGTAGCGGATAGTATTTCTACAGGAGGTGGCAGTGCTGAGGTGCTGGTTTTCGATGTTACCGATAGCGTAACAGTAGCTGAAATGCTCACAGCACTGACCGAAGATCGGCCGATTCAAGTTTTAGTTAATAATGCAGGTATTCATGACGATGCTGTATTCCCCGGTATGCAAGCTGAACAATGGCACCGTGTTATAGATGTCTCACTCAACGGCTTTTTTAATGTCACTCATCCGCTGATGATGCCAATGATTCGTAGCCGCTGGGGACGTATTATCAATGTATCGTCAATCGCAGCAATTACTGGTAATGCTGGTCAAGTTAATTATTCAGCGGCTAAGGGCGCCCTTAATTCGGCGACTAAATCACTAGCAAAAGAGGTCGCTAGTCGTGGCATTACCGTTAATGCCATCGCACCCGGCATTATCGATACCAGCATGAGCGATTCAACCTTCAAGCCTGAAGATATTAAACGTATGGTGCCAATGAAACGAGCTGGCACACCAGAGGAAGTGGCTGATTTAGTGAGTTTTCTCAGTTCCGACCAAGCGGCTTATATCACTGGTCAAATTATTTCGATCAATGGTGGCATGTTTTAAATACATATACTATCCACAGTCGCTAGGCAGTTTAAGTGCGTCCTGTTACACGTCTAAATAATAAAATGGGGAGTCGTACAACAAACCCAATAAACAGACGGCTATGCATCCATGTTAGTAATATATTGTCGCGTAAATAACGAAAATGCGACACGCCGCCATCCTCTTCACCAAAGTATCGCACTTCGGCGTCTAAATTCACTGGTCTAACGCCCTTCCAACAAAGTCGAACTACTGCCTCTGGATCAAAATCAAAATGACGCATCCAACGTTGATCACGCATCAGCTGCTTGAGTGGCTCAATGGGGTAGATACGAAAACCGAATAAGGAATCACCGATACCAGCCCATAGAGTTTCAAGATTGGCCCACCAGTTTGAAACCTGCCGCCCTTTCACTCGCAAGCTTGGTGCACTAGCATCAAATACTGGTTTGCCCAAGATCATCGCATCAAGGTGTTTTAGTGATTCGTTCATAAAATCGGGAATACGCTCATGTGGATGCTGGCCATCAGAGTCCATAGTCAATACATGAGTAAACCCCGCATCAGATGCCTGTTCAATGCCATGTAATACTGCGGCACCTTTGCCTTGATTACTAGGTAAAACCATCACCCGTAAACCCTCATCATCTACAGCCATTTTTAATAAGCCATCGGTACTACCATCGGTGCTACCGTCAATGACTACCCAAACAGGGTTCCAAAATTGTCGAGCTTGTCTTACGGTTTCATAGACTTTTATCCCTGGGTTATAACTAGGAATAAGAACAAGGTGAGAGCTTGAGCTAGTTGTCATAATTACAATTACTTAATTAAAGTTCACGTTCAGGCTGCTTAGGCAACGAGTTGGTTGGATAAAATGCTGAGTTGTTAATTAACTGATTTCTAAAATAATCATCCAGTTCGACCATAAAACGCTTAGTGTTTTTTGGGGGTGAAAACCGCCGTCCAAGACGAACTCGATAATGTATCGGCATGGGTGGTTTCCGAAATAATGACCAACCTTTACTTAAAAATAAGGAGTCCGTTTCTATTAGTATCGTTTGTACTGGCACCTCAGCATGAGTTCCTATCAAGCCGATACTCCCCTTGAATGGGTTCACTGGGTTGGTAATCGTTCGAGTACCCTCAGGAAATAATAATAAATGACTATTTGTTGTAAAGTCATCCTCAGCCATATCGATCATATTTCTAACCGTCTTATTGCTAATATAACGAGCTAATCTCGCTCCAGCGCCAAGAAAGATATTATTTAATAACTCAGCTTTAAGTACACAGGACACATTAGGCAAGCGAGAAATGATCATCACCGCATCTAACAAGCATGGATGATTAGGCGCAAGAATCAATGATGGCTCATTGTTTAGCGAATCTAATGCCTTCAAATCAAAACTGAATCGTCCAGAGAGGCTAAGAACCGTTAGATACAACCTAAATGAAAAGGTAATTACATAACGCCCTAATGCACGTCCTTGTGATCTCGAAAGCAAGGGATAAAGAATAAATGCAATCGGTGTCCATACCAGACACATCAGTCCAAGTAACAGGAGCCCTAGATACATTACTAGGTACTCGTACAGATTTAATATCATATTCAAGAAAGCACGCATTGTTAAACGCGCCCATGATTTGAATCATTTGAATCTGTAGTGCTGTGACGTTTTACCATCGAATGACCGGCTGTCGCTTCAATTTCTAATAATAGATCCTGACGGCACACATTTGCCTGCAGATAAACCGCTTTAAGTTTATTGCCCACACAATGCTGTAATTCGTTACGAATGGGATCTAAATCGTCAATGTGGCGTACATAGACCGTGTAATGCAAGTCGGATAGTTCAAACCTAGCTTGGTTGTCTCGCCTATTCACCTCGGCAAGCACCGCGCTGATATTATTGATAGTTTCATGAGTTTGGGCAACCACATCATCAGGATGCAAGCTTGCGTGACCAACAATGCTGGCAGTACCCGATACAAACAGTATCTCGTCAGAGCCTAGCGTTACCAAACTTGCACGCGAAAATGTCGGACTGCGAGGACCATATTGTTGTGGATATTGATAAGCACTGATCTGGCGTGGATTCTCTATATTCAGAGGCTCGACTCGCCCAGCTAAAAAAGAAATTGTTAGGGAGTTCTGATCTGAGTTTTCCTCATCGAATGTTGATTTGAATCCTAAGGCACATGCTGCAGGTACATTGCCCACGACATCTCGTCCGTGAGACAGAAAAGCATCTTGTCGCCCAAGATTAAATTGAACATAGCGTTCAAGTCCTGAACTTTGGTCATTAATATCAGCCATATAATTCCAAATTCGGAATAAGTATGGAAATGAAAGCTTATCAAGCAAAGAAAATATCTGATTATAAGCTCTTTCGGAAGCCAGCTGAAGTGGCGTCTTGTCCATTGTGGCATCAAACATTTTTTCAGATAATACAATCACACCGAATAAAAGATTGTCGTCGTAACGATAATTAATGTTTTCATACTGTCCTGATTTTGGTAAGTCATTTCCCTGCCACACTCCACACAGTGAACCTTCCCCGCCCAGTCTTGCCATAGGTATACGTGTAGTTGGCACTGTCAGTTCAGCGTTTAATCTAGGTATATTTTTAGCATAACAGTGAGTACCTAACAGACTGTTTTTCCATTGTTCTGATTGATTTAGGTATTCTGAAATGGACAAGTTCATGCCCTTCAAATAACCTTTTCTATTGGCATTAATCATATTATCGGATCGGGTTTATCAATAACCGGCTCATTAACTTCTCGAATATTAAATTTTCGCATTTTCCATGCTTTAAATGTGCGCTTAATATTTAACAATGAATTCGCATAATAGATAAAGCGAAATATAAGCAATGGAAGACGAATTTTAGCTTGTCCGAATACATCGCCGGCCAATACTGACAATACCCCCTCTTTTACACGAAAAATATTTCTTGGTGCCATAAACAAATCGCGTAAAGCGGGATTAGTAATCCGGTAAATGAACCATGAAAACTCCTTCGGACCCATTTTCATCGCTTTATCGAACTTTTTCAATGCCGCCATCGCTTGCTTTGGATTACTTAGACATTGCTCCACAGTATCAGCGCCAACAAAAGCGCTCTTCATCGCGAGTAAGACTCCCGAAGAAAATACGGGATCAATGAATGTATAGGCATCGCCTAATAACAAGTAATTGCGACCATGACTCCGGTCACACTGATACGCATAATTTCCCGTAGCTTCAACAGCTGTCGTTAATTTTGCATTTTTTAATCTAATATTTAATGGCTCGCAAAGCGCGATTGTTTCCTGCAAAAACCGCTCTAGAGATTTATTCTTTCGCGTTTTTAAGTAATACGGCCACACGACGACGCCAACACTTGTCGTGCCATCAATAAGCGGTATAAGCCAGAACCAACCATGATCAAACCAATAAAGCGTGATATTGCCTGCGGTCTTTCCCTCAGGGCGTTCCACCCCTGAAAAATGGCCGTAGATAGCTGCACTATTATGTTTTTTATTTCGTTTTTTTGCTTTGAAGTGATTACCAAGAAAAGTATCTCGGCCAGATGCATCCAAAATAAAACGAGCATGCACGGTTTCAATGCTTCCATCCTCGTGACAAGCCTTTACCTCTGCACCGGTGTTATCTGCTAAAAATGCGACATTCTGTACTTGGCAGCCTTCGACTACACGTGCATTTTTTCGACTAGCATTACGAATTAATATTTCATCAAATTCTGAGCGTCGTATTTGATATGCCATCGGCATAGATTTATCCATGGCACCGGCGAACTCATACACTTGCTTGTTATCATGCCAAGGCGATACAAATTCTGCTCCCCATTTTTCCATGCCAATGGCTCGAACCTCGTCTGCCACACCAAGCTTTTCCAATAAAGGTAAATTGGCAGGTATCAAAGATTCACCGATATGAAATCGTGGGTGATGTGCTTTTTCTAGTAAGGTTACTGCGTAACCTCGTTCGGCTAATAATGCTGCGGCAGTTGAACCTGCTGGTCCTCCTCCGATGACAAGCACATCACAATCTGAACTTAGGTTACTCGATGATTCCGTATGGGCTTTCATAACTTAACCTTATAAAACGCACATGATAGAAATTCATATGGTGGGCAGTAAATATACCCTAGTTTGGTGCAATACCCTTGGCTTATTTCCCTTAAATTAAAACGTCCGTTGTTCGCTTGTTTATGTTGCTGTAAACGCTATGTATTCTATTCAGTACAAACTGTTTTCTAAATAATGATTAAAATATAAGTTACAAAGTACTTTGCTTCTAATTAGCCAATACATTTGGTTTATATAAAAACTGAGCATAACATTTCTCAACATTTTCAGGTGATAAGCGACGATAGATGCTTGTTTGTGAATTAATTATTTAATTGCGTGCAGAGAATATAATAAGCAAACAAAGTGCAGCCTTACATAGCATTATTTTTCACATCACCTATACTATTGCCCTTTGATAATCTTAAAGCCGTTAAGCAAAATATATAGTGGTGTTTAAATTAATCAAACATCTCACCCACCGACTAATACACCGAGACAATAATACTTATGGATATCATACAAGCGATAATTTTGGGCATTATTGAAGGTATTACAGAGTTTCTACCTATCTCATCGACGGGACATTTAATTGTTGCCAGTAATTGGTTGTCAATTGCTCAAACTGATACCAACAAGGCATTTGAAGTCATTATTCAGTTTTCAGCCATTTTGGCGGTTGTTGCTAATTACAAAGATAAATTCACCTTTCAGCATCGCGAGTTGTGGTTAAAAGTAAGTTTAGCATTCATTCCAATTGGTTTTGTTGGCCTGTTATTTCATAAGCAAATTAAAGAATTCTTCACCATACCCGTTGTTGGCATTATGTTCATCATCGGCGGCATCATCTTTTTGATTCTCGAATATTTTCATAAAGAACATCACGTTAATGTAAATGAAGTTGAAGCAATCACCTACAAACAAGCACTTTGGATAGGTATAGCACAAGTATTTGCATTAATACCTGGCACCAGTCGTGCGGGCGCTTCTATCGTAGGCGGTTTATTGGTTGGTTTAAACCGAAAGGCTAGCGCTGAGTTTTCATTTCTATTAGCACTACCCGTGCTTGCTGCCGCTGCCGGTTTTGATATGTTAAAACACTATAAAGACTTTACTGATGGTAACTTAATCGTATTAATTGTCGGTTTTGTTACGTCATTTATCGTGTCTTATCTTACTATTAAGCTATTTATTCGTTTTCTAGAAAAATTTACCTTTGTAGGTTTTGGTATCTACCGCATCCTCTTTGGCGCCGTTTTGTTATGGATGCTTTGATAAATCGCCGCTATTTGAATCGAAGAAGCTCGAAATGAGCCTAACATGTTAGAAGTTGAATGGATCCTGCTATTTTTACTATTAGGTTGTTTTGTTGGATTCATGGCCGGCTTACTAGGAATAGGTGGCGGCGGAATTATGGTTCCGGTGCTAAGCTCGATTTTTTTATTGCAAGGGATTCCTGTAGAAAATGTCGTACATTTGGCATTAGGCACATCAATGGCCTCCATCATCGCGACGTCAATTTCAAGCTTACGTGCTCACCATTCTAAAGCTGCGGTTATCTGGAGTATTGTTAGAAGCATGGCGCCTGGTATTGTTGTAGGCACTTTCGTTGCGACTCTATTCGTTTCACATATTAGCTCAATGTATCTGGCAATATTTTTTTCAATGTTCATGGCTTATGTAGCCATTCAAATGTTTATAAATAAAACGCCGAAATCAAATAGAAAAGGCTCTAACAATACTGAGTTATTAATTGCAGGAAGCGGTATTGGAGCAATATCTGCATTCGTTTCAATTGGAGGTGGCTCATTAACGGTGCCTTATCTAATCAGACAAAATGTTGATATAAAAAAGGCCATCGGTACCTCAGCCGCAATTGGTTTGCCAATTTCGATTGCAGGCACATTAGGTTATGTCATTAATGGTTGGGAAAGCTATTCAATGGCGAGTTATACATTAGGTTATGTCTTTTTGCCTGCTGTATTACTTATTTCACTAGCTAGCTTTGTTACTGCACCCTACGGTGCTAAGTTAGCGCATAAATTAAATACTTCTACGCTAAAAAAAGTGTTTGCTGTATTGCTTATCATTTTGAGTATTAAGATGCTTATTTCTGTACTGTAATTAACTTGTGATTGTTATCAAATCAATAAACATTATTTATTAAATAATCTAAACTTCTTTTCGAGCTTTAATGTTGCCATACTTTTCAAAAGTACGATGTAAAGATTCAGGTTTACCTAATAGGTAGCCCTGAGCAACATCACAGCCTAATTGATGAACGACTTGAAACTGTTCTTCTGTTTCAATGCCTTCAGCGATAGTGGTCATTCCTAAACGCTGTGCCATCGCAATAACCGCGCTACAGAGTGTGAAATCATTATTATTATCAACAATGCCCTCTATAAAGCTACGGTCGATCTTCAAGCCATCAATGTTGAATTGCCGCAGCAAACTCAATGATGAAAAACCTGTTCCAAAATCATCGCCCCATATTTTTACGCCTTCTCGTTGGAAAGCATCTAAGGTTTTATTAATAATGTCAGTGTTTTTTACCAATGCCGTTTCAGTTAATTCCAGTTTCAGTGAGCTCGGTGATAATGCTAATTTATCGAGCAATGACATTATTCTCTCAAACAGGTCTCCTTCGAGGATTTGTACAGGCGAAATATTTAACGACATTGTAATATTAGGCAATCCATTGTCCAGCATATTTCTAAAATCATTCAAAACTAAAGAGAATATCCAATCACCTACTTCTAAAATTCGTCCATTCTGCTCGGCATGGGGGATAAATAAATCAGGTGGGATAAACCCATACTTTGGTGATAAACATCTTACCTAAAGCTTCAAAACCAATAAGTCGACTATTTTGAAAGTTAATTAGTGGCTGATATACCATTGAAAAATGATGGTTCTGAATGGCATCATCGATAATCGTATCGAGTGAATCTTCACCAGAATATAAAATCTTCTCAAGTAATATATCTTTTGTTGGTGCAACTTGAGCTTGTCTATTCATTTTGTATCTCCAATAAGAGGTCTACTGCTATTACAACCTTATTTAAATAGAGCAACTACCGCGCCAACTCGATAATAAGTCACTAATAATAGCCGGTAAGTCTTCTACCATGGGGACCTATAGATTTATTATTTTTGGGGTAGATTTTAATTGAATGGCTATTCTCAAAATGATTATCAACTTGCTACTTATTTCACTAATTGATTTGCCAAGAATATTTATCTAAAGGCGATTTCAATGACGATTATTTTAATTTAGGAAGTAATCAGTAACACCAGTGTGGCGTTATGACTAGGAAGTTAATTCTGATTTGCTGTGCAAAATGCGTTCTAATTTTGGTGGCATATCAGACGCATTATTACAATTGAATAAGTACTGATCGACTAGGCTATACAAGGCTCCACGGAATAAAGGCTTAGATAGATAATCATTCATGCCCATTTCCAAAAACCGTTCTCTGTCGCCAAATACAGCATCTGCGGTGACCGCTATTATAGGTACATTTTTATACGGCTGATCGGAAGACCGGATTTTCTTAGTGGCGGTGACACCATCCATTTCTGGCATTTGAATATCCATCAGGACAAGGTTAATCTCAGGGTTTTCTTTCAGTGATTCGATAGCCTGTATTCCATTTTTAGCCTCAATCACCTTACATTCTCGTGCATGTAGGTATTCTGTTGTTAGAATTAAATTGAACTCATTATCTTCAACAACTAATATCGTTTTACCTTTTAAGGACAGGCCATAATCTTGTTCGAATTTTGTATGCACTTCTAACTGATGAATGCTTTTCTCGTCAATCACACCATCTAATGCCTCAAAAGCAATGGCGATATTGGATGGTTTAAAAGGTCCATTAAGGTAGAGGTGATTAGCCTTATTCACTTCCAATGTTTTGCCTTTCCGTGTTAAATCCATAACAACGAGATAAGGTTGCCCCTCATGGCTTTCCCCCATAAGCTCAACACAAGACGCTACTTCCCGCGTATCAGAAACAATCATCAACATACTTGGCATAGCATTTTTAGGAACGTCATCGCTACTTTTAAACGTACGATAATTCAATTCTAATCGTGATAAGGTATTCTCAATTGCATGGTTAAGTTTAGGCATATCGCCAATAATCTATACATTATCAACATCATTTAAAGCCGCATCATCTACTGAATTATCAAGCTCAGACTCAATTATGTTGAATGGGATACTGACGTGAAATATGCTCCCTTTACCCACCTCTGAAGTAATATAAATATCGCCATTCGCTGCATCACAAATTTGGCGACAAATAGCTAAGCCTAGTCCACTACCACCATAGCGCCTTGTTGTTGAAACATCAGCTTGGACAAACGGTTCAAATAGTTTCTCTAATCGATCAGTTTCTATACCGATGCCACTATCCTCAATATCCAGCTTTAAAATAAATGCATCATTGGTCTTTGATTCGCTTTTGGCTGTTATCGTAACAAAACCATTTTCAGTAAACTTAATGGCGTTAGATAAGAGGTTTATCACTATCTGACGAAGTCGCATTTTGTCCCCCATCACTGAAAGAGGTAAATCATCTGCAATATCGATAACAAGCGATATATTTTTATTCACTGCAGATTGGCTGACAATATCAACCGCTTCTTCTATACACTTATTTAATTCCAATGGGAGCAGATCTATCGTCATCGCAGTGGCTTCATAACGCGAATAAGTCAACACATCTTCAACTAGGCTTAATAAGGTGTCACCACTGGTTCTAACCATTTCAACATAGCGAGTTTGTTCTTTACTTAAGCCAGTATCGCTTAATAAATCAGTCACACCAATCACAGCATTTAATGGTGTACGAATTTCATGACTGATATTCGCTAAGAATCGGGTTTTAGCTTCAGCTAATGCTTCAGCATTTTGTTTGGATTCTTCCAGGATTTTAGCCGCCAATACGCGCTCGTCAATATTTATCAATGTTGCAGCAATCGATAGTAATACCCCACTTTCCTCAGTGAAAACAGGAACAGTGGTCATTTCTACCCAGAATTTAGTACCGTCTGCATGTTCAAGTTGAAGATCTAATCGATGAATGTTTTTATCGCCAAGGCGATATTTGGCTAACACGCTCTCAACAACATTTTGATAAGACGATTCAATATATGTAATGATTAGCTTGTCACCTTCTGAAGCGTCATCAATATCAAACCATTGACTCCACGAATGATTAACAAATAGTAATTCCCCTCTAGGACTCATCCTAAGGACCACTTCACTAATATTATCTACCACCGTACGATAATTAAACTCACTGGCGGCAGCTGCCTGTTCAGCTTTAACTCGCTGACCAATATCCGATTCAATTGCAATAAAATTTAATACACTACCTGACTCATCAATAACTGGGGCAGCATCAATTTCTACCCAATATGGCTCGCCGTCACGGTTATAATTTATTATCTCGGTATGAACCCCCTCCATCTTAGCGACCGCATCAGACATCTCTTTTACTTTAGTCATATCTGTCAGTGGTCCTTGTAAAAAGCTACCGTGTTTTAAACCTTTTATTTCTTCGAAGCGATAACCAGATAACTGTTCAAAACTACTATTCACCCAAACGATGTTACCTTGCGGATCAGTAATAACAACCAAGTTATTAGTATGCTTTGCAACCAGTGAAAGGCGTTTAGAATCTTCTTTACTTTGATTTACTTTGATTTACTTTGATTTAATTTATTTTCAAGCTGTTTACGTTCGTCAATATCAAATAACAAGCCAATAAACGTTTGGTCTTGGACACTACAAGGTGATAAGCGTAGTTCAAACCAATGCGAATTACCTTCAGCGTTGGCCAATAAAACTTCTTGGTCATAACATTTTTCAGGCGAACGTATCCAAGCAGCTATTTTTTGTAGAAGAATATTTTTATCAGGTCCGAGCAGAATATCGCCAAATTTCTTGTTAATAAGCTGACCTTCGGAATAGCCTAATTGATGCTCCCATGCAGGATTGGTATAAAGGATTGATAAATAATCATCACATTCGAAAATACACTCACCAAGCAAGCTAAGCAATTGAGACTGTTTACATTGTGTACTAGAAAGCTGCTCCATTAACGCATATTGGATTTGTAGTTGCAGCTCCTCCTCTGTACTTTCCTTACTCATTAGAACATTCCTTAATTTACGTCGCCATCAGGTCTAATGCTGAAGTGACCTTGGCATATAATGGAAATATTTCCTGACAATAAAAGTCTTGCTCGTATACTGTACGGCTTGATGTGCAATCGGATAATATGGTTACTTTAAACCCACTGTCTAACGCCGAACGGGCCGACGAGTCTATACATAGAGAAGTCACTGTACCGGCAAAGACCACTTCCGTTATTCCAGCCTCTTTTAGTCTCGGCAGTAAATCCGTGTGAACAAAGGCGTTTAACCCACGTTTGCCTTTAATCACTTGAACAAAATCATCAAACTCTGATAATTCAGGGATGATTTCTGCACCAAAGGTGTCACTTTGAAACGCACCCAACTCTGTAATGGCTTTGAGTATGCCAACGGGTTTATTCAGTTCAGAGTATCCAGGTGTGAAAATGATCGGGGTGTTCACAACCATTCCAAAGTCTTTTCCTGCTGTTCTCAATAGGTTCAAAGTATTGGTAAGCACACCCGTAAGGCGTGAGGACTCTTCTATTACGGCTGTAAAACTCCGTCTTCAGAAAAATAGTCATTTTGAAACCCAATCAGTATTAATGCCGTATTTGTCTTGTTTTTCATGTTAGTCATTCCATTTATATAATTAACTTATAATTATTGTTTAGGTACTCCATTGTGCTTGCGCCATTCAGCAAGAAACTCATCTAACACTAGACGAGTAACTGGTTTGGTTAAATAATCAGTTACGCCAGCGTTATACAATTGTTCAATTTCAGTTTGTTCAGTCAGCCCCGTTAGAGATACTTTTGTAGTGTTTTTATTTGTGGTCTCACCATCTTTCAATAGACTCGCCACTTCATTCCCTAGCAAGTTAGGCATACGTTCATCTAAAAAGATAATATCGAAGGGTTTGTTCTCGGCCATTTCTAATGCCTGCTTACCATCTTCAGCCGGCATCACTACGCAACCAATTCGCTCTAACATGACTTTTGTGACCATCAAGCTAGGTTTATTATCATCAGCGACTAGCACATGCAAAGGCGTATGCTTCCGAAAACAGCAAAGTAAATGTAGCAAATCAGTATCAAAAAATGGCCACAGCAATAAGCCTGGGTGATTGTTCTTAATTAAGGGATCATCTATATCGCAGATAATAATACGTTTGTGTTGTTGAGTATCGACCTTTAAGGTATTACAGTTATCAATCAAAACGATATCCACCCCACTGTTCTTATCTTGCCATGAGTATGGGTCTGTTACAGCATTAAAGTTGAACCGATGACCCAATTCAATACACTGTTGCTGTAGGGTAACGTCGTTGATTGAGATACCAACTTGTAACTCTCTGCCTACACACTCACCTATTGGTGTTTCATAACAGATAGGTTCGTCGAGCTGAATAGTTGTGCTGAAATTATGATCATATTGTATGATCACTTTCAAAATAGCATCTTCAACTAATACTGTAACGTCGATATGATCGCTTGCTAATGTGCAGGCATCGACTAATGGCACAATCAATATAGGCTGCAACTCAGCTAGCTCCTGCTCACTTACTACCACAAAAAATCCCGTGTCATTAACCAAACTAATGTCGACAGCTCTTGATGGTGATAGCACTTCGCTCAGTGTTGCTTGTATTGTTTCTAGTATATAAACCAACCGTCTACTCCTTATGGCCGAATAGGTTAATCATTTCTATTCACTTTACACGTTACCTGCATTTTATAGGCCAGAAAACAAAAACCCGCATATCTCCATACATATCAATAAGATACAGTCACTTACAAGTAACTATAACGTTAATATATACTTACATATTACAACAATGATTTGCAATAGGGTTTGCGAATTGCAATTGAGTATCATCTGCAATACCAGCACTCACTTTTGTTTCATACTGTAAGAAAATAGCTTTGAAATATCACTACAAACAAGTCATTGTCAGACGGTTAAAATAGTTTGGTTAATTTAAGTGGTTTGATGCATACCTAATAGAATAATCCAGCCAGCCATCAATAACCGCCTAAGCTTGTATAAATGAGATATATAACTTTATATATGCAAATGGCATGTAATTCAGCTAAACAACATTATGATTATAAAATTGACTGTTCATCATAAGTAACGGATATCCGAAACTTCACACCATTTACTTACATAGATTATTTTTGACCAAGTATTAATACGGATGACAGTGCAAGTAAAAAATACTTGATACCAGTGAAGTGCATACTTGAGTCAAGCAGCTTGCTCAACCGGTTTGTCGGTACAACAAGATCGATTTGAGACTTTTATTAAAGGCCTTCAAAGACATGAACGTACTATCATCAATGCTTCTAGATTCAGCCAAACAGGAATAATGAAAATTTAATGTTGTTACAAGTCGGCAATATCAATACGGTCTATTTCAGCAATAGTGGCGTTAATAACCTCGGGTAATAGTTTAAGGCAATTAGATTCCGGCTGTATTGTATTGTATCGACAGGCTTTTTCTAGTTCGGCGGCTAATTCTTGTAATGATTTGGCCCCACAATAACCTGATGCTGACTTAATATTATGTGAGACCTCGGCGAGCTGATTAACTTGATCTGTATCACTACAATCCAATGAAGACAGCATCGCTTGTAAATCAGTTAACTGTTGTTTGTATACGTGTAATATGGACACAACCGTTTCGCTATCAGTATCGTCAATCAACTGTCTAAGCGTATTTAGGTCAATCACTTGAGAAGGAGAAGTGGTCAGTTCACTATTTTTAAGCTCAATAGTTGCATTTGAATCACCATCACTTACAGCTTGCTTTTCACGTTCTAACCATTGCCATAGTTTCTTTTTAAGTATTGCGCTACTGACAGGTTTTGCAATGAAGTCATTCATTCCTGCTCTGAGGCATTGCTCGACATCTTCGGCAAAGACATTGGCTGTCATAGCAAGAATAGGTAAGCTGGAAGCAGATATATCCAGTTTACGAATTGCTTTTGTTGCCTGCAGTCCATCCATAACGGGCATTCTAACGTCCATTAAAACAATATCGTAGTGTTCGGCTTTTACTTTTTCAACCGCTTCCGCACCATTATCAACTAAATCAAACTTCACGTTAAGACGTGAAAGGATGGACTTAGCGACTAATTGATTGGCAGGGTTATCTTCTACGATTAATATTCTCTTATCAAAAAACAGGTCTTTTTCAAACTGGCTTTGATTTGTATTAAGCGACGTTTCTCCTGAAGGGTTTTGCTGTTGATTCAAGCAATCGTCAAGATGCTGGGGTGTTATAGGCGGAATATAAGTTTGAAACTGCTCTATTAGAGCCAAGCGGACTTTTACTGTTGACCAACAGAATAATATTGCTCTGTTCATTTAGCTTGCCTAACTTTTCAATTAAAATCGATGTCGATGTTTTGCAAACTAAATCAATTAAAATTGGACAGTTACTTTCCTCATCAAAAACCATTGTTTCTGGTGTTTGCAGCTGCAATACATAACCAAGTTGTTTCGCTTGTGATGCTATGTAGCGAGGAAGAACCGCATTTGACGTCACTAATATAAGGGGGCCTTTTTGCGTAATCTCATTTAAAACAGTTAGTGGTGCTACTCTCGGCAATTTGAGTTTGAAGCTAAATACACTGCCTTTATTAAGCTCGCTGTGAACATGAATATCACTATCCATGTTGATTAATAGTTTCCCGCATATGGCTAAGCCTAGCCCTGTCCCTGAATAGCTATCACTGGCTAAAGCTTCTCCTCGGGTAAACGCACTTAAAATAGACAGTTGATCCTGCTCGTTTATCCCGATCCCTTCGTCTTCTATAGAAAAACTGATCACA
Source organism: uncultured Methylophaga sp. (assembly GCA_963975785.1). Taxonomy (GTDB): domain Bacteria; phylum Pseudomonadota; class Gammaproteobacteria; order Nitrosococcales; family Methylophagaceae. The sequence goes on from CAXBIM010000042.1 coordinate 15,253, forward strand.
TCCTCTATACAGCTAAGCGTGATTCCTATAACGCCTTGTTTACTATATTTAATCGCATTGTCGACGAGGCTAACTAACACCTGTCTAATACTGCATTGGTCGCCTTCTACGATTTCTGATACATCACTGTCGATATATAAACATAACACCAAGGACTTATGAGAAGCTGTAATCGAAGCTAGCTCTACGACTTGATTACATAAATGATATAGATTAAATGTGTTTTTAGTGATCTCTCGACGACCAGATTCAATTCTCGAAAATTCTAAAATATCATCAATCATTCTTATAAGAGATTGACTTGCACTCAACGCTGTTGAGGCTAAGACCTGCTCTTCTTGATTACGTGGCTTATCACTAATTAATTCTAAAGTGCCTATAATCGCATTCAATGGCGACCGAATTTCGTGGCTCATATGGGTTAAGAATCGTGATTTTGCAGCATTGCCCTGCTCAGCAGCTTGTAATGCGTCTAATAACCTTTGTTCGCTACAAACAGGCACCTACAATAGAGTCGGTAGTAATAAAGAACTCCATAGCGATATTCGGATCGTATGTGCAACAAACCGCAACCCTGAAGAAGAAGTAGGATTAGGTAACTTTAGAGAAGATCTATTTTATCGACTGAATGTCATTCCTATTAAGCTACCGGCTTTACGCGACCGTGGAAATGACATTTTGACATTATCTGAACATTTCTTGAAAGCTAAATCCGAAGAAAATGACAAGCAGTTTATTAGTTTGTCACCTGAAGTTAAAAAGCTATTTTCGAACTATGATTGGCCAGGCAATGTGCGTGAACTACAAAATGTTATTGAAAATGTAGTCGTGATAAATAATGGCAAGCATGTAAGTCTTGATATGTTGCCTAGCAGTATGAGTGACAATAACTACGTCCAGAATAAACCTAAAGTTTCATCTTCAGTAGCCTCTCCACACACAGCTACCACCTATAGCTCTGCTAGCGATATAAAAGGAATTAGACCTTTAGAAGAAGCAGAAAGAGAAATCATTGAGCAAGCAATTAGCATTTGCGAAGGAAATATCCCGTATGCAGCTGCATGCCTTGGCATCAGTGCATCAACCATTTATAGAAAAATCAAAAACTGGGAGTAGGACATTAGATCACTTTGAACAACTTTAAATCACTGATAGTTAAATGATATTTTAATGACTCACTTTACAAGATGGCTAAAATTTAAAATCCATCTATTTTCGCTTGCCAATAACATTACATTACCTCTGATCGTTGCTATGTTATCAGTACTTTGACTTTAATCTCTTGCACTAATATTTTCAGAAATATCAGTAAAATAAATTCCACTATTTAGTCAATTAGACTTTCAGTTTTTAAGTCATGATAAAATCATATTTAGTTATTTACCAAGCTGAATCAAAGATTAAATGACAATATCAATATACTAAAACATCGATATGATTATGTAATATTGATTGGCATCTAATTCTATCTATTCCATCTGTTTTTCAGCAAAACCTGGTCAGCCTGAAAGTTCACCATAATGTAGAGGTACTGTTATGTTTTTTAGACAACTGTATGACTCCGAGAGCAGCACGCTAACCTACGTCATTGCCGACTTACCATCGTCTGAAGCACTCATAATTGATCCCGTTATTACGGAGATAGAAACATACACAGCACTTTTAGCCGAATATGGTCTTACATTAAAATTTTCCTTAGAAACACATATACATGCAGATCACATCACGGCAAGTGGTCGACTAAGACAGATCTTAAAATGCAAGACTGGAATAAGTGAATCGTGCGATTCCAAGCTGTCCGATATACAAATCAAAGAGTCAGACCATTTTCAGCTAGGTGAAAATGAGACAATTACAGCCATTTCAACACCCGGTCACACCATTGGTAGCATGTCTTTTTTATGGAAAGACAAAATTTTTACAGGTGACAGCTTATTGATTAATGGCTGTGGAAGAACTGACTTTCAGGGAGGTGATGCTGGGCAACTTTTCGATAGTATTACTAAAAAACTATTTAAGCTTCCAAATGAGACCTTAGTCTATCCTGGTCATGATTATAAAGGCTTTAGAGTGAGTTCCATCGCCCAGGAAAAAACACTCAACCCACGATTGGCCGACAAGTCACGCGATGAGTTTATCGTTATGATGAACAATTTAGATCTTCCCAAACCAAAACTGATAGATATTGCTGTTCCAGCTAATCGTTATTGTGGCACCGATGAACATGAAGCAATACAAGCTTCCGACGTAAGCATAAGTGTTAACAGGGGTAGATTACTCACCTCATCACAACTCGTCGCACAAATTAAAACAGATATCACAGAAATTCTGCCATCGGAGCTAATGCTCTTGTTAAATCAAGATGATGTGATTGTCATCGATATTCGTGAGACTAATGAATATGAGGAAGGCTTTATAACTAGTGCCCACCTAATCCCTCGAGGAGTGCTTGAATTCAAGATTATGGAACTTGAAGACGTTGATAACCCTCAAAATAAAATCATTTTGTATTGTCGTTCGGGAAACCGCTCAGCGCTTGCTGCTGCTAGTTTGAACAAAATGGGATTCGGGAATGTTATGTCAATGACTGGCGGTTACGAAGCATGGAAAAAGATAGCGCTGTAAAGGTAATGATCAAAAATAGTTAAATTCTTTGTTTAATTAACTGCAAATATCCCTGTGTCCCAAGCCCGCCTCGACATCAACAAGCCTAGCTTACCTATACAACTGAACCTTTTAAGCATAAATCTAGTATATATTTCAGAGCGGTTTAATATCAGTTATAAAAGTAGCTTACATAGGATTTTATAATGATTTAGACTTGAAGCTAATTATATTGAGAAGGATCTTTCTATATGAACACAATGATATTATTTTTACTAGTATTTGCTTTGTTAATTATAGGCGTATTATTTGTATTTAAGAATAATCAATCAATCGACGATCATGCCGAACATCTCCCCTATTATAAAATAACCAACCTCCTAACGCCTGCCGAAGTATCTTTCTACCATGTGCTAAAAATAGCAGTTTCAGAAAAATACGATATATCAATAAAGACTCGATTAGCAGACTTAATTTCAGTTCAAAAAGGAATCGATAGATCAATCTGGGGTAAGGCTTTTAATAAGATTAAAGCCAAACATATCGACTTTGTTTTATGTGATAAACACTCATCTGAAATTCTTTGTGCTATTGAGCTAGATGACGAATCACATTTACAAGTAAAACGTCAACAACGAGATAAGTTCGTTGAAAAAGCCTTAGGCATTGCTAAACTACCATTTGCAAGGTTTGATGTATCACGCACTTATCAATCTGAAGAAATTAAACAGCAAATCCAGCTGACTATCACCCCAGCAGTCATCACAATTAATGAGTCCGATGCTGTTTTCGACAAGGTATTAATTAATCCAGATGTTGAGCAACACGACTTAAATACACTAAAAGAAAAATGTCCTAAGTGTTCTGGAGATCTTATTTTAAGAAACGTTACCAAGGGACAAAATAAAGGGAACAGCTTTTATGGCTGCTCAAACTTTCCTCAGTGCCGATATATTAAAGATTAAATTATCAAAATCGGTAGTTTTCACTACGCAAACTAATACCTAGCGCTATATGAAGGTGAGTCAGCATATTTCAAACGGAACATAGGTTAATCTACTACAAGAATTAGTTGAAATATCCAATGGGCAGCGTAATTCTCATTTATTATCTAAATCTCATACACCATATGCGGATCGATTATTCACTTGAAATCTGTTTTTGGTGAGCGACTTGGAAAGTCAAAAACAAAAAAGCAGCTAGCCACTAAGTGGCTAACTGCTTGATGTATATACCAGGTATATGGTGCGCCCGACACGATTCGAACGTGTGACCGCCTGGTTCGTAGCCAGGTACTCTATCCAGCTGAGCTACGGGCGCTTAATCTATCTATTATACAGAATAATTACAGCCTATTCAATATAAAATTTAATGGCGGAGAGCGAGGGATTCGAACCCTCGATAGGGGTAAACCTATACACCCTTAGCAGGGGCGCGCCTTCAGCCACTCGGCCAGCTCTCCGTCTCAAGCCAACTATTATATAACAGTCGCTTCTATATTACCTAGTAAAATTTTACTTTTATGCAATATTTTCTTGATCTTTCTCAGCTTGAATACGATCGTAGATTTCTTCACGATGCACTGACACTTCTTTTGGAGCATCAACACCGATTCTAACTTGATTTCCTTTGACACCTAGTACATTAACTACTACATCATCACCAATGATCAGTGATTCTCCTACACGTCGTGTGAGTATTAACATGGTATTCCCCTTACTCTCAAAAATTTACTGTATTAGCGCGGACATACGAAAGGGGGTTGATTCCTTTCAATTTAACTTTATCCTGCACTACTATTCCTGAACCATCCTTGATTATTAGCATTCCCTGATGTTCGAAGTATATCATCAAGTAATTATTACTTTTTGTTTAAAATGATATATGCACAACATTTCTTATTTCTGGACACAGTTTATCAGTAATTTACTTGCTTATCGATAAAAGTCTCAGAAAGTAGACTGTTTGCAATCAGTTTTGTTCCAAATGAAATGCTTTGTGAAGCGAACGAACACCCAGTTCAAGATACTTCTCATCGATCACTACAGATATTTTAATTTCTGACGTCGAAATCATAGAAATATTAATAGATTCATTGGCCAAGCACTCAAACATAGTACTTGCGATACCTGCATGTGATCGCATGCCTACACCGACAACAGATATTTTGGCAATATGCTCATCGCCAATTACTTCTCTTGCACCTAGTGAATCAGCTGTTTTTTGTAATATAGTTCGTGCAGCTTTATAGTCATTGCGGTGAACAGTAAAAGTAAAATCAGTCGTTGAGTCATGACCCGTATTTTGAATGATCATATCAACTTCAATATTGTTCTTTGCGATTGGACCTAAAATTTGTGAAGCAATTCCGGGATGGTCAGGCACGCCAAGTACGGTTAGTTTTGCTTCATCTCTATTAAATGCAATACCTGATATTAGTGCTTGTTCCATTTTTGGGTCCTCAACCGAAATTAGTGTACCGCCGCCTTCTGTAAAGGAAGAAAGTACACGTAGGGGTACATTATATTTACTCGCAAACTCTACTGATCTAATTTGCAATACTTTAGCGCCAAGACTCGCCATTTCTAGCATTTCTTCAAAGGTAATATGATCGAGGCGTCTCGCTTCTGACACAACTCGTGGATCAGTTGTGTAGACGCCATCAACATCAGTATAAATCTGACATTCGTCTGCTTTTAAAGCGGCAGCAAGTGCAACGGCAGTTGTATCTGAACCACCACGGCCTAATGTCGTAATATTGCCTTCTTGATCACAACCTTGAAAGCCCGCAACTATAACAATATGCCCAGCATTAAGATCTTTACGTATCTTTTCATCATCAATTTCCATGATGCGGGCTTTGTTATGAGTATTATCCGTTAAAATTTTAACCTGACTGCCTGTATAGGAAACAGCATGTATTCCTTGTTGTTCAAGTGCCATACACAGCAGTGCAATAGTCACTTGTTCCCCGGTAGATAAAAGCACGTCAAGCTCACGACCGTGAGGGTCATCATTTAACTCATTAGCTAAAGCTAATAATCGATTAGTCTCGCCACTCATTGCTGATAAAACGACGACTAATTCATGTCCTTCTTTTTGGAATTTAATTAGTTTTTTAGCGACTTCCTGAATCCTTACAACCGAGCCAACAGAAGTCCCACCATATTTTTGTACAATTAATGACATTTTTAACTTTCCAACTTTGAATTAATCCAGCTTTGAACCGAATCTAAAGCAGCACTTAAGTTTTCTGGTTGATTACCGCCACCTTGTGCCATATCAGGACGACCACCACCTTTACCGCCTACTTGAGTAGCTACGTGCCCTACTAAATCTCCCGCACGAATTTTGTCGGTAATATCTTTAGATACACCTGCTATCAAGGTGATTTTGTCATCATCTACTGACGCTAAAATCACGGCTGCCGAGCCTAATTTATTTTTCAATTGATCGACAGTATCACGTAGAGATTTAGTATCTGCACCATCTAGTATCGCGGCGAGCACTTTAACTCCTGCTACATCTTGTGCGGTGCTAGCAAGATCACTACCTGCACTACTCGCTAACTTACTCTTCAGTGTTTCGAGTTCTTTTTCGAGTTGGCGAGTACGCTGAACAAGCTGCGATGTTTTTTCAGTCACGTTGTCAGTATTTGCTTTAACTAACGCAGATATTTCTTGTAAACGTGACTCACTCATGTCGATATAATCAAGCGCTCGTTCACCAGTAACGGCCTCAATCCGACGAACACCCGAGGCAGTACCCGCTTCTGAGGTGATTTTTATCAAGCCGATATCACCCGTGCGTAGAGCATGAGTACCACCACAAAGCTCAGTAGAAAAATCACCCATTTTTAAAACACGCACATCTTCTTCGTATTTTTCACCAAATAATGCCATTGCACCGGTTTGTTTGGCATCGTCTAGTGACATTATGTTGGTTTCGATAGCGTGATTCAGCCTGATTTGTTGATTCACTAAACGTTCAATATCATGGAGCTGCGCCGGTGAAACAGGCTCAAAGTGAGAGAAATCGAAACGTAAACGCTGTGAATTTACTAATGAGCCTTTTTGAGCAACATGATCGCCTAATACCTGCTGTAATGCGGCATGTAATAAATGCGTTGCTGAATGATTTAATGCTGTAGCCATTCGAGACGGCTCATCAATATGAGCAGTGATTTTCTCGCCCACTCTAAAACTACCGTTTTCACATACCCCGATATGCGTGAATGCTTTAGCTTGTTTACGAGTATCTGTGACATTAAAACTTGCCGTAGCCGTAGATATTTGACCTAAATCACCAGCTTGACCACCTGATTCGGCATAAAATGGGCTGTTATCTAAAACGATAATGCCTTGTTGGCCGGCATGTAATTGCTCGACATGCTCACCATCAACCAAAATGCTAGTAATCGTAGCGTCATCTAATGCTTTTTCATAACCAGAAAAGGTCGTTACGCCTTCAATTTCAACCTGTTCAGACAGCCCACCCGCAAATTGACTGGCTGATCTAGCCCGAGTGCGCTGGGCTTCCATTGCTCTTTCAAAACCAGCCACATCAAGTGTTAATTCGTGCTCGCGAGCAATATCTGCTGTTAGATCGATAGGGAAACCATAAGTATCGTAGAGCTGAAATACTATTTCACCCGGTATTTCTTTATCAGATAAATTAGCGATCGCATTCTCAAGAATCTTCAGTCCATTATCTAATGTATCAGCAAAACGTGCTTCTTCTTGTTTCAAAGCACGTTCAACAATCGCTTGTGCTTTAGCAAGTTCAGGAAAGGCTTCACCCATTTCCGCCACAAGTGGTTCCACTAATTTATAGAAGAAGTCTTCTGTCATACCTAATTTATGACCATGACGTATAGCACGACGAATAATTCGTCGAAGAACATAACCCCGGCCTTCATTAGAAGGTTGAACGCCATCCGTAATCATAAAGGCACATGAACGAATATGATCAGCAATGACTCTTAAGGATGTATTGCTAGCATCCTCAGTGCCAGATAATGCCTGTATAGATTTAATTAGACGTTGGAATAAATCAATATCGTAGTTGTTGTGTACATCTTGTAGTACCGCTGCAAGACGCTCTAACCCCATACCCGTATCAACAGATGGTTTTGGTAATGGTGTCAGCTTGCCATCAGCAGCACGGTCAAACTGCATAAACACCAAGTTCCAGATTTCGATATAACGATCACCGTCTTCTTCAGGCGTACCAGGTGGGCCACCCGCCACTTCTTCACCA
>CAXBIM010000043.1:0-22899 GCA_963975785.1 uncultured Methylophaga sp.
GTTGGATGCCTTAAGAAGAGGTGCATTCTACAGCCTAGATTTGGTACGTCAACAGGAAGTTTTTCCCGATAACCACCTAATCATCCTAAGCAGATGAAGTCATTGTTAATTTTAATTTCACATAGTCATTGTTTTGTAACAAATGGTCGGTGATTATTCGATTTTTGCCTTATTCAGCTCTTTTAACCAGATCTTTATATCTTCGTTGGTGATGTTTAAATGACCATTATTTCTCAAAACTCTATAAAAAGATCACACTATATCTATATGTGATGGCTTTTATAATTGAAGTCATTCTATGATAATCATATCAACCGTAAATTATACGTAGTTAATTTACCTTACATAGTAGATGAGTTATTAAGCTAACTCATACCTATATATCCTAATATATAGATAGAACCTTTCACAAAATATTATTTCTTAATGTGCTACGAGCTCATGAAATAAAGAACAACAATTCAAACTACGGTCAGGTTTAAATTTATGAAAATCAAGATACCTAAAATTCATTACTAGGTATTTTGAGGATACTACCACCAATACTAGTTATGAATACCAGTATTGGTGCAGCTTTAACTATATTATTATCGACTTGTGATACGTGCAAACTTTCTTTTACCCACTTGAAATATTGCTTCGAAACCACTGGTAATCACTAATGATTTATCTTCTACCTTTTCGCCGTCAATCTTAACCGCACCTTGCTTGATCATACGAAATGCTTCTGATGTACTAGTTGTTAAACCTGCCTCTTTAAGAACATTAGCTATGGGCATGCCTTCTACACCGACATCAAGTGTGATTTCCTCAATGTCATCTGGGATTTCACCTTTCTTAAATTGGTTATCAAAACCATCTCGTGCTTGCTGTCCCTCTTCTATACTATGGAAGCGTGCTACTATTTCTTGTGCAAAGTCTTTTTTGATTTCGATTGGATTACGACCCTCATCAACATCTTTTCGCCATTGCTGAATATTTTCAATGCTTCTGAAACTCAATAAATCAATATAACGCCACATTAAATCATCTGATATCGACATGAGCTTACCGAAGATATCTTTCGGGCTGTCATTGATCCCTATATAGTTACCTAAAGATTTAGACATTTTTTGAACGCCGTCTAATCCTTCTAAAATGGGCATCGTCAAAATCGACTGTTGCGGTTTGCCGTAGGCCTTTTGTAATTCACGTCCCATTAATAAGTTGAATTTTTGATCTGTTCCACCTAGTTCAACATCTGCATTTAGTTCAACGGAATCGTAACCTTGAATTAATGGATATAAAAACTCATGAATAGCGATAGGCTGTCCCCCCTTATAACGCTTATCAAAATCATCACGTTCTAACATTCTGGCAACCGTGTGATTGGAAGCTAAACGAATCATATCGGCAGATGTAAGCTTGTCCATCCAATGTGAATTGAAGACAACCGTTGTTTTTTCTGGGTCTAAGATTTTAAAAACTTGCTCTTGATAAGATTTTGCATTTTCTTTTACTTGTTCTGGCGTTAAAGGCTTACGTGTAACATTTTTACCCGTCGGATCACCAATCATGCCAGTGAAATCACCAATTAAAAACAATATTTCATGGCCTAAGTCCTGAAATTGTTTCAATTTATTAAGTAAAACAGTGTGTCCTAAATGGAGATCAGGCGCAGTTGGATCAAAGCCAGCTTTGATCCGAAGGGGCCGTCCAGTCTCAAGCTTTTCGATCAATTCGCTTTCGACTAGGATCTCTTGGGCGCCTCGTCGAATTATCGCTAATGATTCTTTTACAGAAACCATGTTATCTCCATTTAAAATTTAATTTTGGCGGCATAATATCATAAAGCCCTATCATAAGACGGACATCTCCTCTCAAATCACGGGCTACATTGCTGTTCTTTATTATATAAACCACATAGGAGCATGAATTCAAAAATATTGGCGATAATAGTTCACAAATGCTATTGTTTTTGTCAATTTACTTCGGAGAGTGAAAATTATGTTGGCAAAACTAGAAAAAAATATCGTTGAAAACTTTGGTGGAATTGTCTTTGGATTCGCAATTTTTTGGTTTAGCTTAATAGCTTACGGCTTATTAAATCAGTAACTTGCTTCAGAATTCCTCATAAAAAAGCCAGTCAATGACTGGTTTTTTTATGAGTGAAAGTTGTATACTTAATCGCGCATACATTGATCTATATCAATGCTTAGCACCAGAAAACAAGTGATAATTTACCTACTGTATTTTTTATGTTTATACGAGGTGTATCATGGATAAATTAGAACAATTTATTATTGAAAATTTTACGTTAATCATCTTCTTATTTGCTTTGTTATGGTTAGGCTTAGTCAGTTATGGGCTCATCATGACTTAACGATACCATCATCAGAAAGTAAACTTGCTACATGTAACAGTAGAAGTTAGGTAAGCTTCCCGAAATTGCTCACATAGTTAATGAGACTGACTGATTTTGTGGTCAATCACAATAACCGTAACTCAAACTCGGCTGAGGCATAACTAACGCCGTTGATTAATAACTCAACCTTGTGAATGCCAGCATAATACTTACGGGTTGTTATAATTTTGAATGGATGAAGTTTTTTTAATTCGATCGTCTGGTTCCCATGTAAGCTTATATTTTTCCATTTAAAAACCTTACTAGTACTCGAATCATTTGCTTTAACATGATGAATTCTGTAATCAATGACTACTTTTTGAGTTTCCATTGATTCTGATTTTAATAATACCGTTATTTCTAAATTTTCACCGAGCATTACCTTAGTTTCAATAAGCTTAAATACAGCGAGACTTATCTGCGGCTTACTGCTGTACCCCAATAAAACGAATGCTTCTGGACACCCAGATTTAACCAAACTGCGTAACGCATGACGAATAAGCCATTGTCGTTCAACTGATGCATTAATAAACCAGGACTGACACAAATCAATCACCATGGTGGGGTGATCTTTAGCAATATCATTCAAGTTATTAGCGACAGACCTACGCACATATAAACTCGCATCATCTTTCAACAGTTCTAATATCGGAACAATAGGAACGGGGTTATCACAAAACTGCGTTAATCTTTTGCCCCATGGTAAACGTGGTCGACAGCCCTCAGATGCTAAGCGTCTTACATGTTCATCAGTATCACTCGCCCACCTGAGAAGATGTAGATACGTTATGTCAAAGTGCTTAACAATAAAAGCACGAATGGCAAACTCCGCCGAAAATAACGATGTTAGATTTTTTAATACATTTAACGCCGTCTCAGGATGATTTAATCCATACACAGCTACATAATCAATCAATGGCCACGCGGCAAAACTCTCCGTTTCTTCAGCCTGTGATTGTGTTTTCCAATGGTATTTGACAGAGATTAATACTTCAGCGGCTTCAGAAAAATCAGCGGGTAAATAATCAGCTAAAACGGTAATTAAATGGTCAACCCGCTGTTTAAGCTCTAAATATTCAAGCCCAGCAAGTGCTTGTTTGATAAATTGTTGTTGGGGAAAATCAGTCAGGCACATTGCTAATGCCTGGCTGATTTCCGATATAGCTTGTTTACCAAGCATATCTTTCATGAGTTTTTGTTCACTCATGTTTTCAGTACACCTTATTTTTTAACAAATAAGGCAATAGATTCAACATGCGTTGTGTGAGGAAACATATCCATCACACCCGTTGAAACTAATGTATACCCATGATTATTAACCAGCTCGCCGGCATCGCGTGCCAAAGTAGCAGGATTACAAGAAACGTAAACTAAACGTTCAGCACCTAAGGCAGCCAATTGATGCAGTACTTCAAATGCACCACTACGCGGTGGATCTAACAAAATTTTGTTAAATCCTGCTTTCGCCCAAGGGTAGTCTTTTAATTCTGTCTTCGTCAGATCGGCTAGTTCAAATGTTGCATTGGTAAGCCCATTTTTAGCTGCATTCTCACGAGCATGTCTTACCAAAGCTTCATCACCTTCCACACCAACAACTTCAGTTACTCGTTTAGCAAGTGGCAAGGTAAAATTACCGAGACCACAAAATAAATCAAGAATACGATCTTCAGCTGAAATTTCTAATAATTCCATCGTCCGTTGGATCATTTTTTTATTGATACCTGCATTAACTTGAGTAAAGTCATTAGGTTCAAATTCAAGATTTAAGCCTTCTTCCGGTGCATAACTTAATTGTGGATTTGCCGGCCATAATGGAGTGACGGTACTCGGCCCACCAGATTGCAAATAAATCCATAAATCATTAGCTTGACCATAAGTAATTAAAGCCTGTTGATCTAGTTCAGATAAAGGGTCAAGATTTCTGAAGACTAAAGCGGTATGCTCATCATCCATTGCCACTTCAATTTGAGCAATACGGTTATGTCCTTCTAATTTAGCGATCATTTCACCTAACTCGGCTAAGCGATCACCAACACGAGGATCTAACACTTCACAACGTTCTAATAAAGCAAGGTATGGCGTCCCCTTTTCTCTAAAGCCGACTAAAACACGCCCTTTTTTCGGCACATGTTTCACTCCAAGTCTTGCTTTACGACGATATCCCCATAATGGCCCCGTCAATGGTGCTAACCATTGGTCTGGAACTACATTACCAAAATGGTTTAAATGTTCTTCTAAGGTTTTTTGTTTCAAGGCTAATTGTGCTTCCGGTGCCATATGCATCAAACTGCAACCACCACACACACCGAAATGCTGGCATTTTGCATCAACACGATCATTAGCAGCCTTTAAGACTTCAATAGTACGGCCTTCATCATATTTACTATGCATTTTACTATAGACGAACTTAACTTGTTCACCAGCTAAAGCACCATCAATAAATACTGTTTTACCTTCTATTCTCGCTACGCCACGACCATCGTGGGATAAAGATTCAATGTGAGCTTCAACAGGATCTTGTGGTACGCGTTTTCTGCGGTTAGTACGTCTTGCCATTTTTAATCTCTATTCTCTAATCTAAGAAATAATCACATCTCACTGCAAAAATCTCGTTCTGAAATAAAAAATCCAACGATGCAATCACATCGCTGGACTTTAGTAATCTAATTTTATCGTTATTTTTGTTGCCAGTTACCACTAGTTTGATACCACCAACCTGCTACAGCATTACTAATCCAGCGCCTAGCAAAGGTGGCCTGAATGTCAGACTGCCATTCTGGGTGACCATTAGCACGAGCAATTTCTGCATACAAAGCACTACGGTCTTTATTTTCATCAGCCACTAAGCCATTAACTGTATTGCGATCTTTCAATGAAACAGCCTTAGCATCACGTACTGTAATCAAGCCATTTTCAGTTAAACCTATCGCCCCATTGTCAAAATAAGCTTTCAAACTTTCGTGACGTGCTTTCATCCTATTTTGAATATCTGCAATTGCAGCTGAGTTGACGTTTAAATTAGCTTCTGCTGCTGCCGGTGATATCAACCAATTTAGAACACTAACTGCAATTGGCATCTTAATCGATGAAGAATTATTAGTCTGCTCAGCTGGAGTAGGCGCTACACTAGGTTTAGTCTCTTCTCCCCAAACATCTCCGATAATCCTATCAGCCGCTTTTTCTGCGGCAGCCGCAGGGAAATATATATTAATCGTCACACATGATACTAACATCAGGCCAGCTACACTACTGCTTAACAATTTAAATAACGTCATTTTTCTTTCCTTTACTCAATTATGGGACCAGAACTTTGGCTCACCGCTTTTAATCGTTCAATCAAATCAGGCCAATCAACTTCCCGAGTATAGCCCACGACATTAATGCGTGGCGGCAGACCGCCACCTTTTACAATGTAATAGCCTTGTTTAGCCTCGCCTATACCTGACATTTCACAGGTTTCGCTGCGAAGTATGCAGCTTAGACCTAATTTTTGATACGAGAAATCCTCAAAGAACCTTAAAAAACTGCGAGATAATATGCCACCTACGCCCCCACCAATTTGTGACAAATTATCGATCGCTTTTTGACTGATTCGTCGCCGACTTTTATCACCTTCTGGTGTAGCAAAATGGGCATCAAATTGCACAGGTTGCCAGTTTGACAAACGTAAATCTCTTACACTCCCATCTAATTTACCGGTTATTTTACCAAAGTCGAATGTTTGTGTGAGTATTTCTAAGTCGAGTCCTGTTAAATCGATATTGGCATATAGCTGTGGCAAACTTCCGAAAGGCTTAGCTAAACGCAAGTCACTAATAACAGTAGTGCCTTCAAACAGCTTAACCATTAAAGCTCCATCAACTTGAACCTGCTGATCAACATAACTCACTTTAGGTATAACGCCCGATAACTTGCCATGTAACAAAGGCCAACCCACTGCAGCACTTAAAGACTCCATCGAGATCGGCGTTACTAAACCATCAAATGTCCATTGCGTTTTATCATCTACTGTATTGTGTAGCGTGAACTCATTCACCAATAAAGCACCATCTAAAATCGGTAATGACCATGGTTCTAGCAGTGACAATGATGATGAATGGGACTCTATTTGGAGCGTTGATTTCCCAAATGGTACAGCATAAACATAACCTCCCAACCAAGCCAATTTTGATTGTGTTACTGATTGATAATTCGACCAAGCAACATCGCCATTTAAATCATAAATACCAAAACGACTTTTTTCATCATCAATAAAAACCTCATCCAAATTCACTGATAATTGAAAGTTATCTGCTTGCTGTTTATAGAACAGCCCAATCTGCCCTGCCATCTCCAGTTTATCTGCCGCCGTGCCTAATGCAAATGGTTGCAACCAAACCGAATACAATTTAGCTAAATCTGCCTGTTTAATAGTAATATCTAATACTTCAACCTTCTGTAAACTGCCCGAATAAGCACCTTGTACTTTGACTATATTGTTGTGATTGACCTGTGCATTACTAATGACGAGATGCTGCTGAGCGTTTTGCCAGTTACCCGCAGCGACTATTGATAATTCAGCATCAGTAAAATCAACAAATACCGGTTCAGCATAAGCTTGACCTGATTTTAAACTTATATCTGTTTGCCATTGCCACGATTTATTTTGTACTGCCAAATCTAACAATAAGCTCAAGGCTACATTTTCAGTGACATATTTACCCTGATTGTCACTCATATTAAGTGCTGAAGTCTGTAACTCAATATTAACGTGTTCGAGCTTCTGCTGATGACCGCTCAAACTTGCTTGTAAAGTGAGCTCTGAATCAAAGGTCCAAGCTGTTAACTGAGATTGTTTATCCTTATCCAAATAGGGGGTGATATTCTGGACTAATTTGACTAGTGAAACTTTAGAGCTTGTCACTACAGCCTGCCACTTTTGCGTATTGTAATTGGCTATTATGGTGAAATTTGCATCGGCAAATTTTAAATTAGAAACTGACAGTTGATAATCTTCTTGCTCAGTCATCGCTTTCAGTGAAAACTCGATGGCTTGAGAACCGAGCTCTTTATGGGTAAACTCAAGTTTGCCAGCGACACAATTTGTTTGTGCTGAAAGTAAAACTAATTCCGTACACTGTAATGTAACTTTCTTGACCAAACCTATCGGTTGCGCCAGCACAATCGAGTCCGCGCTAGCATTAACAATCAAGCCCTGCCTTGTCAACTGTATGTTAACAGCTAAATTTTGAGCACTTAGATCATCAAAAGCCCAATGATCTACCGTGAATTTAAACTGATCACTCGCAAAGGTAACACATTGCCAAAGCACTAACATCGCCGCACAAAAAACCAGCCATGTTGACGTATTCTTCATTATTCAGCAGGAAAAACACCTGTTGATAGATAGCGGTCACCACGATCACAGATGATACTGACTATAACGGCATTAGTTACATGCTCTGACAACCGTAATGCCGCAGCCACAGCACCACCCGAAGACACACCACAAAATATACCTTCTTCAGACGCTAAACGACGCATCGTATTTTCAGCAACTTCCTGCTCCATATCCATAATAGAGTCAACGCGCTCTGACTCAAATATCGTGGGTAAATATTCTATTGGCCAACGACGTATCCCAGGAATACTCGCGCCATCAACAGGTTGAACTCCCACTATTTGAATATTAGAGTTTTGCTCTTTTAGATAACGAGAGGTCCCCATAATAGTACCGGTTGTACCCATTGCACTCACAAAGTGGGTCACTTCACCATCAGTATCACGCCAAATTTCAGGCCCAGTTGTTTCATAGTGAGCCAAAGGGTTATCAAAGTTAGCAAATTGATTTAACACTTTGCCTTTACCTTGTTTTTGCATTTCTAGGGCTAAGTCACGAGCCGCTTCCATATTTTCCGTTAAGATAATTTCGGCGCCATAAGCCCGCATTGAAGCTCGCCGTTCTACACTCATATTTTTTGGCATCAACAATATCATTCGATAACCTAAAATAGCCGCGACCATTGCTAGGGCAATGCCCGTATTACCACTTGTAGCTTCAATTAATGTATCACCGGTTTGAATATCTCCACGTGCCTCAGCCTGGCGAATCATCGTCATCACTGGTCTGTCTTTTACAGACCCTGCTGGATTATTACCCTCTAGTTTAACGAGGATAATATTGGATGTTTCACCCGGTAAGCGTTGTAACCTCACTAAAGGAGTATTACCAACAAAGGCTTCAATTGTAGGATACTGTTTCATTGTTCTCGTTCCATTAAGATCACATAGGCGATGGCGTACTCTGTCTCATCACTTAAACTCAGTAGACTACGACCAATATTCAATTCATCTAACAAGTTTAAGCCACGCTGATAAAAAGTTAATTCCGGTTTGCCGTATTCATTATTGTACACGGCGATATGACGTAAACTTAAACCATCTCTAAAACCCGTGCCGAGTGCTTTTGCTACCGCTTCTTTCGCAGCAAACCGTTTGGCTAAAAATGCAGCCGGTTTGTTTGCTTGTTGAAAAGATACAAACTCATCCTCACTTAATATACGTTGCGCTATTTTATCGCCATGTTTATCTAATAAAGTCTGCATCCTGGGAATATGCACAAGATCAGTGCCTATGCCAAAGATCATCCGCGGCGCGCTATCAGCATCAATTGTTTCATTTCACGTACAGCAGATTGAAACCCAGTGAAAATGGATCTAGCGACGATGGCGTGACCAATATTAAGCTCGACAATATCAGGTATTTCCGCAATGGCTCCTACATTATGATAATTCAATCCATGCCCAGCATTAACCTGTAAACCAAGTTTAGCGGCGTATTGAACGGCATTAATAATAATGTTCAGCTCGTGTTGCGCCTCTGCAGGTGTCTCAGCATCGGCATAACGCCCTGTGTGTAATTCGATCACAGGAGCCCCGCATTCTAGAGCAGCATCAATTTGAGCGATATCAGGATCAATGAATAATGAAACATTCACTTTCACTGCAGCGAGCCGTTGGCAAGCCTCTTTCATCCTAGATAGCTGGCCCGAGACATCTAAGCCGCCTTCAGTTGTAAGTTCTTCTCGTCGTTCAGGAACTAGGCAGCAATCAGCAGGAAGGTACAATTCAGCCATTGTCAACATTTCATCAGTAACTGCCATTTCCAGATTCATCTTAGTCTGTAAAATATCCGATAACATGGCTACATCACGTTCCTGAATATGACGGCGGTCTTCTCGTAAATGCAAAGTGATACTGTCTGCCCCAGCCTGTTCCGCTTCAATCGCTGCTTGGATAGGGTCTGGGTAACGCGTGCCTCGCGCTTGTCTTAACGTGGCTACATGATCAATGTTGACACCTAATAGAATCGCCATATTTTTGTCTTAACCTTATTAAATTAATTGTTACTCGCGTACTGCTGTAGATCAATAAAAAGTTGTCTACTTTGTAATGGTTTGCCACCTAAATAAAAATATATCACGGTTCGCATTACGCGTTTTATTTCTTGTAAACTTTGTTGATCAAAATCAGATTCGTTTATTAGATGGCGAAGGCTGCGACCAGAAATCATAGGTAAACGTACACCTTCTTGCCAACGAAGCAGGCCAGCATCAGCTTGGTAATAATACTGCTGATGCTCTTCTATTAACTGGCCATTTTCATATTCACTGTCAAGTACCAAGCCATAACCTAAATGACCTAATAATTTTTTCTCAAATATGCGAAGAATAATTTCTGTCTTATCACCTTGATGTAAACTTAATAATGCATATTGATAGGCATTAAAAACATCTGGTTCCGCTACGTGCAGCCCTAACAGTCGAACTATCAACTCATTGACATACAAACCGCATAATGTGGCATCTGCTTGTAGAATATAACGAGCAGATAAGGCCTCGACAGCGGTTAAGGTAAATAAGTCGCCATGACCAAACCATGACAATAACAAGGGCTGATAAAGCTGTAATAAACCTGCTTTATTACCTCTTTTTTGATTTAGACCTTTAGCGACTATGCTGACTCTTCCGTATTGTTCACTAAAGACATCGAGCAAAGCACTATTTTCACGATAAGGCCGTTGATGTAAAACAAATGCGGGCGTTAATTCAACCTTCAAGATTCACTCAAACTGACAAGCTATTAAAGCTCGTCGTTATAACCCAGATTTTTTAACATGCGCTCATTATCACCCCAACCTTCACGTACCTTGACCCATAAGCGTAAAAAGACTTTTTTACCAAATAGACTTTCCATTTCAAGTCGGGCATCTTTACCAACAGATTTAAGTAATTCGCCACCTTTACCAATGACAATCGCTTTCTGGCCACTACGTTCTACATAGACAACCGCGCCAATACGAAATAAGTTTTTTTCATCATCAAACTGTTCTATTTCGACGGTAATCGAATAAGGTAACTCTTGTCCTAGGTGACGGAATAGCTTTTCACGTACCAATTCCGCCGCTAAAAAACGAGAGCTCCGATCGGTTAGCTGATCTTCAGGAAAAATCAAATCACCTTCAGGCATCAACTTTTTAATTTCTGCTTCTAATTGATCAAGGTTTACACCTTTGCGAGCAGAAATAGGCAAGACATGAGAATAGTTAAATTGTGCCGCTAACTTTTCAATATGTGGCAACATGACTTCTTTATCAGCTAACTTATCCATTTTATTGATAACTAATATCACGGGCGCTACAGCGTTGGCTTTTAGGCGTTCTAAAACTTGCTCATCTTCTTCTGTCCAATTCATACCATCAACAACAAACAAGATCACATCAACATGATCAATTGAAGATGCAGCTGCACGATTCATATATTTATTCATCGCTCGCTTATCATCAATATGTAAACCAGGTGTATCAACATAGATCAATTGGCTATCATCGGTAGTTTTAATACCTAAAATTCGATGACGAGTTGTTTGTGGTCGGCGTGATGTAATGCATAACTTCTGCCCTAAAACACGATTAATCAGTGTTGATTTGCCGACATTTGGCCGGCCGATAATGGCTACATAACCTGATTTAAACGTACTCTCTGTCATAATTTTTCTTCTATTAGTCTCAATGCTCGTTCAGCGGCTGTTGTTTCAGCTTTTCGATGGCTACTGCCTTGTGCAATGATAAGTTTTTTTAATATTGCCACTTGGCATGAAGCTTCGAATAAGGGTTCATTATCAGCTCTTTTAACTTCTTTAACACTGTATAGTGGTAAAGGTTGTTTACGGCTCTGTAATAACTCTTGCAACCGCGTTTTTGCATCTTTCACGACCTCATTGACATCGATGGCAGATAGTCTTTCATCATACAATCTCAAAATAAGCGCTTTAACCACATCAAGTCCACTATCCTGATATAAGGCTCCGAAAATAGCTTCAACGGTATCGGCCAAAATAGATTCTCGCCTGTAACCACCGCTTTTTAATTCCCCAGGACCTAGGATCAATACCTCACCTAGACGCAACTCTCTGCCAATTTCAGCCAAGGTTACTCCCTTAACTAAAGAAGCGCGTAACCGACTTAACTTACCCTCTTTAACTTGTGGGAAACGGTTAAATAATGCCTCAGCGATTACGAAACTTAAAATAGCATCGCCCAAATACTCTAACCGCTCATTATTACGTGATGCCGCACTGCGGTGAGTTAAAGCTTGTTGAAGTAAGGTGATATCACTAAAGCTAATCTGCAACTGTGAACATAATGATTTTTGACCAGCAGTGATCATTTAGATTGGGACTCTTCGACATCTATTTCTTCATGGAAATGGCCCACCAAGCTAATCTGTGCGATAAAGGGTTCCCGGACTTCATAATCGATCACGACTTTAGTCACGCTAAAATTATCTTGGCCACGTATAAAGGTCATATTTTCTGGTTTGACACTAAACACATACCCCGTATCAAACCGCTTTTCGAAAAGAACTTTGACTTGTTGTTTGGTCAATTTATTTTCTTTTAATTCTACTTTCATTGATTCCATAATCTGAACCACACTGAAATATTCTTGGTACATAGGTATAAGACGCATTGCAATCGTAGCAAAAAAAGCAATAATACCTAAGACGATTGCCCAACCTATTAGTGTCATTCCACGTTGTTTTTTCATCAGATTTACCTTTAGTTAATATTATCGCCCAAGCGGTCCCAAACGATACCACCAGCATTCCAATCCCAACTCATCCATATAAAGAAAGCTTTACCCACTAAGTTAGCTTCAGGTACTGTGCCCCAAAAACGGCTATCATTACTATTGTCACGATTATCGCCCATTACAAAATACTCACCTACTGGCACGACCATTTCACCTTCAATTATACGTCGGTCAGGGTCTATCAGTAGTTCATGAGTATGCTGACCTAAAGTCTCAACATATAGCGTACTATCGTCTGGTACAAGTCCTAATAGGCTTACATTTTTTTCTTTCGGTTCTTGAGCAATCGCTTTACCGTTAATATAAATTGTTTTATTAAAGTAGCCAACCTTATCGCCCGGTAAACCCACCACTCGTTTTATATAATCAACTTCTGGATTTTTTGGATAGCGAAACACTAATACTTCGCCACGTCGTGGTTCATCGACATCAATAATCTTAGTATTAATTACGGGTAAGCGAATTCCGTAGGCAAATTTATTCACCAAAATAAAATCACCAACATGTAGTGTGGGTAACATCGATCCCGATGGTATTCTGAAAGGCTCGGCAATAAATGAGCGAATAATCAGCACCACTAAAATGATTGGGAAAAAAGAGCGTGCATATTCCACGATCAATGGTTCTTTAGCATTTTTGAGTCTACTTGGTGCCCAGAAAATGCTATCCAATAGCCAGATCACACCAGTCACGAAGACTAGGGTGACCATGATTGCAGGGAAGCTCACGAATATATATCCTTTATGATTTTTTAGATAATTGCAAAACGGCTAAAAAGGCTTCTTGTGGCACATCGACCTTACCGATAGATTTCATCCGTTTTTTACCTTTCTTTTGCTTGTCTAATAATTTACGTTTACGAGACACGTCACCGCCATAGCATTTTGCTATTACATTTTTACGCATTGCTTTAACCGTTGAACGCGCAATAATATGCCCGCCAATCGCTGCTTGAATGGCAATATCGAACATTTGTCGTGGAATTAATTCTTTCATTTTTTCGACTAAATCACGGCCACGTGAAACACTCTGCTCACGATGTACAATCATCGATAAGGCGTCTACACGTTCACTATTAATCATCACATCTAACTTCACTAAATCGGCTTGCTGAAAGCGTACAAAATGATAGTCTAATGATGCATAGCCGCGACTTACTGATTTAATGCGATCAAAGAAATCAATTACCACTTCATTCATAGGCAACTCGTAACTTAACGCAACTTGCTTACCCATATACTGCATTGATTTTTGAACGCCACGTTTCTCAATACATAAGGCAATCACTGCACCGAGATGTTCTTGAGGTACTAAAATATCTGCTATCACAATCGGTTCACGAACTTCATCGATCATATTTGGTTCAGGTAACATTGCTGGGTTTTCAATGTTAACAATATCGCCTTTACCTGTTAAGACTTCAAAGACTACCGTTGGTGCGGTTGTAATTAGATCGAGATCGTATTCACGCTCTAAACGCTCTTGAATGATTTCCATGTGTAATAAACCAAGGAAACCACAACGGAAGCCAAAACCTAATGCTTGGGAATTTTCTGGTTCAAAAAATAATGAAGCATCATTAAGCCGTAATTTACCTAATGCATCACGGAATGATTCAAAATCATCCGAACTTACCGGAAATAAACCCGCATAGACTTGTGGCGTAGCAGATTTGAAGCCCGGCAACATTTCTGTTGCACCATGATGAACATGCGTTAAAGTATCACCTACTGGCGCGCCATCAATATCCTTCACACCGGAAATAACATAACCAACTTCCCCACAATAAAGCGCAGTTTTAGGTTTACGTTTAGGTGTGAAAATACCTACTTGTTCAATTTGATATTCATGCCCTGTCGACATCACTTTAATTTTATCGCGGGTCTTCATTGAGCCTTGCATAATTCTGACCAATGATATTACGCCGACATAACTATCAAACCATGAATCAATAATCAACGCTTGCAAGGGGCCATCAGGGTCACCTTTTGGCGCCGGAATCCGTTCAACCAGTGCCTCTAATAAGTCTTCTATGCCAAGACCTGTTTTGGCGCTACATTGCACCGCATCCATAGCATCAACACCGATAATATCCTCAATTTCTTGAGCAACACGATCAGGTTCCGCTGATGGTAAATCAATCTTATTTAAGACAGGTACAACTTCAAGACCAAGATCAATCGCGGTATAACAGTTGGCAACACTCTGGGCTTCTACACCTTGAGCGGCATCAACGACAAGTAATGCTCCATCACATGCAGCTAACGAACGAGAGACTTCATAAGAAAAATCGACATGACCAGGGGTATCAATAAAATTCAGATGATATGTTTCACCATTTCGTGCTTTATAGTCCAATGAGACACATTGCGCTTTAATGGTAATACCACGCTCTTTTTCAATATCCATTGAATCAAGCACTTGCGCTGACATTTCGCGTGCGGTCAAGCCACCGCAGACTTGAATAAAACGATCTGCAATCGTTGATTTACCGTGATCTATGTGCGCAATAATAGAAAAATTTCGGATGTGATCCATGAAGTCAAAATAACCTTTTAAACAGTAAAAAAATCGGCCGGAACAATTGTTACCGACCGATCTATATAATTAAGGCTGGATTTTACGGCAAAACATCCTTTCTGTCCCGCTTAGCGTTCAATAGCTAAATCTAACTAGCTCTAAAATTCATTATGACGATAATGAAAACTTAAAATATTTTTCATCACTAAAGACAAAATAAACACGTAGTTTTTATAGTTAGCAGTTTTCTAATTTTCAATAACAGTGAAACTAAAATATAGCCATAATGCTCCAGCGCATCATACTGTTGTAAAAGCTAGTCAATTTTTACTGCTAAGAATATAGCCCCTTCTCCCCTTTGAACTAATACTGGGATGGCTCTATTTACAGGCAATTCCTTGGCAATATCTAGAAATTGTTTTGCATTCTTAACTTTATCACCATTAATACTCATAATTATATCGCCAGGACGCATACCTGAAGCAGACGCAGGTCCTTCTTGAATATTGGCAACCACAACACCACCTTCAGCAATATCATACTGTTCGCGTTGCTTTTCGTCTAAATCAGCCACTTCAATTGCTAGTCGCTCATCAATTAATCGCCCTTTATTTGCATTTGTTTTAGCAATGTTCTTATCGTCAGGCAATTGTTCTATGATGACGTTCATTGTTTTTCGCTTATTATTTCGCATTACTTCTACAGGTATCGTCTCACCAATTTTTGTTCTACCAACAATTGGAGGTAAGTCAGATGATGAAGGTACATTTTTTCCATCAAACTTCAAAATAACATCACCAGCCTCAAAGCCAGCTTGGGCGGCAGGACTATCCAGTAAGACTTTAGAGATTAATGCTCCTTGTGGTTTACTCAAACCAAAAGATTCAGCTAACTCACCAGTGACATCTTGAATAACGACGCCTAACCAACCTCGGCTAACAAAGCCTTGTGATTTAATTTGGTCGACCACGTTCATCACAACATCCATTGGTATCGCAAATGACAAGCCCATAAACCCACCAGTACGACTATATATTTGCGAGTTAATACCTATGACTTCGCCATCTAGATTAAATAAGGGGCCACCTGAGTTACCAGGATTAATCGCAACATCGGTTTGAATGAATGGCACATAACTATCGCTAGGTAAACTCCGACCTAAAGCACTAATAATGCCTGCTGTAGCAGAATGGTCAAAACCAAAAGGTGAGCCAATAGCCAATACCCACTCGCCGACTTTTGAATTAGTTGAATCACCCAACTTCACTGATTTTAAACCTGTAGCTTCTACTTTTAGTAACGCTACATCGCTACGCTCATCGGTACCTAAAACGGTAGCTTCCAGCTCATTACGATCACTAAAGCGGACAATGATTTCATCGGCATCTTTAATAACATGGTAGTTCGTTAAAATATAACCATCAGATGACAAGACAAAACCTGAACCTAAAGAATGGGCTTGATAAGGTTCTGGACTTTGATTTGGACCATCAAAAAAATGCTTAAATAATTCATCAAGTGGTGCGCCTTCAGGTATTTCAACTCCCGGCGGTAATTGTGGCATCGCTCGTTTATTATCTTTTTTCATCGTTGTACTAATGTTGACTACTGCCGCCGCGTTATCAGAAACCAACTCCGTAAATTCAGGTAAATTTCCAGCATTACCATTGGCAGTCACTAACAACCAAGTAAAGCTGACGATAAATAGTGTCCAAATTTTATATTGCTTCATAGTTACTTCTCTATAATTTTGGCTTGAAAGCCGTCTTTCTTATTTGCTAAATGTAATTTAACCCAATAAAATCCTAAAAATAGACCACTCAATCCGCCAAAAATTTCAATGGTTTCACTAAAATTAAAAGCTTGCGCCACTGCGGCAATAACAAACATTAAGACTAAAGGCAGGATATACATCAAAAAAGCACCTTGTAATAAAGTCTCTTCCGGTATCGCTAACTGCACTTGTTGTCCGATCGTTACATCGCCTGTTTTTATAACAGCGATACTCGAAAAACGTTTTCCGACATGTTTGGCTAACATACCCGTTCCGCAGCCCTTTCTAACTTGACAGCCACTACAGGTCGATTCTCGTTCAGCTTCAACCCAAACCATCTTGTCGTCAGACCTTACCACTGTTGCTGATTGTTCAATCATCGTTATTCACGCTCAACATATTGAATTGAATTACCCACTTTTTCGACAGTACGCTCAGGTACTTCGCCGACTATCGTCACAAAATGACGGTTGATAATAGTCCCAAAGGCATTGGTCGCCCCCATTCTAGAACCGCCATGTAGGTGACTATGTTGGGCTCGAATTTTCTCTATAAAAATGGAGATCGAATTTAAGCCATCGCTATATACGTGCTGTTCAATTGAGGCACCATTTTTTACCTTTAGGCGGCTTTGTTGTGCTACCAAGCTAAAACCTTCTGGCATCCACTCTATATTCCAATGTGACTTTGCTATATTTGCCGTTGTTTTTGTAGCCATTAAACGTTCAGCACGGTTCCAAGACATTTGATTACCTTTAGCCTCAACTTGAAGTGATGCATCAGGAATATCATGCCCAATTTCTACTGACGAAAAAGCAATTGTTTCCAACACCTCACCCTGCTCATCCACTAAATCAGATTGCAATAATAAGTCGCTGTCCTTATCAACCCATAAGTGATAACCATACCGATAGTTATCAATAGGTATTACCTTTAATTCTTGTGTGTCATGGCCCGCTACACGTTCTTCTTGACCTAAAGAAAGTTGATAATAAGATGAAGCTAAACTCAAACGGTTCAAGAAATCACTGGGAAAACCTCGACCTAACGGCCGGTGGTTAGGCTGAACACTTTTACCTTCAGGATAAATACACGTCATCACTTCATTGTTGCGTATAACTTCTCTTGCCACACCATTCAATGTGACTAATCGTTCGATATCACCTTCTTGGTTAGCGCGATGAATTATCCGAATAGCCTGCATACTCTTACCGGTGCGATAAGAAAAAACCCCCTCATAATTAAGTTGTTTTGACGCAAGATCAGTTCGTTCTAATAATGTTACTTCATCATCTGCATGAGCAATTAAGCTCATTAATAACAAACAGCAGCTTAGATAAATATGAAGTAATGCTCGCATATTTATTGCCCCGCATCATAAGAGACAACGCGCGCATAAGAAAACACGCTTGAAGCTCCAGAAAATTCATTATGATTCACTAAATAGGTATTTAAGCGGTCCTCAACTTCTCGCTCACCGACGGTCCAACGATTACCTGTTTGAGCAACCGTCATCGTCTCTGAAGGTGCCTCAATTGAAGCTACTGCTGTATCAGGCATTAGCTGTAGTTGAGACTGATTCATAACTCCCATTACGGCTAAGGCACCGACTGATGCGGCAAGCGCTAAGCCAGAGGCTTGCTTCCAAAACTGTGTTGGAAACGGAATAACCAAGGCTTTGCGTTTTGTCGGTAAGGTTATAGCGGGTTCATCTATCAGGGCATCTGCTATGCGGCTCGATAAATCTACCGTCCGGTTTTGTGACACATGACCATGTAATACATCACTAATAAGTTGATGTCGTTGGAAACGTGCTTTTGCTAGTTCACTGGTGCTTAATAGATGCAAGGCTTGTTCTAATTCGTTGCCCTTGAGCTCACCATCAACTAATGCAGACAATAATTCGTTTTGATTGGCTGTCATTATCATTCCTCTTCGCTCATTATTTCGTGTATTTGTTTTTCTATCGCTTCACGTGCACGAAAAATTCGTGATCGTACCGTACCTATCGGACAATCCATGACCTGTGCTATTTCTTCGTAGCTCATACCTTCAAACTCCCGCAATCGGATCGCCGTCGCAGTATCTTCAGGTAATTCCTGAATCGCCTGCTGTATGGCTTGTTCCAATTCAGTACTAATCAAATTACTCTCTGGCGTTTCAAATTCTTTTAATTCTGGCGCATCATAATAATTAGTCGCATCTAGTGCATCGACATCCATTGCAGGAGGTCTTCTTGCACGTGCAGTTAAATGGTTTTTAGCCGTATTGATAGCAATTCGATATAACCATGTATAAAAAGCACTATCACCTCGAAAGTTCGGAATAGCCCGATATGCTTTTATAAAAGCTTCCTGAGCAACATCCAAAGCTTCAACCGGATCATGTACGAAGCCAGTAATGACATGCACAATTCGTTGCTGATATTTTAAAATCAACACATCAAAAGCTTTCTTATCACCCTCTTGTACACGCTGCACTAGCTCTAAATCCACATTCATCCTTTGAGCCCGCACACTCCGACTTGCCGGCGATTCTTTTTATTTGTTATCTGATTGACCATAATGAGTTAGCTTTGTTCCCTAGGGACTATAAATATACTATAAATGTCTGTGTTCATTATTTAATAAAATAATTTCATGCTGAATCTTGTTCTCTATCCTCTAAAAACAGTCTCTTATTTCATTGTTTCTCAAGTCGACTTTCAATGCCATGATTTACAGTTGCTGCGTTATACTACATATAAATTACGATCTCCTTTATTATCCAGTAACAGGCCTTATGACTGCATCTCATCATTTTGACGTACTTATTATCGGTAGCGGCGCTGCAGGTTTAACGTTAGCGCTTCAACTCGCCGAGCATTCCCAAGTGGCAGTGCTAGCCAAAGGCCAACTTGAAGAAAGTGCGTCACTGTATGCTCAAGGCGGAATTTCTGTAGTCCTAGATCAAGCAGATTCATTACAGTCTCATATTGATGACACTTTACAAGCAGGTGCAGGCTTATGTAATGAAGAGGTTGTGCGTTTTACGGTCGAACATGCCCGTGAAAGCATCGAATGGTTAATTGATCAAGGTGTTTCCTTTACAAAAGATGACGCCACATCAGAAACCTATCATCTCACTCAAGAAGGTGGTCATAGCCATCGTCGAATTATTCATGCCGCTGACGCCACTGGTCGTGAAGTTGAAACAAGTTTATTGAGCAAAGCCAAAGCGCACCCAAATATTCATTTGTTTCCCTATCATATTGGTATTGATCTCATCACCAGTCGCAAACACTTAGGGCTAGAAGATAACCAATGTCTAGGCTGTTATGTATTAGATATTAAAACTGATACGGCGCTCACCTTCACCGCTCCTGTAACCGTTATGGCTACCGGCGGCGCCGGTAAAGTCTATCTGTATACCAGCAACCCTGACGTTTCAACAGGCGATGGCATCGCTATGGGCTGGCGTGCAGGTTGCCGTGTCGCCAATATGGAGTTTATTCAATTCCACCCAACATGCTTATATCATCCTAAAGCTAAATCGTTTTTAATCAGTGAAGCCTTACGCGGAGAAGGGGCCAAATTATTATTAGCCGATGGAAGTCCTTTTATGGAACGCTTCCACGCACAAGCTGAACTTGCACCTAGAGATGTTGTGGCGCGTGCCATCGATCATGAAATGAAGCGACTTGGTGATGACTGTGTCTATCTAGATATCAGCCATCAACCAAAAGCATTTATCGAAAACCACTTTCCAACCATATACCAACGCTGCTTAGAATTTGGCATCGATATGACGCGCGAACCCATTCCTGTTGTTCCAGCAGCTCATTACACCTGCGGTGGTTTAATTACTAATCTAAATGGTCAAACTGATATAGCCGGGCTTTACGCCATAGGTGAGACTGCGTCTACTGGTTTGCACGGCGCGAATAGAATGGCCAGTAACTCACTCTTAGAATGCCTAGTTTTTGCACGTTCTGCCGCTCAACATATAAAACAAAACACACCAATCAAAGAAAATAGGCCCAAAATTCCGGCCTGGGATACTAGTCGCGTTCATGCAGCAAAAGAAGCGATTTCTATTAGCCATAACTGGGATGAGTTGCGTCGTTTCATGTGGGATTATGTCGGTATTGTACGTAGTAACGAGCGTTTGCATAAAGCACAATTACGCTTAAGATTGTTACAACAAGAAATTGAAGAATATTATAGTCAACATCGCATCAGCAGTGATTTATTAGAATTACGTAATCTCGCCGACATTGCCGAATTAATCATTACTTCAGCCTTAAGACGCCAAGAAAGCCGTGGTTTACATTACACCCTTGATTTTCCTGAAGTCGATAATAGTCAGCCAGCAAAAGATACTATTATTGCTGGAAAGTTTTAGGCGATCTTAAATACACTCGAAGCTGACGAAACAATTCGGCATCAACCGCATCGTCGACTATTGTAGCCACATCACTTTGCCAGAAATGGCGACGGTTGAAATATAATATAACTAGCTGTGGTGTTACAAAACTCCCTTTCAAACTTAGTCCAGTTTTTTGCGATTCATCCGAATAAGTTAATAACCAGCCTATATGATCATTATATTCAACATTTACAAGCGATTTTTTAGCCTTTAACCATTGAAATTTCTGAGCATAAAAGATGAAGTTTACTATCAATACTGTTGTGGCAATGAGTAAGCACCAAGTAACTACCAGCAAACTCAATAAGGTCACGAACATCACACAATGAATAAAGATTAAATAAACTAATAATTTTTTTGATCGAGCGATCACAATACACTTCATTACACCGATTCCATTCTGTATAAAGACTTAAGTGAGATACAATAAGCAAATATTATCTAAATTGAAGTACATTATGACGCCAAATGAACAAACAGTAGCAAACTCTTCCTTTATGACATTGAGCCAACTTGGCATATTACAAGTTGAGGGTGATGATGCCCAAACATTGTTGCAAAACTTACTCACCAATGATGTTGCTGCTTTAGCCGTTAATCAAAGTCAGCTTACGGGCTTGTGTAATCCTAAAGGTCGTTTACTAGCCATATTTTTACTACTCCGCCGTAGCAATGGTTATCAGTTGATATTACCTAAAGCTATGTGCGCAGGTTTACAACAACGACTCAGCATGTATATCTTACGTTCTAAAGTGACGATTTCTGATATCAGCGAGAATATGACCTCTATGGGCTTTACGCTGTCCGCCAATACAATTATCGACTCACGCATTTTACCTAACGATATCTATCACGCTACGGAACATGATGACAGCGTAATCATCAAATATCCTGGTAACCAAGAACGATTTTTATATATTGCTCCATCAAGTCAAGCAACCGCCTTCAGCACAGAATTACTTGATCAACAATGGCAGCATACTACTGAGTCTAACTGGGAACTACTCGATATTGAGGCCGGTTTACCTATGATCCAGCCCGAAACCAAAGAACAGTTTACTACTCAGCAAGTTAACCTCGATTTAGTTAATGGCGTTAGTTTCAAAAAAGGTTGTTACCCCGGACAAGAAATTGTGGCACGCCTGCATTATCTTGGCACACCAAGTCGCCGAATGTTCCGAGCAGAAGTTCAAACAACTAACACTCTTAATGTAGGTGATGAAGTCACATCAGAGTCCGGTGATGTTGCTGGCCATATCGTCCGTGTTCAGCGTCAAGATGAAAATACCCAGAAAATGCTACTTAGTCTTAAATTAAGCGCCACAGATCTAGACGTTTTTGTTCTCAATAATGAACAAGTAAAAATCATTGATAGCGTTATTGTTGAATAACACTTAAATGCCCATTAGGTCTTTGCTGTCACCATACAGTTATATTGAAAGTGTGTGACTAGTATAGTTTTATGGGCCTATGGTATATGCTCGGAGACAGCGATCTATAAAGACTCAAACGGGTTGGCTTGAGCCCCAAGACGTAACAGATTTTCGACGCTCGCCCGCGGAACGACGGTCATCCTTATCAAGCTCAAATCGGATCATATCACGCTGGTCTTTACCTGAACGACGCTGATCTTTTCGCTTCTCTGGGCCAGAATATTGGCCGCTCTGCACTTGTTTAGATTCAG
>CAXBIM010000044.1:0-21572 GCA_963975785.1 uncultured Methylophaga sp.
ATGCAGGATTTGAAGTGCTCTGTGACTGAATTTTTTTCATCGCTGCGATCAATTTCGCAGGACCTGCGGCATAACCAATTCGCCATCCAGTCATTGAATAGGCTTTTGATACACCGTTCAGCACTATAGTTCGCTCATAAAGAGCAGGGCAGGCCATCAGAATGTTATAAAAACCTTCTTCCGTCCATAAGATATGTTCATACATATCATCAGTGGCAATCAAAATATTGGGATGTTTAAGCAACACTTCGCCTAACGCAACCAATTCTGCTTTGCTGTATGCGATTCCAGATGGATTAGATGGGCTGTTAATAACAAATAAACGCGTTTTAGGTGTAATGGCAGCTTCAAGCTGCTCTGGTGTTATTTTGAAGTGCTGGTCTTGACCAGCCTCAACAATAACCGGTACGCCATCAGCCAATAACACCATATCAGGATAAGAAACCCAGTAAGGCGCAGGGATAATAACTTCATCACCCTGATCTAATATAGCTTGAGACAAGTTGAAAAAACTTTGTTTTCCACCGACAGAAACTAAGATTTGGTTAGCTTGGTAGTCTAGGTCATTATCACGCGATAACTTATCAATAACCGCTTGCTTTAATTCAGCAGTACCATCAACAGCAGTATATTTAGTTTTGCCAGCGTTAATCGCCGTAATCGCAGCTTGTTTGATATTGTCAGGCGTATCAAAATCGGGTTCACCAGCACCAAGACCAATAATGTCTTTACCTTCTGCTTTTAATACAGCTGCTCGCGCAGTAATCGCCAAAGTGGGGGATGGCTTAATGCTTTGCACACGCTGAGAGAGCTTGATATCCACAATCATTCCTTCATTTTAAAGTACAAGTCGAAACCTTTGCACGATTTGCCACCTTTATCATCGCCACAAAAAATAGTCGACAGACATGCTTGCAGCAGATTTGTCGACTATTTTCGCCAGACTCTGACAAAAATTCTTTTCGTACATTTAAGGTCTTAAATTAATTAAATACGGGATAATATACGCCAAACCTGAATAATGCAGAAGAACTATGGCTAAACAATTTGAACTGGTAAGCGAGTTTGAACCCGCAGGTGACCAGCCTACGGCGATAAAATCATTGGTTGAAGGTCTCAATAATGGTGAAATGTGGCAAACCTTACTCGGCGTAACGGGATCAGGTAAAACATTCACTATCGCCAATGTTGCGCAAGCAGTCCAACGTCCAATGATGATTTTGGCCCCAAATAAGACTTTAGCTGCACAATTATATAGCGAAATGAAAGAATTTTTCCCTAACAACGCAGTTGAATATTTCGTTTCTTATTATGATTATTACCAACCAGAAGCGTATGTGCCTTCTTCTGATACTTTTATTGATAAAGACGCATCGGTCAATGAACAAATAGAGCAGATGCGATTATCTGCAACCAAAGCGATGTTAGAACGTCGTGACGCGATTATTGTATCTAGTGTGTCATGCATCTACGGTCTTGGAGATAAAGACTCTTATTTAGAGATGGTGTTGCATCTAGTGCAAGGTGACACAATCAACCAACGTGATATTTTAAAGCGCCTCACCGAATTACAATACAAGCGTAACGATATCGAGCTGCATCGTGCTACCTATCGTGTGCGTGGTGAAGTGATTGATATATTCCCTGCCGAATCAGAGCGGGACGCCGTAAGGATTGAGTTGTTTGACGATGAAATTGAGCAGATTAGTTATTTTGATCCCTTAACGGGTGAGGTATTACAAAGACTTAGTCGAATTACAATTTATCCTAAAACCCACTATGTCACGCCACGAGATCAACTCTTATCAGCTGTTGACGCGATTAAAGATGAACTTAGAGAACGGTTAGCGGTATTACATAACGACAATAAACTTGTTGAAGCACAACGTTTAGAACAACGTACACGCTTCGATATAGAAATGATGTTGGAGTTGGGCTATTGCAATGGCATTGAGAACTATTCTCGGCATTTATCAGGACGTGGAGCCGATGAAGCGCCCCCCACTTTGTTTGATTACCTACCCGATGATTCATTACTAGTATTGGATGAAAGTCACGTCATGGTGCCGCAAATTGGTGCCATGTATAAAGGTGACCGCTCACGTAAAGAGACCTTGGTCAATTACGGTTTCCGTTTACCGTCCGCACTCGATAACCGACCAC
Source organism: uncultured Methylophaga sp. (assembly GCA_963975785.1). Classification (GTDB taxonomy): domain Bacteria; phylum Pseudomonadota; class Gammaproteobacteria; order Nitrosococcales; family Methylophagaceae. Next base: position 2,164 of record CAXBIM010000044.1, read on the forward strand.
TACGCTTTGAAGAATGGGAAAAACTGGCGCCACAAACTATTTTTGTGTCTGCCACACCTTCAACGTACGAAGCAGAACACGCTAGTTCAATTGTTGAACAAGTCGTTCGCCCAACCGGCTTGATTGATCCAGAAGTCGAAATTCGTCCAGTGGCAACACAAGTCGATGACTTATTATCAGAAATTAATAAACGTACCATTCTTGATGAACGCGTATTAGTGACAACCCTAACCAAGCGTATGTCCGAAGATTTAACCGACTACTTACGCGAACATGGCGTTAAAGTTCGCTATCTTCATTCAGATATTGATACTGTCGAACGGGTAGAAATATTACGCGATTTACGTCTCGGTGAATTTGACGTGCTTATTGGCATCAACTTATTACGTGAGGGACTAGATATACCTGAAGTATCCTTAGTGGCTATTTTAGATGCTGATAAAGAAGGCTTTTTGCGTTCAGAGCGTTCGCTAATTCAAACGATTGGTCGCGCCGCACGTAATTTAAATGGTAGAGCGATTCTCTATGCTGATCGTATTACAGGTTCGATGCAAAGAGCCATAGGTGAAACGGATCGTCGCCGTGAAAAACAAGTCGCCTACAACACCGAGCATGGCATTACACCCACCGGCATCAAGAAAGCTATTCGTAATAGTATTGATGATAAACAAGAAGAAAAACGTAACGACAGACAGCACATTGTTAAAGTGGCTGAAGAGCACGCTAAATATGGGGCATTAACACCAAGACAGTTGGCAAAAAGACTACAACAAATGGAGCAAGCGATGTATCGCCATGCTCAGAATTTGGAGTTTGAAGAAGCTGGAAAACTACGTGACGAGATGGAACATATTCGTGCTATCGCCTTCAAGCTAAGTAATGATTAGAACAAGTGAGAATCTTTAACTATACAAGCGCTTCGTAAAGTTAAACTTGAATGTCACCTTGATCGGCATCAGGCCAGTTTTGAATATAATTCTTCAGTAGTTTATTTTCAAACTTCGCTTTTTTAAGTAATTCTTCGACAATATCGGTTATCGACAACATACCTTCTAACTTATCTTGATACACAACGGGTAAATGACGAATATTATTATCTACCATGATATTCATCACCTCTTCCAAAGTATTGTCAGGTTCACAAACAAAGGGATCAGGTGTCATTGCATCGGCAACTGTTATCGGGGCCCACATTGCCTGCTTTTTGTGTAAAACTTTAAGCAGGTCTCTTTCTGACAATATACCCACCAATTTGCCGTTATCAGTCACTACCAGGGAACCGATGCGATTATCCATCATTAAGGTCACAGCAAGATCAAGTGAATCACTGGGAGCCAAACCAATAACAGGCTTGCCTTTATTCTTAGTAATTGCTCTAACTTTCATCGCTCGTCCCTCTTTGTTGGATAACACGCTTAATTGCTATTCTGCTTGAGAAAGCCCAATAAAGGCAAGTGAATTGTTCTCGTTAGCTGTGCTCACGCGTCGATTTGAATTCAATGTCAGGCCAACGTTCCATTGTTAAATCTAAGTTAACACGTGTTGGTGCTATATAAGTCAGTCCACCCGAGCCATCCAAGGCTAAATTAAGCGCCGCTTTCTGTTTAAATTCTTCTAATTTCTTAGCATTTGAACAATACACCCAACGTGCTGTATAAACTTGCACGGCTTCATAGCTACAATCAACACTATATTCACCTTTAAGACGATGTGCAACTACGTCAAATTGTAATACACCGACCGCGCCTAATATCAAATCGTTGTTGGCTAGTGGTCTAAATAACTGCGTTGCTCCCTCTTCACTCAACTGCTGTAAGCCCTTTGATAAGGCTTTCATTTTGAGTGGATCTCTTAAACGTACTCGGCGGAAAAGTTCTGGTGCGAAATAAGGAATACCCGTAAATTGCATGTCTTCACCTTGGGTAAATGTGTCACCAATTTGAATCGTGCCATGGTTATGCAAACCCAAAATATCTCCCGGCCATGCTTCTTCTGCTTGCTCACGTTCGGCAGCCATAAACGTGACTGCATTCGCAATCACGACATCTTTACCTGTTCGTACGTGACGTAATTTCATACCTTTGTTGTATTGACCAGAACACACTCGCAAAAAGGCAATACGATCACGATGTTTTGGATCCATATTAGCTTGAATCTTAAAAACAAAACCGCTAAAAGGTTGCTCACTTGCTGCTACTAGACGCGTTTTAGTTTCACGCCCTTGTGGAGCTGGCGCAATTTCAACAAATGAATCCATCAATTCAGTGATACCGAAATTATTCATCGCAGAACCAAAAAATACGGGTGACAATTCTCCCGCCAAAAAAGCATCATTATCGAATTGATGACTAGCACCACGTACTAAATCAATTTCTTCTCGTAATTCTACGGCCAAATCACCAAACAATTCATCAAGTCGAGGATTATCTAAACCCTGAATAATTTCTCCAGCTTTATCACTGTGCGGTTCAAACAAATGCACACTGTCATTTTGTAAGTGGAAAATACCTTTAAAATGTTTACCCATACCGATAGGCCATGTGATCGGCGCACAACGAATATTGAGGATAGATTCAACTTCATCCAAGATATCAATAGGCTCGCGCCCTTCACGATCCATCTTGTTGATAAAGGTCAAAATAGGCGTGTCACGTAGACGACAAACTTCCATCAATTTAATGGTACGTTCTTCAACACCCTTGGCAATATCAATAACCATCAGTGCCGAGTCAACCGCGGTTAATGTCCGGTATGTATCTTCAGAGAAATCGGCATGACCAGGTGTATCTAATAAATTGACGATGCATTTATTATGTTCAAACTGCATGACTGAAGACGTAACCGAGATACCACGTTCTTTCTCCATCTCCATCCAATCGGAAGTAGCATGGCGATCCGTTTTACGCGATTTAACACTACCTGCTTGCTGAATCATGCCACTAAATAACAGCAATTTTTCTGTCAGTGTGGTCTTACCTGCATCTGGATGCGAGATTATCGCGAAGGTGCGGCGCTTATTGATTTCTGCTAATAACTCAGCCATGGAATAATCTGATTATGAAAAACCGACTATTCTACATTACTCGGCAGAAAATGGACGAAGCTTGTTATTCAGCCATCACATGAATGGCATCAGCAAGTAACGAGACTCTAATCTCTTCACCAATATTAAGTTGATTACGCATTGCCACATGCTCAGGCAAATCCATTTGTAAAATAGCGCCTTTTGCTAGTTCAACAGAAAACAAGACGGTGGTAATACCCCGCAATGTAACACTATCACGAATAATGCCTGCCACCGGGTTCTCTTGCTCACCACGTGAAGGTCTAACACGTTGATGAAGTAATATTTTTGCGGGTGACAAGGCGAAATAAACCTCTTGCCCTTCTACAAAACCAGCCAAGTGATTTACCGAAAAAACATAATGATGCCATTCGACCATTAACTTACCATTGTGAGTTTTTAATCGACCTTTAAGTATATTCCTAACATCAACCTGTCTTGCTACAGCTGAATTCGTAGGCTGGTATAGAACCTGCTCAGGACTACCATGTTGTAATGTTTTGCCATGATGAATAACACAGAGACTATCAGCTAACATAGCCGCTTCATCTAAATCATGTGTGACTAAAACCACAGGCATATCAAGATTACGCCTAATTGTATTGAGCTCTAAATACAATTTTCGACGAGTCACTTTATCTACTGCCGAAAAAGGCTCATCTAATAACAATACTTGTGGTTGTCTTGCCAAAGCTCTCGCCAGTGCCACCCGTTGTTGTTGGCCGCCCGATAATTGCGCCGGAAAACGATGCTCCAAGCCTGTTAAATTAACTTGATCGAGCAATTTTTCAATGGTGTACTGGCTATCAGCAACACCTTTATCAAAGGCAAGCTTGATATTATCGACAACGGTTAAATGGGGAAATAAGGCATAATTTTGGAACACCATGCCAACACGACGTTGCTGAGGTGTTTTATTTACACTGGCATCACTATCAAACCACGTTTCATCCTTACACAAAACCTGACCCTGTCCTGCCAAAGATAAACCGGCAATACAGCGTAATACCGTTGACTTCCCTGCGCCAGATGGCCCAACTAAGGCTAACGTTTCACCTGACTCACAGTTAAATTCAACATCAAGCTTAATAGGTGTTGATTGTTGTAATTTCACTTTTAGCATAGCTAAAATCGTAGGGTTTTTGTGCGATTAAAACTATAGACCACACTTATAGTCACGAGGGCGATAGCTAATAATATTAATGACATAGATTGAGCTTGTTGGTGTTCAAAAGCTAAAACACTATCATAAATAGCGATCGACAAGGTTCGCGTTTCACCGGCAATATTGCCCCCGATCATTAATACCACACCAAATTCACCTAAGGTATGCGAAAAACACAACACCATTGCGGTAATAATTCCTGGCCACGCCAATGGCAGTTCAATTTTGAAAAAGGTTCGCCACTTTGACAATCCACTGCACCATGCTGCTTCACGGATCTCAGGCTCAATTTTCTCTAACGATCGCATCATAGGTTGCACTGCAAAAGGTAAACTATAAATGATCGATGCAAACCATAACCCAGCAAATGAGAATGCCAAGCTTTGCCCCGTTAAACTGACAAACATACTGCCCAAGAAGCTATCATTATCCATACCTACTAATAAAAAGTAACCCAAAACGGTCGGCGGCAATACTAATGGCAATGTAATGATAGCCTCAACAACACCGCGCCCCATAAAACTAGATTTAACCAGTAAATACGCCAAAGCTAAACCGATAGGCAAAAGACTGAGACAAGTTAATACAGCCAACATAATCGATACTTCAAAGGCTTGCCAGTCCATCTTATGATGCCTTCTCTAACACTAAAAAACCTTGGCTTCTAAAAATTGCTTTTGCGGGTTCTGTTTGAATATAGGTTAAGAATTGCTTTGCTACAGCAGATGCACCTCTGATCAACACGCCTTGCTGCGGTAATGTTGCATCTAGTTTGATATAACGCCCTTTTGATGAGATTTGTGGTTGAAGCATATAGGAATATGGAACAAAGCCTGCATCGACTTGGTTTGTTAAGGCAAATTGTATAGCTTGTGATGCATTTTCAGCAATGAGTAACTGAGATTGTATTTGTTGCCAGATGCCAGCGTGTTCCAGCAGCTGCTGTGCTGCCTGACCATAAGGTGCATGTTTGGGATTTGCGATAGCCACTTTATTTAATTCGCCTCGCTCTAACGCGGTCTTTAAACCTATTAAATTAGCATCTAAGCTTAAAGAAGATTTTTTTGATGCAAATAAAACCATTTGTGCTTGAGCAAAATCAATAAGAGCACCTTCACTTAACCCCTCTTCACTCAAACGCTGTAGGTAATGTGGATCAGAGGATAAAAACACTTCGAATGGTGCGCCGTGTTGGATCTGTGTGGTAAGAGTACCGGATGCCGCATAAGAGACATTAATATGATGGCCAGTTTGTTGGCCAAACCCCGTAATAAGCTCAGATAAAACATAACGTAAATTTGAAGCCGCAGCGACTTGAATCTCGCTCGCTTGTAGCTGTGAGCTACAACAGTAGTATAAAAATAAGCCGAAAATAATGTTCTTAGAATTCATACTTAATATTCTGACACAAAAAAGCCCCGATTATCGGGGCTTTTTAGTTTACTTCATCAAGCTAAGTAAAGTTTATGCTTCGCTTACTTCTTCATGAACAGCTTTCATGCTTAGACGAATACGACCTTGGCGATCAACTTCAAGTACTTTAACTTGAATCAAGTCACCTTCAGTCAATTTATCACTCACATTTTCTACACGTTCGTCAGAAATTTGTGAAATATGCACTAGGCCATCTTTACCCGGTAAGATCGTTACAAAAGCACCGAAGTCCATTAATTTAGCAACACGACCTTCGTAGATTTGACCCACTTCGATTTCAGCAGTAATTTGCTCGATACGACGTAACGCATCTTGACCCGCATTGAAATCAGAAGAGAAAATCATTACTGTGCCATCGTCTTGAATATCGATAACTGCGCCAGTTTCTTCAGTCAAGGCACGGATAGTTGCGCCGCCTTTACCGATAACATCACGAATTTTATCTGAATTGATTTTGATAGTAATGATGCGTGGTGCAAATTCAGACATTTCTTGACGATGTGTTGAAAGATTAGCATTCATTGTTTCAAGAATCGTTAAACGACCATCACGTGCTTGAGCTAATGCAGTACGCATGATTTCTTCGTTGATACCTTCGATCTTGATATCCATTTGAAGTGCAGTAATACCTTTTTCAGTACCCGCCACTTTAAAGTCCATATCGCCTAAGTGATCTTCATCACCTAAGATATCTGTCAATACAGCATAACCATTGTCTTCTTTGATTAAGCCCATTGCGATACCAGCAACAGCTGCTTTAATCGGAACACCCGCATCCATCAACGCCAAACTTGTACCACATACAGAAGCCATAGAGCTTGAGCCGTTTGATTCTGTGATTTCAGAAACGACACGAACTACATATGGGAATTCTTCAGCAGTAGGCATAACCGCTTGGATACCACGTTTTGCTAATTTACCATGACCAATTTCACGACGTTTTGGAGAACCAACAAAACCCGTTTCACCTACACAGAATGGAGGGAAGTTGTAATGCAACATGAAACGATCACGATATTCACCTTCAACGGCATCAATCATTTGTGAGTCACGTTCAGCACCTAGTGTGGCAACAACGATGGCTTGCGTTTCACCTCGTGTGAACAATGCAGAACCATGTACACGAGGTAACACTGTAGTTTCAGCAGTAACTTTACGTACAGTTTTAGTATCACGACCATCGATACGTGGTTCGCCAGCAATGATTCTGCCACGAACTAATTCTTTTTCTAATTTAGCAAATGTCGATTTAACATCTTCAGATGAAAAATCAGATTCTTCGCCAGCTAATGCTTCAACAGCAGCATCACGAATAACAGACAATTGGTCTTGACGTTCTAGCTTATCGCTGATCGTGTATGCAGCTTGAATACCTGCGTAAGCATTCGCTTTAACTTCATCATAGATGCTGCCATCTTTTTCAGGTAGAGACCAATCCCACGCTTCTTTACCTGCATCAGCTTGTAATTCTTTAATCAAGTTAATCGCTGTTTGCAATTGTTCATGACCAAACATTACCGAACCTAACATTACTTCTTCAGGTAATTCAGATGCTTCTGACTCAACCATCAACACAGCACTTTCAGTACCAGCAACAACTAAATCTAATGAACTTACTTGTAATTGTTCTTTGCTAGGGTTTAAAACATACGCACCTTCAATATAACCAACACGCGCACCCGCTATTGGTCCATTAAAAGGAATGCCTGAAATAGCTAAGGCAGCTGCAGCACCAATCATCGCAGGGATATCAGGATCAATTGCAGGGTCAAGGGCTACTACAGTTGCAATAACCTGAACTTCGTTCAAGAAGCCTTTAGGGAATAAAGGACGTAATGGACGATCGATTAAACGTGATGTTAATGTTTCTTTTTCAGAAGGGCGACCTTCACGCTTAAAGAAACCACCAGGAATTTTACCTGCAGAATATGTACGCTCTTGATAATTAACCGTTAAAGGAAAGAAACCTTGGCCTGGCTGGACATTTTTTTTGCCAACTACGGTAACTAATACTGACGTTTCACCTAGGCTGGCAATAACTGCACCACCTGCTTGACGAGCTACCTTACCGGTTTCAAGACTTAAAATATGGTCGCCATATTGGACTGTCTTTTTTACTGAATTCACTATTCTGTTCCTTTCTCTTGACTAATATTGATGCTTACGGCTTATTCCGTAGCGTCTGACAATTTTAAAACCTAAAAACAAATATGCCCCTGAAACCAGAGATTTCAGGGGCATATTTTAAATGATAAATCTGCTGACGTTTTTTAACGAAAGCATATTTTCATTCATATTCTGTATCGCTAAAAACAATGCTTAGCGACGTAAGCCAAGACTAGCAATTAGCTCACGGTAACGAACGATATCTTTCTTTTTCAAATAATCTAACATTTTACGACGACCACTAACCATTTTTAATAAGCCTTGGCGTGAATGATGATCATGAATGTTTGTTTTGAAATGATCAGCAAGATCTAAGATACGAGCAGTTAGCAAAGCAACTTGTACTTCCGCTGAACCTGTATCAGTTTCTGAACGCTGATATTTAGTAACAATTTCTTGTGTTTGTTCTAGTGATAATGACATTAAAAACTCCAACTTTTTGTGTAGCACTTTATAATTTCGCTACGAGCTAAATTCTGGACTACCCCAGCACTAAATACCAAGATATCCAACCTTTTAAAAGGGTGACATTCTACCCAGTTTTTTCAATATAAACAATAATTTTACTGAGTATCCGGAACAACAAATACCCGTTTCGGCTGTACATTACCAGCCTCAGTCATCTCAGCTAAACCAATGAACTGTTGTAGCGGATCAAACAATCTTACATTTGCGCGTTCAAAAGTTTGTTCAACCTTAACCGCTTGCCCCTGTCGTACCGCACCAACCATATAATCCGATAAAACGACTGAAGGCCAATCAGGCAAAGCATCTTCGGAAGGCAGTAATAATTCATCAAGTGCTGGCAAATTATTTTCAGCATTTGCCATTAATTGCTCAATCGTAATAGATTGTTGTTCCATATAGCCTGCAGCTGCCACGCGTCTTAGCATTGCAACATGACCACCAGAACCTAGTGCGTGACTAATATCTTCGACTAATGTACGAATATAAGTACCTTTGCTACAACGAACATCTAAGGTAAAACTATCTGTTGTAATAGCCAGAATCTTAATATCATAAATAGTAATTCGACGTGCCTTGCGCTCAATCTCAATACCTTGACGAGCCAACTTATATAGCGGTTGTCCCTGATGTTTTAATGCTGAAAACATCGGAGGAACTTGATCTAATTCGCCTATAAACCTAGGTAATATTGCGAGTAGATCTTGCTCAGTAAATTCAGGAATAATGCTAGTTGATATGATGACACCGTCTGAATCACCACTATCTGTAACGGCACCTAATCGACATGTCACATGATATTGTTTATCGGCATCAAGCAAATAAGAAGATACTTTGGTCGCTTCGCCTAGACATACAGGTAATACACCTGTCGCCAAGGGATCTAAACTACCAGTATGCCCGGCTTTATTGGCATTAAACAGCCGTTTAACTTGCTGTAATACATGATTAGAACTTCGCCCTGTCGGCTTATCAATAATGATGATGCCGGTTATATCTCGACCTTTTTTATTACGGCGTCCCATCGTACTGCTTATTTATCGTCAGTATCGGTATCGTCAGAAAGATCGGTATTTGCTTCAGCGATCAACTGATCCATATGAAAACCATGAATCAATGACTTGTCATAATAAAAGCGTAACTCAGGCACGATACGTAAATCGATACGGTTAGCAATTCCTCGGCGTAAAAATCCCGAGGCTCTTGCTAATCCTTTTAGACATTCATCCATATCATCATCAGAGTCTACCGAGCCCAATCGTGTTACATAGACTTTTGCGTACTTTAAATCAGGCGTAACATCGACATGAGAAACGGTCACCATGCCAACACGTGGATCAGATACTTCATGTTGAAGCATTTGAGCCAGTTCACGCATGATGACTTCGCTAATTCGATTTGTGCGACTAAATTCTCTAGCCATTATAATTTAGCTTTCACTAGAGTACGTTCAAATACTTCGATTTGGTCACCTGGTTTAACGTCTTTATAGTTTTTAACGCCGATACCACATTCCACACCAGATTGAACTTCTTTAACATCATCTTTAAAGCGACGTAGAGACTCAAGCTCACCTTCGTAAATAACGACATTATTACGTAATACACGAATTGGGCTTGATAATCTGATTGTACCTTCAGTAACCAAACAACCCGCGATGTCACCAAATTTAGGAGAGCTAAACACATCATCAACACGAGCCAAACCAATAATTTCATCTTTATAAACAGGCTCAAGCATTCCGGTCATAGCTTGGGTTACAAGATCAAGCAAGTCGTAAATGATACTGAAATATTGAACATCTAAGCCTTTCTCAGCAATCACTTTTCGAGCTGTATTATCTGCACGAACATTAAAACCGATCAAAATGGCATTTGAAGCCCCAGCTAGTTGTGCATCAGTTTCATTAATACCACCAACACCAGAAGAAACGATGTTAACTCGAACTAAGTCAGTAGATAATTTAAGTAAGCCTTGGCTAACCGCTTCGGCACTACCATGCACGTCAGCTTTAACAACAACGTTCAATGTTTTAACATCGCCCGATTCCATTTCATTGAACATATTGTCCAATTTAGCAGATTGTTGTTGAGCCATTTTCAACTCACGCGCTTTCGTTTTACGGTATGTCGCTACTTCACGTGCTTTACGTTCATCAGGAGCTACTTGTAACTCATCACCTGATGCCGGTGTACCAGATAAACCTAGTAGCTCGACTGGTGTAGAAGGACCAGCAGCAGACATTGCTTCACCCTGCTCATTAAACATAGCACGTACACGGCCGTATTCTTGACCAACGATGACGATATCACCTTTTTTCAAAGTACCTTTTTGGACCAATACAGTAGCAATAGTACCGCGACCTTTGTCTAACCTTGCTTCGATAACAACACCAGAAGCAGGACCAACAACGGGCGCTTTTAACTCTAGCATTTCAGCTTGAAGTGAAATCGCATCTAATAAACCATCAATACCATCACCAGTTAGTGCTGATACCGGAATAAAGGGAACGTCACCGCCCCAATCTTCAGGCAATACATCATGATTCGCTAATTCTTGTTTTACACGATCAGGATTAGCATCTTGCTTATCCATTTTATTCACAGCAACAATCAATAAAGAATTGGCAGACTTAGCATGTTTTACGGCTTCAAGCGTTTGCGGCATCACACCATCATCAGCAGCCACTACAATGACCACGACATCAGTCACTTGCGCACCACGTAACCGCATTTCTGTAAATGCAGCATGGCCTGGAGTATCTAGGAAAGTGATTTCACCACGACTCGTCTCAACTTTATAAGCACCGATATGTTGCGTGATACCACCCGCTTCGCCAGTGGTTACTTTCGTACGACGAATATAATCTAATAATGATGTTTTACCATGATCAACGTGTCCCATCACAGTGACAACAGGTGCACGAGCTTGAGCTTCACCCATGCCAACTTCATCACCTAATAATGCTAACTCAATTTCATTATCTTGAACTGGCTTAGCAATATGACCCATTTCTTCAACCAAAATAACAGCTGTATCTTGATCCAGAACCTGATTGATAGTGGCCATAGTACCCAAGCCCATCAATGCCTTAATTACTTCTGCAGCTTTAACATGCATACGTAATGCTAAATCAGATACACTAATTGTTTCTGGCACATCGATTTCATGGACTGTTGGCGCTGTTGGCATAGAGAAACCATGCTCATCAGAACCTTCCATGAGTGTTGATTTTTGTTGAACAGCTGCCGCACCTTTTTTCTTCTTGCGTCGGCCTTTGCCATCAGAAACATGTAACTCTTTACGTTCTGTTGTTACACCTTTGGTATAACGACCGCCTTTTCGAGCCGCAGCATCTTTCGATTCTGGCGCGGCTTTAGTTTCCTGAGGTTTTTCTTCTGCTTTAGCTTTAGCACGTGCAGCTTTTTGTTCTTTTGCAACTAATTCTGCTGCAACTTTTGCTGCCGCTTGCTCTTTTTCTAATAGAGCATCTTCAATTCTTGCTTGTTTTCTCGCAATGAGAGCCTGTTCGGCTTCAACACGCGCTAAGTTAGCAGCACGTCGTTTAGCATCTGCTTCTTCAAGTTTTTTATGTGCAATTTGTGATGCTGTTAAAGCTGGCGCTGCAGGCTTAGCTTTAACTTTCTTGTTTTCGACTTCAGGCTTATTAGTGACCTGTGCCTCTTTTTTCAATTTTTCCTCCTCAGCTAAAGCTTGCTTTTCTTCTTCAGCAGCGAGACGCGCTTCTTCATCAGCTTGTCTTTCAGCTTCTACAGCAGCATTAATAGCTGCCGCTTCACGTTCAGCGATATCCGCTTCTTGCTTTTCTTTAAGCGCTTCTTCTGCTTCTAGCTTACGTTTAGCTTCATCTTGTTTAAGTTGCTCAGCTGCAGCGGCATCTTTAACGGCTTGTTCTTCAGCTTCTTTTTGGCGAATTAACTCCGCCGCAGCTTCAGCTTCTTCTGCTGGCGAGAGTTTTACATAGGTTCGTTTTTTACGAACTTCTACACTAACACTTTTGCCCCCATTTCGAGCCGCGCCACCAATTTTTATTTCACTGACCGATTTACGTTTCAGTGTTATTTTTCTTGGTTCAGCAGTTCCTGTTACTTCAGCGTCCTTACCATGACGTTGTTGCAAGAAACTTAATAACGATTGCTTTTGATCTTCCGTAATCGAATCATCAGCATTAGATACTTTAATACCAGCTTCGTTTAACTGTTCAACTAATCGTGCTTCGCTGATACCTATGGTACCTGCTAGATCTTTAACCTTCATATCACTCATGGTTATTCTCCCGCATCTATTTGTTCATCGGCAAACCATGATTCTCTTGCTTTCATGATTAGTACGGCGGCTTGCTCTGCATCAATACCTTCAATCTCTGATAATTCATCAACAGATTGATCCGCTAAATCATCCAGGGTAATCACACCTCTACTCGCAAGTGTTAATGCCAAATCTTTTGTCATGCCTTCCATATCAAGTAAATCTTGAGCAGGTTCAGCAGACTCTAATTTTTCTTCACTGACAATTGCCCTAGTGAGTAATACGTCACGTGCTCGTGATCGTAACTCAGCCACAATATCAGCATCAAACTCGTCAATTTCTAGCATCTCTTGTTCAGGGACATAGGCAATTTCTTCTAAACTAGAAAAACCTTCCTGAGCAAGAATCAATGCAACGTCTTCATCAACATCTAAATCTTTCATGAACAATTCAACTTGCTCACTTGTTTCTGATTCAGCTTTTTGATCAGCATCAGCCGCTGACATAACATTCAACACCCAGCCAGTTAATTGGCTAGCAAGACGAACATTTTGACCACCACGGCCGATGGCTTGTGATAATTGGTCGTCTGCTACAGCGATATCCATACTGTGAGCGTCTTCATCAACAACAATAGATAATGCTTCAGCAGGTGCCATTGCATTAATAGCAAATCGAGCAGGATCTTCATCCCACAAGATGATATCAACACGCTCACCACCTAATTCATTGGTAACAACTTGTACACGTGAACCACGCATACCGACACAAGCACCAATAGGATCAATACGAGATTCAGTAGCTACCACAGCAATTTTGGCTCTTAAACCTGGATCACGTGCAGCGCCTTTAACTTCTATCATACCATCGCCAATTTCAGGCACTTCTAACTTAAACAATTCAATTAATAATTCAGGCGCGATGCGACTAACAACTAATTGTGGACCGCGACCTTCAGCTTTAATTTCTTTTAAATAAGCGCGAACTCGGTCACCAGTACGGAAATTTTCACGTGGAATCATATCTTCACGAGCGATAACAGCTTCAGCATTGCCACCTAAATCTAAGATTACACTGCCACGTTCAACACGTTTTACTGTTCCTAGAATCATTTGACCTAGTTTTTCTTCGTATTGTTCAACGACTTGAGCACGCTCTGCTTCACGTACTTTTTGCACAATAACTTGTTTCGCTGTTTGAGCGGCGATTCTACCAAATGCTACCGAGTCCATCGGCTCCATGATGTAGTCACCAAGTTCAATGTCTGATTGTTTCAATAATGCATACGTTAATTTAATTTGGAGGTCAGGTGATTCGAATTCGTCATCGTCATCATTAACCACTTTCCATTGACGGAAAGTTTCATAATCGCCAGTTTCACGGTCAATCACAACACGGGCATCAATCTCATTCTCACTTGCCTTGCGTGTCGCCATTGCTAGAGCAGCTTCTATTGCCTGAAAGATGACTTCTTTAGAAACGCCTTTTTCATTAGAAACAGCATCAGCAACCAGTAAAATTTCTTTATTATTCATTATGCCCCCAGTGGATTCCCCACTTCTTAAACCCAACTTAAACTTCCGTATCAACCGATAATATTACGCTTTATTAAGCAACAATTTTTGCTTTAGATAGTTTTGTTAAAGGTAGTTCATAGACTTCGCCATCAACTTCAATCAAAATATCGCCATCACTGAATCCCTGCAACACTCCTCTGAAATTCCTACGGCCTTGTATTGGTAATTTCATTGCTATTTTAGCTTCAACACCAGTAAAACGCACAAAATCTCGCTCTTTAAACAAGGGTCTATCAAAGCCTGGAGATGAAACCTCAAGGGCGTAAGCAGAACTAATTGGATCTTCAACTTCCAATATACCGCTCACCTGATGACTTACGCGTTCACAATCTTCGATGCCTATACCTTGCTCAGCATCTATATAAAGGCGTAGGACAGTATTGACCCCATTCTTTATATATTCAACGCCCACAAGTTCATAACCAAGCGATTCGATTGGCGCCTCAACTAACAGTTCTATTTGATCACTAATTGCCATACGCGTAAAAAAAAAGGGCCAAAGGCCCGATTTCATATCTCCAAAAAAACAAAAACCCCATTATAGGGGTTATGTAATATTACTGGTAGCGGGGGCTGGATTTGAACCAACGACCTTCGGGTTATGAGCCCGACGAGCTACCATGCTGCTCCACCCCGCACCTGATTAAGCAATGAATTATACGGCCATTCACTTTATCTTGCAAGTATATTATCAACTATCTTTTAACTTCCTCGTTAGGGTGTTTCTACCCCAGCCTAATAACTTTGCTGCATCTTGCCGCTTACCAATAGTTTTTTCTAAAGCTACTTCCATTAATAGATGCTCAACCAAAGGCACTACATCCGCTAAAGCGCCTTCTTGGCCGGTTAACGCTTTAGTTGCGGCCCATTGTTTGAATAAGACCTGCCAATTTCCCGTGCCTAGTTGTTCGACGGATACTTCATTCATTAACTCACTTGGCAAATCATCGACCTGTACTACTTTGGCTGGCGACATAACCGTCAGCCATCGACAAGTATTCTCTAGCTGACGCACATTGCCTGGCCACGCCAATTGGCTAAGATAACTTTCAACCTCAGTTGATAATGTTTTAGCAGAAACAGCCAATTCAGAAGCCGCTTTATTTAGAAAATAATTTGCAAGCGCAGGTACATCTTCTCGTCGTTCTCTTAAAGCGGGAATTTGTATGCGAATTACATTCAAACGATGAAATAAATCTTCTCTAAACTCACCTTGCTCAACACGCTGTTCAAGATTTTGGTGAGTCGCAGCGACAATACGGACATCAGCCCTAACAACGCTATGGCCGCCAACTCGAAAAAACTCGCCATCAGATAATACCCTTAATAGCCGAGTTTGTAGATCTATCGGCATATCGCCAATCTCGTCTAAAAAGAGTGTGCCACCATCAGCTTGCTCAAATCTACCTTTGCGTAGCGCATGAGCACCAGTAAAAGCGCCTTTTTCATGACCAAATAATTCCGACTCCATCAATTCTTTTGGAATTGCAGCCATATTCAATGCAATAAATGGCGCATTTCTACGCGGGCTATGTTTATGTAGTGCATTGGCGACCAACTCTTTTCCTGTACCTGACTCGCCATTAATTAAGACGTTAATATTAGAACGAGCCAAACGACCAATTGATCTGAAAACCTCTTGCATCGCCGGTGCTTCGCCAATAATTTCTGTTGCTAGTACAATTGGTTTTTCAATGGTCTGCTGTAATTGTTCCTGATGATGAACTATCGCCCGTTGTACTAGATCAACGGCTTCATCAACATCAAATGGTTTTGGCAGATACTCAAATGCACCACCTTCATAGACCGATACTGCACTATCCAGATCCGAATACGCCGTCATAATAATCACCGGTAATTCAGGAATATTTTGCTTAATATCGTCTAGCAGCTGCAAGCCATCCATACCAGGCATACGAATATCGCTAACTAAAACATCTGGCGTGTCATTTTTCAATTCATTGAGCACATCACTAGCATTCTCAAACACACGGACATTAATCGCTACTGATTCTAATGCTTTTTGTAGGACCCAGCGTATTGACCGATCATCATCCACCACCCACACATTTGATTTTTTAGTCACTTGCTTGCTCCAGTGGGAAAATAACAGAAAATATTGTTCGGCCAGGTTGACTGTTGCATAAAATCATTCCATTGTTTCGTTGCACCAAATTTTGCACTAGATATAACCCTAAACCAGTGCCTTCTGCTCGCCCAGTGACGAGAGGGAAAAACATACTTTCTTGTAATAATTTCGGGATGCCAGGTCCATCATCTTCAATCTCAATGCAGACGCCTAGGCGATAGCGTTTTTGATCAATACTGATATTACGGACTGCCCTTGTTCTCAAAACGATTTTTCCAGTGCCATGTAATGCCTGCACTGCGTTTTGTACAATATTGAGAAAGATTTGAACTAATTGATCAAAATCAACAAATAAATCTGGGATGCTTGGATCATAATCACCTTTAAAAATAAGGCGATGATCTACCTGCGCAAACATGAGCTGTCTCACTCGCTGGAGTACTTCATGGATATTTACAGAAGCTTGCTCTGTCAGGTGGTGAGAACCCAACATTTTAGTCATCAAGTTTTGTAGACGATCCGCTTCACTGATAATGATCGCGGTATATTCTTTCAATTCTGCTGAGTCTAGCTGACGCTCCAATAACTGCGCCGCTCCTCTTAAACCGCCCAGTGGGTTTTTTATCTCATGAGCAAGGCCGCGTAAGACTTGTTGTTGTGTATGTAGGCTTTCATCACGACTGATTCGTTGTTGAAAATCTAACTGCGCTAGTTCCAACAATATAAATGGATGCTCAACACCCTCTGTTTCTACCAGTTTAATGGCACAATCAACCACTATATCGCCAGCACTTGGAATATATAATTTAACTTCACGCTCTATTAATTGCTGGCCAGTTTTTTGAACACGTTCCAAGCTATTTAATAAGTCACCTTCGCCTAATAACAATGCCTGGATAGGTATATCTTCAGCCTGGCGCTGACTCATACCAAACATTATTTCTGCCGCTGAATTGAGTTTGTTTACGCGTAGAGAATGATCCATCACCACGATCGCGGTGGTGAGATTTTCAATAATATCTTGGCAAGATAGTAAAGCTGTCATTGTCTAAATTCATTTAAAATAAAAATCATGAATTCAGTAGAGCAAATAATGATCCAAGTTTGTAGTTAATACGCAAAGCACACCCTATCACCCTGAATTAATTGGCTTTAATGTCAAATTTAATTTTACTTTTGATTTAGTAAAGCCAGTCAAACCGTAAATTAATAAGTCACAACCAGTCATCCGCACCATCATGGTGCGTAAATAGCATTGTAAACTTATTGGCGTGCAACAGCACGTTGAAGATGGAATAAAATGGATTTACTTGATTTAATGACCTTACCGGTATTATCAACTACAGAAACAATGGCGATATGACTACCCCGTTCGACATTAGTAAACGTGTAACTAGTCTCATCCTGAGCTACACTTTTTAAATTACCATCTAATGAAAATATTAATTTATCACCTCTTTCAGCGTTAAGCTCAGGTGTGACAGTACTAGTGACGGTGATATTTCCTGCATTTTCACGGATAGGTTCATTTTGGCTTGGTGCAATAATAACTACAGTGTAATTTGGCACGGCTAATTCAACTAAGGGCTGAGACGGTTCATCCTCAACTAAATCAATAATTACTGGGGGGCTGTAAGTATATGACTCTTGTAATTCTATTTTTTCTGCATTATCTGTAGCTTTGTCAGAAAAGATCACATTGCCGTGCTTATCTACCGAACGATAAACGTCAGCTTGCACGACTAGGCTAATAAGTAATAACAATAAAGTATAATATTTCATAATATAAATCATAGTCCTACGACATAATAACTGCAACAAACTGCAACAATCAGACATAAAAAAACGCCCCCATCTTAATACATAAGCCGAGGACGTTTCTTATTGCAGTTAATTCAGATGTAAAATTAAACGCTGTAGTACATATCAAACTCAGCTGGGTGAGTTTCCATACGAAGACGGGTTACTTCGCCCATTTTCAGTTCAATATAAGCATCGATCATATCATCAGTGAACACGCCACCTTCCGTTAAGAATGCGCGATCTTCATTTAATGCGTCTAATGCTTGATCTAAGCCATAACAAACTTGTGGAATTTGTGCCGCTTCTTCAGCTGGTAAATCATACAAATCTTTGTCCATCGCATCGCCAGGGTGGATCTTGTTTTTAATACCATCAAGACCAGCCATCAATAATGCCGCGAATGACAAATAAGGGTTAGCCGTTGAATCAGGGAATCGCACTTCGATACGACGACCTTTTGGGTTATTAACAAAAGGAATACGAATTGATGCGCTACGGTTACGTGCTGAATAAGCCAACATGATAGGCGCTTCAAAACCAGGTACTAAACGTTTATAGCTGTTTGTACTTGCGTTTGTAAATGCATTCAATGCTTTAGCATGTTTGATAACACCGCCAATGTAATAAAGCGCAGTTTCTGATAAACCACCATATTTATTACCTGCAAATAAGTTTTCACCATCTTTAGCTAAAGACATATGAACATGCATACCACTACCGTTATCACCCACTAATGGTTTAGGCATAAAAGTAGCCGTTTTACCGTAAGCATGTGCTACGTTATGAATGACATACTTAAGCTGTTGAACTTCGTCCGCTTTTTTAACTAAAGTATTAAATCTAACGCCAATTTCACATTGTCCTGCTGTCGCCACTTCGTGATGATGTACTTCAGTAACTTGGCCCATTTCTTCCAGTGTTAGACACATTGCACTACGGATATCTTGTAATGAATCGACAGGAGGCACTGGGAAGTAGCCGCCTTTTACGCCTGGACGATGACCTTTGTTGCCATCTGCATAGACTTTTTCAGTATTCCATGAAGATTCATCAGAATCGATTTTAAAGAATGAGCCTGACATATCACTGCCCCAACGAATATCATCAAAGATGAAAAATTCATTTTCAGGACCAAAATAAGCAGTATCAGCTAGACCAGTTGATTGCATGTACGCTTCAGCACGATGAGCAACACTTCGAGGATCACGTTCGTAACCTTGCATAGTCGCTGGTTCAATAATATCGCAACTGATAATAAGCGTTGTATCATCCATAAAAGGATCTAACACAGCCGTTTCTGGATCTGGCATCAAAATCATGTCTGATTCATTAATACCTTTCCAGCCTGCTACTGATGACCCATCAAACATATTACCT
>CAXBIM010000045.1:0-20300 GCA_963975785.1 uncultured Methylophaga sp.
TAGATCCGTGTGCCAATATAAGCACTTCAGGATCTAGGTTTTTTAATTCTTTAACATCACCCACATCTAGCTGCGTGATATTTTTAATATGCCAATCAGAGATAAGCCGATCCGGCATCAAAATTAGACTGCTGTCTAATCGTTTTAAATCTACATATTCTTTACTTCTTATGACTATATAATTATCACCATAAGAATGTATTTCATTAGCCTCTGAAATAGCTTCCAGACTAAATTTCATTTATACGAACTACTAAGCTAAAACTTCATTTACGCGGTCACGTAATTCTTTACCAGGTTTAAAATGAGGTACAAATTTTTCACCCAATTCGACTGATTCGCCACTTTTAGGATTACGACCTACGCGTGGTGGTCGATGATGTAAGGTAAAACTACCAAAACCACGGATTTCTATACGTTCACCGCCCGCTAAACTATTGCTCATTTGCCCTAATATTAGTTTTACAGCTAATTCGACATCACGATAATTTAATAGTGATTGTTTTTCAGAAATTATTTCAATCAAATCCGACTTTGTCATATCTTTCAATTCCTTAGAATTAATCTATATTCTATGTTAGAAATCATTAACCTGTAACAAGCAATGTTTCAAAAGAAAAAAAGCATCTAGGTAAAGCTACCTAGATGCTTTTCAATTAGAACCTAAACTTAACTATCTTTTTGGTTCATTTGTTCTTTCAACAAGTCACCTAATGTTGTGTTACCACTACCAACATTTGAGTACTCTTTCACTGCATTTGTTTCTTCTTGAGTATCTTTCGCTTTGATAGATAACGTCAAAGTACGATCTTTACGTGACATACCTGTAAATTTAGCTTCAACTTCTTCACCGACTGATAATACTTTACTTGCATCTTCAGTACGTTCACGTGAAATATCAGCTACACGGATATAACCTTCGATTCCTTCAGCTAAAGCAATTGTCGCGCCGCGAGCATCAACTTCAGTTACTTTACCAGTAACGATGCTGCCACGAGGGTGCTCTGACATGTATTCAGAGAACGGATCAGATTGCATTTGTTTAACGCCTAATGAAATGCGTTCGCGTTCAGGATCAATTGCTAATACGATAGCTTCTAAGTTATCGCCTTTTTTGTAATCACGGATAAGATCTTCATTCTCTTCATCCCATGACAGGTCAGATAAATGAATCAAACCATCGATGTCGCCATCAAGACCAATGAACACACCAAAGTCAGTGATTGATTTGATTGAACCAGATACTTTATCGCCTTTGTTATGAGTCATTGCAAACTCTTCCCAAGGGTTAACTTTGCACTGTTTCATACCTAATGAAATACGACGACGATCTGCATCGATGTCTAATACCATTACGTCAACTTCATCACCTAATTGAACAACTTTAGATGGGTGTACGTTTTTGTTAGTCCAGTCCATTTCAGACACGTGAACCAAACCTTCAACGCCATCTTCGATTTCAACGAAACAACCGTAGTCAGCAATGTTAGTAACTTTACCGCGAATTCGGCTGCTATTTGGGTAGCTGCTTGCGATAGATTTCCAAGGATCATCGCCCATTTGTTTCAGACCTAATGAAACACGTTCGCGTTCTTTATCGAATTTCAATACTTGAACTTCGATTTCATCACCGATTGCAACTACTTCTGATGGGTGTTTAACACGTTTCCATGCCATATCAGTGATATGTAGAAGACCATCAATACCGCCAAGATCAACGAATGCGCCATAGTCAGTAAGATTTTTGACAATACCTTTAACGATTTTGTCTTCTTCTAATGTTTCTAACAATGCATCACGCTCAACACTATTTTCTGCTTCCATAATGGCACGGCGAGAAACAACAATATTGTTACGTGGACGATCAAGTTTAATTAACTTGAACTCAAGTGGTTTGCCTTCAAGGTGTGAAGTATCACGAATTGGACGAACATCGACCAATGAACCCGGTAAGAAAGCACGGATATTATCTAGTTCGACAGTGAAACCGCCTTTAACTTTACCAGAAATAACACCGATAACCGTTTCATTACCTTCAAAGGCATGGTCAAGTTTGATCCACGCTTCAGCTGCTTTAGCTTTTTCGCGCGATAATTGAGTTGCACCAAAACCATCTTCCAATGATTCCAAAGCAACATCGACAATATCACCAACTTGTACAGTGATTTCACCCTTTTCATTCATGAATTCTTCAACAGGGATGGCGCCTTCTGATTTTAAACCAGCATTAACCATAACTACATCAGAACCAACACTAACAACCATACCTGATACGATTTTACCTGGTTGCATTGGTGTTGAATTTAAACTCTCTTCAAAGAGATCAGCAAAGCTTTCGCTCATTATTTACATCCTTGGCCCAACTAAAAACTAACGGACCACTCAAAAATACCTGCAAAATGCAGGAAGTTAAAAAAACTTATCGAAGTGATAAGCCCCTAGATCACACCTCAGTACACAATGCACTGACATGTTTAAATACTGCGTCGATTCCCATTGCGCTAGAATCTAACTGCAACGCATCTTCTGCAGGCCTTAGTGGCGCTACTTGGCGTTGAGTATCTCGTTCATCACGCTCAGAAATCTCTGTTATAAGAGCGGAAAGGTTACACTCAATCCCTTTTTCTTTCAACTGCTTATATCGTCTTTCCGCACGCACTTCAGCGCTAGCTGTTAGAAATACCTTATGATTCGCAAGTGGAAACACTACAGTGCCCATGTCGCGCCCATCGGTCACTAACCCTGGTGATTGGCGAAATGCGCGCTGACGTTCTAATAAAGCAGCCCGAACTAAGGGCAATGCAGCTACTTTTGATGCCGCATTACCCGCTAGTTCAGAGCGAATAAGTGTACTGACATCTTCACCTTCAAGACGCACAATCAAAACATCATTTTCTAATACAAAAACTAAATCTAAATTTTTAGCCATTTCAGCCAATTGCTGTTCATTGTCCAGCTCGACACCATGTTTTATCGCTGCTTGTGCCAACACGCGATAAATCGCACCACTATCTAAATAATGCCAACCTAACTTTTGGGCTACTAATTGCGCGATAGTTCCCTTACCAGAACCACTAGGACCATCAATCGTTAATACTGGAATATCAGACATCGAATTCTTCTATCTCTAAACCCGCTTTTGTCGCTAGACCTATAAAGTCAGGGAACGAGGTCGCCACATTGGCGCAATTATTAATTTGGATAGTGCCCCCCGCCTGTAAGCCTGCGATGGCGAAAGACATGGCAATACGGTGGTCATCATGACTTTCAACTTCACCCGACCCAATTACACCACCGGTAATGATAATCCCATCGGCAGTAGGTTGGGCATCAATCCCTAAAATGTGTAATCCATCGGCCATTGCTTGAATTCGATCACTTTCTTTAACTCGTAACTCTTCAGCACCAGTTAATATCGTTGTACCTTCGGCACACGCTGCCGCCACAAATAATGCTGGAAATTCATCTATTGCCAAAGGCACTTGGTCTTCAGGAATTTTAATGCCTTTTAGCGGTGCATAACGTACTCGAATATCCGCTACTGGTTCGCCGCCCGTTACACTTTCATTTGATAAGCTGATATCAGCGCCCATCAATCTTAAAATATTAATCACACCAACTCGAGTCGGATTAATGCCCACATGAGTCAAGGTAATATCTGAGCCTTCGGCAATAGCTGCACCCACCATAAAAAATGTTGCAGATGAAATATCGGCCGGCACATCAATTGAAGTAGCGGTTAACTTTCCACCACCTTCGATACTTACGGTATCGCCATTCACTTCAACCGCATAGCCCATTCCCGTCAACATTCGCTCAGTATGATCACGTGTCGGTGCTGGTTCCGTTACTGTCGTTTTACCTTTCGCATACATACCAGCCAATAAAATGCATGACTTCACTTGGGCGCTGGCCATTGGCAGCGTATATGTAATTCCTGTTAATTTATTGTCCGCTTTTATTTTAAGAGGTAGCTTGCCTTCATCACTTCCAATCTCGGCGCCCATAGTTGCTAAAGGATCCGTTACTCGGCGCATCGGTCGGCCTGATAACGATTTATCACCAGTAAGCGTACTCGCAAAGTTTTGCCCTGCTAATAAACCACTTAATAGGCGAATCGACGTGCCTGAATTACCTAAATAAATATCTTTATCCGAGGCTTTTAGTCCATGCATGCCAACGCCATGAATCGTCACTCGCCCCTCTTTCGGCCCTTCAATCTGTACACCCATCGCACGGAAAGCTGCTAAGGTTGCAAGCGCATCATCACCTTCTAAAAAACCCGTTACTTCTGTTGTACCTTCGGCCAATGACCCCAACATAATTGAACGATGAGAAATTGATTTATCACCTGGTACACGTAACTCACCTTGTAATTTTCCACCAGGTTGTACGATATAGTGTTTCTTATGGTCACTGCTCACGCTTTAAAACTCCGCTTAATTTTTTATTTCTTACACTTCACTATTATCAATTAAACCCGGCTCTGCAAACCGAGTATCTCGTGCTTGCTTCGCCCGTTTAAATACGTCAACAAGATAATCACCATCACTATTCATAATAGCCTGCTCTAAACTATCAAGGCCCTGTCGATAGTCATTTAATAACTCTAAAATTGCAGCACTATTACTCAAACAAATGTCACGCCACATCACCGGGTCACTTGATGCAATACGTGAAAAATCTCTAAAACCACCAGCGGCAAAACGTAAAACCTCATCACAGTCATCTGACTTAGCCAGCATGCCAACAAGGTTGAAGGCTAATAAATGTGGAAGATGACTGGTTGCCGCCAACACTTTATCGTGGTGTTCGACCGCCATATCAACGACTTCAGCACCTGTTGCCTGCCACATAACACGTACTTTTTCCAATGCTGCTAAGTTTGTTTCTGCTACAGGTGTCAGTACCACTCGATGATCGTTATATAAGGTTGAAAATGCTGCACTAGGACCACTTTTTTCAGTTCCTGCAATCGGATGGCCAGCAACAAATTGATTAAATCGTTGACCTAAAGCTGCTCTTGCTGCCGCGACAACTTGTGCTTTAGCACTGCCACCATCAGTAATAATCGTCTCATTATTAAGATGCGGTGCAAGCTCGGTCAGTACCGATGCCATTGCACCCATGGGTACAGCCAAAAAGATCATATCTGCATCTTTAACGGCATCAGCAATAGAGTTTGCGGCCCGATCAATCACACCGAGTTCTAACGCTTCTTGGCGAACACTTTCAGTACGTGAATAGCCTATAACCTCACCGACTTCCCCCGCTTTTTTTAAAGCTAGCGATAAGGAACCACCAATTAAACCAACACCAATAATCGCTAATCTATTAATGATCACAATGGTCTACCTAATAGGTTCGATAATACTCCAAGGAAACGTTGGTTTTCAGTTTCTAAACCGATACTTACACGCAGGTGTTGTGGTAAACCATAATTGGTTACCGGGCGTACAATTACACCTTGTTGTAATAATGACTCATAAACATCTAAGCCATTATGTTCTACATCGACAGTAATAAAATTACCTTTTGAAGGAATATAGTTCAGTCCCATTGCTTCAAAACCAGTTATCAATTGCGCCATACCTTGGTCATTAAGCTGTTTAGTTGCTGCAATATAGGCATCATCAGCTAATGCTGCAGTAGCAGCGGCTAAGGCTAAACTATTTACATTGAAGGGCTGGCGAATACGGTTTAATAAATTGGCAATTTCAGGATGAGACAAGGCAAAACCCACACGTAAACCAGCTAAACCAT
This sequence comes from uncultured Methylophaga sp., assembly GCA_963975785.1. Classification (GTDB taxonomy): domain Bacteria; phylum Pseudomonadota; class Gammaproteobacteria; order Nitrosococcales; family Methylophagaceae. The sequence goes on from CAXBIM010000045.1 coordinate 5,764, forward strand.
AAGCTTTAGAAAAGGTACGGGTAATAATTAAATTCGGATATTTGGCTAACCAACTAATGGTATCCGCAGTGCCATCACCATATTCAACATAGGCTTCATCAAGCACGACTAAGGTATTCGGCGGTACTTGTGCGACAAAGGCTTCTAATTCTTCATCGGCAATGCATGTACCTGTTGGATTATTCGGATTAGCAATAAAAATAAGCTTGGTGCGCTCGTTGATAAGAGTGCTCATAGCCTGCAAGTCATGACCATAATCACGTGCCGGTGCAATCACGCCTTTGGCACCAATAGCTTGAGTAACAATTGGATACACGGCAAATGCATGTTGTGAATACAACACTTCATCAGCTGGTGATACAAAGGTTCGAGCGATAATTTCTAAAACATCGTTAGAACCATTACCTAAAGTAATTTGGCTCAGTCCTATCTGATATTTTTCTGCTAAAGCGGACTTTAATTTAAAACCATTACCATCTGGATATCGCGTGAGATCTTTACTAGCTTCGGCAATAGCTGCTAACGCCAATTCCGAGGGTCCTAATGGGTTTTCATTTGACGCCAATTTAACAATATTTTTTATACCATATTGGCGCTCTAATTCTTCAATAGGTTTGCCTGGCACATAAGGCTGCAGTTGATTGACGCAAGCTAGAGCAATATCACTAAAACTCATAAATACTCCGTCTTAGAACGAAAACTATCAATAACCAATAAGACTGCACCTATAACAATTGCTGAGTCAGCAATATTAAATGCGGGCCAATGATACGTACCGTAATACACGTCTAAAAAATCAATGACATAACCATAATAAAAACGATCAATCAAATTACCCAGTGCACCACCAAGTATCAATGCAATAGACATTGCTTCTAATTTAGCATGTGGCTTAAGGTTTCTTAGCCAAATTAATAGTCCAATGCTCACTATTGATGCCAAGCCTATAAAGAACCATCGTTGCCAGCCATCCGCATGAGCCAAAAAGCTAAATGCCGCACCCGGATTATGGGCCATCGTTAAGTTAAAAAAGGGTATGACGGCGAAGGTTTCATGTAATGACAACCATGACACCATGAACCATTTAGATGCTTGATCTAATGCAATGATTACGCTAGTTAACCACAAGTATTTCAACATAGAATTAAACGTGAAGGCGTTGTTCGCCTTCTCCATCGACGTTATCAATACAGCGGTCACATAATTCTGGATGCGTCTCATTGCTACCCACTTCCGGCGTTTGATGCCAACAGCGATCACAACGTGCACTTTCTGATGGTGATAACACTAACGATAATCCAGATACTGAACTTTCAATCGCATCAGTAGGTTTTTCAGCCGCTGGTAATAAAGAAGCGCGAGATGTAATCAACACAAATTTCAACTCATCACCTAAAGTACTCAGCACTTCAAACAACGTTGGCTCAGCGTATAACGTTACACCCGCAGTTAGACCACCTTTGATTTTACCTTCAGCACGTAAGGCTTCTAATTCTTTCGAAACTGAATCGCGTACCGCAAATAATTGATTCCAGAATCCCACATCAAATTGAGTGCCCACCGTTAAGGGCTCTAAGCCTTCATACCATGTATTTAATAATACTGATTCATTACGTTCACCGGGTAAATACTCCCATAACTCATCGGCGGTAAAACTAAGAATCGGCGCCATCCAACGCGTTAACGCTTCCAAAATATGGTACATCGCTGTTTGTGCTGAGCGACGACCTAGGCTGTCTTTCTTCATCGTGTACTGGCGATCTTTAGTGATATCCAGATACAAACTACCCATTTCTTGAGCACAGAAATTATGAATTTTTTGATAAATCACATGAAACTGGTAACTTTCGTAAGCCTTTTTAATTTCACCTTGTGCCTTGTAGGCCTGATCAACCGCCCAACGATCTAGAGCCAACATATCCTCTGTCGCCACTAAATCCGTTGCTGGATTAAAATCTGACAAGTTTGATAATAAATAACGTGCCGTATTACGGATACGACGATATGAATCGGCCGTCCGTTTTAAGATCTCATCAGACACACTCATTTCAGCACTATAATCTGAAGATGCCGTCCATAAACGAATTATGTCTGCACCTAAGTTATTAACGACTTTCTGCGGCGAAACGACATTACCCAATGATTTCGACATTTTCTTGCCAGCAGCATCAACCACAAAACCATGTGTTAACACCGCTTTATAAGGTGCTTTACCAGTAGAACCGATAGACGTTAGCAATGAGGATTGGAACCAACCACGATGTTGGTCACTACCTTCTAAATATAAATCAGCAGGACGATTCAAATAATCACGACGTGCTAAGACACAGGCATGTGACACGCCGGAATCAAACCACACATCTAAAGTATCACTGACTTTTTCATAATCGGCCGCTTCATCACCTAACCAATCGCTTAAGTCAGAATCAAACCAAGCATCAATTCCTTCTTGTTCAACTTTGTCAGCAACCTGTGCCATCAATTCTTCAGTTCTAGAATGTAAAGCGCCCGTTTGTTGATTTACAAACAATGGAATCGGCACGCCCCAAGTACGTTGACGCGAAACACACCAATCAGGGCGACCTTCAACCATACCTTCAATTCGTTTTTGTCCCCATGTAGGCATCCACTTTGTTTCAGTGATTGCTTGCATAGCCGCTTGGCGTAAGCCATTTTGATCCATACTGACAAACCATTGTGGTGTCGCACGGAAAATAATCGGCGATTTATGACGCCAGCAATGAGGGTAACTATGCTTAATATCAACATGGTTTAACAAGGCACCCTTTTCTACCAGCAGAGCAATCACTTCTGGATTAGCTTTAAATACTGATTGACCAGCAAAAATAGGCGTATCGGGAAGGAAACAACCATTGGCACCAACAGGATTATCTACTTCTAATTTGTATTTCAAACCAACTGTGAAATCGTCTTGACCATGTCCCGGCGCAGTATGTACCGCACCCGTTCCCGCATCAGCAGTAACATGGTCACCTAAAATAAGCGGCACTTGGCGCTCATAAAATGGATGTTGAAGTAATAAACCTTCTAAGGCATCGCCTTTACAACGAGCGACTATTTCACCTGCCATGTTGTAACGTTCTAATGCAGATTCATACAGCGCTTCTGCTAATAGCAGGCGCTCATTACCGGCTTGTACCACAACATAATCATATTCAGGGTTAAGCGATACCGCTTGGTTAGCGGGTAAAGTCCATGGCGTTGTAGTCCAGATTGGCACACTGATTTTGCCGTTACCTTTAGCGCCTGAGGCTGCAACAAATGCTGCTTCATCAATAACTGTAAAACGAACATCAATTGCTGGAGACTTTTTATCTTCATACTCAACTTCAGCTTCAGCCAAAGCACTACCACAATCGATACACCAATGAACCGGCTTCACCCCCTTGTGCAAGTGACCTTTTTTAACAATTTCACCCAGAGTACGGATGATGTCTGCTTCAAAACTAAAATCCATTGTTAAATAGGGATTATCCCACTCAGCCAACACGCCTAAACGTTTAAAATCTTCACGCTGACCATCAACTTGTTTTTGAGCATAAACACGACATGCGGCTCTGAATTCAGCTGCACTGACTTTTACGCCCGGCTTACCCACTTTCTTTTCAACATTCAGCTCAATTGGTAAACCGTGGCAATCCCAACCGGGCACATAAGGCGTATCAAACCCGCTTAATGTTTTAGATTTGAGGATAATATCTTTAAGAATTTTATTTACAGCATGACCAATGTGAATATCACCATTGGCGTACGGAGGACCATCATGCAAGATAAAGGTAGGTCGCCCTTTCGCGTTATCACGCATTTTTTGATACAGATTTCCATCCTGCCAACGCTTTAATATCAAAGGCTCACGATTAGGAAGACCAGCTTTCATCGGGAACTTGGTTTCAGGTAGGTTTAAGGTATGTTTATAATCTGCCACTGGGCTACTCGTCGTTTAAATCAATATAAATCCGCGATTATACGGTGTTTATGACCGTCTATAAACAGCTGATATGCTTTAATAATTACGTTATTGGTACTGCTGGTTGATTACCTTGCTCTAAGCTGGGTTTTGATCTTCTGCCTAGTAGGTAAGTTTCGGTTAAATATAACAAAGTGTGAGCTTTGCAGGATTTTTTTAACTAAGGTTCAAGTCTATCTAACTAAAAACCATTAGAATACGATGACCATCAAACTATTCTAAAACTCCAATCCAAAGGTTCTAACCACCATGATGTTTGGTCAAAATCGACAACAACTTCGCCAGTTTTATCACGATGTTTGGCAAAAACAATCCGCTAATGAATCGCTTTCAGCGCTTGAATCGACAGTGGCTCAGGTTATCAATGAACATCCTGAATATCACGCTATTTTTAATGGTGACGCCAGCTTAGAACAAGAATATTTTGTAGAGCAAGGTCAAACCAATCCCTTTCTCCATATGGGGTTACACATTTCTTTGCATGAACAAATCTCAACGGACCGACCGGCGGGTATTCGTGTGCTTTATCAACAATTAAAAGTTAAGTATGGCGACGCTCATACAAGTGAGCATCATATGATGGAATGTCTGACCGAATCACTTTGGCTGGCCCAACGTAATAATCAACCGCCATCAGAATCAGATTATTTAGCGGCGTTACAAAAACAATTATTGGACAACAAATAATGGCTAATAAGATTACCGCCAGCATTACATTTTATTTCAAAGGTGAGGCATTCACACCCAGCCTTGAACTTGACTTAGATAGTCTGATGCAGCGCTATCATCGTCTACCACCACTACATGAGACACTGGCAGCTGAAAACAATATTGATAGTTATTCCTATCAGTATGAAATGTTATTAGCCGAAGATATTAATTTTAGTCATGCCGAAGGTGATGCCGCTACATTCTTAAACGATGGTCAATTTAACCAAACAGCATTTGAAAATTTTTGGTTTGAAAAAAATATACTTAATCATCTCCAAAGAATTATTTACACAGAATTAAATATAGATGATATTGATCAACATCCCAAACTCAAACAAGCGATGCTTGCCGCTTTTGAATATGGTCGGGACTATAAATTAAGGGAGTAAACCTAGTGAACGCATTTGGATTTAATAGTAATAATGCTCAACCACAACTATTGGAACAGCCAACGCCTATTCCAACTGGTCATGATTTATTAATCAAAATTGATGCGATTGCCGTCAACCCTGTGGACACTAAAGTCATCGCTGGCCTAACTGAAAACCTAAGCACACCAAGCATTGTCGGATGGGATGCTACGGGAACAGTAATAGCTGCAGGGGAAAACACGGTGTTATTTAAGACCGGCGACAAGGTATTTTATGCTGGCGATATATCTCGCCCGGGATGTTATGCCAGCCATCAGTTAGTAGATGAACGAATCGTAGGTTTAGCTCCATCCACGCTAACACCTGAACAAATAGCAGTCATGCCATTGACCAGTATCACTGCATGGGAAGCCTTATTTTCACGACTAAAAATCACTGAACAACATGATGCAGGCAAAAACATCCTTATTATTGGCGGCGCGGGTGGCGTAGGTTCAATCGCCATTCAATTAGCTAAAAAAATTGCCAAACTCAATGTCACTGCCACAGCTTCGCACATAGTATCCATTGAGTGGTGTAAAAAAATGGGGGCCGATCAGATCATAAATCATCACGGCGATCTTGCTCACCAATATCGCGCGCTAGGGATGCGAGATCCTGATTACATTTTATGTCTAAACGACACTGATCAACATTTTGCAGCGATGACTGATCTCATCGCGCCACAGGGGATGATTTGTAGCATAGTAGGCAGTCAATACAAACAAGATCTGGATAAGTTAAAATCGAAAAGTGCCGGTTTTGTATGGGAATTTATGTTTACTCGTCCGATGTTTAAAACTCACGATCTCATTGCCCAACATAATCTTCTGAATAATATAGCCAAGCTACTTGATGAAGGGAAAATAATTAGCACTTTCACCGAAAATCTCGGCCCAATGAATGCGGAAACCATAAAAAAAGCACATCAACAATTACTCCGTGGCACAACTATTGGAAAATTAGCGCTAACAGCAATAGTTTAAAGGCATTACACCGCAATATTGAGTGTTGCTATATGGAATAATATGGAATCTATACAGACCTAAATGTAGAGATTGTTTCACCCAGAACAATATAACCGTATAATTATTGGTTTAAATTACTTCACCCTAGGGCTTTTAATCATGGTCACGCAAAAATCAGGCAAATTTTTTGTCGGCAGTATCGTTACTTTTCTTATTATTTTTGGCGTCATTAAAGTTGTACTTTTGACATCGCAAGATGCTGTAAAGAAAGCGGTTACGCCAGAAAGCATGACTGCGGAAGATGTTGCAGACCGGATTAAACCTGTTGCTCAAACCTTTATCGGTGAAGCCCCTGTTGTCGTTGCAGCTGTTGAGGAAGAAAGCGTTGGTGGCGGTGAGCAAATAGTCACACAAGTATGTTCAATGTGTCACAGCTCGGGCATGATGAGCTCGCCTAAACTAGGTAGTAATGGCGATTGGGCTCCACGCATCGAAAAAGGTATTGATAGCTTATATGACCACGCAATAAATGGTTTTAATATGATGCCAGCACGTGGTGGTCGCCCTGATTTAAGCGATGATGATGTTAAAGCAGCTGTTGACCATATGTTATCGCTAGTAGAATAAATTTAAGTTGTGTAAAAAAAGCCCGCATTTAGCGGGCTTTTTTTTATCCTTACTTCGTGTTTTGCCTAAGCTGATACGATTAAGCTTCATTGACTAGTTTTATATAAAGCTTTTCAACTTTAGTTCTAGCCCATGGTGTTTTTCTGAGAAATTTAAGACTCGATTTAATGCTTGGTTCACTCTTAAAACAATTGATATCAACCGCAGCACCCATTTCTTCCCAGCCTAATTTTTCAACCAACTTAATAAGTATTTGCTCTAATGTAATGCCATTGAGTGGATCAGTTTGCTTCATGTAGTCACTTTAAATAAGTTGCGTATATGAATAAGATTAACAGAAAAAACACTTAAAATCTGTTACAGTTTTCCTATTTAAAGCAGTGTGTCAACCTGACAAGACTGTATCTATACCACCTAATATCAAGGCTTTACTTGTGACCAATAATGATGTTTTACGCCGTATCCGTTATACCTTCGACTTTAATGATACAAAGATGATGGCTCTTTTTGTAGCTGCTGATGCTGAGGTATCTCGTGAACAGATCAGTAACTGGATGAAAAAAGAAGAGGATCCAGACTATCAAAATTGTGGCGACCAACAATTAGCCACTTTCCTTAATGGCTTGATTAACGATCGTCGTGGGAAAAAGGAAGGTGAACAACCTAAACCTGAGAAGAAATTAACCAATAATATTATCCTCAGAAAACTAACCATCGCATTAAATCTAAAAGCGGAAGATGTATTAGCCATTTTAGAGTTAGCAGATTTACGAATTAGTAAACATGAACTCAGCGCTTTTTTCCGTAAGGCTGATCATAAACATTACCGTAATTGCAAAGATCAGATTTTACGAAACTTCCTACAAGGCTTACAGCTAGAACTTCGCCCTTCTGACACAGAATTAGAAGCAACAGATGAAGTTGAAACTGAAGATAAGCCAGCCTTTCAATGGAAAAAATAAACATCATCGTTATTTGGGCATAAAACGTAAAGAGAGCCATACTTTCTCAAAAATAGTATGGCCCTCTTTTCTAGTTTCTACACACTAAGTGAGTTACTCGCTTTTCTCAAAACCTAGAGATAAACAAGCCACTCTTAATTGTTGCTTGTTAGCTTAATTATCTTCCCAGTCATTGCCGACGCTAATGCACCCTCAATTGATTTACAATTTGCCTTAGCATCAGCAAATGATAGTGCTGGTTGGGTATTATTTAATACACAGTCACTAAAGTGCTCAATTTCAAGTACAAAATGATTGGCAATATCTAATTCAACATTGTGCTGTTCACCGGCATCTGTCCACCAAGTAATAACTGGCGCATCGTCAGGATTTTGCCATACGGTATCGCATTTTATGCCGCCCAATGTGCCAATAATTTCATATTCACTGCGGCGTGCGCGTTCAAAACTCATATCAAAATGAGCGAACTTACCATCGCCATAATCCAACACGCCACTTAAGCTAACATCAGCCCCACTATCGATAAATTTCGCCATGGCCGTAACCGCTAAAGGTTCAGTCGTAAACCATTTACGGGCGGTGTGAATGGCATAAGGGCCGATATCCCACATCGCGCCGCCACCGTGAGTAATATCTTTTTCAAGACGATACATACGTGCAGGCTTCATCGGAAATGAAAAGCAGGTATGTACAGTTCGTACATCGCCGATTGCACCCGAATCAATAATTTTCTGAACATAAGCGTGTTGAGGGTGAAAGCCATACATAAAGCCTTCCATGACCGTTACATTATATTCACTTGCCGCGGCTTCAATCGCCTCAATATCTTTCACTGTTAATGCCATCGGTTTTTCGATTAAGACATGTTTGCCTTTAGCGATAGCTTTCAATGCCCATTCTGTATGTTCATCATTCGCCATCGGCAAATAAATCGCATCTATATCGGCATTGTTAAGCAAGTCATCAGGATTATCTAAGGCTAGTACATCGGTCTCTTGCGGCGCATATTTAGCTAAAGTTGCAGCGGCAGCTCCCTTGCGGCGACTTGCGATGGCAATCAACTTCGCATTACTGGCTTCTACAATAGCGGGCATCAAACGTTCATTTACACGTGCAGCACCAAGAATTCCCCAACGTAATACTGATTGATTCGACATAATTATTTCCAAAATTTAAAATTAGTGAACATCATAACCATTTAACAGTGTGAACTCCATCATTGTAAAACCCTGTAATTTTAGTGTTTATATATACCTTTATTTAGCCTATGCTAGTAAAACTCACACTCCAAACTAACTGAAGGAACCTTAGATATGACTATCGAAGTTGGACAACGCTTACCTGCTGGTAAATTAACTGAATGTAATGAATTTGACCCTGAAAATGGTTGCCCAGTAAATCCTCAGCCACAAGATGTGGCAGAACTGACTAAAGGCAAAAAAGTCGTTATTTTTGGTGTACCTGGTGCATTCACACCTCTTTGCTCAGCACAACACTTACCGGGTTATGTGCAATATGCTGATCAACTCAAAGCTAAAGGCGCAGATGAAATTTGGTGTTTATCTGTTAATGATGCCTTCGTCATGGCCGCTTGGGGTAAACAAAATGAAGCGGCGAACAAAGTTCGCATGATGGCTGACGGTAGTGCGGTATATACCAAAGCTCTAGGCTTAGATCGCGATTTAACGGGCGGCGGCATGGGCGTACGTTGTTTCCGTTTTGCGATGATTGTGGAAGATGGCATTGTGACTTACTTAGGTGTTGAAGGCTCAGGTGAGTTCGGCGTATCTAAAGCAGAAACTATCTTAGAACAACTGTAACTAAGTCACACAAATCTAGCCCAAGGAAACTCTTGGGCTAGTTTCGTTCAATAATTTCCCCCTTATCACCAATGAAGATTGTCGTGGCAAGTTGGTAAAAGATGCCATGTTCTATAATCCCTGGCACAGCATTTAATTCGGCATTAAGCTCTTCGGCATTAAGACTTGAATCAAACGCCATATCAATAATTAAATTGCCTTGTGAGCTAATGGCTAAGCCATCGCCATTTGCATTTTTTCGTAAACCGCCAGCGCCTCCAATCTGTTGCAGACTCCGCAGCACCATTTTCCAAGAAAACGGGGCAACTTCTACCGGAATAGGAAATAGTTCACCAATGCGAGTCACTATTTTGCTGTTATCCACCAATACATAAAATTCCGCACTGGCTTTTGCTAATAGTTTTTCCTTCACGAGATCAAAGCCTCGACCTTTCAACAGGCTCATCTCTGGCGAGACTTCATCAGCACCATCAACATACAAGTCGAGTTGACTGAGGTGTTCTATTGCCATCACATTTAACCCTAACTGCTGTGCTTTAATCGTACTCACAACGGAACTTGCCACAGCAGTAAATTGCAAATTTTCTTGCTGCTTGCGAAGGGCTAATTGTTCAATAAAATAATTTGCCGTTGAACCCGTGCCTAAACCAACGATCATGCCCTCTTCCACTAAGTTGGCGGCATGTGTTGCTACGCGTTGTTTATCGTTGATTTCAATCGTGGTATTTTGTTCTGACATTGGCTCTCTCCGGTTTGCAACTTGGCAAAATCTAGCTATCAGCATACCATGCTATTTTGTGTTTATTAAGGTGATTCTCGTGGCGATTAATATTGATAATATTGTTCAACGGATTGAGCACACGACTGGACAATCCTTAAAAAACTATCGTCTCAGCCCTATTGGTGGCGGCAGCATTAATGACGCTTATCAACTGCAATCAGCCCAACAATCCTATTTCATCAAGCTGAATCAACCACAACGCTCAGCCATGTTTGAAGCAGAAGCGCTAGGCTTAGAAGAAATGCGGGCACTGAATTGCGTACGAATCCCTGAAGTGATTTGTCACGGTCATACCTCAAGGCATAGCTATATTGTGTTGGAGTACATTCAACTTGGCAGTCTACGTGGCAATGCAAGTCAGAGACTTGGTACACAGCTAGCCCAATTACATCGTCACAGCCAACCGTTTTATGGCTGGCAAATAAATAATACGATTGGCAGCACACCGCAAAATAATGATCGTGAACATGATTGGCCCAGTTTTTGGGCGCATCACAGACTAGGTCAGCAGCTCCAATTTGCATCGAGAAATGGCTTTGGGTCTCGTTTGAGGGATAAAGGCGAATTACTATTAGATAATCTTCATCTATTTTTTGAAACGTATACCCCTGTTCCTGCTTTATTACATGGCGATTTATGGGATGGCAATGCTGGTGCTGATCCACAAGGTAATCCAGTGATCTTTGATCCTGCCTGTTATTACGGTGATCGTGAAACAGACATTGCCATGACAGAATTATTCGGTGGTTTCGGGGCAGATTTCTTTGCTGCATATCAAGCAGAGCACCCGTTAGATCCGGGCTATAAAACCAGAAAAACACTTTATAACCTCTACCACATCCTTAACCATGTCAATCTCTTTGGCAGTGGTTATATAGGGCAAGCTGAAACTATGTTAGAACAGTTAATATCTGAAACTAAATAAGCTCAATAACGTTACATATTCATCGGTGTAAACCTCCGGCAGTACGTATTGTTAATATGTAGCCATTGAAAAGTCATCTTCATAATTTTGTCCCGAATATTATATATTTACTCTTACATATTAAGTTTTAATAAGTCATTGCTCTCAAGTATTTAAGTTGGTAATGTCTGCTTATGGAAAATACAGTACGACAATATATACGCCATCCAACAGCCATACCTATTCTATTTAATCTAGAAAATAAAATAGAAAAAATTCAGGCAAAAGATATCGGTGATGGCGGCTTATGTTTTATAAGCCGATACAGTATTCAAGCAGGGAAACACATTCACATTACGATTCCTATCTGTCACCCTGAATTTGAAGCTAATGGTATCGTTCGGTGGTGTAAGCACTATGGCAACCGGTTTTTAATCGGTGTTGCTTTTCAAAATGAATCGGTGATCTTCTCAATTCGTATGGTTGAACAAATCTGTCACATCGAAAATTATCGTAAAAAAATATTAGCTGAAACAGGTATCGATCTTACTAGTGATCAAGCAGCGAAAGAGTGGATTTCACATTATGCTAAAGAATTTCCTAAACTATTAAACGAATAATACATTCATGTACGCCTTCACATACCAACGACACTAGCTTGCTAAATACCTAAATCTTGTCCTATCCATTTAGAATTAAGTATCCGTATAGATCTAACTAATTGCATTACCCCCACCATATAGTTAAGCTAACACCAAAAGATATATTGAGGCATGGACGTGAAAATTAGCTTTTTAATTGTATTATTGTGTATTTGTTTTAATACACAAGCGGGTGATCGCCTTCAGGGTATCGCTGGATCTATGGGTAAAAGTAACACTCTATTTTCAAAGTTATTTGGTGATGACGTAGAAAATGAAGATGTTGACACCCCAATCAAACGACAACGTGAAGAAATTACACTAGAAACCAAGCTTGAAACTGAGCAAGATGCAGCCCAAATCAAAAATGGTGAACGGCATGCTGATACTACAGATGACTCAGCCAGCTTCTCTCCCGTTGAAGAAAAAAAATTAATAGATACCACACCTGAAATTGATATTATTTCAGACATAAATGCCCAATTTGAAACCACCATAAATAAACTTCAAGCGACTAAAGCTGAGCCCAAGATAAAAACCGAACATAAAAGGCCGACACAATTATTTATTAATAAGAATACTTCAATACATACTGCCAACATTCAGGGTACAGGCGATGAATGCGTAAGGGAAAAAGTCTATTCACTTGATGTTGAAAATGCGGCACAATATGAACGTTTAGAAGACTTTCCATTCACTTATGAATGCGTTATACAACGTTAAAACAGCCTTATTTAATGCTTAGTTGTTAAATATTCTCACACAATAATCTAAACTAAATACACCTTTTGAAAGCCAAGTATTATTGAACTATCAAACTGATCCTCATATGTGAACCGTTGAGGCGGTTATTTTAAGTCCTTAAAATATAACTGCTAAGTTACGAGTGTTTAGCCATTGTCAACAACGTTTATTGACTGATCGACCCAAACTGTCGTTGCACCAAGAAGATACTCGAAATAAACATTGCCATCGATCAATAATGCACTTCCTGTCGCAGTCGATAGATGCAAATCCGCTGTGTCATCGCTACTACCATCAATACGCAGGATGTTGTCCGCATCAGTCATATCCAGAATATCGGCAGCATCCAAAATAACCGTATTAGCACCCTCGCCAGTAATATCAATTACTTCAATATTGCTTAAGTTGACAGATTCAAGGGTATGACCATTACCGGCAAGCATTAATATATCTTCTCCGTCTCCACCATCAATCGAGAAATAATTCGTATTTTCGATAACCATTACATCGTTACCCGTTCCACCATTTAATATATCGGAACCAGCTCCGGCAATCAGTAGATCATTACCTTCATCTCCATTCAGCGTATCGTTACCATCACCACCTCGCAACAGGTCATTATCCTCACCTCCTGACAGCGTATCATTGCCACCATAGCCATAAAGCCGATCATCTCCCAACCCGCCTGACAAGATGTCATCACCTGACGTACCTTCGATGAGATCTGGATTATCTGAGCCCCCAGTACTTCCTAAAAGATTCACCTCAGCAAGTGAGCCAACAGTGGCGCTATCAGTTAACGCTGAAGTATCTGTCACATCAACAGTAATGGAACTGAGCAAATTTGCATCTATCAGTGATTGTGAAACATCAAAGGTTCCGAGCAATTCATTAATAGCCTGATTTGTAATAGCACCCGCATCTGTCGCTGTAATCGTTGCTGCGTAGGAGCCTAAAATTGTACCCACTCCTGGAATCATAATGCCTGTAGGTACATAAGTGATTGTTAGGCTAAGTTCATTAGCTAACAACTCAGAAAAAGTGAATGGCATATCTGTAGTCAATAATGATAAATCTACTAAGCTACCTGTTGTGATAACAACACTCTGAATATTATTATCAACATAAAAAGCCGCGAGAGCCTGGCTAGTACTTAAATCGATCAAATCAGCCCCATTTACACCTACCAAACCGAGTAAATTATTGCTTGCAGAAGCTTGTGCAATTGGGCCATCATTTTGGCCATTAACAGTGATATTAATTTCAGCCGTATCAATATTACCTCGACCATCTGAAACTGTATAAGTAAACGTATCGATCGCAGTTTGTCCTTCCGCTAGTCCATCAGCAGCATTTTGATCAGCGATATAACTATAACTACCATCAGAATTCAATGTCACGGTACCATATTGACCGATTAGTCCAACACCCAAAGAACCAGGCATACCATTACTAACTATTTCCGGTCCAGTGCGAATGGCTGTCACAGTCAACGTATCACCATCAACAGTATCATCATTAGTCAGAACTCCCGTGGCAGGGATATTGATCGTATCGTCTTCATTAACATTACTTGTGTCATCCACAGCGGTAACAATGGCATCGATCAATGCACTGTCACTACCTGGTAGTGAGACATTGCCATGCTGATCTCGCAATTCAGCTGTCACGCTAAAAGTGATGCCATTCATGGGTGGGAGAAAACTAGTTGTCACACTGTTAGTGCTAATATCTGTTCCTGTTAACGCAATATCAGTTGTAGTCGTTCCATTACTAACACTTATTATATCGCCTTCAACACTACCTACCGGTAGTTGAATCAATACATCGATACTGCCACTTAACTCACCTGAGTTGACAATGCCATCGTTATTCGTATCCTCAGCAATGGTGACAATAGGTGCAACACCGGTGGTACCAGCAACAGTGTCAATCACGATATCCTGACGACTCTCAACCGTGTTACCTGCCACATCCGTAA
>CAXBIM010000046.1:0-20153 GCA_963975785.1 uncultured Methylophaga sp.
GATGGCGATGATGCAATCTAACGTCAACACATTACAAACCGCGTTTAATAATTCAGATCGTAGTCAAGATGATAATTTGATTGATTTAACGGCTATGTTTACACATAAAATTGATGCAGACTTAGATCTTAATTTTGGTTTAGCACGCAAAGAGCGCGCTCCTAGTTATCAAGAACGTTATTTGTGGCTGCCGATGGAATCAACCTCAGGTTTAGCTGATGGTAATAACTACATGGGTAATGTCAATCTAGATAAAGAAACAGCATATCAAGCCGAGTTAGGCTTTGATTGGCACACTCAAAAAGCAGCGTTCTCACCACATATTTTCTACCACCACGTGAATAATTATATTCAAGGCACCTTATATAATAGCAATGCAACGGTTAATACCATCAACCATATGATGGCTACATCCGCGACAGATCCTACTGTTTTACAATTCAATAACGTCGATGCAAAACTCTATGGAATCGATGCTAACTGGTTTGTGGCGATGACTAATACTTGGCAATTAGACGGTACAGTAAGTTATGTCCGTGGTGAGCGTCGAGATACCAACGACAATCTATATCGTATTGCACCACTGACAGCCCGCACTATGTTGAGTTACGTTCAGACAACTTGGCGTGTTGGCCTTGAAGCAGAAACAGTAGCTGCACAACATAAAGTATCAACGGAAAACAATGAACAAAAGACCAGTGGTTATGCCGTATTTAACCTGATGGGGAATTATCAAGTAACTAAAGCGCTGACATTATCCGCCGGTATCAATAACCTATTAGATCGTGATTATCAAAATCATTTAGGTGGCTATAACCGCATTAGTGACAACCCCGATATTGCCCAAGGCGAACGATTACCTAGCTTAGGTCGTAGTGTTTATGCCGGTGTTAACTTCAATTGGTAGTGACAAATCAAGGTAAGTTTCTTTGCCGGATGTCCTCAATATAAACATTAGCTTAGAGAAAACGTAGAAATAGGCCGGATAACTATTCGGCCTATTCTTCATCTTAAGTAATGCAGTTGTACTCTATTAATTTTTAAGTGACTTGAACTTTAATATTTCATCCTGCTTTAAGTGCAGGTTAAATTTCGCCTGCCGCATTTCTGCAGCATCAGTTACATAACGAAATACAATGACCTTCCCTTGGCTAAATTGCTGCCATAAACTATCGATAGCCAATGAACCGCGAATTGGAAAGTCAACGACTTCAGGTCGGCGATCTGAACGCATATGCTGATAGGTATCTTTATCCCAGCCCGCCAGTTTGAGGATATCGGGCTTAGCCGCTTCTACTTGGTTAAATTGCCATTTATCCTGAGATACTCCAGCCTCAAAAGCATAACTCACTTGTTGTGAAGCATCTCCTTTAGCACCACCACAGCTTTTGGTTTGATCCAACTTAATGGGTTGATTCTGATCTATCTGCATCACAATAAGTTCATGCTCAGCAAAGCTAGCAGCAACTTGATCGGTAATCAGCAAACTTCCCCAAATCTCGCCGCTATTCAAGCTGTGAAACATTAAGGTATCACCAGTATCACTTTCCAGCACAAGGGATTCATTTGCCTGCACGATTGCGCTATTTATCAAACAAATAAATATGATCAACTTAATTCGCAGCATAACTATCTCCTATCACTTTGGGACAGGGTTACAAAATGTTAGTTCGGTAAACTCTCACGAATCTTTAGCTTAAGCCCTATGTCTCTAAGGTACTCAGCTTCGCGCAGGAGATCTGACTCAGTCAGTGGATGCTCACTCAACCAGCCCGCAGGTAAACTTAAACGTAAGCCTTTTGGTTTAACGGTTAAAGCAACAAAAGTGTCTGTTTGTTCAGAGCGACCACGGTTGAAAACCATAGCCAACCGCAATAATACCGCTAATCGCTCTGTTGATTGCTGTAATTCATCCGGCAGTTTTCTGAGTTCTTTTCGCGGAAATGAGCGACGTTGACCACGCACCATCACAGCTAAAGCATGTTGCTCTTCTCGCGAAAAGCCTGGTAAATCGGAATGTTCAACGAGATATGCTGAGTGCTTATGAAATTGGTCATGAGAAATAGACAAGCCTACTTCGTGTAATTTGGCTGCCCACTGTAAATGTTGCAGATGATCATCATGATCAATCAGCCAGTCTTCAGCCACTTGCTCATAAAGCTGTGTGGCCATAACACTCACCCGCTCGGCGTGCTCTTCATCAACTTGATAACGTCTCGCTAAAGAAACAACGGTTCGATCGCGTTCATCATCATGCTGAATACGGCCTAATAAGTCATACAGTAAACCTTCACGTAACGCACCATCGGATACCGTCATTCGCTCAATGTTAAGACGTTCAAAGGCTGCTTTTAATACACATACCCCACCCGCTAAAACATTAGCACGTTCACTACTTAAGCCATCAATTTGCAAGACATTAACATGACCTGCAGTGATCATCGCCTCAATAATTTTATCAATTGACTCAAGCGTTATCACGCCATCATCTGCCCAACCGTTTTCTTTCGCTATATTGGCAACACTGCGAATAGTGCCTGATGCGCCAACACACTCCGTCCATCCCATTTTTCGGTAGGGTTGCTGAATAGCACGTAGCCGTGAACCGGCGGCAATTAAAGCAATTTGAACTCGCGTTCTACTAATGGTGCCATCAGCAAAAAAACGTTGGGAAAAACTGACGCAACCCATTTCTAAGCTTTCACGTCTTAAACCATTAAACCCTTCGCCAATAATAAATTCGGTACTACCTCCACCGATATCTATAACTAATCGACGAGAATTATCAAAGGCTAAAGCATGGGCAACCCCCAAATAGACCAGCCGCGCTTCTTCTTCACCGGCGATGATTGCAATGGGATGGCCAAGAGCTTGGCGCGCCTTACCTAAGAAAGGTCGACTATTTTCAGCTATGCGTAAGGTATTAGTACCTACTACACGCACACTACCTAGAGGCAAATCTTTAATTCGTTCACCAAACCGCTCTAAGCAAGCAATGGCTCGCGCCTGAGCCTCGTCAGATAATTCATTATGTTTATCTAAACCTGCTCGTAACTGCACCATCTCTCGAAGCTTATCTACGACTTGAAAATGACCATCTCGCAATCGAGCAATAATCATATGAAAGCTATTGGAGCCTAGATCAACTGCCGCTAGAATATCGTTTTCAGTCTGTAGTTCCATTTTGGTCACTTATTTTCAGAGTTCGCGATCATTTTGCATGACTTCACCCTGCCTGACCAGCTTTCCGATAATGATTATTGATACCGTGACATTACAAGGTCTAATAGCAACTAAACCATACCGGATGGCTTTTATTATTATCCACATCATTCATCACAGGGCTATGTAGAATCGCTACTAAGTAAATTTAGCCCTAAAGCTATAATTCTTCTGTCATTAAATCCCATTAGATTCCTGCAACATTTTACATATTCACCTAAATCAACGAGGACGATTAAGTACCTTTTCCATTTTTTCAATACTGAGGTGGCGAACATCCTTACCTTCAACCAAGTAGATAATATGCTTACATACATTATGAGCATGATCGGCGATGCGCTCTAATGATCGAGCAGACCAGATCATATCAATCACTCGTGTAATGGCTCTAGGATCTTCCATCATATAAGTAATAAGCTGACGTACAATACTTTCATATTCAGCATCTATATATTGATCTTCATTTGCTACTTTGACGGCTTGATCTACATCAAAACGTGCAAAGGCATCTAAGGCATCACGCAGCATAGTCCGGACATGATTTCCCAGTGTTTGTAACTCACGGTAATTCTTCTTAGGCCGATCTTTTTCGGATAAATTAAGTGCCATTCTAGCAATGCTAGTTGCTTCATCACCGATACGCTCAAGATCCGTAATTGTTTTTAAAATACCCGTTACCAACCTTAAATCGCCAGCAGTAGGCTGACGCAAGGCGATAATTTGAATGCATTCTTCATCAATGCTCATTTCTAAAGAATTAACTTCTTTATCGGTATCAATTGCCTGACGCGCTAATTCCGTATTACCCGTCATTAAAGCTTCTAGTGCATTACTAACTTGTTGTTCTAATAAGCCCCCCATCGCCAAGACGCGAGAACGAACATCTTGTAGTTCTTTTTCAAACTGCTGGGAAATATGTTGTGAATTTGTAACCATTACTTAACTCCTAATCCGTGTTATGCCATTGAGACTTCTTACAGTATCGTCTCTTAAATCAACCGTAACGGCCTGTAATATAATCTTCTGTTTGTTTTTTTCTTGGATTAGTGAACAGCTCATCCGTAGCACCAAATTCAATTAATTCGCCCATATACATAAACGCCGTGTAGTCAGAAACACGCGCAGCTTGTTGCATATTGTGCGTAACAATAACGATGGTATATTTATCCTTCAACTCATAAATCAGCTCTTCGATTTTCAATGTTGATAAAGGATCCAGCGCTGATGCAGGCTCATCAAGTAATAGTACTTCCGGCTCAATTGCAATGGCGCGGGCTATAACGAGACGTTGTTGTTGGCCACCTGACATGCCCATTGCTGATTCATGTAATCGGTCTTTAACTTCATCCCACAGTGCCGCACCTTTTAACGACGATTCAACCACTTTATCTAGTGTTGAACGGTCGTTGACACCCTGAATGCGTAAACCATAGGCCACATTCTCATAAATAGATTTAGGGAATGGATTTGGCTTTTGAAACACCATACCGACTTGACGTCGTAAATCAGCTACATTCACTGACTGCGCATTAATATCATTGCCATCTAATCGCATATCACCTTCAATGCGGACGGTATCGATTAAGTCATTCATACGATTAAAGCAACGCAATAAGGTTGATTTACCACAACCACTCGGGCCGATAAATGCCGTTACTCTGTTTTTAGCAATCTTCATATCAATGCCATGTAAGGCTTGCTTGCTGCCATAAAACAGGTTGAAATTTTTAACTTCTAGGCAAGTAGTCTCGTTAGCCATATTAAGTTTAGGACCACGTTGCATCGATTCGATATCAATCGCACGTGCTGCTGGTACTTGTTCTGGTATCACTGCTTCCATCTTAATTCTCACTTGCTTTAGAGGTTTCACGTAAACGGTTCCGAATCGAAATCGCTGACATATTCAATATGATAATGATCATGACTAACAAAAATGCGGTTGCATAGACCAGCGGTCTTGCCGCTTCAACATTAGGGCTCTGGAAACCCACATCGTAGATATGGAAACCCAAATGCATAAACTGACGGTCTAAATGTAAATATGGCGCTATATTATCCACTGCTAAGGCTGGGGCTAATTTCACCACGCCCACCATCATTAGTGGCGCAACTTCACCGGCAGCTCGGGCTACCGCCAAAATCAAACCGGTCATCATTGCCGGTGCGGTCATCGGTAATACGGTTCGCCATAAGGTTTCAGCTTTAGTTGCACCTAAAGCCAAACTACCTTCGCGAATTGCACGAGGAATACGTGACAATCCTTCTTCTGTCGCCACGATGACCACGGGTACAGTCAAAATGGCTAAGGTTAATGATGCCCATAACATGCCTGGTGCACCAAACGTAGGAGATGGTAGTTTTGCTTGGAAGAATATTTCATCAATATTTCCCCCAAGGAAATAAACAAAGAAGCCCAGACCAAACACACCGTAAACAATAGAAGGTACACCGGCAAGATTATTCACCGCAATACGAATTAAACGTATCATCGGACCTTGTGTCGCATACTCTTTTAAATATACCGCAGCAATAACACCAAATGGCGTGACTAATACCGCCATGATCATCACCATCATAACCGTGCCAAAAATGGCAGGAAAGATGCCACCTTCTGTATTCGCTTCACGTGGTTCACCAGAAACAAATTTCCACACTTCTACAAAATAGAAGCCTAGTTTTTCGACCGTACTCATAGCATTTGGACGATAAATATCGACTACTTTCGCTAAAGGAATCTCAACCTCGCGGCCATCAGATATAGTCACCATGATCTGATCGCGATTTAATGCCGCATATAAATCAGCTAATTGTTTTTGCAAACCCTGATAACGGACATTCCACTGTTTACGTTCCTGTTCAATTTCATGATATTCCAGCGAACCTTCTGGCAGGCCGTCTAATTCATGTTGACGTTTTTGTAAGCGTAACGCTTCTAAACCATGATTTATTTTACCAATCTCATTTTTTTCGATACTTTTTATCTCAGCGACAAGGTTATTACTTCGCTCTAGACGTTTTTGCAATTCATCCCACGCATTATCACCAGCAGCAACCACTTCACCTTGCTGTTTAACCTTAGTGAGATAACCATAAAAATTACCCCACTCTCTGCGCTCGATCGCGACGAGATCTTTAGGGTAGGTAGTTTCCCCCATCCACAAACCATTTATCCAAAGAAAGTCTAAGCCGAAATAATCACGGTTACCCACTTTTAATAAATGTCGTTCTCCAGTTACTTGACCTTCAGGCAGATGAACTCCTACTTTTTTTAATCTCGCTGCTGATACAACTTCAGTTTCAACCGCCTCGGCAACCAAGGTAATCGATTTTTTATCTGGGTCGTTATAGGTAATAGACATGATATCTGCAGGCCAAAAATGGCCCAAACCACGTACAGCAATAAGCAATAAGAGGCCCACCACCATAACTAGACTGATGCTTACCGCTCCCGCATTCAGCCATACCCAAGGGCTACCGCTTTTATACCAAGAAGAAAATGATTTATTTGACATGTTTTTTTCCACCTAGCCTTAAAGACTGCTGTATTTAGTACGTAAACGCTGACGTACAACCTCAGCCACCGTATTGAAGACAAATGTCGCCATAAACAACACTAAGGCAGCTAGGAACAAGACGCGATAATGTGAACTGGCCACTTCTGCCTCAGGCATTTCAACCGCAATGTTTGCTGATAATGCCCGGAAGCCTTCAAATATATTAAAGTCCATAATTGGTGTATTACCGGTCGCCATTAATACGATCATGGTTTCACCAACGGCACGGCCTAAACCGATCATCACCGCAGAAAATATACCTGGACTAGCCGTCAATAAGACAACACGTATCAATGTTTGCCAAGGTGTTGCACCCAAAGCTAATGAACCTACAGTCAAATGTTTAGGCACCGAGAAAATAGCATCTTCAGTAATTGAGAAGATGGTAGGAATAACGGCAAAGCCCATCACCAAACCCACGACTAATGAGTTACGCTGATCGAAGTCTAAGCCAATATCATTCAGCCATTGCGGCATATTGCCATCAAACAGCCACAATTCGAGTGTCGGACTCGCCATCATTGATACCACGCCGACCATGATTACAACAGGCACCAAAATGGCGGCTTCCCAGCCATCAGGGATGCTCTCACGAAAACGTCGTGGTAATTTAGTCCAAGACCATGCTGTGAGCACCGTCATTACCGGCAGCAAAATCAATATCGAAAAGACCCCTGGAAGATTGCCCTCAATAATAGGTGCCAACCACAATCCGGCAAGAAACCCTAAAATAACGGTAGGTAAGGCTTCCATGATTTCAATAGTAGGCTTAACGACCGTTCGCATCGCTGGCGACATAAAATAGGCGGTAAAAATAGCGCCCATAATGGCGAGTGGCACAGCGACAACCATGGCATAAAATGCCGCTTTAATCGTACCGAAGGTCAACGGGCTTAAGCTAAATTTAGGCTCAAAGTCATTACTTGCTGATGATGATTGCCAAATATATTCGGGCTTGTCGCGGCTTTCATACCAGACTTTTTCCCACAATGAATGCCAAGATATTTCAGGGTGCTCATTATCTATCATCGTTAACTTAGCCTGACCATCGGCGGTCATACTGATCAAGCCATTAGCACGAGGCGATATCGCCATGACCGCGTTTTCTCCGGTCACTAAAGGTTCTACGAGTAAAGTGCGGTGAGCTGTCGTGTGATAAATCGCCAGTTGACCACTCTCATCTAAAGCTAGAAAACCTTTACGGGCATATTCAGGCGAAATAGCGACGATGGCTGTACTTTGGTCGTTAAAACTACGGACATTATGCAACGTGTAATTATTATTAGTATCCCGAACAGGGAACCACTGATCAATCTGGCCATCACTGCGGCCGACTAAAATTGAAATACCACCCGTCAGAAATTCTAAGGTAGTAATGTTAATGCCCGAAGGTACAGCCTTAATCTTCTGGATCAGTCGTGGCGCTTCAATATTGGTGATGTCAAAGTAACTAATAGCACCATTGCTGTCAGCCAAATATAGTTCACGTTGATCAATATCCATTTGTAAGTGCGTAATAAGGTCTTTGGCATCAAGTTTAATTTCCGCCGTTTTCTCCTCAATGGTGAAAGCATCTTCGTCCATAAAGTCTTCTTCACGTATCAGACTGTTTAGCACAATGCGATTATCTTGCGTTAAGCCAACTAAGGTTGTTTGATCTGAATTACTTTGCACACTTAATAGGTTTAACGGTTGGCCTTTGGGATCAACTGTCTGTACTTTCTCACCTAATGGGTAGAGGATTAACGGGGTAATTTTCCGTGTTGTACCTTCGGGGTAACTGACTTTATAATCCTGTTGAAAAACTAACGCTTTACCATCGTCAAAACCATAAGCAAAAATGCCTGTTGAAGCCGAACCTTTACTAAAGCTGACGATTTTGGCTTGTTCTGGCAATGGCAAGGTAACATCAAGAATAGCTTTACCACTGTTCGCCTCGAAAAACTCCAGTTTGCCTTGCATATCTAACGTTAAAGCAACGTCATTATATTCGTTTAAGGTTAAATGGGTGCTATTGCTGATTTCAGTACTGTATTGCTCCTCTGATTCGATATCAGCGCCATAAAATAAAGGCATCACCACATACAACAGGTAAAAGAAAATAAGTACAATGGCAAATATGACTGATACACCACCTATCGCTACGCCATATCTGGCGAGACGGTCTTTAAGTTCGCGCCAAGCGCGACGACGTATTGCTACCGGAGAATTAGGTGCAGGTAACACACTATGCTGTAATGAATGTTCAACCATAAAATCAGATACCATTATCAAATTGAGGCGTATAACCTCATTCACATATTCGATTTATCACCAAACATGCCTGCTATAACACAATAAAAAACAGACTGTGTTCAATCAATTTTTCATTATATTAAATAATAAAATGCCTCGCACATGACCGTTGTACGAGGCATTTTAAGTTATTTCTTACAAAAAATTAGTTAAGTTTCGCAAGTTCTTTTTCTGCTACTGAAGCAGGTAATGGAATGTAACCATCTTTAATAACTACTTTTTGTCCCACTTTAGCTAGTATCATTTTAATAAATTCACGGTCAATAGGCGCTAATGGTTTATTAGGCGCTTTGTTTATGTAAACATATAGGTAACGTGATAATGGGTAAGTACCATTTGCAGCATTTTCTTCATTGGCAACAACAAATGGTTTGCCAGCTTCTTTAGCCAAAGCAACCGCTTTAACACCCGATGTTTTGTAACCGATACCAGAGTAACCAATTCCGTTCAATGATTTAGTGATACCTTGAACTACAGATGCTGAACCGGGTTGCTCGTTTACGCTATTTTTGAAATCACCTTTACATAAGGCATGTTTTTTAAAGTAACCGTAAGTACCTGATACCGAGTTACGGCCGTAAAGTTGAATATTACCCAAATCAACACCTACTTGACTCCAGTCATTGATATCTTCAGGATTACCACATTTACGCGTTGCTGAGAAAATCGCATCCACTTGAGGAATAGTTAAACCTTCAATTTGATTATCTTTATGTACGTATACCGCTAAAGCATCGATTGCAACGCGAATCGGTGTTGCCTTGTAGCCGTATTTAGATTCAAATGCAGCGTCTTCTTTGTCTTTCATTTTACGGCTCATTGGACCAAAGTTTGATGTACCTTCGGTCAATGCCGGTGGCGCAGTAGATGAACCTGCCGCTTGAATTTGAATGCTAACATTCGGGTATTCACGTTTGAACTCTTCAGCCCAAAGCGTCATCAAGTTCGCTAAAGTATCAGACCCTACACTTGAT
Organism: uncultured Methylophaga sp.; assembly: GCA_963975785.1. GTDB lineage: Bacteria > Pseudomonadota > Gammaproteobacteria > Nitrosococcales > Methylophagaceae. The sequence goes on from CAXBIM010000046.1 coordinate 10,046, forward strand.
AAACTACCTGAAATACCGCTTACCTTTTCATAATCAGCTAACGCAGAATCAACTTCGCCAGCAAAAGTAGTTGCAGAAAAAGCCAACGTTACCGCGGCGCCTAAAATTGCTAATTTTTTCTTGAACATTGTCGTTCAACTCCCAAATAAGAATAAGTAGTAATCAAGTTACTGCGGCAAGTATCCCGCTTGAATATGACAATGATATGAAATAATTATGACAATTATGTGACAGCTACGAAGAAGCTGCGTCACACCATAGGTTTATCGATGATTTTTGACCTTGGAAAGTCACACGAAAAACGACTGCCCACGTCTAATTCACTTGTAATATTCAGCATTGCGCCATGGCGTTGCAGCACGTGTTTAACAATTGCTAAACCTAGTCCCGTACCACCTGAAGTTGAAGTTCGACCACTGTCTACGCGGTAAAAACGCTCGGTTAAACGGTCTAGGTGATGCTCGGCAATGCCTTCGCCTTCATCACGCACCACAATGCTGCCCATATTATTATCGACTTCCCAACTCACCTCGATTTTACAAGCAGGAGGCGTATATTTCACCGCATTAAAGACTAAGTTAGATACCGCGCTACGTAATTCATCAGGATCCGCCAGCAACCATAGGTCACTGATAGGTCCTAGTTGAATATCATGGTCAGAAAACTGCCTTAGACACTTAGCATCTTCAACAACGGCACTAAGAAATGAGTGAACATCAATAGGCACAGAATGTAATCTTTTTTCACCCGTTTCTAATTGAGACAATGAAAGCAAATCTTTAATCATAATGTGCATGCGATCGGTTTGCTGACGCATAACAGGCAGAACACTTGCCCACTGCTCAGCAGGACTATCTTCAGTGAATGTTTCCAAATAGCCTCGCAAGACTGTTAATGGCGTTCTTAATTCATGAGAAACATTTGCGACAAAGTCTCGACGCATACGTTGTAACTTAACAGTTTGTGTCATATCACGGGCAATCAACATTCGACCATTGCCCATATAACTCACCACTTTCATCTCTAGCGCCATGCCTGTATTAATTGGCGAAGTCACGGTGACTACTCCCCCTTTGTCCACGGGGTCATTAAGCAACTGCTGAAAGGCGGGATCGCGAATGAGGTTATTAACCCGGACATTACTATCTCTTGGCCAACGCACACCTAATAACACCGCTGCCGAATTGTTAGCCCAAGCTACTTGGTCATAATCACCTAAAACGATGATGCCATCAGGAAGCGCTGCTGTCGCTGATTGAAATCGCTTAAGATAACCGGCAAGTTTCTTTTTGCGTGAACTGTTTTGTTGGCGAACATGTTCAACCTGCCTACACACATCGTCAATTATTCCATCGGCTGAGGGTGAGGCATTTTTTTTCGGTTTTTGTAACCAATTCCAAAGTTGATACCACGTATTTTGTAGCCACAAGGCATAAGCAAATGAGGCCAGAAACATAAATGTCATCATCTGCCCAAATAATAGCCCAACAAAGCCAGACAAACTCACAATAGTTAGCAGACGCCAATAATCCCATTGCATTCAGTAAACCCTACTTTTCAGCAGAAAAACGATAACCTACACCACGCACTGTTTGTACGAAATTCTCATAACCTGACGGCTCTAATGCTTTACGCAAGCGACGAATATGCACATCAACTGTACGCTCTTCAATATAGACCGTATCGCCCCACACGTAATCCAGCAACTGTCCACGACTATAGGCTCTATCAGTATTTTTCATAAAGAAATGTAACAAGCGAAACTCTGTTGGTCCCAAATCAATTCGCTCACCATCAACCGTGACGCGATGGCTCTTAGTATCAAGTATCAATCGATCACATTCAATTGTTTGCTTACCACCTGACTCTACGGGATTACAACGACGTAAAACAGCCTTAATTCGAGCTCCCAGTTCGGGTGGAGAGAATGGTTTATTCACATAATCATCAGCCCCCACACTCAAGCCTTTAACCATGTCTTCACTTTCACCTTTGGCAGTCAGCATAATAACGGGGATGTTAGCTAGGAACTCATTAGCACGTAAGCGGCGGATAAACTCAATGCCATCGATACCAGGCAACATCCAGTCCAACAAGATCAAATCAGGCTGCTGTATTTTTAAACATTCTAAACCTTGTTCGCCATCACCTGCAGCCACACAGCCATAACCCATTTGTTTGAGTGAAAAACACAGCATGTCCCGAATCGCCACGTCATCTTCTACTACTAAAATCGTTGTTGTCATTATTTCCGCTCCTGACCTTTTATTGATCCATCAATCATAACGACTAAATGTTACAGTTTTGTAACAGTGAGTTAAATTGCCGCCTGCACACACTTTAAAACGCCATAATCATACTCACCATCCAATTCATCATAGACAGGTTTCAATCGGCCTTTTTCTAGGTCTTCTTGAGATTCAAGCACAAACACGATTTCATTAAACTCGGCATTGGATAAGCCTGTTACCTCATGCACATCAAGCAAGCCGACTTCAATTGCATCGGCCAAATGTGTGAATATCGTGCTCGACTTGACCTCACGTTGTTGTGCGATTTTTTCAATATCGATACCTTGCTGATATAGCATCAAGGTTTCATTGACCGTAGCACTAAGGCGGTTATCTAGTAATTCTGATAATGGATACTCGCTGATCTTAGCGAGAAACACCTGCCCATAACGCGCCAGCTTTTGGCCACCGACACCTGAAATACGGTTCATATCCTGCTCTGTTAATGGTCTTTTTTTAACCATTTCTTGCAAGGTCGCATCATGAAATATCACATAGGGTGGCACACCAGCTTCCTCTGCCAAGGAGGTTCGTAATGCTCGCAATGCATCCCATAATGGCTGATCTTGTGGCCTAACTGCCATTTTCTGTTTTTTATCTGTAGCTGTTTTCTCTTGCTTGACAGGTTTTCTTAATTCTAAGGCTTGTTCACCACGTAATATTAGTCGACATTTTTCAGTTAAGCACAATGCGCCATGACGCTCGACATCAATATCAATATAGCCAAGCGCAATTAATTGTCTAAATAGGCTTCGCCATTCAGTGACTAAAGTATCTTTGCCTATGCCAAAGGTGCTAAGTTTATCGTGGCCATTACGTTGTATACGTTCATCTACTTTGCCGTGCAAAATATCAACAATGTAATTTACCCCAAAACGCTGTTCGGTTCGATAAATACACGACAGCGCTTTTTGTGCTGACTCCGTACCATCCCACTTTTCAGGAGGTTGTAAACAGTTATCACAATTACCACAAGGTTCAAGACTCGCTTCATCAAAATACGTAAGTAAAGATTGCCTGCGACAGGTAATAAGCTCACACAAGCCCAGCATTGATTCAAGCTTATGATGCTCCATCCGTTTATGGGCCTCATCAGCTTTAGAGTCTTGCATAAACTGCCGCAGAGTAATGACATCTTGCAGGCCATAGGCCATCCAGGCATTTGCAGGCGCACCATCACGACCAGCTCGACCCGTTTCTTGATAATAGGCTTCAATACTTTTCGGCAAATTCAGATGAGCAACAAAGCGTACATCGGGTTTATCTATCCCCATCCCAAAAGCAATCGTCGCAACGATAATGACAGCTTCATCTCGTAGAAAACGCTGCTGATTGCGTTGACGTACTTCCTGTGGCAATCCAGCATGATATGGCAAAGCAGTTCGTCCTTGCTCTGCCAACCAACTTGCCGTTTCTTCTACTTTTTTACGCGAGAGACAATAGACTATTCCGGCATCCTGAGCATGATTATCCTCTAAAAATTTCCACAATCGCTGTCTGGCATTGTTTCCCTCGGAGATAGCATAGTGAATATTCGGCCGGTCAAAACTATTAATAAAAACGCGAGCATCACCTAATTGGAGCTGGCTAATAATTTCATCACGTGTGCGCTGATCTGCTGTCGCTGTCAGCGCGATTCTAGGTACAGTCGGATATCGTTGATGCAGTAGTTTTAGCTGCTGATAATCTGGTCGAAAATCATGTCCCCACTGTGACACACAGTGGGCTTCATCAATGGCAAACAATGATAATTGACAACGATCTAGCAGCGATAACATGGCACCGTTGTGCAGTCGTTCCGGTGCGACATAAAGCAGGTCAAGCTCGCCATTGAGTAACCGTTGCTGAATGTCATAAGCCTCATCCTGACTCAAGCTTGAGTTCAGGAATGCGGCTTTAATACCAAGTTGGCGTAAGGCATCAACCTGATCTTGCATAAGTGCAATCAAAGGCGAGACAACAATAGCCGTACCTTCGCGCACCAGTGCAGGTATTTGATAACACAAAGACTTACCACCGCCGGTGGGCATTAAGACTAAGGCATCATTACCATTTAATAACTCTTGAATTATGTCCTGCTGAGCGTGCCGAAATTCATCATAACCAAATATAGATTTAAGAATACTCTGCGCGCGGTCCATCTCTTAAGCCTAGGTCATGATACCTTTAATCATATAAAACACCGAGGCAGCCAGTACCGCTGCGGCAGGGACTGTAATAACCCAAGCTGTCACAATTTTTTTAATTGCGTCACGTTTAACATATAAGGTTTTTTCGTCCTTTTTCAGCTCTTTCTTAAAAAGCTTGATGGTATCTTTTTCCTTATCAATGGCAGCATAAAGTTCAGTAATTCGTTGGTAGTCTTCCGGCGATTTAATCGGTTTTCGACGCAAGTCTTTAAGCTCGTGCTGTAAAGCATTGCGACGCTTCTTTTCTGACTCAATTTCTTCCTTGTCATGCTGAATTTCAGCTTCAATGCTAATCGTGGAGTCTAACCATTCCCTTAAGAAACCAACACCAAATACACCACCAATTGCGATATGCGTAGAACTCACTGGTAAACCTAATTGGCTGGCAATAATCACGGTAATCGCAGCAGCCATAGCCACTGAAAATGCACGCATTTGATCCAACTCTGTAATTTCGCTACCTACCGTTTTGATCAATCTAGGGCCATACAATGCAAGGCCTATCGCTATCCCGAAGGCACCTACACCCATAACCCAGAAAGGAATACCGGCTGACGATGTTATTCCACCGGACATCACCGCATCATTAATGGCCGCTAGAGGACCGATTGCGTTAGCAACATCATTTGCACCATGGGCAAAACTAAGTAGTGCCGCAGCGAATATCAGCGGAATAGTGAACAAGACATTCACACTCGCCCGATCATTGGTCAATTTATGTAATTTAGCTTTAAGTGATCGCTTAACAATAAAGTAAACAATCACAGCTGCAACAACGCCCAATAAAGCCGCCGTGGTAAACGTTGGCTTTTTAGTCATCTCGACAGTAAAAAACATCCAATCATTAACCAAAGTAAGAATATTGGGCCAAACTGATTTCAAGCCTTTCAATACTAAATAAGTAACAAAAGCCCATGCCATAAAAGCAACATAGTAGGGAACCCAAATGTACGAGGCACTAATTTTATCTTCACGAAAAACGATGGTTTTTTTAATCGCCAATAAAAAACTTGCTGCGATTATTCCGCCAATTAACGGTGAAATAACCCAAGAACTGGCAATCTTCGCCATGGTGCCCCAATCAACAATACCAAATCCTGCGGCGGCAATCCCGGCTCCCATTACGCCACCGACAATAGAGTGAGTTGTCGATACAGGCGCTTTAGCCATCGTCGCAATATTTAACCATAAGGCCGCAGCTAATAAGGCCGCCATCATTGCCCATAGAAAACTGTCTGTATCACCGCCAAAGCCATTAATATCAATAATGCCTTTTTTAATTGTAGAGACAACATCACCACCAGCGATAAAGGCGCCTCCTGCCTCAAAAATCACCGCGATGACTATTGCGCCGCCCATCGTAAGTGCTTTTGAACCTACAGCTGGCCCAACATTGTTGGCAACATCATTGGCACCGATATTCATTGCCATATAACCACCAAACACAGCGGCAATGGCTAAGAAAAGGTGATTCGGCACACCACCACTAGTGGCAAAGCTATACGCTAAAATACCAACTAAAAAGAATAAGGCAAAACCGATACGTGCCAGTTCGTTGTGGCTTTTTTTCATGGCCTGCGTTTCAAGGTGATGTATGGTATTTATTTCCACAATGTGTGTACCTTCTTTATGAATAGATTAAGGAATTATTACAAGATTATAACGGCTTAGCACGATTAATTCGTTTTTTGTTCTATAAATTGTAACTATCGCTTGATAAGATTGTCTGCTAATACATACTTTTAAACGGCCAATGCTACTCATGAAAAAATATTTCATTTTATTCCTCCTAATACTCAGCTTTAGCGTTCAAGCGCGACCTGGTTTATTAGATAGTCTTGGCTTAGGAAATGAATTCGACACGCCACCCGATGTCGATGAAGTCTTTATTTTTTCTGCTCAAGCTCAAGATCCACAGACCCTATTAGCTAGTTGGAAAATTGCAGAAGGTAATTATCTTTATCGTGACAAAATTAAATTTGAACTCATTGACAATGATAATGTGCAATTATCAGCGTTTTCACTACCAGCGGGTGAAAACAAAATGGATGAGATTTTCGGTTTAAGTGAAGTTTATCACCATGACACAGATGTTATTTTGCCCATTAACCGCAGTAAGGAAAGCCAGCAACTCACATTGAAAGCGTATTATCAAGGCTGCTCCGAAACCTTCAACATCTGCTATCCTCCAACGAATAAAACGATATTACTCACTCTCCCTGCAATCACAGGTAATGACACGCAAACGAGTGTCAACACCAATAATACTTCACCCGCCGTTTCAGTCATTGTAGAACAAGATCGTATTGCACAAAGCTTAGCTGAAGATAGCTTAATCAAAATTATGCTGGGCTTCTTTGGGCTAGGATTATTGCTTGCTTTTACGCCTTGCGTATTCCCAATGATTCCGATTTTATCCAGCATCATTATCGGTGGGGGTGAACGTATCACTACTCATCGAGCCTTTTTTCTATCTCTAAGTTATATATTAGCCATGTCAGTCACCTATACAGCAGCTGGCATCATAACGGGCTTATTAGGAGAAAACTTGCAAGCCATGTTCCAGAATCCCTGGGTTATTGGCACCTTAAGTGGCTTATTTGTCATTTTAGCGCTTTCAATGTTTGGCTTATTTGAACTACAACTTCCCCATGGATTACAACATCGATTGCACAATATCAGTCATCAACAAAAAGGTGGCAGTATCACTGGTGCTGCACTTATGGGTTTATTGTCAGCCTTAATTGTCGGACCCTGCCTTGCTCCACCGTTAGCGGGTGCACTTATTTTTATTGGTCAACATGGCGATCCTATATTAGGTGGCTTAGCATTGTTCATGCTGAGTATGGGCATGGGTTTACCACTATTAATTATTGGCACATCTGCTGGCTCACTATTACCTAAAGCAGGTGACTGGATGGATACCATCAAGGCCATTTTTGGTATTTTGATGCTAGGACTCGCAATCTGGATGTTAGAACGTATTATTCCAGGCTGGGTAAGTTTATTACTCTGGGGCGGATTACTGATTGTCTCTGCCGTATATCTTGGCGCCTTAAATACGCTTTCCATTAATGCCGATGGTTGGGAGAAACTCAGGAAAGGACTCGGGCTTATTTTATTAATCTACGGCAGCCTATTAATCATCGGCAGCGCCAGTGGCAGCCATAATATTTGGCAACCATTACAGGGCGTAGCAAAATCAAGTTCAGACAATAAACAAGACACTCATGGCTTGGCATTTATTCAAGTCAATAATCTGGCCGAACTTGAGCAAGTTCTAGCTCAATCTAAGCAACCCGCTATGCTCGATTTTTATGCTGACTGGTGCATAGACTGCAAAACAATGGAAGCAACCACATTTCAAGATGCGAACGTTGCTGCTGCATTAACAGGCACCACTCTTATACAAATAGACATTACCGACAACACAGAAGAACAGAGATCGTTATTAAAACACTTTGGTTTATACGGCCCTCCAACCTTATTATTTTTTAATGCTAGCGGTGAAGAGTATTCACAATACCGCCTAATAGGTGGCACTAGCGCTTCCGCATTACTCGAACATCTTAAGAAATTACCCATTATTTAACCATAATCAAAAAAACAACACATTTCGCCGAACTTAGCGACATAACACCCTTTTTTCAGTTAAAAAACTGGACAATAATTAACCCTTGGTGCAAAATTCGCCTAATTAATCGACCTTGGGGAAACATCACAATGGCAAAAATTCTCGTGTTGCACGGCCCCAATCTGAATCTTCTAGGGACCCGTGAGCCCGAGCATTATGGCTCAGATACATTGTTAGATATTGCTCAACGCTTAACGTCACAAGCGTCTGTCGCCGGATATCAACTCGAAAATTTCCAGTCTAATGCTGAACATGAATTGATAGATAAAATTCATAGTGCTCGCACGGATGGTACTACCTTCATCATTATCAACCCTGCCGCATTTACCCATACCAGCGTTGCCATTCGCGATGCGTTATCAGCCATTGCAGTGCCTTTTATTGAAGTGCACTTATCCAATGTACATACACGGGAAACATTCCGACATCACTCCTATCTTTCAGACATTGCCGTTGGCGTGATCTGTGGCTTAGGAGCCCAAGGTTATGAACTCGCTTTACAAGCAGCTATAAAACACACCACTAAATAAGGTTATCTAAATGGATATTCGTAAAATAAAAAAACTGATCGATTTAATACAGGAATCAGATGTAGCGGAAATTGAAATCAAGGAAGGTGAAGAATCTGTACGTATTAGTCGTGCTAGCGCAACAGCACCAATCATGATGGCTTCGCCAAATATGCAACAGCAATACGCACCTGCGCCAGTAGCAGATCAAGCACCCGCAGCACCAGCCCTTGAAGCGCCAGCTCCTGCTAATTTAGATAAAGCAGTGAAATCACCAATGGTTGGTACTTTCTACCGCTCATCCTCTCCTGAGTCAGCGTCATTTATTGAAGTAGGCCAAACAGTGGCTGCTGGCGATGTGATTTGCATTATCGAAGCGATGAAAATGTTTAACCAAATTGAATCTGATCGTAGCGGTATTGTTAAGGCAGTTTTGGTTGAGAATGGGAATCCTGTTGAGTTTGGTGAACCTTTAGTTATCATCGAATAAGTTGTACCGAAAGGTGACAGACACATCTCAACTACGGATAAATAAACATCATGATCGATAAAATTGTCATTGCTAACCGAGGGGAAATTGCCCTTCGCGTACTTCGAGCCTGTAAAGAATTAGGCATTAAAACAGTTGCTGTTCACTCTGATGTGGATCGTGATTTGAAACACGTTTTATTAGCGGATGAAACCGTATGCATTGGCCCTGCGGCTTCTGCTCAAAGCTACTTGAACGTGCCAGCACTCATCAGCGCTGCTGAAATTACTGATGCATCGGCGATTCACCCGGGCTACGGGTTTTTGTCTGAAAATGCAGATTTCGCAGAACGTGTAGAACAAAGTGGCTTTATCTTCATAGGCCCTAAATCTGAAACTATTCGCCTAATGGGTGACAAAGTGTCCGCTATTGCTGCTATGAAAGAAGCTGGCGTACCGTGTGTACCAGGTTCTGATGGCCCTCTTGGCGATGATGACACCACTAATCTTCGACTAGCAAAGAAAATTGGTTACCCAATCATTATCAAAGCATCGGGTGGCGGTGGCGGTCGCGGCATGCGTGAAGTTCACAGTGAAGCACACTTATTAAATGCCATCGCTTTAACGCGTAGCGAATCTAAACAACTATTCGCCAATGACATGATTTACATGGAAAAATTCCTTGAAAATCCACGCCACATTGAGTTTCAAGTATTGGCCGATCAACATGGTCATGCCGTTCATCTCGGTGAACGTGACTGCTCCATGCAACGTCGGCACCAAAAAGTAGTCGAGGAAGCACCAGCACCAGGTATTACACCAGAATTACGTGCCAAAATGGGTAAGATCTGTGCCGATGCATGCATACGAATTGGCTATCGTGGCGCAGGTACTTTTGAGTTCTTATTCCAAGATGGTGAGTTTTATTTCATCGAGATGAATACTCGTATTCAAGTTGAACATACGATAACAGAGCAAATCTCAGGTATTGATTTAGTTGCCGAACAAATCCACATC
>CAXBIM010000047.1:0-20150 GCA_963975785.1 uncultured Methylophaga sp.
CCAAACGATATACCCTTGATACTCGTGATATCTGGGGTTTACAACCACGCCTAGATCAGCGCCAAGGAAAACGAGCCTTTAAGCAATTAACCCATCCTAAATTTAGGGCTGGTTACGACTTTTTATTATTACGTTCTGAAACGGGTGAGCCATTAAAAGAATTAGCAGATTGGTGGACAAAATTTCAGTTTGCGAATGAAGCGGAGCAGTTAAGTTTAGTCAAAAATTTATCGCCAACAGCGTTAGCGAAAGGGAAACCTAAAGCACGTCGCCGTCGTCGTAGAAAACCTGCTACAAAGACTGATTAATGTACGCGTATATTGGTATAGGGAGTAATTTGGCTGATCCTATCGATCAGGTAAAAACTGCAATTAGTAATTTACAATCATTACCTGACTCTCAGCTAGTTTCTTGGTCGTCATTGTATGCCAGCCCACCGATGGGGCCACAAGATCAACCTGATTATATTAATGCCGTTGCTGAAATAGAAACAGCGCTGACAGCTCATCAGTTATTGAATGCTTTACAAGCTATTGAGCAACAACAAGGTCGTGTTCGCAAACGTCATTGGGGTGAACGAACTTTAGATCTGGATGTATTGCTTTACGGTCAAAATGTGATAGATGATGAGCGATTACAGATCCCTCATCCAGGTATCGCTTTACGTGCTTTTGTACTATATCCCTTAGCTGAAATAGCACCTAATTTAAAGATACCTAATGCGGGAGAAACGGAGCAATTACTAAAAAGTTGCCCGCGTGACGGCTTACGAAAAATGGAAAAAATATTGCTATGAGAACATCACCGCATAACTATATTGTTGTGGAAGGTCCAATAGGTGTGGGAAAAACCCATTTAGTTAAGCGACTAGCTGAGAGTTATTCTTGCACCACGTCTACCTCAACCATATTAGAACAACCTGAAAATAATCCATTTTTAGAAAAGTTTTATTTAAATCCGAATCAGTCGGCCTTACCGACTCAGCTTAGCTTTTTAATGCAACGAGTAAAACTAAGCAAAGCACTACAGCAGGATGATTTATTTACCGATTTACAGTTGGCTGATTTCATGGTTGAGAAGGATCGGATATTTGCCAATATCACCTTAGATGATGATGAACTCGCTTTATATAATATGGTTTATGACAATCTTACCTTGCATCATCGTACCCCTGATTTAGTGATTTATTTGCAGGCATCATTGCCCGTGCTTAAGTCACGAGTTTCGCAACGGGGCATTGGTTATGAACAGCGTGTTGAAGATGCTTATTTGAAGAAGTTAGCAGATAGTTATGCAGATTTTTTTCATTATTATGAAGATTCGCCACTGCTAATTGTGAATGCAGAACAAATTGATTTGGTTAATAGTGAAGCGGATTATAATAATTTACTCGATCAAATTGACGCCATTAAAAGTGGCAAGCAATATTACAACCCATTGCCAGCAAAAGTGAAATAGAGATAATACAATGAGCCGCTTAAATTTAACTCGTCTACGTCAGATGAAAGCAGAACACAATAAAATCGCTATGCTTACCGCTTACGATGCTAGTTTTAGCCATGTGTTAGAACAAGCAGGTGTGGATGTCATTCTCGTGGGTGACTCTCTAGGTATGGTTATTCAAGGGCAAGAAAGCACTCTTCCTGTCACTGTCGAAGATATGATTTACCATTGTCGAAACGTGGTGCGAGGCAGCGATAAAGTATTTGTCATTGCTGATATGCCTTTTATGAGTTACGCCAATGAAGACCAAGCCATTGCTAACGCCGCTCGTTTAATGGCTGAAGGTGGAGCTCAGATGGTAAAACTCGAAGGTGGGGCTGTAATGGCATCCACAATTGAGCAACTCACCGCACGAGGCATTCCTGTGTGCGCGCATTTAGGTTTATTACCACAATCGGTACATCGTGTTGGTGGTTATCGCGTTCAGGGACGTGATGCCGAAACAGCAGATGAATTGATCCGTGATGCAATTGCCTTGCAAGAAGCTGGAGCGGATATGTTGGTATTAGAATGTGTGCCTGCAGTATTAGGAGAAAAAGTCACTAATGCATTGACTATTCCGGTAATTGGCATCGGAGCTGGTGGTATATGCGATGGTCAGGTACTTGTTTTATATGACATGTTGGGATTAACACCTGGTAAACGACCTCGGTTTAGTTATGACTTTTTAGCTGATACAGGCACCATTCAATCAGCTATCTCCAAATATGTAACGGATGTGAAATCGGGTCAATTCCCTACTTTAGAGCAACAATATTAATGCAAAGTGTTGAAACTATTACCGCATTAAAGGCTCAAATTAAGGCTTGGCGAGAACACAAACAAACAATCGCATTTGTACCAACGATGGGTAATTTACATCAAGGACATCTCTCTTTGGTGAGAAAAGCAAGTGAATTGGCTGATAGGGTAGTGGTCAGTATATTTGTGAATCCATTACAGTTTGATGATAAGGTAGATTTATCTGCTTATCCTCGTACGGTTAAGGCTGATACCCAAATGCTAAACTCAGAGGGCTGTGATGTTATATTTACACCTACTGTAGAAATTATGTACCCAAAGGGTATGCTGCCGCATACCAACGTTATCGTGCCGAATATGGATGATAAACTCTGCGGACTTAAGCGCCCAGGGCATTTTGATGGTGTGGCAACCATTGTGACTAAGTTGCTAAATATCGTTCAAGCTGATGTTGCTGTATTTGGTGAAAAAGATTACCAACAACTGTTATTAATTAAACGCTTAGTGCGTGATCTTAATTTAGCTGTTGATATCGTTGGCGCACCGACTTATCGTGAAAAAAACGGCTTAGCAATGAGTTCACGTAATCAGTATTTAACTGAGCTTCAACGCGAGCAAGCATCAGGTATATATCAAACCCTACTCAACGTTAAACAGCGAATTAAGATGGGGGAGCAAGATTTTTCCGCTTTACAGCAAGAAGCGCTTACCCAACTGCAGGAACTGGGCTTCGAATCAGAATATGTTGATATTCGACGTGCAGATGACCTAGCTCAGGGAGTACCGGGCGATAAGAACTTAAGAATTCTTGCCGCAGCACGTTTAGGAAAGGCCCGTTTAATCGACAATATCGCTTGTAATCTTGCCTGATTTTGTTGAAAAAGCGATAATGTCCAGCTAACTAACTACAGATGGTCGGATATGCAACTGACTTTATTAAAAGCAAAACTACATCGTGCCTGTGTAACGCACTCTGAACTAGAGTACGAAGGCTCGTGCGCCATAGACAGCAACTTCTTGGAAGCGGCTGGTATTCATGAGTACGAACAGATCCATATATACAATGTCGCCAATGGCAATCGTTTTATCACATATGCTATTCGCGCAGAGGCTGGCTCACAAATAATTTCGGTTAACGGTGCAGCTGCTCATAAAGCATCACCAGGTGATCGTATTATCATTTGTGCTTACACTACGCTCGAACAAAAAGAAGTGGCTAGCTTCAAACCTACTCTTGTCTATTTGAATGAGAAAAATGACATCATCAACACGCGTCATGCAATTCCAGTACAGGCCGTATAATTATTTTAAGTTGGTGTAAGTCATGATCGAAAAAGTATTTGAAACGATGCTTTGGAATAGCCGCTTTGTCGTTGTTATTGCCGTCATAGTGAGCTTAATAACAGCCTTTGCTATGTTTTATATGGCTTCTGTCGATGCGTTCTATCTGGTGAGTCACTTAGGTGATTATATTTCACCAGATTTGATGGGCGAAGCACGTAAAGATTTTCGTGCTGAAACAGTCACCCACGTTGTAGAAGTAATTGATGGTTATTTGCTGGCAACGGTGTTGTTAATCTTTTCTTTAGGTTTATATGAGCTGTTCATCAGTAAAATCGAACAAGCCGAAGACGCTGAAACCTCTTCTTCAGTTTTAGCAATTAACAGTCTTGATGATCTTAAAACTCGCCTTGGCCGAGTGATTATTATGATTTTGATTGTGAATTTTTTCGAACATGCGATTAGCATGGATTTTCATGGACCTTTAGAGTTACTAGCCCTAGCTGGCGGTATTGCTCTAATTGGAGTGACGCTTTATTTAACCCATGCTGAAGAACATTAATAGGTTTTATCTTCCTGTCATAAAACGGTAACGCAATCGTTATTAAGCTGTAACACACCTCCTTTAAGCTTTAGTAAATAAGGCAAGTTAGAGGTGTGAAATGCTTAATATTGAAAGTGCTATCCAACAAAAATATCCTAATTTTGAACACAAAAGTCCTTGGATAAAGAAACCAACCCTTGGTTTATTACGTAAATTATCATACGAACATGAAGTTAATCAGTTTTTAGATGCCAATCAGGATTTAAAAGGCTTCGATTTTATTGAGCAGGTCTTAGAACACTTCAAGTTTAGCTATTCAATTTCTCATCGTGATCGTAGTAATATTCCAGCCTCAGGACGGGTTGTAATCGTTGCAAATCACCCCTTGGGGGCTCTAGATGGTTTATCTCTACTAAAGTTAGTAGGCGAGGTTCGACGAGATGTAAAAATTGTAGTCAATGATATGTTGATGAACTTTCAAGCGGTTAAAAATTTACTTCTACCGGTTGATAACCTAAATAAAGCAACTCAGAAAAGTAGTATTACCGACATCATTAATTGTTTAAATAATGACGAGGCGGTGATTGTATTCCCCGCTGGTGAAGTCTCACGAATTAGGCCTAATGGCGTGCGTGATGGTAAATGGACGACGGGATTCCTACATTTTGCTAAAAAGACTAACTCACCAATATTGCCGATATATGTCGATGCACGAAATTCATCATTATTTTATAGCAGCTCAATGGTCTATAAACCTTTAGCAGCTATGTTATTGGCCCATGAGATTTTTAACAAAAACTCACAAACCATTAATTTGCGTGTTGGTCAATCAATCCCGTATCAGCAGATTAGAGTATTACCTTTAGCAAAAAAAGAAACGGCAAAGTTAATACGTCGTCACTTATATCGTATAGGTAAAGGGAAGTCGCCTTTATTTGAAACGGAACAAACAATTGTTCATCCACAAGAACGGCGGGCTATTAAAAAAGAATTACAAAGAGCAGAACTATTAGGTGAAACCACTGATGGTAAGAAAATTTATTTATTCGACTATCAGTCAGACTCTGCGGTGATGCATGAAATTGGTAGGTTACGTGAAATTACGTTTCGACAGGTAGGTGAAGGTACGGGGAAAAAGAGTGACTTAGACCGTTACGACCGTGATTATCGTCATTTGATTTTATGGGATGAGCAGGAGCTTGAAGTTGCTGGTGCATATCGCTTAGCCGAAGTGAAAAACTTGTTTTTAAAATCAGATTCGCGAGGCATTTATAGTCAGGAATTGTTCGATTATAACCAAGAAAAAATGGCGGAATTTTTTGAGCAAGGGATTGAGCTAGGGAGAAGTTTTGTCAGCCCAAAATACTGGGGGAAGCGGAGTCTAGATTATCTCTGGTATGGCATAGGAGCTTACCTAAAGCGTTACCCTGAGATACGGTATTTATTTGGTCCTGTAAGTTTAAGCGATAGCTATCCTGAGTTTGCCAAGGCATTAATTCTGAGCTTCTATCAAATTTATTTTAAAGACGTAAATCAATTAGCAACAGCACGAGTGCCGTATCGCTTAGACGATATTTTGCAGCAAAGGGTTGATGAAGTAATAACTGGACTGGATTATGATGCTGACTTTAAAGCAATGCGGGTTCAATTAGCACATATGAATGCCAGTATTCCAACACTGTATAAACAATATGCTGATTTATGTGAGACTGGAGGAGTACGATTTATAGACTTCAGTATCGATGCTGATTTTGGCAACTGTATTGACGGTTTAGTGATGGTTGATCTTCAGGCACTTAAACCTTCAAAACATAAACGCTATTTGGCTGATTAATTCCACAGCTATAAATGTTAGAGTAGAAGCCATAAAAAAAGGCCATATCAACTAAATGATATGACCTTTTTTATTTGAATAGTTTGAAATTATTTTGTAATAGCAATCAATTCAATATCAAAAATCAATGTTTCATTTGGACCAATCGGTGAGCCTTGACCTGCGCCACGTGGACCATAAGCTAAATTAGCTGGTACAACGATTTGCCATTTAGCGCCTTCTTTCATCAGTTGTAACGTTTCTTGCCAGCCTTGGATTACGCCGTTAACTGGGAAGGTTGCTGGTTCACCGCGGTCATATGAGCTATCAAAGACCGTACCGTCTAACAATGTACCTTTATAATGTGCAATAACTTTGTCAGTTTCAGTCGGTGTCGCGCCATCACCTTCGCTGATGATGGTGTATTGTAACCCGCTAGCTGTAGTCACGACGCCGTCTTTTTTTGCATTTTCATCAAGGTAAGTTTGAGCAACTTGTTGTTTAGCATTCATGACTTCAGCCATTTCTTGAGCTTTTTTCTGTTGAAATGCACCAATAACTTTTTCAGCGATTGCTTGGTCTAATTGTGGTTGTTTACCGTCAAACATGTCTGCAACACCAGCAGTGAATGCATCCATTTCCAGATCAACACCTTCAGACATCATATTTTGTCCGACTTGAATGCCGAAAATATAGCTTAATTGTTGTTTTTCAGTATCTAGTTTTGCGGCGTGCGTATCAGCCATTGCTGGGGCTCCAAATAAAAAAGGAAGAATTGCGAGTGATTTTAATTTCATTTAAATGATCTCGAATCAAAAGGGTTATTGAACATAAATTTAAGTGGTCATCAGAAAACTGACGATAGTCTTTAGTAAGCAACAAAGCCGATAAAGTTCACCGGCATTCATTCTCTCACATTTTTATGATGATTATTATATGGAAATAACTGAGCGTGTAACTTGGTTATTATTTTAAATGGTACTATAATAGTCCTATATTAAGGGGTTGCCATATGTTACGAATGGGAAAATTAACAGATTACGGTATTGTTTTGATGAGCTATTTAGCTCAAAAAACAGATATGCAACACAGTGCACATGCGCTTGCTGATGCAGTACAGGTGCCATTGCCTACAGTGAAAAAAGTATTAAAAGCTTTATCACAGGCGAGTTTGTTGACTTCGGAACGTGGCGCACATGGTGGTTATAGTTTAAATATCAGTCCGAAGAAAATATCGGTTGCTGAAATTATTACTGCAATAGAAGGCCCAATTGCTTTAACCGAATGCGTAGGTAGTGAAAGTCATTGTGAACAAGAAAATCACTGTTCTATACAGACTAACTGGACGCGCATTAATAATGCTGTATTTCATGCATTGGATGAAGTGAAGTTATCTGACATGTTAGTACCGCAAGTTGCCTCAGAAAGCGTGAGCCCAATACATTTTTATCCATCGACAAACGCGATGGCTTTAGTTAAAACGAAGGATGGTGAGATTAATGGCTGAACAAAAACAGCAAATAGAAGATTTCGTTCCTAAAGAATATTCGGCAGGATTTGTCTCTGACATTGAGTCGGATAGTCTGCCGCCAGGATTGAGTGAAGACACTGTGCGTGAGATTTCACGTATTAAAGGCGAACCAGAATTCTTATTGGAGTGGCGCCTAGAAGCTTTTCGTCACTGGTTAACCCTTGAGACGCCTGAATGGGCACACGTCCATTACCCTGAGATTGACTATCAAGCGATTAGTTATTATTCGGCACCAAAGAAAAAAACTGATGGGCCAAAAAGTTTAGATGAGGTCGATCCAGAATTATTACGCACCTATGAAAAGCTCGGCGTTCCATTAGAAGAACGTGCTCGTTTAGCGGGTGTAGCAGTAGATGCTGTATTTGATAGTGTTTCGGTTGCAAATACCTTTCAGGATAAATTAGCGGAAGAAGGCATTATCTTTATGCCATTTTCGAAAGCGGTACATGCACACCCTGAATTGATAAAAAAATATTTGGGTAGCGTGGTGCCATACAAAGATAACTTCTATGCGGCCTTAAACTCAGCGGTATTTAGTGATGGTTCTTTTGTTTATATTCCTAAAGGCACTCGTTGCCCAATGGAGTTATCAACTTACTTCCGCATCAATGCCGCAAATACGGGACAGTTTGAACGCACTTTGATTATTGCCGATGATGATTCTTATGTGAGTTATTTAGAAGGCTGTACTGCGCCGATGCGTGATGAAAATCAGTTGCATGCGGCAGTTGTTGAATTGGTGGCACATGATCGTGCGCAAATTAAATACTCAACCGTGCAAAACTGGTATCCAGGCGATGAAAATGGACGCGGCGGGATTTTTAACTTTGTGACCAAGCGTGCAGCATGTCGGGGCGTAAGCTCAAAAGTGTCATGGACACAAGTTGAAACAGGTTCGGCGATTACTTGGAAATATCCTAGTGTGATTTTGCAGGGTGATAACTCTGTCGGTGAATTCTATTCTGTAGCTGTGACTAACAACATGCAGCAAGCGGATACCGGAACGAAGATGGTTCATTTGGGTAAAAATACCACTTCAACCGTTATTTCAAAGGGTATTTCAGCCGGTCGATCACAGAATGCTTACCGTGGCTTAGTACGCATGGGACCCAATGCCGAGAATGCGCGTAACTACACCGAATGTGATTCTCTATTAATTGGTGATGTATCAGCTGCACATACCTTTCCATATATAGAAGTTAAAAATCCAACAGCGCAAGTTGAGCATGAAGCATCCACATCAAAAATCAGTGAAGACCAGTTGTTCTACTGTAAACAGCGTGGTTTAGATTTGGAAGATGCCGTGTCTATGATCGTTAATGGCTTTTGTAAGCAAGTTATTCGTGAGTTACCGATGGAGTTTGCTGTTGAAGCGCAAAATCTACTGGGTTTATCACTGGAAGGATCTGTAGGTTAATTTTAGTGTTTTTATGCATTAAGCACGTTCCTACCAAATTCATAAATATTGTTAGAGAGAAATAAATAAATGTTAGAAATTAAAAACCTTCATGCCAGTGTTGATGGCAAAGAAATCCTACGAGGAATTAACCTGACTGTAAATGCGGGTGAAGTACACGCAATTATGGGACCAAACGGTGCAGGTAAAAGTACCTTGTCGAATGTATTAGCTGGACGTGATGGTTATGAAATTACACAAGGTGAAGTAATTTATAAAAATGAAAACTTACTGTCATTAGAGCCTGAGGAACGTGCACAACGAGGCGTATTCTTAGCGTTCCAATACCCAGTAGAAATTCCTGGTGTCAGTAATATTTATTTGTTAAAAGCGGCCTTGAATGCTGTGCGTAAATACCAAGGCTTAGATGATCTTGATGCGATCGACTTTTTAACACTAGTCCGCAGCAAAATGCAGCTAGTCAAAATGGACGAGCAGTTTTTACACCGTAGCGTAAACGAAGGTTTCTCTGGTGGTGAGAAAAAACGTAATGAAATCTTGCAAATGGCATTGTTAGAGCCATCATTAGCAATTCTTGATGAAACTGACTCCGGTTTAGATATCGATGCTTTAAAAACGGTATCTGATGGTGTTAATGCCTTACGTTCGCAAGACCGTTCAATCATTATGATTACGCATTACCAACGCTTACTTGATTATATTGTGCCTGATTTTGTTCATGTGCTTTCTGACGGCCGTATCGTTAAATCTGGTGATAAAGAGTTAGCAAAAGAGCTAGAAAAAACTGGTTATAGCTGGGTTAATGAAGACACTGAGGGCTTGCCAGTATGAAAAAGATCACCGACTTGGTGACACCTTTTTCTAGTGTGGCCAAAGAAAAAACATTGCCAGGGCAAGAGTTTGCTTGGTTAAACAGCATGCGATTAAAAGCGTTAACGCAATTTAATCGCAACGGTTTACCTGCAAAAAAAGAAGAAGATTGGAAATACACCAGTTTATGGGCGATGGGGCAACAAGCTTTCACACATCAAGCAGAGGTAAGTTCGCTTACTGTTGAACAGTGTGACCAACTAGCCTTATTAAAAGATGCTTACCGAGTCGTCATTGTTGATGGCGTATTTTCGGCTGAGCTGTCTCAGATTGACAATTTGCCGCAAGGCCTTGCAATTAGTCCATTATCAACTGGTTTAGAATTAGCACAACCTCATCTTGGCAATCAGATTGATGTTGAAAAAACCGGTTTTAATGCGCTGAATACTTTCTTGATGCAAGAAGGGGCAGTCATTTGTGTGGATAGTGAGACTCAAATAGAAAAGTCGATTGAGTTATTAGTTATTAACACTGGAGCAACCGAAGCCCTAGCAAGTCATTTACGTAATGTAATTGTACTGGGCGATTCTAGCCAAGCTACAGTGGTTGAGAACTATATCGGCTTAACGGAAGCGACATCTTTGACTAATGTCGTGACTGAAGTGGTACTCGCGCATAATGCTGTGTTAAATCATTATAAATTACAGCAAGAATCAAAAAATGCCTTCCATATTGCGACTTTAGCAGCGAAACAAGCGGCTAGTAGTCAGTGGAATACGAATAATATTTCATTGGGTGGCAAACTTGCCCGTAACGACGTACATAGTCAATTATTAGGTGAACAGTCACATGTCACAATGGATGGTTTGTATCTAGTGACTGGCGAGCAACACGTTGATAATCACACGCGTATAGATCATGCCGTACCAAATACTACTAGCGATGAGTTGTATAAAGGTGTGTTAGATGGCAATAGCCATGCCGTATTTAATGGCAAAGTGATTGTGCATAAGAATGCCCAGAAAACGGACTCAAATCAAAGCAATCGAAATATGTTGTTATCACGTGGTTGTGAGATTGATACTAAGCCTGAGATGGAAATTTATGCTGATGACGTTAAATGTGGTCACGGTAGTACGGTTGGTCAATTGAATGAAGATCATTTGTTCTTCTTACGTGCACGTGGTTTAGACGAAGTAAGCGCGCGTAGTTTATTGACTCATGCATTTGCGGCAGAGGTATTAGAACGTATTCCTGCTGAAGATATTAGGAAGTCTTTATCCACATTGATTGAACATCACTTACCTCGTGCTGGTGGCGAGAGAGTGGGTGTCATAGCATGAGCCTATTAGATCTTACTGAGATTAGACAAGATTTCCCTATCTTGCATCAGCAAATAAATGGACATCCCTTGGTCTATTTAGATAATGCGGCCAGCAGTCAGAAGCCTACTCAAGTAATTGATGCTGTTGCCAATTATTATCGACAAGATAATGCGAATGTACACCGTGGTGTACATCGTCTAAGTCAACGAGCTACCGATGCTTACGAAGGTGCGCGTGATAAAGTGCGTGGTTTTGTAAATGCACAAAGTGATAAAGAAATCATCTTTGTACGTGGGGCAACTGAAGCGGTTAATTTAGTCGCTCAAAGCTTTGTGCGACCACTATTACATGCCGGTGATGAAATCCTGATCAGTCACATGGAACATCACGCTAATATTGTGCCTTGGCAGATGTTATGCGAACAAACGGGTGCGAAGTTGAACGTTATTCCGATGACGCTCACTGGTGAGTTAGATTTATCGACTCTAGATGAATTACTGACCAGCAAAACTAAGATTATGGCGATAGGTCATGTATCGAATGCTTTGGGTACGATTAACCCTATTAAAGATATGATTGCTCAAGCGCATGCGAAAAATATTCCAGTGTTGGTCGATGGTGCTCAAGCTGTGCCGCACATGGTGGTTGATGTACAAGACTTAGATTGTGATTTTTATGTGTTTTCAGGTCATAAAATGTTTGCGCCAACAGGCATCGGCGCACTTTATGGTAAACAAGCATTATTAGAAGCGATGGCACCTTGGCAGGGTGGTGGCGATATGATCTTATCAGTTAGTTTCGCTCACACCGAATACAATGAGTTGCCATATAAATTTGAAGCTGGCACGCCAAATATTTCGGGTGCAATTGGTCTTGGTGCTGCTATTGATTATATGAATAGTCTTGGTATTGAAAACTTGGCAGCACATGAGCACGCCTTATTAGTTGCGGCTACTGAAAAGGTTTCTGCGTTATCTGGAGTCAGAATAATTGGTACCGCAGCTCAAAAGGCCAGCGTGTTGTCATTTATGATCGACGGTGTTCATCCACATGATGTCGGTACCATTTTTGATCAACAAGGCTTAGCAATACGTACGGGACATCATTGTGCCCAACCGGTTATGCAATTCTTTGGTATTCCGGCGACAGCCCGTGCATCATTTGCTTTTTATAATACCTTTGATGAGATCGATGCACTTGTTGGCGGAATCAAGAAAGTACAGGAGCTATTTGCTTAATGAGTAATGCAGATTTACGAGATTTATATCAAGAAGTGATCATGGATCACAATAAAAAACCACGAAACTTTCGCGACATGAGCAATGCGAATCATCTGGCACATGGTAACAATCCACTCTGTGGTGATGCCTTAGTCGTGTTCTTGAAATTAAATGGCGATGTGATTGAAGATGTGAGTTTTCAAGGTAGCGGTTGTGCCATTTCTGTGGCTTCTGCATCATTGATGACGGAAGCACTTAAAGGCAAAACATTGCTTGAAGCCGAAACGCTTTATGAGTTAGTTCACAAGCAAATGACAGGTGAAGAGATTGACTCATCATCATTAGGAAAGTTAGCCGTACTGAGTGGTGTTAAAGAATTTCCCGCTCGAGTTAAATGCGCCACTTTGTCATGGCACACGCTACATGCTGCAATGGATAGCGATCATGACATTTCAGTATCAACTGAATAAGGTGGAATAAAGATGATGAGCAAAGAGGATTTTGAAGTGAGCCCAGAAGAAGTTAAAGAAGATGTGATTGAGATGTTACAAACCATCTATGATCCTGAAATTCCGGTCAATATCTACGAGTTAGGTTTAATTTACGATATTACCGTAAGTGAAGACTTTAACGTAGCAATAAATATGACCTTAACAGCACCAGGCTGCCCTGTGGCACAGTCATTTCCGGGTGAGATAGAAGACAAAGTTGGCACAGTAGCCAACGTTAATGATGTGCACGTTGAATTAGTCTGGGATCCACCTTGGACTAAAGATATGATGAACGAAGCAGCCCAACTACAATTGGGAATGTTTTAAAATATCTAGATGGTTTAGAAAAAATCGTCATCATCACAACGAGTAATAATTATTGGCAAGGTAGGTTTCACAACCTTCCTTGCCTTTAAACAAATACACTCAACTTGATGTAAATAGTTATATATCCCCATGCTCTCAGCTTTGAGCTGTTCATATTGATTGAATGAACGCTATTAAACTAATCCCTTTACCCAACTCTATTATTTAATGGCTTGATTTACTGTCGCCTTAATTCAAATCCCAGTGTATTTTGATATCTCTGCAAAATTAATCTATTTCAAGCCTTAGCTTGCGCGATAGATTGAAACGCAGCTGAAATTTATAACAATTAAGTTTGCACTGAATCCCTATCTGAACTATAAATGGTTAATCATCGATTTCATCAAATATATAAATCACTCTAAAAGTTGAGTTGCTATGGATATCAATAAGCCTTTACGCCCTATAAATATTTCTTCGTCGGGGCCAACTTTATTAAGTATGTCACTACTTAATAAAGGGTGTGCTTTTGATGAGCAAGAGCGTAAAGACTTTAATTTAATGGGCCTGTTACCACGGCGATTGGAAACCATCGAACAACAAGCAGCACGTGCCTATCAGCAATATTCAAGTTTTGAAGAGCCGATCAATAAACATATCTTTCTTCGTGCCACACAAGATAGCAATGAAACTTTATTTTATCGCTTGGTGCAGGATCATCTTGAGGAGATGATGCCGATAATTTATACGCCCACAGTTGGGGATGCCTGTGAGCGATTTTCTGAAATTTATCGACGGGCAAGAGGCTTATTTATTGCTTATCCTGACCGTGCCCATATTGATGAAATGTTAGCAAATGTAACTAAGCGTAATGTAAAAGTTATTGTAGTAACCGATGGCAGTCGCATTCTGGGCCTTGGTGACCAAGGTATTGGCGGCATGGGTATACCCATAGGTAAATTATCTTTATATACCGCTTGTGGTGGTATCAGCCCAGCTTACACTTTGCCAATAATGCTGGATGTCGGTACAAATAATCAGCAGTTATTGAACGATCCATTTTATATGGGCTGGCATCATGAACGTATTGAACAAGCTGATTACGATGAGTTTTTGGACTTATTTATTAAAGCGGTTAAAAAACGTTGGCCTGAAGTATTGCTACAGTTTGAAGATTTTAATCAAACTAATGCCTTACCATTACTGACACGATATCGTGATGAAATATGCTGTTTTAATGATGATATTCAGGGTACGGCAGCAGTTACAGTCGGTACTTTACTAGCAGCAAGTTATGCTAAGAACGAACGCTTAAGTCAGCAGCGCGTATTGTTCGCAGGAGCCGGTTCAGCGGGTTGTGGCATTGCAGAGCAAATCATTGTTCAAATGTGCTCTGAAGGCCTATCGGAACAACAAGCTCGCAGCCAAGTTTACATGGTCGATCGTCACGGCTTATTAACAGATGGCATGATGGGTTTACCTAATTTTCAACAGGCACTCACTCAAACTAAATCAGCAGTAGCCAATTGGCAGCTTACTGGTGATTATGCTTCTTTGGCGGAAGTTGTTAAATATGCTAAGCCTACAGTATTGGTTGGCGTATCAGGCCAAGCAGGCTTGTTTACACAAAGTTTGATTGAAACTATGTCATCAAATTGCGAGCGGCCTATAGTGCTGCCATTAAGTAATCCTTCACGACAAATTGAAGCCACACCAGAACAATTATTAAATTGGACAAAGGGTCTCGCGATTATTGCGACTGGCAGTCCATTCAAGCCGGTTGAATATGGTGGTCAGCATTACATTATTCCGCAATGTAATAATAGCTACATCTTCCCCGCGTTTGGCTTAGCAGTGGCCGCTGGAGGTATTAGGCGAGTAAGTGATGAAATGTTGGTTATTGCCAGTGAACAGTTGGCTGCAGCTTCACCCAGATTAAGTACGGGACAGGGTGCGTTATTGCCACCATTGACTGAAATAGCTAATTTGAGTAAAAAAATGGCTTTTGCTATCAGTAAGATTGGCCAGCAACAGGGTGTTGCACCAAAGATGACAGATGATACTCTATTAGCTGCAATTGAAAAGCAGTTTTGGTTACCTAATTATCGTAAATATAACCGGGTTTCTTAACTTTTCTGATTAACAAGATTTGATATTAATAGTTAATCAGAGAGTTGCTTTTGCCATTATTAGCCAATATAGACCACCACAGTTGGCTATCACAGTTATCCAATGAGTAACTTTAAAAGATGTTTTATTCGACTTATGTCTTAAAAAACTTTGTGCAATAGTAGCGCCTGGCCAACCGCCAAATAAAGATAAGGTATGTAAGGTACTTTCCGGCGTGCGCCATGAGTCAGAACGCGCGGCACTTTTATCTTTAGCATAGATGATAAAGGTCAAAATACTCATAGTGATATAAAGTGCTATTAGACTAAGTGGTATTAAGTCGGTATTGAAGAGAAAAATCATCAGACTTGTGAAGCTAAGTAACAAGATCATTGATGAGTATTTTTGTTTTACTTGAGTATTGCTTTTTCTGTGACCTTTCACTGGGACGACCTTTACAGCGCACATTCTGCCTTTGGTATCGTTGGTAATAACATACTGAACTTCAAGACCTTTGAATGGTTTATGATGGTTTTTACTATAGTCTTTGATATGAGTGAATATGGCTTTTCCACCTGATGCCGAGACTATAAACCCGAAACCCTTGTCATCATTCCAGTTAGAGATCGTTCCATGTTGCATCTTCATCCGTTCCTTAGATTTAGTAAAGCAACTATAAATATAACCGATACACATAAAAAAAGGGCAGGTTTATTTAAAAATAAATCTGCCCTTTTTAGGTAAAACGTCTAATTAAAACTTAAGCTAAGGAATCACGTTGTTGTTTAAGTTGTGATAATGTTTGTTCAAACTCGCCTAGTTTTTCTCGTTCTTTTTGTACGACATCTGCGGGCGCTTTGGCAACGTAGTTTTCATTGCTTAATTTGCCTGTTGATTGCTTGATAATTTTATCTAACTTGGTGATTTCTTTCTCCAAGCGATCCAGTTCCGCTTGTTTATCAATTAAACCTTCTAATGGAATCAATATCTCCATTTTACCGACTAGTGCGGTGGCAGAAGCAGGGGCATCACCCTGTAATAAATCAATGCTTTCAAGATTAGCAAGACGACTTAAAAAGTCACGATTAGACTGTAGCCGTTTCTGATCGATGTCTGTGCTGTCTTTAAGTAATACGGGTAATTGTTTTTTGGGTGGAATGTTCATTTGTGAGCGAATTGAGCGTATGCCTGTAATGAATTCCATCATCCATTCCATGTCGGCAACAGCAGTATCATCAACCTTACTTAAATCAGCTATTGGGTAAGCTTGGCTCATAATGCTATTACCGGTTTTGCCTGCTAATGGCGATACAGTTTGCCAAATTTCTTCAGTGATAAAAGGCATAAACGGGTGAGCGAGACGCAATACGGTTTCTAATACGCGAACTAAAGTACGGCGTGTACCCCGTTTAGCTGCATCCGACGCATTGTCATTATTAAGTACAGGTTTAGAGAGTTCTAAGTACCAGTCACAGTAGTTGTTCCAGATAAAATCGTAGATTTCCTGTGCAGCATGATCAAAACGATAGGCTTCAATTGCAGAGGTTACGGCCTGTTCTGTTGTTTGTAACTTTGAAATAATCCAGCGATCAGCAAGGCTTAATTCAATGTCATTGCTCTCAATACCTGTATCTTGATTTTCGGTATTCATCAATACATAGCGGGCTGCATTCCATAATTTGTTACAGAAATTACGGTAGCCACCAATGCGGTTCATATCAAAGTTGATATCACGACCTGTTGATGCGAGTGATGCAAATGTGAAACGCATTGCATCGGTACCATGTGCTTCGATACCTTCAGGGAATTCTTTACGCGTGGCTTTTTCAATTTTGGCTGCAAGTTGTGGTTGCATCATGCCAGAAGTACGCTTAGCGACTAATGATTCCAGATCAATGCCATCGATAATATCAATAGGATCGAGTACATTACCTTTTGATTTCGACATCTTATGGCCGTGAGAGTCACGTACTAGGCCATGTATATAGACTTCTTTAAACGGTACATCGTCCATAAACTTGATGCCCATCATCATCATCCGGGCAACCCAGAAAAAGATGATGTCAAAGCCGGTGACTAATACACTTGTCGGGTACCACGTTTTTAATGCATCGGTATTTTCTGGCCAACCTAATGTTGAGAAAGGCCAAAGAGCAGAGGAGAACCATGTGTCTAAAACATCTTCGTCTTGTACTAAGTTTATATCGGCAGCGATATTGTGTTTTGCACGAACAGTCACTTCGTCATGGCCTACATAGACATTACCTGCATCATCATAC
The DNA here is from genome assembly GCA_963975785.1 of uncultured Methylophaga sp. Taxonomy (GTDB): domain Bacteria; phylum Pseudomonadota; class Gammaproteobacteria; order Nitrosococcales; family Methylophagaceae. Next base: position 17,371 of record CAXBIM010000047.1, read on the forward strand.
CAAGCAGGGATTCGGTGACCCCACCAGATTTGACGAGAGATACACCAATCTTGAATACCATCCATCCAGTTGTAGAAGGTTTTGTCCCAGTTCGCTGGAACAAATTTTATTTTGCCTTCTTTTACTGCTTGAACGGCAGGTTCAGCTAATACATCGGCTTTTACATACCATTGGTCAGTTAGCAAGGGTTCGATAACCGCGCCAGAGCGGTCACCGCGAGGCACCATTAACATATGATCTTTAATGCTTTCTAATAAGCCTAGTTCTTTTAAATCTTGAACAATTTCCTCACGTGCTACATAACGATCTAAACCACGATATTTGGTTGGGGCTTCGTCGTTGATGGCGGCATTAATGGTAAGAATATTATATTTAGGAAGGTTATGGCGTTGACCTACCTCGGCATCATTAAAATCATGAGCAGGAGTGATTTTGACACAACCTGTACCAAATTCAGGATCGACATAATCATCAGCAATGATCGGAATTTCACGACCCACTAATGGCAAGGTAATCGTTTTACCAATAAGGTGTTGGTAACGTTCATCTTTTGGGTGTACCGCAACAGCACTATCACCTAACATCGTTTCTGGGCGAGTTGTGGCAACAACTAAAAAACCTGAACCATCCGTTAAAGGGTAACGAAAATGCCACATGTGACCGGATTCTTCTTCAGATAATACCTCAAGATCTGATACCGCAGTGTGAAGAACTGGGTCCCAGTTTACGAGACGTTTACCGCGATAAATCAAACCTTCTTCGTGCAACTGAACAAAGACATTCTTAACCGCTTCAGATAATCCATCATCCATGGTGAAACGTTCACGTTCCCAATCCATTGATGTGCCTAGGCGACGAAGTTGTTGGGTAATTTCACCGCCCGACTCTTGTTTCCAGTCCCATACTTTATCTAAAAATGCCTCACGACCTAAATCATGGCGCGTTTTTCCATCTGCATTGAGTTGTCGTTCAACGACCATTTGGGTAGCAATACCAGCATGATCAGTTCCCGCTTGCCATAAGGTATTATCACCTTTCATGCGGTGATAGCGGATTAATGTATCCATTATCGTATCTTGAAACGCATGTCCCATGTGCAAACGACCAGTTACATTAGGGGGGGGCAACATGATGGCATAAGGCGTACCTTCACCCGATGGCTTGAATTCACCATTTTGTTCCCAAGTTTGGTACCAGCGTTGCTCTATTTCGTCAGGTGTGTAGGTTTTTTCCATGATTTTTCAAGATTGTATTAGTAAAATAAGAGGGGCATTATACCGTAGATACTCTTGAAAGATGGGTATGGATATTAGTCTATGACTGACGCTTAGCAATATGATGAGGATTTAAGTGAATATATCAAGGACGCTGAGCTTGCGAGTGGCTAAACTTTGATTCCATATCTCAACGGTATACCTTTTAATATTGGATTTACTGAAATTTAAAAGACTTCATCAGATTTTATGAGTAGAAAGCTCATAACCACGTTGCTGATAGAAGCGATAGCGTTCACGTCCAAGAAGCTTCAGCTCCTTATCATCATTTATAAACTCAGCAACTCGTTCAAATTGACTGAAAAAAATGGGTTGTTCATCGCCCAAATTAATTAGTAAATCCATCAGGCGAGGTGGCTTTGAGTTATAACCAATCAATACGGGACAGTTATCAGCATTTGCCGAATCAATAAATTGGTGAGGAACAAAACTGTCAGTACGAAATGACCACAAGACTTGATTAATTTGCTCGGCTTTATCGGCATTATCCGTATGGATATAGATTTGGTTACCTTGCTTATAGGCCTTTTCAATTAATCGGCAGGCAAATACCTGCCGATCATGATCTTCAGAACCTTTTAGAATGTAAAAACTAACACGCGTCATAGTAAATAGGACTTAGCTTTTATCTGCGATTCTGTTTAATAAATATTGAACTAATAAAGGAACTGGACGACCTGTGGCACCTTTGTTTTTACCACTGTTCCATGCTGTACCAGCGATATCTAAATGTGCCCATGTGAATTTTTCAGTAAATCGAGCTAAGAAACAAGCGGCGGTGACACTGCCTGCTTCCTTGCCACCGACATTCGCGATGTCAGCAAAATTACTGTCTAACTGTTGTTGGTAGTCATCCCACAATGGTAATTGCCATGTTCGGTCATAACTATCATTACCTGCTTTTAGTAAGTCATCCGCTAACGATTGGTCATTAGCCATTAAGCCAGTGGCTTGACTTCCTAATGCCACAATAACCGCGCCTGTTAAGGTAGCTATATCGATAACGATTTCAGGGTTAAAACGTTCGCTATAGGTTAGCGCATCACATAAAATCAAGCGACCTTCGGCATCAGTATTAAGGATTTCAATTGTTTTGCCAGCCATACTTGTCACGATGTCACCTGGTTTGTTGGCATCGCCATCAGGCATGTTTTCTGAACTTGGTACAACACCAATAACATTGATCGGTAAGTTTAGTTCGGCAATGGCAGAAATTGTGCCAAATACACTGGCTGAACCACACATGTCATATTTCATTTCATCCATGCCTTGTGAAGGCTTGAGCGAAATACCACCGGCATCAAAGGTTAAACCTTTACCGACTAAGACGACTGGGCGAGCATCGCCAGCACCTTGATAATTCATTGTAATGAGTCTTGCAGGTTCACGGCTACCGCGTGAGACCGATAGCAAAGACCCCATGCCAAGTACTTCCATTTCAGCTTCATCAAGAATCGTTGTGGTGACGGAATCAAATTTTTGACCCATTTCAACCGCTTGATTAGC
>CAXBIM010000048.1:0-20074 GCA_963975785.1 uncultured Methylophaga sp.
TTCACTTGCAGGTTTATCCATAGAACCCATACACTGTTTCATCATGGCCTGTGCGATGGGATCTTGCATATCCATTTTGCTGTGGTCCATGTTTTTCATGGCAGCACAGTCCGGCTTTTCTGCATCTTTCATGTGTTCTTTGGGGTCATGCGCTTGAGCAGAAAGAGTGAAAGCCAATGTTGACAGTGCAACGATAAAAGTGAGTGTTTTAATTTTCATTAGTAATGTTCCTTGTTAAAAATTTAATAGTTCAGTATTGATAATACTGATTGTTAAAACATGAATCTCAGACCGGCGACTAATTGCGTGTCACTGGTGTCTTGACCGACAGTTCGTTGATAGTCCGCCGTTTTGCCATAGGCTCCTGACCATTCCACACCGATATAGGGTGCGAACTGACGAGTTATTTCATAGCGTAAGCGAAGACCAATCGCTAAATCAGACAGACCACTTCCCAAGTCATTGTCTGGGTCATTCTCACCATATAACGTGAGTGCCGCGCGCGGCTGCAAGATAAGTTTTTGTGTAAGTAACAGTTCGTATTCAGCTTCAACAGCCAAAGCTGTGCGTCCGCTGTCACCCAAGTAAGCAGTGACATCAAGCTCAAACCAATACGGGGCCAAACCCTGTACGCCAAATGCTAGCCATTGCCGATTACTGCCTTCATCAAATTGATCCAATCTCACACCCAGTTGAGTATCAAAATAAGCATTAATAGCATGACCCCACAACAAATCTGTCTGACTTTCTTCCAGTCGACTATCAGCAATATCACCTTCCGCTTTGACAACGAAACGATCGTAAGTCGTGCCATACCAACCTTGTAGATCAAACACTAGGCTGTCGGTAGCTTCGTTATATTCAAAACGATTGCCCAGCAACGACCAAAAGACATGTTCGTCAGCCAGTTTAAGCTGTCTAGGTCCAGGTTGAGCATATGGACCTTGAGTAAGGGTATGTCCATCGGAATAAGCGTGCGGATCACGCGCAAAAGCGGGAGCACTACCACCCTGCATTTGCATTTCTCCATGATCCATTTCCGCCAATAAGGCAGGCGTATAAAGGACGCTGACTATTAGCATAGTGCCAATAAATTGATTCATGTGCTTATTCATCATGACACCACCACTTCACGGAACATGCCCGCATCCATATGGAATAGCAAATGACAATGCCAAGCCCAACGACCTAAATCATGTGGGGTGGTTAAAAAGCTGATGCGTTGAGCCGGCTGTACTGGGATGGTATGTCGACGAACCCGCAGTTCACCCTGATCAGTTTCGAGATCGCTCCACATACCGTGTAGGTGCATGGGATGAGTCATCATCGTGTCGTTTTGTAGAATGATTCTGACACGCTCACCATGACGCAGAGACACGGGGGTGCTTTTGCCAAATTCCAGACCATCAAATGACCAGCTATATCGTTCCATATTCCCGGTTAAATGCAGCTCGATTTCCTTAGTTGGAGGACGGTGATCATCTAACAAGCCGTCGATGGATTTCAAATCTGCTAAGGTCAATACTCGACGACCGTTATTACGCAGCCCAATACCTGGGTCATCAAGGTTAGTACGGGGCATGTCCACCCGCATATCGACCGATGCACCGTATTCACTACTTGCGTGATTGACGCTTTTTGACGGTATCGCCAATGGGTTTTGCTCACCATGCTGCATACCGTGCATGTTATGGTCCATGGCTATTTTACCGTGGTCCATGCCTTTCATTTCACTCTTAGCCATAGTGCCATGCTCCATGCCACCCATCGCCATATTACCCATCATATCGGCCATCGTTAGCCACTCAATGGGATCAAGAGCAGGTATGGGAGCAGATAATCCCTTCTGTACAGCCAATGTGCCAGCGGCATAACCGCTGCGCTCTATACTCTGGGCAAAGACGGTATAAGCATCATCTTGAGGCTCTACCAAAACATCATAAGTCTCTGCAGGGCCAAAACGAAATTCATCTACAGAAACAGGCTCAACATCTTGCCCGTCTGTCTGTACCACGGTCAGCTTTAAACCAGGAATCCGTACATCATAGAAAGTATTGCTAGAGGCATTAATAAAGCGCAGGCGCACACGCTCGCCCTTTTTAAATACTCCAGTCCAGTTGCCTACAGGCGTTGTTCCATTCATCAAATAGGTCATCGTTGCCGCCGATAAATCGCTCAAATCGGTTGGACTCATACGCATATTGTTCCACATCTGGCGTTTGTCTAATGCATCCTTCAAGCCCTTAGTTGATACGTCATGCGTAAAATCAAAAAAGGTAGGCTGATTAACATTGTAAATATCGCTTTGCATTTTCAATTTTCTGAAGGCGTGCATGGGTTCTTCATCGGTCCAATCAGAAAGCTGCATCACGTAATCTTTATCTGCTTTAATACGCTCACCATCACGCGGCTCAATGATGAGCGCTCCGTACATACCTGTCATTTCTTGGAAACCGCTATGGGAGTGATACCAATAAGTACCACTTTGTTGTAATTTAAAGCGATAGGTGAAGGTTTCGCCTGGTGCTATACCCTTAAAACTAATGCCTGGTACACCATCCATTTGATAGGGCAGAATAATTCCATGCCAATGAATCGAGGTTGCAACAGGGAGATTATTAGTCACACGAATAGTCACGTCATCACCCTCGCGTAAGCGCAAGGTAGGTGCTGGTAACGACCCATTAATGGTCGTTGCCATTCGTGTTTCACCTGTGAAGTTAACCGGCATCTCGCCCACGACAAGATCGATCACACTTCCACTGAGGACAGGCGTCGAGCCTAACTCAGTTTTACCGTTTAGAGCCGCTTGTAGCCAGGTCGGTGTTGTCGCCAAAATACCACCTGCCGCCAAGCCTTGTACAAAACGACGGCGGCTAAGACGTAAGGCTTGCGCTTGCTCTGGGACTAATTGAGTCACGGGCATCTTTCTCCTTGATGAAGTTATCGATTTTTCGTCTATCCTAGTCCGCTGACTCTGTCACAAAGATGACTGAAAAATGACAAAGCTGTAATCTTTCAGTCATCTTTGTGTAGGCAAGCCATAGTTAAACTGTTTAACAGCTTTAAGAATAAGCCGAACAAAAGGGGTAAAGCAACTATGCGGCTATTAGTAGTAGAAGACGAAATAAAAACAGGCGAATATTTACGTCAGGGACTTACCGAGGCAGGATTTATGGTCACACTGGCACGTAATGGGCTTGATGGCCATCACCTTGCTATGACCGAAACCTTTGACTTGATATTGTTAGACGTCATGTTGCCTGACGTTGATGGATGGCGAATTCTACAGTCATTACGCGAGGCAGGCCGACAGACGGCTGTGCTATTCCTCACTGCCCGCGACAGTGTGGATGACCGCGTCAAGGGCTTAGAGCTCGGTGCCGATGATTACCTCGTCAAGCCTTTTGCCTTCTCTGAACTATTGGCCCGGGTCCGTACTTTATTACGCCGAAGTGTTGTACCGGTATTCACAGAGCAGATCATCATCGCTGACCTCACTCTAGATCTTCCACGCCGTCGAGCTACGCGTGCGGGTGTTAAAATCAACCTTAGCCATAAAGAATTTTGTTTGCTGGAATTACTGGTGCGCCGACAAGGAGAAGTATTACCTCGCACCCTGATAGCCTCTCAGGTATGGGATATGAATTTTGATTCCGATACCAATGTAATTGACGTTGCTATCCGCCGTTTACGGGCAAAAATCGACGATAATTTCTCTACAAAGTTAATCCATACCGTGCGCGGTATGGGATATAAACTGGAGGTTGAAGATGATAATGCGACGGAGTAACAAGCAAAAGCAACGTCCATTGTCATTAACAATTAGAGTAATGGCCTTCGTAGCAATAGCTATCGGCCTCAGCCTGCTGCTAATTAGCCACTTGGTGCAAAATGCCGTTGAGCACCACTTCGCCGAGCAGGATGCCGATGAGTTAAAGGTTATCACCCAATCTGTAGAGCAAGCGTTACTCGATGGAGTTGTTGATACAACACGCCTGACAGAAATGTTATCTCATGCCGTCTCTGGACATCATGGCGTTTATTTCCAGGTTTGGGATCTGGACGGTAAGCTCATTTTTGGATCCAGTGATACTGAGCTCTCCCAAATGGTCAATAACTATAACGCACTAGATATTATCCAAGCTGCCAATTTATACAGTTGGCAGGCAGATGGCACAATCTATCGAGGTAGCATCACACAAACTCTGATTGGTAATGAAGGATTTCGCATCGTGGCGGCTATCGATATGAATTTCCATATCCACTTTCTTGAGAACTTTCGTCATAGTTTATGGCTAATAATGCTGTTAGCTGGCGTGATTACAATACTTGCCGCTTGGTATGGCGTGCATCAAGGTCATGCCCCACTTCGCGGTTTGAGCGATATAATGAGTGACGTTCAGGCCGATCGCCTGCATGTGCGCCTTGACTCAGATGAAGTGCCGGGAGAGCTGCAAGCACTTGTTAATTCATTCAATCACATGATTGGTCGATTAGAAGATAGTTTCACTCGACTCTCCCACTTTTCGGCCGATATTGCTCACGAATTACGCACCCCTATTACCAATCTGATTACCCAGACTCAGGTGGGCTTAGGTCAACCCAGAAGCCTAGGTGAATATCGAGAACTGCTTTACTCAAACCTAGAGGAGCAAGAGCGCTTGGCAAAGATGGTCAATGACATGCTGTGGTTGGCCCAGAGCGAACACGGCTTACTTAAACCTGTCTGGGATCCGCTTAATCTGGGGCAGGAAGTGCATGAGTTATTTGATTTTTTCGAGGCCTTAGCAGAAGAAAAAAAAATCGAATTGATATTTCAGGGGAATGCTCCACGAATACGTGGCGATCGCGCCATGTTGCGGCGTGCGATTTCCAACCTATTGTCCAATGCCTTGCGGTATACGCCCGCCGGTGAAATGATCAAGGTCAAGCTGCACCCGCTGAATGAAGCCTACGTGACTCTTAGTATCGAAAATCCAGGCCCAACGATTTCTGCCGAACACTTATCTAAAATATTTGACCGGTTCTATCAGGTTGATCCTTCACGCCAGCGACTCAGTGGAGGTGCAGGTCTGGGGCTAGCAATCACTAAGTCCATCGTCGAAGTCCATGATGGTCATATCTCAGCATACTCAGATAACGATGTGACGCGTTTTACGATTAGTTTACCAGTAATGTTAGAAGGCTGATTAGTGCAGCAGTCTCTACAAGTTAATAGATAGTTATAAACTTTGACATAGATCACTATTACAACTTCTATTAGAAGGCATTCTAGTTTATTCTTTAGGCCAATTAAAGTGTAATTAAGCATTATATAAAGGACTAAAGTGTCACCCGATACTAAAATTATCCCTACTCTAGAAACACATTTTAGTATCGACTTAACAAGCGATTCCACTACGCTATTATCTGTTAGTGAAGGTGTCACGCAATTATTGGGGTTCGATGCTGATGATTTTCTCAGCAATAAAGTGTCCTTACGCAACCTTATTCATCAAGATGACCACGATATAGTCGATATCTTATTTTCTAATACAATTAACGCAACGTCAGATAGCTTTAATATTAGAATTAGGCATGCAGATAGTCGAATTCGCTGCATCAAAGGACGCTTCAATAAAGCGGTAGATAATATAAGAAATAGCATTTCGCTTGAACTATTCCTGCAAGATGCTAAAAGTGCATGGCAACAGCAGGAAGGACAAACCATGATGGCTAACTTTAAGGCCATGATGGACAACACTGATGACTATATTTACTTCAAAGATCGCAACCATGTTTTTACTGGTGCAAGCCAAACTCTAGTGGGTATTACCAGTCCTTCTATCTACTGGACAGATTTAATAGGTAAGACCGATTACGATGTATTTCCTGAAGACTATGCTGATATTTATTACCGCCTAGAAAAACAAATTTTTTCAGGTAGTCATAATGCACAAGAAATTCAAAAAACATTGGATAATCACGGCAAGATTGGCTGGATTGATAACCGTAAATATCCAATGCACAGTAAATCAGGCGACATTATTGGCTTATTTGGTATTGCAAGAGACATTACCGATGCCGTAAACCAGCAACAAAAAATGGATGGATTATTCGCTGAACAGGCGACAATTATTGATAATACGCTGGTTGGGATTGCCACTGCACGCAATCGAAAAATTATCTGGGCGAATCGTACTTTTGAAACCATGTTGGGCTATGACGAGGGTGAACTGAAAAATTGTCCAACGCGTCAGCTTTATGTTTATGAAGATGATTATCAATCTATTAGTCATGCCTATGCCAACATAAAAACGAAAGGTGTCGTTAAAAACGAACTTGAATTTGCATGTAAAGACGGTTCACATATCTGGGTTGATATAAGAGGGTCTGAGCTACATAACAAACCGGATGAATCAACGTGGCTATTTGTCGATGTTACCGAACGTAAACACATAGAACTGGCATTAAAAGACAGTGAATATTACTGGAAGTTTGCCATTGAAGGTGCTGGCGATGGCGTATGGGACTGGGATATAGAGAAGGATGTAAAGACATTCTCAAAACAGTGGAAAGCGATATTAGGCTATGCCGCATCTGATAGTTTACCAACTGGATTAGAGTGGGAAAATCGTTTCCATCCTGACGATAAATTGTATGTCGAACAAACAATGCAAGCGTATTTAAGCGGCATGGAGTCAACTTATAAGCTTGAATGCCGCATGAAGTGTAAAGGTGGCGGCTACCGATGGGTGCTCAGTCGAGGAATGGTGTTAAAACACAGTGAAGATGGTATTCCCATACGTATGATTGGCACGATAAGCGATATTACAGATCGTAAACAAGCTGAAGAACAATTACGTGAAAGTGAACAACGAGTACGCTTAAGCCAATTATATGGTGGTATTGGGACTTGGGAGTTCAACTTCCTGACTAAGTCCCAAATATGGTCTGAGGCAATTACGCTGCAACTTGGTTTTCCTGACTTAGCTAATCCAACATGGGATGACTTCCTTAATGTCGTTCATGCTGACGACCGCAGCATGCTTACTGAAGAAATAGAGCGACAAATTGTTCAAGAAGATTCATTAGATGTTGAGTACCGAATCCTAGATACTCAAGGAAAAGTGCGTTGGATGCGTTCTATTGGCAAAGTGGACCTTAAGTCAGCCGGTCACCCAATAACAATGCAAGGCACAGTGCAAGAGATCACTAAACAAAAAGATGCCGAGCACGATTTACATATTGCTGCCACCGCTTTTGAATCACAAGAAGGCATGATGGTCACAAATGCTGACAATATCATTCTTCGAGTCAACAAAGCATTCACAACCATCACTGGTTATAGTTCAGAAAATGCCATAGGTAAGAAATCCAGCATTCTGTCTTCTGGTCGACACGATGCTATATTCTTTGATGCCATGTGGAACGAAATATATACCAATAGTTACTGGGAAGGCGAACTTTGGAATAAACGTAAAAATGGTGAAATTTATCCACAAAAGCTCACGATTACAGCGGTAAAAGACGCTAATAACATCGTGACTAACTATGTCGGAACACTGATTGATATTACGAAGAATAAACAAGCCGAACAAGAAATCGAAGCTCTAGCTTACTACGATCCACTGACTCATTTACCAAACCGTCGACTGATGATGGATCGTATTAACCATGCTATGGCAGCAAGTGCACGCAGTGAAAAGAAAGGTGCATTACTCTTTCTCGATCTCGATCACTTTAAAACACTTAATGATACATTGGGCCATGACATGGGTGACATATTGCTACAACAAGTTGCTACACGTCTAACATCATGTATACGTGAGGACGACACAGTCTCTCGCTTTGGTGGTGATGAATTTGTTGTGTTGCTCGAAGGTTTAAGTGTAATGCCTATTGAAGCTGCTACGCAGTCAGAAGAGATTGCAAATAAATTTTTGAACTACATCAATCAACCCTACCATCTTTCTGGTCATGTTTATACAAGTAGCACCAGCATAGGAATAACCTTATTTAATGGTCACCAATCTGGGGTGGAAGAACTGTTAAAGCAAGCTGATATCGCAATGTATCAAGCCAAAAATGATGGTCGTAACGCGATTCGCTTCTTTAATCCACAGATGCAAACTAAGATCACAGCACATGCAAAACTAGAGAGTGAACTCAGGCAAGCAGTAGAACAGCAACAGTTTCAATTACATTATCAAATACAAGTGGATAATTCCCTACATCCCTTAGGTGCTGAAGCCTTGATCCGATGGAACCACCCTACACGTGGAATAGTTTCCCCCTTAGATTTCATTCCACTCGCAGAACAAAACGGCGCTATTCTGACAATCGGCCGATGGGTAATTGATACCGCCTGTGCTCAACTCAAAGTTTGGCAACAAGATACTCTCACATGTGATCTAACGTTATCTATCAACGTCAGTGCAAAGCAATTTCATCAGCCGGATTTCATCACACAAATCAACACGGCTATTCAACGACATGACATCAATCCTTCTTTACTTAAATTGGAACTGACAGAAAGTCTCTTGTTAAACGACATCGAAGACACGATTGCCAACATGAAGGCATTGGCAAAAATAGGCATTCAATTCTCATTGGATGATTTTGGTACCGGTTATTCTTCTTTGCAATATCTCAAGAAGTTACCACTTTATCAGCTCAAAATTGACAAGTCATTTATAGATAATATTGTGACGGACAGTGATGACCAATCTATTGTTAGCACCATTATCGTAATGGCACATAGTTTAGGCTTAAATGTCATAGCTGAAGGCGTGGAGACATCAGAACAGCAACAATTATTATTGACTAAGGGTTGCACTCTTTATCAAGGTTATCTCTATAGCAAACCAGTAACTATTAATGAATTCGACGTATTGCTTAGACAAATTCATTCAACAGCTCAAATTCATCAAATAACCATGACTGATTAACAATATTTACGGTGTAAAATGAATAATAATATACATCGTATATTGTCATTTTCTTATACTTATAACGTCAATATTACTAGGCGTCAGAACAAATATTGAGAACCTAAATACTGGGATTCAATTTTTCATTATTTTTTGATTATGCTAAAATAAGCCCCGCAATAACAAAGCAGTTGTTGCTTAAAACCAATTGATACATATCAACACTTCAACTATTTCGCGTCTCAAAATAGTTCAGGACTTAATGAATTGATATGTTACATCAAACACATAATGGCTCATCAATAAAGCTGTCTAACAATTTTATTGAGTTATCAAACGCCTCTATTTCTATTTTAATCGCCACTAATATTTAAACGCCTTAAATAGGCACTAATTTAGTCAAGGACTTTTCCTAAATGAGAAAAACATTACTCGCACTCGTCTGTTATATGACGATGCCAATCCCAAGCTATGCCATTGATCAGGTGGAAACACTGGATGGCGGCATATTAACGGGCACAATTACATCTATTTCAGAAACAACTATCACCCTATCAACTAGCTATGCTGGTGATTTAACACTTAAACGCGATCAAATTAAAGGATTCGATACTGATAAAACAGTATTTGTTCGCTTGAAAAGTGGTACGACACTAGAAGGTCAAGTTCATCATGATGGTGATGGAAAACTAATTATCACCGGCCAGGATGCCACCATGACGACTAAAACATCGTCAATTGCTGAAAGTTGGCAGCCAGAAGCTAGTGACCCACAGCTTGTAAGATCTCAACAAGAACTTGATGCCTTAGAACGTAAATGGTCTTACGAGGCTGCGCTCGACATCGTCGGCAAAAAAGGTAACTCTGAACAGTTTGGTGCTAGCGTTAAATTAGCGGCAACACTAGAGAGCCCAGTTGATACATTGAAGTTCTACGCATCACTCGATAAAGAAAGTAAAAATGACGTTGATACCGCAGATGAAATTATCTTTGGATCAGAATACACTGCTTATTTTGCTGATCCTTGGGGTTGGTATGTTCGTGGTGAAGTAGAACGCGATGATTTCGAGAACCTTGAGCTTCGTACTTTATTCGGTTCAGGTTTGAATTATCGTGTCTTTAACGAAAAAACACATTCACTTGAGTTACGTTCAGGTCTCGGTTATCGCTATGAAAGCTTTACTGATGGTACCAATGAAAGCTCGCCAACATTAGATTTTGGTTTATCTCATAAATGGCAATTTGCTGACTGGGCAAAAATGACCAATCACTTAACTTATACACCAGCCATTACTGACTTTGCTGACTTTTTATTAACACATGACTCAGGCATTAACATTCCAATCGGCTTTTCAAATTTCTGGAATTTACGATTTGGTCTTCGTAACGACTATAAGAGCATGCCAGCTAGTGGTCGTGAAAAACTAGATACTAGTTATTACTCTCGTCTTCAATTGACCTGGTAATTGATATAGCCTCACATCGATGACAACATATTCCTCGATGGTTTAGACCTAGAATAAATTTAATCGTGAGTCACTCAGTAACACCATGAGTGACTCACTTTTTTACTCGTGGTTCCTAATATTAATATTAACGAGTCTTGGAGATCAAAATACTCAGTTTAAACGCACCATTTTGGGGATAATAAGCTCGGACACCATCCTTTAAAACCTTCATACAAAACAACTGCTTATAATCCATTAGCGTCCCTTAAAAACCTAACATGTTGATAAATAAATATATTTTTGTTATAATGTTCGTATATTCACAACGCTTATAGGTCAGTTTTATCTTTTTTACAGTAGTTCATGCACTGTCACGAACACTTAGTAGTCTCATCTCGCTCAGACCATTTTGGTCGACTCAAATCCATCATGTGTATGGCTCCCCTCAGGCACCTCAAATCAACATGGTTTGGCACCGGTCGCCACTTATTCATAATCCATCGTTTCCATTTACGGCTATACACCGCAGATTTTGGCTACGATTTGGTTTAATTCTTAACTATCAACTTTAAAGCACTGCATCTTAATTAATTATGGAGAAAATAATCCAAAACTCACATAACGATCTCAACTTTCGCACTCCCGTGCTCAACGATGGCCATGCCATTTATCAGCTGATCAAGTCATCCCCGCCGTTAGATCTGAACTCAAGCTACCTGTATTTTTTACAAGCCTCGCATTTTTCAGATACTTGCATCGTCGTTGAAAAGGATGGACTGATCATTGGCTTTTTGTCCGCTTACTATCAGCCGGACAAACCTCAAACTCTTTTTGTATGGCAAGTTGCTGTCGCCGAAAGTGCTCGTGGTCGCGGTTTAGCTAAAGCTATGTTACTCGCTCTACTTAAAAATCAACCCAGCGACTCAGCAATGACCGAGCTCGCCTGCACCATTAGTCCATCTAATAAAGCATCGCAAGGGCTATTTGGTTCATTTGCTAAAACGCACGGGCTCATATTGCAAACCTCACCCTTCATAAATGAAACACATTTTGGTGAGGAGAATCACGAGGCCGAAGACCTCTATATTCTTAAAGATGCAAATAATACAAAATTAATCCCTTATTTTTCTTAAAGGAATACACAAATGTCATTATCAATATTCAACAAATACGAATCTGAAGTTCGTGGTTACATCCGTTCATTTCCAACTATTTTCGACAAAGCAAAAATGGCTGAAATTTGGGATGAATCAGGAAAGCGCTATGTAGACTTTTTTGCAGGTGCTGGCGCATTAAACTACGGTCATAATAACCCAATCATTAATGAAGCCATCATCACCTACCTAAATAATGATGGTATTGGTCATGCCTTAGATATGGGTACAGTTGCTAAACGCGGCTTCATGGAAAGTTTTGTTTATAAAATCCTCAAACCTCGTGGTCTGGATTACAAACTGCAATTTGTTGGCCCAACAGGTACTAATGCGATTGAAACAGCACTTAAAATTGCTCGCAAAGTCAAAGGCCGTAAACAAATTATGTCATTTACCAATGGCTTTCATGGTATGTCACTAGGCTCATTGAGTATTACTGGTAACAGTTACTATCATGATGAAAGCTACGGCGTGCCTGGCTACACAACACAGATACCTTTCCATGATTATTTAGGTGATAAAGTCGACACGATTGCTTATCTAAGAAAGATTTTAGGAGATGACTCTAGTGGTACCGAATTGCCGGCTGCTATCGTTTTAGAAACCATTCAAGCCGAAGGCGGCATTAATGTTGCCGGTGAGCAATGGCTAAAAGACTTGCGTCAAATTTGTGATGATTTCGACATCTTAATGGTTGTCGATGACATTCAAGTTGGTAATGGTCGTTCAGGTGATTTCTTCAGCTTCGAAAGAGCAGGCATCCAACCTGATATCGTCACCCTATCGAAATCTATTGGTGGTGGTCTTCCTATGGCAATGGTTCTTCTTAAACCAGAGCTTGATAAATGGAGTCCAGGTGAACATTCTGGGACTTTCCGTGGTTATAACCTTGCGTTTGTGGCCGCTACTACTGCCATTGATAAATATTGGTCAGATGATAGTTTCTCAAAAGAAATCAAAGTCAAAGCAAAACTTGTCGAGCAGCGCATGCAGAGCTTGGCATTACGTTTTGTCGAGCATGTTCGTGAAATACGTGGCCACGGCATGATTTGGGGAGCTGAATTCAAAGATCCTGACATTACTTCAGCTATTTGCGCTCAAGCCTTTACTGACGGTCTAATCATTGAAACTGCTGGTGCTGCTGGCGATGTCATTAAATTTTTAGGTTCACTCGTCATCACAGAAGAGTTGATCAACGAAGGGTTTGATATTTTAGAAAGTGCCATTGCTAAAGTGGTACAAAACCCCGTTAAAAAAACTGAAGAGGTTGCTTAATGATTGTTAAAAATCTCTATGATGATGTGATCGGTACCGATGCAGACGTAGACGCTGAACAATGGACTAGTCGTCGTTTACTGCTCGCCAGTGACGGCATGGGATTTTCACTGCATGACACGCTGATAAAAGAAGGTGAGGATCTTAACCTCTGGTATAAGAACCACCTTGAAGCCGTCTATTGCATTGAAGGCGAAGGCGAAATCATCGAAAAGAAAAATGGTAAAGTTCATCCTATCCGTGAAGGTACGGTGTATGCGTTGAATGACAATGATCAACATACCCTTCGTGCTAATAAAGGTGTGGGTATGCGAATGGTTTGTGTATTCAACCCACCCGTTACTGGTCGCGAAACGCATGATAAAGATGGTTCCTACGAGTTAGCTGCAACAGACTAATTACTTTATGGTATCGATTAATTGCACTTAAGGAATGACCAAGCTGAGTCATTCTTTAAGTGCCAAACAGGGACAAATACTCCAAATAGCATGTCAAATACTCCGAATAGAAAGTTAAGTATAGAAAAAATTGGTGGTACCTCGATGAGTGACTACCCCGCAGTTAGAGATAATATTGTTCTCTATGCGAATAATCCTTATCATCGCGTACTCGTTGTTTCCGCTTATAGTGGCATCACCGATGACCTCTTAGAGCATAAGAAAACTGGGCAGCCAGGTGTCTATGGACTCTTTGCACATAATGATAATAAAAGTGATTGGTTGCTCGCCTTCCAACAACTTGGTCTGAAGCTCACTCAAGTCAACCAAACTCTCTTTACAGATGCAGATCAACTGGCACTAGCTAATGACTTCATAAATGAACGCATTGCCAAAACCGAACAACTGTTAAATCACCTCCACCTGCTCTGCGGCCATGGCCATTTTTCATTAGATGACCACTTACTGACAGTACGCGAGTTATTGGCTAGCATTGGCGAGGCACACAGTGCTTGGAACTTAAGCCAATTACTGAAGAGCGAAGGTGTTAACACCTGCTTTATAGATCTAACGGGGTGGAAGTCAGATGACAAGCAGCCTTTGGATGATGCCATTATTGAACATCTTGAAGGCATTGACTTCAGTGAAGTTTTACCGATTGTGACGGGTTATGCACACTGCTGTGAAAATCTGATGGACAGCTTTGATCGGGGATATAGTGAAATGACCTTCAGTCGTATTGCCGTTCTTCTACAAGCAACCGAAGCCGTCATCCATAAAGAATATCATCTAAGTAGTGCTGACCCTCGATTGGTCGGCGAAGAACAGGCAATACCAATTGGTAAGACCAATTACGACATTGCTGATCAGCTCGCTAACCTCGGTATGGAAGCAATTCATCCTCATGCAGCGAAAGGTCTACGTCAGGCTAAAATAGCACTACGGATCAAAAATGCCTTCGAACCAGAACATCACGGTACACTGATCACCGATGATTACATCAGTGAATCACCACAAGTAGAAATCATTGCCGGTATGCACCATTTGATTGCCTTGGAAATGTTTGATCAAGAAATGGTGGGGCAGCAAGGTAGTTATGAAAAAGTTCTAATTGATATGGCTGCTCGTTTGAAATGTAAGGTCATAACAAAAGACTTTAATGCTAATACCATTACCGTTTTCTTGGATACTTCGCTCAAAAAAGCTAAACGTCTTGCCGAACAGTTAAAGCAGAAATTACCGACTGCAGCTGTTAATACCAGTAAAGTATCGCTGGCTTCAGTGATGGGTAGTGATATGCGCATCCAAGGATTATTGGCAAGATCAGTGCAAACAATGTTTACCCACAACATCAATATCGAAGCTATACATCAGAATATTCGCCAAGTGGAAATGCAGTTTTTCGTCAATCAAAGTGACTATGAAAAAACGATTAAAGCCCTGCATTCAAGCTTAATAGAAATACATGACCACGGAAAAGCCATATGCGAACATTAATATTTTTTATGATCTTTTGTCTTGTCTCGCCAATCAGCTACGCAGCACAAGTACACGTCAAGGAAACCCAAGACGTAGAAATACTGGCAGAGCCTATGTATAACCCTTTTGTTGAGCGATATGTGATGGACGAGCTAAGGCAATTGCGAGTAGACATGAACACCATGCATGTTGACATGACTAAAGAAGTGGTTAATCGCGAGCTAACAGCGACAACGCGTGCCGTAGGTTATGCTACCGATACCGTTACTTACTTCTTCTACTTAATTGCCGGAATAAGTTCCGTGTTGCTGTTAGTGGGTTGGAACTCTATTCGTGAAATTAGAGATAAAGTACTTAACCTCGCAGATAATAAAGTAAACAACGTTATTTCAGAATATGAAGCTCGACTCGAAAAGTTTGAACAAGAGTTACATAGCAAATCAATCGGCATCAACCGTGCCCAAAAACTCTTGTCGAGACATCAAGATATTCATAGTCTATGGTTAAAAGCTGGGCAAGAACAAATTCTCAGCAATCGTCTCAATATTTATGATCAGATTTTAGAAATTGACTCAGAAAATACAGAAGCCATGACCTATAAAGCAGATTTGGCTTTAGAAATGAATGAACCCCAATGGGCAATTAATTTATGTCATCAAGCCTTAGTCATTGACCCTGACAACAAACATGCTTTCTATCAATTAGCGGGGGCTTATGCCCTACTTAATCAACCCCAAGAAGCCTTATTCAATCTAGAAAAAGTCATTAGTGATGCCGAAGGTATGGCAGTTGAAGAAGTTATCAAAGATCCAGTCTTCAAGTCATTACTAGATAATCCGCAGTTTCAAAAGCTATTACAAACGGATGAAGATAATTCAACCGAAACTTAAGCGGGTAAAAATTATACGTGGCTCAGCCTAGACTGTGCCACGTATAATTCTATATGTGGTGCCGGCGCATTTCTCGTCTAAGTACCTCGACAACTTTAGCCCGCTTTGGCATCCGGAAACAAAATATCTATACTTCTGGCATCGCCGACAAGTAATGCTAAATCCTGATCAACAAAATTACTTTCAAAACGGTTCGCCCCGAACCGCATTGCTAAACTCATTGCTTTTGGTGAAAAATAAAGTGTCCATGTATTTGATACGGCATTGTGACTAGAAAAAACAGCCATATCCAGTGGTCGACCAGCCCCTATATATTTGGGCATAAAGGCATCCATAATCCTTTGCATCATTGTTTTTGCTTCATCGCCATCAGTTATTTCTAATAAATACCACGTTTCCATCACGAACTCCTCAATTATTATCATGCAATCCTAGCAACATTAATTAAATAATCAACAAGAGATATGATGTTCTTGATATTGACGAGCGCCTTATTTTGTCCGCTCGCGTTTAGAAAGGACCTAGGAATAAGTGCGAAGTTGCCCTACTACCACCCCTTGGATCATTACCCGTTCAGCTGGCAGTGTAACCGGCTCATAATCAGCATTAGCTGGTTGTAATGTGACGGTTCCATCATTATTAATCAGTAAGGTTTTTAAAGTCGCATCATGAAAATCAACAAGTGCCAACACAATATCGCCATGATTCGCTGTGCGCTGCTCCTGGAGAACAACATAATCACCCGACATGATGGCTTTTTCTATCATCGAATCGCCATTTACTTTCAGCACAAAGCGACCACTTCCACTAAACATATCACCTAAATCTATTTCAGATTCATCAGGCACCGCCTCGATTAAGCGCCCAGCGGCGACTTTACCTAATAAAGGTAAGATAACAGAAAGTCTTTCTGGTTCATGATGCTGCTCGACTAAACGCAAGCCGCGAGATCTACCGACAACACGCTCAATCAAACCTTCGTTAACCAATGCTTGAATATAATTATGAACCGAACCCTGTGAAGACAAGCCAATGCCATGAGCGACTTCGGATAATAAAGGCGCGCGTTGATGCTCTTCAAAATAATGAACAATAAAATCGTAAGTGTCTTGTTGGCGATCAGTTAACATTTTCTTGCCTCGCAGTTTAATGAGAACATACTAAGAAGAAAATATAGAGAATATTTATTATTTGGTCAACACGTTTTTTCTTTAGTCAGGAATATCGCCGATTTTTGGAAGATATTGTGTTTACTTTAGCGATAAATGAAGCTGATTGCCGCTTAATATTTTGATAATTAATATTATTAACATTGATTGATGGCTAATAGTGACAGCAATAAGTATCCGATAATTTATTGTAATCCTAGGACGAATCCGTCACGATAGAACAAGCAAATAGTTGTGATGATAATCGCTTTATTATTCGCTTATATGAAGCTTCTCTTCCCTTTAATAACCTAGTTAAGCACACAGGATAAGAACATGGAAATAATAAAAACCCTCGGCCTTTTTTCTATCACAGCAGTTGCTGAAATTATTGGCTGCTACCTGCCTTATCTATGGCTCAAGCAGGGACAATCAGTATGGTTATTGATTCCCGCTGCAATCAGCTTGGCTGCTTTTGCTTGGTTGCTCACACTGCACCCTCAAGCTGCTGGTCGTGTGTATGCGGCTTATGGTGGTGTATATGTGAGCGTGGCACTGCTTTGGTTATGGGCTGTTGATTCAATTCGACCTACGGTAACTGATTGGGTTGGTGTAGGGGTTATTCTAATTGGTATGACCATCATCATGTTTGGACAACGCCCGGCCTGACCAGAGACTTTTTGAGACATTGAGTAAAATAAAAAGCAAACAAAACGATTAAAACATTTAACATAGGTCAACTCGAATTGCGTTTTTCTTTCCCAATATATTTTCTACCTAATTTAAGGATACACGATGAGCCTGACTGTCTATGGCGTTCCACTTTCCCCATACGTACGCAAACTTCGTCTGTGCCTAGCTGAAAAAGGGCTAGCTTATCAGTTGGAAATTGTTTTGCCTTTTGATCAGCCAGCCTGGTTTCGAGAGCTAAACCCTTTGGGTCGTATTCCTGCAATCAAGGATGGAGATTTTACGCTCGCCGATTCCAGCGTGATCTGCCAATATATAGAGGAGAAGTACCATGATCTCATACAATTTCTCGGACAAAATGCCGAACAGCGTGCCAAAGTACGTTGGTTGGAAAAATATTCAGATTACGAACTAGCACCACTGACTACCTTCACTATATTTCAACACCGAATAATCAACCCAAGCATGAAGAAACCCTGTGATGAAGACGTTGTGCAATTAGCATTGAACGAAAAACTGCCCGTGCACTTTGACTACCTCGAACAAAGCCTCGGTAATGCTGAATACTTTGTTGGCGACAGCTTAAGTCTCGCCGACCTTGCCTTCGCTTCTCAGATGATCAATATGGAACATGCAGGCGAACAGTTAGATGAGCAGCGTTGGCCGAGTCTCGCCGCCCTCTTTGCACGCATCAAGGCGCGCCCCTCAATGCAAGGTGTATTACAAGGCTAGCAAAAAATACTGTCTTCGATGAAATAGTACCCAGATTGAAACGTTCAACTCTCTTAAACTGGATTTTTATCTGCTAACGATTTTCTTTGCCTGCCTGAATGCTTTTTTCAATCATCGGACCAATAGTTGAGCCTTGCACTACGATTGAAAAAATCACCACAACATAGGTCATCATCAATAATAAGGTGTGGCCATCTACGCCGTTGATCATAAGTTGCCCCGTTGGGATAGATGCTGCCATGGCTAGCGCCAAACCGCCACGCAACCCTCCCCACGTTAGAATTTTGACTGAATGTGCATCGTATTTCCGAAATCTGCGAAACCCAATATAAGGCAATGCGACACTGATAAACCGGGCAAATAAAACCAATGGGATCATTAGCATACCAAGGCCTACTTGTACCCAAGTAACGGGCATAATCACCAACATAAGACCTATCAATAGAAATAGAAGTGCATTTAAAAATGCATCGACGGTATGCCAAAAATGCGACAAGGTCTGTTGACTATGTTCAGAAAAACCAACGGTACGGGTAACATTACCAATAACGATACCACTGACCACCATGGCTAAAGGACCTGAAATTTCGAGCACGTTAGCAAGCGCATAACCAGCGGTAGGAATACATAAAGTAATTAATAACTCGATACTGGAATCAACAGTACGACAGATCAACCAATGCGCCACAAACGCTAGCACAGCACCAAACACAATACCGCCTACAGCATCAACAAGGAATACTTCCGCTACACCATAAAGCGTTGGCTCTTTGCCTAAAAATGCTAAAGCAAAAATAGTCGTAAAAACTACCAAGCCAACACCGTCATTGAATAAGGACTCGCCTTCCACTTGGACGGAAATATTCTCTGGAGCACGCATTTTCTTAATAATGGCTAATACTGCAATCGGATCTGTTGGGCTAATCAATGCACCAAACAACATGCAATAAAGTAATGGCAATGGCCACCCCAGCATGCCAAGTACCCAATAACTGAAATAACCAATCAGAACAGTGGATATAAGCGTTGAAACAAGGGCCATGATGGTGATTTCCCATCGCTGTTTTCTCAGGAGATGAAGATCAATCTCCAATGCTCCGGCAAATAGCAAAAAGCCCAGCATGCCTTTCAACAATAGTTGATTGAAATTGAGCCCTTCGAATGACTGCCTTATAAATTCTGCTGCTTCATTGCCAGAAAACGAAATCAACGACATTAGTAGTAATGACATCACTACTGAACCTGACGTAATGGCGATGGTTGTCTGTAATCTCAGTAAATATTCATTCGCGAAGGCAAGAAATATCGACACTGCCGACAAAAAACAAAGAAAATACCAAGCGTTCAATTTGTGCTCCAAAATGTTACGTATTACGTCGATTATCACATCGGCATTGCTACAATTTATCCTGCCCCACCTTTGCATTACAAAAGCGACAACAATATATCCCTGCGGCATAATCGTTAATTTTTATCTTAATCCATCAGATTAAGTAAAATATTTCCAAATCAAAATACAGTGCCATTACACAGCTAAACCAGTAGCTAAAACACAAAGAAAACGACGTTATCAGTGTATAAAAGGCATGTTATTCAATCAGAAAAACTCAGAATTCTATCACTGATTAAATAAAAATAATTATATAATTCAGTTAGGTGATTGGCATTTTTATTTTCATCAAAAATAACTTACCAAAAGTTGACCAATTTATTGGGCAAACTTCTGATATCAGTTATCTCGCGACAATGTATTGTTGGAACAAAGAAACTAAACTACCTATTGCAGATTATTTAAAATGGATGCTTGATTTATCATCTAAGCCTCTATAAAATTCCGCGTTCTCTTGGGGTGGTTAGCTCAGCTGGGAGAGCATCGCCCTTACAAGGCGAGGGTCACTGGTTCGAT
>CAXBIM010000049.1:0-19795 GCA_963975785.1 uncultured Methylophaga sp.
ACCTGAAGTATCATGCACCGTTGCAAATGAACCTATCGGTACCATGTCGCCATTATTGCTACGTACACGAATTTTAAGGGCATCGTCGACAGTTAATCTATCTTCAGCCTCAGCTTGAGCGGTTACTCTAAATGTACGCCCTAAGTAATTGAAATCATTTACATAGGTTGAGCCTATAAATACTTCCAATGCTTCAAATACACTATCAACAGGAACCTTTAACCGCTCAGCTTTATTACGATCAATATCTAAATAAACCTGTGGGTTATTGGTGTTAAAGAATGAGAACACCGATGTCGTTTTTGGACTGTCAGGGCTATTCGCAGCAGCGGCAAGATCATTAGTTGCTTGTTCTAGCACTTTCAAACCACGACCACCACGATCTTGAATCATCATTTTGAAACCACCGGCGTTACCAATACCCGGAACTGGTGGACGCTCAAATACCGCAATTGAGGCATTTTTAAAACTCGCACCTACTGCACGCATATTGCTCAAAATATCCTGATACTTAATACCCCGTTCAAGTCGACTTTCAAATGAATCAAGTGGAGTGAACAAAACTGCAGCATTAGACTGCAATGCACGTGTAGCACCAGAGTAACCGGTAAAACCTACCGTGGTTTTAAGTCCTTCCACTTTAAGCATTTCGTGGGTCACTTCTTTCACGACCTTATCGGTTTCAGCCATTGAGGCGCCTTCAGGCAATGTTATTGCAACAATCAATGAGCCTTGGTCTTGTGAAGGAATAAAACCTGTCGGTACACGATCAAACTGGAATACCGTAAAGGCCATTAATCCTGCGTAAATAACCAGCATGATGGCACTCATTCTTATTGTTTTTCCTACAAACCAACCATAACGATTTGAGATACCATCTAAGGCTGAATTAAAACCATTAAAAAAAGCGCGAATTGGTGACTTATACCATTTGACGGGTAGATCATGTTTCGGATCGTGCTCTTTCATTAAAATGGCTGCTAAAGCAGGCGATAAAGTCAGTGATACGGCGACTGAAATGAGTGTGGCAACGGCAACTGTCAAACCAAAAGCTTGGTAAAACTTACCTGAAATACCATCTAAGAATAAGGTTGGTAAAAACACGGCAACTAATACTAAACCCATAGCCACTAAGGCTGTCCCAACTTCATCCATAGTTTTACGAGCAGCCTGTTTTGCATTCATGCCTTTACGGAGATTTCGTTCCATATTTTCGACGATAACAATGGCATCATCGACCACAATACCTATGGCAAGTACCAGACCAAATAAAGTCAGGTTGTTTAATGAAAACCCTATCGCAGACATCACTGCAAAGGTACCAATCAATGATACGGGTATCGCAACAATTGGGATGATAGCTGCACGCCATGTTTGTAAAAATACCAAAATAACGATGACTACTAAAAATATCGCTTCATAAACAGTGTGCTTTACTGCGGTGACTGATTGTTCGATGAATTCAGTTGGATTGTAGGCAAAATTGTATTCAATGCCAGGTGGGAAGTCCTTGGCAATATCTTCCATTTCATCCATGATCGCTTGTGCTGTTTCAATTGCATTGGTCCCAGGACGTTGGAAAATAGGTAGAGCAACCGCTGGGTTTTCACCTAAATAACCTCTTGTAACATAATCTTGGGCATCTAATTCAATACGGGCAATGTCTTTAAGTTGAACAATCTGACCATCTTCACCCGTTTTGACGATAACTTGCCCGAACTCTTCAGGTGACTCTAAGCGTCCTTGTGTTTGAATGATGTATTCAAAATAGTTTTGGTCAGGCTGTGGTGCACGGTTAAGCGTACCACTTGCAACTTGCACGTTTTGAGTACGTAAGGCGTTCATTACATCGCTTGCAGCAATATCATAAGACTGCAATAAGTCCGGTTTTAACCAGATCCGCATCGCATAATCTGATGCACCAAATACTCGAACATCACCCACACCGTCGATACGACGTAATCGGTCACGAATATTGAGTACACCATAGTTACCAAGATAGGTTTGGTCATAAGTGCCATCAGGTGAAAACATGTTCACAACCAACATCAAATCAGGTGTATTTTTCTTCGTCGTCACACCCATGCTGCGTACACTTTCAGGCAATCTTGGTTCGGCTACAGCAACACGATTTTGCACCAAAACCTGAGCAGTATCGAGATCAGTTCCCAACTCAAAGGTAATGGTCAAAGTCATGCTGCCATCAGAAGCCGCTTGTGAGTACATATATAACATACCCTCAACACCGTTCACCTCTTGTTCAATAGGCGTCGCAACTGTCTGAGCTACTGTTTCAGCGGTAGCGCCTGGATAACTAGCTGATACTTGAATGGTAGGTGGAGCAACTTGTGGGTATTGTTCTATAGGTAAGTTAAAAAAAGCCAAGGTACCGATAATTACGGTGATGATCGATAGCACCGTAGCAAATATCGGTCTATCTATGAAAAATTTAGCGAAATTCATCTGAGTAACTCCTTATTTTTCTGTTTCAGAAGTTAATCGGTCTTCAGACACATTGGTGTGTGGAAGGGTATCAATGTCCTTCCAATCTAATTTTTTAAGCAATGGCGAAACAGCTTGACCTGCAGAACGAATTCTTTGTATGCCATTAATAACCACCTGAGCATCGCTTTTTAGTCCTTTAGCTATAACGATTAGACCGTTATCAAGCAAGGTACCAACTTCTATGTAAGCTCTTTCAACATTATTTTCAGCATTGATCACGTAAACGAATTTTTTATTTTGATCGGTATTGATTGCATTTTCAGGCAGTAAAATCGCATCGTATTCGGATCGACCTAAAAGGCGAGCTTTGCCAAATGAGCCAGAGTAGATTATGCCGTCATTGTTTTCTACGAGAGCGCGAGCTTGAATTGTGCCAGTTCCGTTATCTACTACATTATCGACAAAGTCCATATGGCCTTTGTGATAGTACTTATCTTCATCAAGTAATTTAATGTAAATAGGATTAGGCGATGTATCACTACTAGGGCGTTGACCTGCACGATCAAGTCGTAGGTATTTTAACAATTCGCCTTGTGATCCTTCAAATCTGAAATGCATAGGGTTGGTGCTAACAATGCGGGTAAGGAGGGTGCTGTTTTCTTCGATCATATTACCCACATCGACAAAACTATCACTTATTTTGCCATCTATAGGTGATACGACCTGAGTGAATGATTTTTGTAACTCTGCTTCATCCAGTGAGGACTTGGCAATGTGTAATTCCTGGGTGCGTCGTTCAAGCTCTTCTTCTGAAACCGCACGCATATCTCGTAGTTTTTTTGCACGTTCTAATTCTGTTAGGGCCAATGAATACTCAGCCTTCGCACGCTGTAATACGTATTCGAACGGACGGGGATCAACAACAAACAGTACGTCACCTTTTTTAACATTCTGACCATCTTTAAACTTCTTATCTACTAAATATCCTGTAACACGTGCTCGCATATCAACGGTATTAATAGCTTCAAATCTACCTGTAAACTCATCCCAATCAGTCAATTTGTGTTGGAGTGGCAATGCAACATCAACTTCTACAGGTGCAGGTGCTTGAACTGAAGTGATAGCTTGAGTATTACTTTCATTACAAGCTATAAGTGACAATGACAAGGCAGAAATGATTGCCAAAGATACGATTTTCATAATTTAATTCTCTTAGTCGTGATAAAACGGACGACATACTAATTTAAAAGGAGCAAAACGACGGTTATGATACTTCGCTGCATAAGCTATTATTTTATTGAGCACCAATGAAATCTATGGTGTTGTATTAATACAGGTTTAGTCTTTAAAAATAATCATAGATATCTACCTATAAAGGTGAATAAGTGTGACCTCAATGATAGCGAAAGCTTATCATTGAGTCGGTTAAGACAAGGTTAAGACTATAAAATTCCTTAGCTGTCTCGAATTCTATGGATGACCTTGGCTAAAGGAGAGATGGTTACTTTATGCAATGTTGTTTGGCATTAATTTAACAGTTACCAAATAAATTGATTAGCTAGCTAATCATGAATGAACATATGAATATTATTCACTAATAATTACAAGAAGCCAGATTTATAGCTATCTTTACCAATTGAAATAAAAAACCTATACTAAACTTATGAAATAAATTCATTAGTATAAGTAGGTGATTACATGCTGCGTGATAATCTTAATGACCTTGTAGGTTTTATTGAAGTGGCAAGGGAAGGTAGCTTCACTAAAGCTGCTGCAAAATTAGGCATATCCCAATCTGCGTTAAGCCATGCAATTAGTGGCTTAGAAAAAAAACTAGGTATCCGTTTACTTGCAAGAAGTACAAGAAGTGTTTCAACAACAGAGGCTGGGGAGCGCTTGCTATCGAAAATAGGGCCTCGATTAGATGAAATTGGTGAAGAACTTTCGGTTATTGGTGAATTAAGCGGTAGCCCTTCAGGCACAATAAGAATAAATGCCATTGAACATGCCGTAAAAACATTTATATGGCCCAAATTAGCGAACACACTTAAACAGTATCCTGATCTTAATGTAGAAATTGCGATTGATAATAAGCTCATAGATATCGTCGCTGAAAGATACGATATGGGTGTGCGATTAGGTGAATCGGTTCCAAAAGACATGATTGCAGTTCGAATTTCACCAGAACTACAGATGGCGGTGGTCGGCTCACCAGAATACTTTGATAAAAGCTCTGTTCCTATCAGCCCTGATGATTTAAAAACGCACAATTGTATTAATTACAGACTACCAACATTTGGCGGTATTTATTCATGGGAATTTGAAAAAGATAAGGCTGAGATAAGTATACGACTTCAAGGGCAAGTCACTTTTAATAGCAGTTATTTGGCAATAGAAGCAGCGCTAGGTCACCTAGGTGTTGCATATCTTCCTTATGAGATGGCTAAAGAACATATTAGCAAAGGGCTGTTGGTGAGGGTTCTGGAAGATTGGTGTCCATATTTTCCTGGCTACCATATATATTATCCCAACCGTCACCAGCCATCATCAGCGTTCACGACGATTGTTGAAGCACTGAGATACCGTGATTGAATAAGTGACAAATCAGCTTATAAATAACTACTTTCTTAACTTCAAGGCCGCACATTTAATCATTATTTAAAGATTGTTTTTATAGAAGTTTTTAATACAATATAACTATTGACAAAGCTACTGCAATATGAATAACTGGAGTGGGCGATCCTTAGATTAAGGAGGTATGTCATGAGTTGGAGAGAAGTAAAAGACGAACAAACATATACCACTGAAGAGGTTGAGGCACGATTAAAAACAGAGCTCCCTCATTGGTACTTTGAAAATGGTTGGATCCGACGTAAATATAAAACCAGCGGATGGAAAAGCACATTAATGCTAGTAACGACTGTTGGTCACTTAGCTGAGGCCGCATTTCACCACCCAGACATGAGTCTATCTTATGCACTTGTCATTGTTAAATTAACCAATCACGCAGCAAAAGGCATTACCAACAAAGATTTTGAATTGGCTAAAAAAATCGAAGACGTGATCATGTGGCAACCGGGAAAAGAAGATGGAGCGCTGGAGGGAACGCCCGACGACCCGAGGTTTAAATATCTTAAATATGATTAAATCTTAGAAGCTTAAGTCTTATGGTGCATTGCCTATGAGGAGATATCAATATGAACGATGATACTTTTAATATGGAAATCAGAAAATACCTAAAAAAGGTGGGAATAACATCACAACGAGAAATTGAGCATGCAGTACTCAAAGCCATTGAACAAGGTACTTTAGATGGTACAGAAAAAATTGAGGTTCGTATGACTTTGACTGTGCCAGCATTGATGATTGAGCATGAAATAGTAGGCAGAGTGGCCTTAGAAGAATAATTATTTCTGGCGTAGTGAGTTCTAGTGAGTGGTAAGATTCACAAAATGTTAAGAAAGCGTGAGAATAATGGAAAACAGCCCATCACTAAATACTCAGAGTCTTTTTGAAAGCATGATGCCTTTGCCCATATCTAAATGTAAAAAAACCAGCCGAAGATTCTATTCAGTTATCTTCGACTGGTTTATTGAGGTGAAGGTACTATGAGCCGAGTCAGCGTAATTATTTGACCTTCATAGAGTTATGAATGCTTTTAACACCTTTTATTTTTTGTGTCACGCTCATGGCTGTATCAATATTGCCTTGGGAGCTGAGGAAGCCACTGAGTTGGACGACACCTTTGTAAGTCTCAACATTTATTTCTGATGACTTAAGTGTGACTTCATTAAAAATAGCTGCTTTTACTTTTGCCGTAATCGTCGCATCATCGATATATTCACCGGTACTTTCTCGAGTAGAGGTAGAGCCACACCCCATTAATGATAAAAATAGCAGGGCAATAAAAATAGTAAAGATTCGTTTTTGACTTGTCATATCTGTTTTCCTTCTTGAGATTTGAATTTAAAGAAATGAAATTTTAACTTTCGAGTTACAAAGTAATATGTTCCCCGTTATTTATAGCTAGTACTCGGAACCAATCAATCATATTCCTAATCATGACTCATGTATATAGCGCTATTTTATAACAAAATTAATATGTTAGAGTCAGTAGTTAAATGTTAATCTTGATTCTAAATAAAAATTAATTAACGCTACAGGCCTTATCTTTAGAGCAGTGCTTGCACATCAAGATAACAAAAACAGTATTAAGTATTGCTTCATACTATATCAAGATAAGCGATAATATTTACAGTTATAAGGAGAATGATATGCTGGTGACATTTACGACAAAGGCTTATGCTGATATTACTATGTTTGGTGATGTAGCTCTGTCTCTATTAAAGATGATGGGCCATAGTGGAACAGTCCCAAGTGCTATGTTGGCAGCTGATGTACCCGCAGCATTGGATCGATTGAAAAGTAATCTAGATGCTAAAACAGAACAAGTATCAGTATCAAAAACCAATGATGATGATGAACCTAAAGTTAGTATACATAATCGAGCCTTACCCTTGCTTGCACTACTAACTGCTGCAGCAAAAGATGACCAAGATGTAATGTGGAAATAAAGCCTTTTTAGTTAAATAAGGATATTAATTATGTATAAATTTATATTAATACTACTTATTGGCTATAGTGCATTTAATTGGTATCAACAACGTGAGAATGTACACAATGGCTATCGTTACGGCGAAACTCATAATCAACTCATCATGTATTCTCAAACAACGTGTGGATATTGCAAGCTAAAAGTAAAACAGTTGAACAAAGAAAACATCGCCTTTATAGAGTACTTCATAGATGAAGATAGCCATAGAAGGGATGAGCTATTTATGAAGCTTGAGAAGTCTGGGTACCCATCACGAAGTATAGGTACACCTTCATTCGATGTTCACGGAATAATGCTCCCTAACAATCCTGATATGGGCGTTATAAAGTCAGTATTATTGAGCTCTCAAACTGAATGAAATAATTTGATATATCCAAGACGCTAAACTCTTTTTTATGAAGTTGAACGAGTTCTGATCGCTACATGACATGTTTAAAGATCATAATAGATTACTCTCTTTATTTAGGTGATTCTGGTAGGATCGTTTGGTGAAAAAACTCAAACGACTACTTATCCGCTACCTTTTATTGCTAATGCTGGCTTTTATCCTCACTAGCTTATTAGTAGTAGTGCCATTTCGTTGGATAAATCCGCCTGTGACTATGGTGATGATGGATCGCTGGCTATATTCAAGTAATGATAATTTCAAATTAAAACAAACTTGGTTGAGCTGGGAGCATATTCCTAAACAGGCAGCACTAGCCGTTGTCACTGCTGAAGATCAGTTGTTTCCTCTACATAAAGGTTTTGATTTAGATTCAATCCTTAAGTCTTTACGTGATTCTGATAACGGCGGCCAATTACGTGGTGCTAGTACGATAAGTCAGCAAGTCGCACGGAATGTTTATCTATGGACAGGACGAAGTTGGGTTCGTAAAGGACTTGAAGCATGGTTTACCCTGTTGATTGAGCTGACATGGGGCAAACAGCGTATTCTGGAAGTCTACCTAAATATTGCCGAGTGGGGAGAGGGTGTTTTTGGTCTAGAAGCGGCTAGTCGTTATCATTTTGGGCTATCAGCCAATCATCTAAGTCCGATGCAATCAGCATTATTAGCATCCTGTTTACCTAGTCCCTTACGTTATAATCCGGCAAAACCATCAGAACAGATTAGAGCAAGAGCAGTGTGGAATCTTAAACAACAAAAACGCTTAGGCGGGGTGCAATGGCTAAAAAAAATGGATTGATTTTTGGTTATTGAATGTAACCGCCTTAATTACTCTATTAAAATAACATAGAAGTATTTAGATAATAATTTCGTTGTGTTCTATGAGATTTTAATACTGTTAGTTACATCTGAAGTTGTTTCAGTGAAAATGATATTCATCGGTATATCATAGTCTTGTGGGTAAATCGTGTCTAATCGAGCTAACTCAAAACCTAGCCCTATTTTTATTGGTGATGGTTCAATATCAATGAGGCTTCGATCATAATAACCGCCCCCATAGCCCAATCGATATTGGCAATCATCAAAACCTACTAATGGGATTAACATCACCTTTGGTGTAACAATTGTTCGAGATTTAGGCACGGGTATTTTCCATACCCCAGGTATCATGGGCGTTTCAGGCGTCCACTGCCTAAACTCTAAGGGGAAGCTGGTTTTGGTAACGGCGGGTAATGCAGCTTGCCAACCCTGTTGTAACATTTCAATAATCAGATTTCGACAATCAACTTCGCCTTTGAATGGCCAATAAAAAGCAATTGTTCCTGGCTCGATACCTTTAAGAAAATCTTGCAATTTAAGTAATATTTCGTGCTGCCATAGTTTTCGCTGATAACCACCAACAGCAATACGTCTTTCTATTAATTGTTCACGCTGCTGAGTGCGCCACGTTTTAATTTGTGAGGGTGTGTAGTTATCATTTAATGTCATAAATATTTTCTTTGAAAAAGTTTGTTTTAACATTCACATTTCATAGCTTATTAACTTTACACCCATAAGAATAATTAGACCTAATGAAACTATCACAACGAGGATTAATGAATAGGTGACAGTCTAGTCTGTCACCTATTTCTGATAATTAAATATTGTCATGTGGTCCAAATGTTTCGTAGTGAATACGATCTAGGCTAACGCCTAAAATTCTAAGTTGTAGTTTGATGAAGCGCATAAACTCTATCGGTCCACAAACATAAAAATGACCATCAGATGTAGGAAGGTCATCACGAATAGTATTCAGATCCATCATGCCAGATAAGCTTTTTTTATCAAGTGGTTGTATCTCACTGTACCAGTAATAATTTTTCATATTAATGTATGTCGAAGATAACTTTTCGATACGTTGTTGAAATGAATGTTGTTTGCTATTTCTACAGGCATGTAGAAATAGCATTGGCTGCTCAATGCCTTTAGAAACTATAGTTTCTAACATAGCCATCATCGGAGTAATCCCAACACCAGCAGAAATCAACACCGTTGGTTTATCATGGTGTTTTAAGAAAAAGGCACCTGCGGGGGGCATTAACTCAACCGTATCGTCGACCTGAACATGGTCATGCAAGTAGTTAGATACTATTCCTAACGGCGGTGACAATTCTCTTTTGACACTGATTCGGTAACTATCAGAATTGTACTTATCTGATAAAGAATATTGTCTTATTTCAACATTATCAGAATTATCAGGCTTAACTCTTACAGCAATATATTGACCTGGTGAATAACTTCTTACATGCCCGCCATCTACAGGTACAAAGGTAAAATTAGTGACGAGTTCAGATTCAGCCGATTTTTCTTTTACTCTGAATAATCTAGCGCCATTCCAGCCGCCACGCTGTTCGGAAGAGGTCTCATAAAGATCGCGTTCACGATCAATCAATACATCTGCAAGTAATCCATATGCTTCAACCCAAGCGCTTGCTACTTCATCGGTGAAGTCATTAGGAGCCATTTCACGAAGCGTTTCAATCAAATGATGGCCGACAATCTGGTACTGAACGGGTTGAATATCGAAACTAGTATGTTTTTGAGCAACACGTTCCACTAGATCACCTAATGTACCAAGATTATCTATATTTTGGGCATATGCAGCGACTGCACTAAAGAGAGCGAACTGCTGACGACCGCTAGCTTGATTAGCTAAGTTAAAGATATCCTTCAATTCAGGATTATGTTCGAACATTCGCTTGTAAAAATAGTCCGTAACTTCAACACCTGCATTCTCAAGTAAGGGGATGGTACTTTTTACAATTTCAATCGTTTTTGTTGATAACATATTCTGCCTCTAGTTATTGTTGCCACATTGTTTTATCTATTGATTATTTCTATGGATAAAGCAGAATACATGCCATAACAAATAAGTATTTAATATCAATGTGATGCAATATGCGGTCACTTTTAAAGAGTCATTATGACTCATGATAAATTGTGTCAATTAGCAATATGTGTGTTAAATTGACTCAATCTTGACTCGTGAATGGTTACCGTTACATGACAGCTTTTAATTCCAATTTATTGATAGAAATAGCACTTGATTTAGCGAATAGTATAAATAATGATGATCGGTTTGATCGCCTACTAGACTCCATAAGAAAGGCTATTCAGTGTGATGCTGTAGTTTTACTTGGTCTACACGCTAATATACTAACGCCTTTGGCGACACAAGGACTCTCCACAGAAGTACAAGGCAGACGATTTTTACTTGAAGAACATCCAAGGCTTAAACTTATTTGTGAATCTAGTAAGCCCTTGACGTTTCCTGAACCCTGTTCTTTGCCAGATCCATATGATGGCTTGCTACTTGCGATTGCAGGCGATTTACCTGTTCACTCCTGTATGGGACTTCCTCTATATTCAGATCAAAAACTGATAGGTTTGGTCACAATAGATAGCCTACAAGCCCAAGCATTCGACGATATAAGCAGTAAAACTTTAGAGTTAATTGCCGCATTATCATCAGCGACATTAAAAACGGCACTTGAATTCAAAAAGTTGGAATTAAGTGCACAACATGCTCACGAACTAGTACAAGAATTGACAGAAGAAGCTTTGTTGAAAGATGGGGGAGAACTAATCGGTCAAAGTCCATCGATGCTGGCTTTAAAAAATGAGATTCAACTAGTTGCCAGCTCCGATTATACTGTTTTGATTACGGGTGAAACCGGTGTAGGTAAGGAGCTAGTCGCCCGTAAGATTCACCAAATGTCAGGCCTTAAAGATAAATCTTTAGTGCATATTAATTGTGCATCTTTAACTGAAACATTGGCTGAAGCAGAGTTATTTGGTCATACCAAAGGTGCATTTACAGGTGCAGAGAAGTCACGACCGGGTAAATTTCAACTTGCTAATGGTGGAAGTTTATTTCTAGATGAAGTCGGCGAGCTACCTTTATCTGTACAAAGTAAATTATTACGCGTCTTACAAAGTGGTGAGATTCAACCTGTAGGACAAGATCATGTTGAGCACGTTAAAGTTAGGGTGATTGCTGCTACTAACCGAGATTTAGAAGAAGAGGTGAGAAAAGGGCGATTTAGAGCTGACTTGTATCACCGTCTTTCAGTTTACCCATTAAAAGTACCGAGATTAAATCAGCGAGGCAGTGATGCATTATTACTTGCCGGATATTTTTTGGAAAAGACGAGTAGAAAATTAAGGATTAGGCAACTCAAGCTTTCTAAAGAAGCCGAGTTAGCGTTAACCGAGTATTCATGGCCGGGTAATGTCAGAGAACTGGAGCATGTGATTAGTAGAGCATCTCTCAAAGCTAAGGCAAATGCAGATGAAAATGGCATTATTTCTCTCGGTAAGCGCTTTTTAGAGTTACCTGATGAAAGGCAGGTAACGTCTATTGAAAGTACAGTGCAAGCTATTCCAAGTGACACGATACAAATACTAGATTTAAATGAGGCAACACAAACATTC
Organism: uncultured Methylophaga sp.; assembly: GCA_963975785.1. Lineage (GTDB taxonomy): Bacteria > Pseudomonadota > Gammaproteobacteria > Nitrosococcales > Methylophagaceae. Next base: position 11,922 of record CAXBIM010000049.1, read on the forward strand.
CAGCGCCATTGTATTTTCCGTGCTGTAGAACAGTCGAAAGGAAACTGGAGTGAAGCCGCACGTAAGTTAAATGTTGATAGAGCAAATCTTATGCGGTTAGCGAAACGACTAGGCATTTCTGTTAAAAAAACGGTGCACAGTTGACGTTTTATTGGTATCAATAAAACTTCATAAGTTTAGTCTGTTGCTAGTAGTGAATCTAATTTTCTTAGTAACTGTTTGAAATATGGAGCTAGTTATGCGATAGTCCAAACAATGAAATCACCTTTACTCATTCTATTTCTTATAGTGAACTTTCTGACCATTAACATGGTATCGGCTAGTAATACCTATGAAGAGAACGTAAGTGAGTCACATTTGATTTCAACTCAGCACAATAATTTGTCAGCAGAAGATACTGATCATGATGAATCTGCTTGCAATCATTTATGTCATATTACGTCGCATATGGTGGGGCTTGTTAGTCAAATCATAACGTCATCAGTGATTCGCGATCCAGTTTTATACTTCGCGGTTACTAATCAGTTTCACTCCTTTATCCACACGCCACCATCTCAACCACCTAAAGCCTGATCTGAATTTCAAAATCACGTTGTTGTGACATATTCACAATGCGTTTCATTTTAAATTTTTTCAGGAAAATCCCATGAAAGTTTTAAATTCTCGACAGCTTGCTGTACGAGTGTCTTTATTGACCTTAACTTTAATCGTTAATAGTGCTACAGCTGCAGTAGCTGCTGATATAACTACAGCAGTTTCAGAACATACTATAGAGCAAGACAATCATAATAAAAATCAACAAGATGGCATTGTTACCTTAACCTCTAAACAAGTAAGAACAGCTGGTATAATTGTTAAGTCCTTACAATTACAGCCAATACAAACACTTGTAAATGCGCCTGGTGAAGTAACCTTTAATAGTTATAAAACAGTTGTCATTAGCCCTCGCATCACTGCTCAACTTATTGAACAACATGTTGTATTAGGTGAGTCGGTACGTAAGGGACAAAAAATTGTGACTTTGTCTAGTGTCGAAATGGCTGAGGCTCAAGCCAAAGTATTAATGACTTATCTAGACTGGACGCGAGTGAAGGCTTTGGGCAAAAAGATCATCGCTGAACAACGGTATTTAGAAACGCAGATCAATTGGGAGTTAGCCAAGGCCAAAGCCATTGCCTATGGTATGACCGAAGACCAGATCAATAGCTTAGTGAAAAGTAACAACTTCTCAAGAGCCAATGGCCGTTTTGATCTAGTAGCGCTTATAGATGGCACCATCTTAAAAGAAGAGCACCTCATCGGTCAGCAAATTGAGCCAGGGCAAGAGCTTAATGTAATAACTGATGAATCTAATATGTGGGTCATAGCCAATGTTTCACCTGATGTTGCTAGTGAAATCACAGTCGGTGATAAAGCTAATGTGCAATGGGATAACAAAAACTTTCCAGCAACCGTTTCTCAAATTTATCATAATCTAGATGAGGTTACTCGCACCTCACGCATTCGTATCGACGTAGTAAACAATCAGGATGTATTACACCCAGGCTTATTTGTTGACACTCAAATCGAAACATCAAATCAAACAAAGGCATTACTCGTTCCTGAATCTGCCGTGCTGCGAAGTTCTGATGGCGACTGGCAAGTATTTGTAGAGCAAGATGAAGAGGGAGAATTTAAAGGCGTCGAAATTAAGGTATTAGATATACGTAATGGTAAGGCCATTATTGAAGGCCTAGAAATCGGCACAGCTATCGTTGTTGAAGGTGCGTTTTACGTTCAATCAGAATTGGCGAAAAGCGGATTTGAAATTCACAACCATTAAAAGGATTGATAGCTATGTTAAATAAACTGATCGAAGTATCAGTCCGTAATCGTTTATTCGTGGCACTGGCTTTAATCGCCACTCTATTCGGTGCTGGTCTGATTCTACCCAAACTTAATTTAGATGCGTTTCCAGATGTGTCTAATATTCAAGTGTCTATTAATACAGTAGCTGAAGGCTTAGCTGCTGAAGAAGTAGAGCAATTAATAACCTTTCCTGTTGAAGCTGTGATGTATAGCTTACCTGACGTCGAAGAGGTTCGCTCCATTTCCAAAACGGGCCTTTCGATGGTGACGGTCGTTTTCAAAGAAGGTACTGATATTTATTTTGCTAGACAACTAGTATTTGAGCGTTTGCAGGCAGCAAAAGAAGAAGTACCAAAGGGTATAGGTACTCCTGAAATGGCACCCAATATTTCAGGCTTAAGTATGGTATATCAATATATTATCCGGGCTGACGATCCAAAAAAATACGACATAATGGCACTTCGTAGTCTTAATGACTGGGTTGTTAAACTACTCCTGATGCCTGTTGATGGTGTAACTGAAGTGCTGTCTTTTGGTGGCGAAGTACGCCAGTATCAGGTTCAGGTTGATCCTAAAAAACTACTGGCTTATGGCATTAGCATTAACGATATATCAGTAGCCATAGAGTCGGGAAACCGTAATGCCGGTGGCTGGTATATGGAACGAGGTCAAGAGCAATTAGTTATTCGCGGTGTTGGCTGGCTTCGTTCTAATGAAGATGGTCTACGAGATATTGGTAATATCCCATTAAAACAAGACGACGGCATTGTTGTACATGTTCGTGATGTGGCGACAGTGGAATATGGTGCTGAAATTCGTCAGGGAGCCGTCACGCTTTCACGCCGTGATGCACAAGGAAATCCTGAATCATTGGGTGAAGTGATGACGGGGGTCGTGTTAAAACGTATGGGTGCTAATACTAAATTAACTATCGATGGTATTAAATCTCGCCTTCCTTTAATACAGCAGGCACTTCCCGATGGCGTCACGATTGATACTGTTTATGACCAATCTAATTTAGTTGAGCAAGCGGTTGATACTGTGAGTAAAGCACTGTTAGAAGCATTTGTACTTATCGTCGTTATATTACTGATTTTTCTAATGAATATTCGTGCAACACTATTGGTATTATTATCTATACCTCTATCAATTGGCTTAGCTTTAATGTTGATGGCGTATTGGGGTATTTCAGCTAACCTGATGTCGCTAGGTGGATTAGCGATAGCTATAGGTATGATGGTCGATGGCTCGGTAGTAATGATGGAACATATTTTTAGCCATCTGACTCCCCCTCAAAAGCAACATGAAAATGGCCATGATAGCCATGCGGCTGAGCAGGTTCTGGTTCAAAATTCTGCTGCCATGCCTTTACGAATTATGGAAGCGGCTAAAGAAGTAGGGCGGCCGGTATTTTTTGCCGTAATGATCATCACCATTGTGTTTGCCCCTTTATTTTCATTGGAAGGCGTAGAAGGAAAATTGTTTCAACCTATGGCCATTTCCATAGTGTTGGCTATGTTGGCATCACTGTTTGTAGCGCTTATGGTTGTGCCAGCCATGGCATCCTATTTGTTTCGAAAAGAGGTCAAAGAAAAATACAATCCAATCTTATCTCTCATTGAAATAATTTACCGTTACTTACTTAAATTTTCTCTAGCGCATAAGTTCGTGATGACCGTTGCTTCCATTGCATTATTTTTGGGGTCTTTATACTTAATACCTTTGCTTGGAACCGAGTTTGTACCTGAACTAGAAGAAGGCACGATTAACGTTAGGGTTACACTCGCGCCATCATCCAGTTTGGATACCGCACTCCAAGTGGCTAATAAAATGGAAGCGATTTTGATGACTTTCCCAGAAGTAGAATATGCAACAAGCCGTGTAGGACGAGCAGAAATTGGCGGTGATCCAGAGCCAGTATCTAATATAGAAATTTATGTAGGATTAAATCCTGTAAGTGAATGGACGAGTGCTCGTGATCGAAAGCAGTTACAAACATTAATGCAGCAAAAAATGTCAGTGATGCCGGGACTGTTATTTTCTTTTTCTCAACCTATTGCCACACGTGTTGACGAATTATTATCAGGCACTAAGGCGCAACTTGCGATTAAATTATTTGGACCAGATCTTGTTACATTAGCAGAAAAAGGTAGTGAAATAGAACAGCTTGTTAAAACTATCGAAGGCAGTGTGGGTATAGCATTGGAACCTATTGAAGGCGAAGCACAATTAGTCATTCGTCCGGATCGAGATCGCCTGGCTCGCCATGGTATTCCTATGTCTCAAGTCATGAGTTTGGTTGGTGAAGCGATTGGTGGGCAAATGGCTGGTCAGGTGATTAATGGTAATGAGCGTTACGATATTTATGTTCGTCTTGCTAAACAATATCGCAAAGATATTCAGGCTATTAAAGAACTTATTCTCCATTCAGCGACAGGTGCTTGGGTAAGATTGGGCGATGTTGCAACAGTAGCTATTGAATCAGGTCCTCCGCAAATAAGACGTGATGATGTTCAACGTCGCGTCGTTATTCAAGCGAATGTTACAGGGCGAGATATGGGCAGTTATGTCGCTGAAATAAATCAACGTATTCAGAGTGAGGTTGAATTACCCGCTGGTTATTCAGTTGTCTACGGCGGCCAGTTTGAAAATCAGCAACGGGCTCAAGCGAGATTGATGATTGTTGTGCCAATATCATTAGGCTTAATATTTTTGCTACTATATTTTGCATTTAATTCAGTAGGCCAAGCCTTATTGATCATGCTGAATGTACCTCTCGCCTTAATTGGTGGCATTGTGGCCTTATTTATATCTGAGCAATATTTATCGGTACCTAGCTCCATAGGTTTTATTGCTTTGTTTGGGGTGGCGGTGCTTAACGGTGTGGTGATGGTGAATGCAATAAATCAACGTATTGAAGGTGGACTTGATATTAAACGCTCGATATTCGAAGGCGCTTTATCACGTTTACGTCCTGTATTAATGACCGCTTTTATTGCCGCTTTAGGTCTTATTCCCATGTTGTTAGCTACAGGTATCGGCTCTGAAATTCAACGACCTTTAGCCACTGTTGTAGTCGGTGGCTTGCTCAGTGCGACCTTGTTAACCTTGTTTATTTTACCTGTTCTATATGAGTATTTTTCAAAACGAAAATACATAGATTAAGTCTGATTTAAATTCCCCGTCTTTTATGAGGCGGGGGATATAATGTCCAGTCATAAAATGGTTTTTTAACGGTATTGAATAAGTAAGGATAAACACAATGAAGCTACTTTTAGTTGGTGCAACGGGCTTAGTCGGAAGCCATGTTTTAGAGATAGCTTTAAATGATACCCGCATCAGTAAAATCGTAGTATTAACGCGAAGCACTGTTACCCCAAACCCAAACCCAAAACTAGAAATTATTCAGACCGATTTTGATAACCTCCCTGAATCTGCAAATTGGTGGGCAGTTGATTCAGTGATTTGCACATTGGGCACTACCATTCGTAAAGCTAAGACCAAAGAGCAATTCATACGAGTCGATTATGATTATCCACTCGCAGTTGCTGCTATCGCTCGTGAGTATGAAGCTTCATCATTTGTATTAAATTCATCAATGGGTGCCAATATGTCATCACGAATTTTTTATAGTAAAGTTAAAGGTGAGATTGAAGATGCTTTAACCCAACTTGATTACCCATCACTCACAATCGTAAGACCGGGCTTGATTGAAGGTAATAGAAAAGAGAAACGTTTAGGTGAGAAAATAATGGTCAGTTTATTAAAAATATTTGGAAATATTTTACCTAAAAGTGTACGCGTCAATCCAGCTCGAAATATTGCTCAACAAATGATAGAAGCTGCTTTGCAACAAAAGCAGGGTATTCACTTTGTTCTTTCCGATCAACTAATATAAAAGCACTTCACAAGATATCAATACAAAATATTTATTAGAACTTAAAGAAAGGAATTTTGTTAAGTCACATTCTTCATGACCTTGAAAACTATTTATATAAGATAATTCAGAATTTGAAATCTGATGGTCTTCACGGATAAACCCCTTACGTAAATCAAAATTCAGACATGTTTTAAAAATCTACATTTACAACTAATTCTCTAATGTATGTAGCAGCCTCTATAAGGTGTAGGTAGTTCTAACAAATGGCAAAGTACTGAATAGTTGTCATTTAAAATTAAACGAGTCTTTTATGTAGGTATTTTCAAAATATGACTAAGCTAAGAATAGAATAGGGCAGTTAAATTTAAATAGGGTCTAGCGGTTAGTTATATATACAGAAGTTAAGTTTTAATTGTATGGGTTAACTTATATAAATATGTATGTTGCGTGTTGCTTTGTAAAAGCTTTTCAAACTATCTTTTTCATAGTGATTACCGCTTCATATTTATCTTCAGTATTGAGTTGTTTTAAGGCGTCAATGAAGCTTGCGTCATCCTCTATGTGATGCCAAAGCGTTTCAAGGATTTCAAACTCGCCTAGATCCTTAAGTTGCTTTGAAGTGATCCTTATAAAATCCACCATCTCGAGCTTTTCACTTTGCTTGCCGCAGCATATCAGTTGTGTAGATACGTTTAATATATCACTTAATTGTGCTACCTGACTGGCCTTGGGTTCGGTTATTCCATTCTCCCATTTGCTATATGTTTGTACTGTCACATCCATCAAAAGGGCTGTATCTTCTTGCTTGAGGTCAGTTCTAAGTCGTGCTTCTCTAATTACATCACTAAGTGCCATTGTCATTCCTACTTAACTATTTATATAGATAGGGTACTACTTTTATTTAACATTAGTCACTTTTATATTTTAATTTAACATGACTTAAATTAAAGTATGGGCGGGCGGTACGCGGTTACAGTACTGGACGTATCATAATTAAACACTAGGATATTCAATTTTGATTTAAGCAAATATGAATCCTGAAAAGTTAAATCAGATTTTAAGTTATGACTTTGATATAGGTATTAATAACAATAATTTGATGAGTATACTTTTATAGCCACATTGAAAATATGACTTAAATAATCAATCAGTTGATAGATTATTACGGGTATCTATATCCTGCCAGATACCGTTGTCAGGACTATCGATGAAAATTATTTGGTCTGCCGATGAAGCAATGATTTCCTTTGCTCCTTTATCACCACGAAGTGCAAGTAACTGTGAGCTGAAACGAGATGAAAAACCAACCGGATGACCTCGTTGTCCATTGAAAATGGGGAGAGTGATCTCTGCACCGGTAGTCAGAGCTTTTAGCGAATTAGCAATTACCGAGCTTTTAATAAAAGGCATATCTGATAGTCCAATTAGCCAGGCATCAGCTTGTCTATTTGCTTCGATGCCACTCACGAATGAAGCGCTCATTCCTTTAGCCGCGTTGGTAGTGTTTATTAAGTTCAGTCGTGAAGAGGACTCGCAGTGTTCGAGTAGCGCTATCAATGCATGATTATCAATTCTGACCACAACATTAATTTGGTCAAACACGTCTAGCCATGGTTTTAAACTATGCAAAATCAGTGGCTGACTGACACCATTATATTTCATCACATGCAGCAACTTGTCACTGCCAAACCGCTGAGACTTACCGGCAGCTAGCACAATAGGGCTGATTAATTTCCCTGACATGCTTCTTAACCGTTGCTCACGGCTCTGATATCAGCTTGTCTGCTATATGCATGTTTTAATTCAATCAGTTCCGCCAAAATAGCCACGGCTATTTCTGCGGGTGTTTTACTGCCAATCTCTAGTCCTACTGGCCCGTGCAGGCGAGCAATCTCATTTGGCGTTAGGTCAAACAGGGCGAGTCTTTCTCGACGTTTGGCATTTGTTTGTTTCGAACCAAGGGCGCCGATATAAAACGCATCTGACTTTAATGCTTCCAGTAGAGCCATATCATCTAGCTTGGGATCATGGGTCAGCGTAATAATGCTGGTATTTTGATCCGGTTGGATTTTGACCACCGCATCATCCGGCATCATCGCTAGTAATTCACCGTCTTCAGCCAGCCAAGTCAGTTGCATCTCTTCAC
>CAXBIM010000050.1:0-18181 GCA_963975785.1 uncultured Methylophaga sp.
GATTAGAATTGTCTTTTCTTCGGTAGCACTACCTAGTTTTAGGTGAGCATACATGCCTGATAACAATTTCCCTTCTGGATTACTGAATATTGCACGAGCTCGAATCGTCCCTGTTTTAGGGTCTATTTTATTATCAAAGGAATGAATTTTTCCTTGATAGACTTTATTACCACCTTCAATACTTAGTTGAACTGGGTTTTGAACTTTATTCTTTAGTTCAGATGAGGTGTTATTACGGAAGTGTAAATAGGTCTGTTCATCGACTTCAAAATCAGCATATACGCGATCATTAGCCACAATAGAGGTTAATAAAGGAGCGTTAGAGCCAGATGACACTAAGTTACCCACGGTTAATTCGGTACGACTGATAGTGCCTGAAATAGGGGCCTTTATATAAGCATAACTTAAGTTTATTTCAGCCGCTGATAACTCAGCTTCAGCTCGTTTGACACTCGAATCAGCAACGAGCTTATTATTGATACGGTCATCAAGGACCTGTTGGGCCACCATTTTTTTAGCGACTAAATCAGCGGTTCTTTTATATTCTTTTATAGAAAAATCATAACTGTCTTTAGCTGAGATTAAATTTGCCTTTTTTTGATCGACTATAGCTTTAAGTGGACGAGGATCAATAACGTATAAAACATCATTTTTGGTAACATTCTGTCCGTCAGTAAATTTTACTTCAGTGATTAAGCCTGTTGCCTGTGGTCGAATTTCAACATAATCAACGGCTGAAAGGCGGCCTGAAAATTCTTTCCAGAGCCGTATTGCTTTATCTTCGACGATAGAGACTTCGACAGGCATTGCTTGCGGTTGGCTGGCAGCAGTGGGTTGAGGTTCTTTAGCATAAGCAGTATGTATCAAACCAGCAGTGCCAAAAATGGCGGTTACCATAGCAGCACTTAAGATAGTGGCTGTGCGAAATTTATTGACCATTTTGTTGCTCCTGAAGCTTAGTGCTTATTCCTGAAATATGTGTTTCTAGACCAAGGGTTTGAAATAAACTGAGTTTTACATCTTTTTTCAAGTTACTTAAATTGTTTTGAATGCGAGCCACCATCACTTGACCTAAAAGGGAGGTGATTATTTGTGATCCGGTATTAGAAATATCTGTATTCGCAGGTAAAAGACCGGTATCTATCATCTCTTGCAATGTGTTTCTAAACATATCGCTCTGGCGATGCAATATTTCATCAGCCTTTTTTTGTATTAATTCTTCGTTACCAGCCATTTCAGATCCTAAAGATGCAAAAGGGCAACCACAGACACGTCCATATTTTTCGTATGCTTGTTTTTGTTTCTCATAGACAAAATCTGCTAAATTTTCAAAACGTTCGATAGGGGATAGGTCTGAAGAAAATATGCTAACGAACTCAGCTTCATAGCCTTGATAAGATTCTTCCATGGCTGCTACGGCCAATTCTGCTTTGGAAGAAAAGTAATAATAAAAGCTCCCTTTTTTTATCTCTGCAGCTTTACATATGTCATCGACAGACACAAAGCCATAGCTGCTCTGCCATATAAGATCATTTGCAGTGAATAGAAGTTTCGATTTTGTATCAGTAGGGGGACGTCCCATTAGTACCACTAAATTATTAAGAAGTAAGAATGTGTATTTTATAGTATTTGACTGACTAGTCAAATACTTATTTATCAAGTACTCTAATTTAATGTGCATGGATGGAAAGAGAATAACGCTGATTACTCACTTATTAAGGCATAAGTATCCATAATAGTTAAGTATGAAATTTACTGAAACTATGTATATGTGTGACATTAACGTTAAAAATAAAACAGAAAGCTAAATTGAATCAGCTTTAAGATGCAGATTAATTATTAGATAATAATAATAAAGTACCGCTATCAATGCTATATTTAGACTCTAGCACTAGACTTATTGTCTTAAATTCATTTTTTAGGGTCGCTTTGTCTATATAAAACGCTATATGATTGAATCATTTTTGCTGCGAAGTATTTGTAAAACTTATAATTTAGGATCTGTACATCAATGACGACATTAAACGGAAATTCGACTGCAATAAATAGTAAATGGCTTAACTTATTAAAATACAAATTAAAATACAAAAAAACTCTGATATTTGTATCCATTTTCTTCAATTCTTTAGCACAAGCCACTCCAATTACAATTCACGTTAACGACAGTGCGGGTCAACCTCTAGAACAAGCTGTGATCGAAGTTATTAGACAAAATCCAACGGCGAATTCGACAGGTCTTAGTTCTGAGCCTGCCGTAATGGATCAGGTAAATAAACGTTTTTTACCTGATTTGATTTTAATCAAACAGGGACAATCTGTTGTATTTCCCAACAGCGATAATATTCGTCATCATGTGTATTCATTTTCTAAAGCAAAGTCATTTGAGTTAAAGCTTTATGCTGGAAAACCTAAAAAACCAGTTGATTTTGAAGATAATGGCGTTGTTATTGTTGGTTGTAATATTCATGATTCAATGGTCGGCAGCATTTATGTCGCTAAAGATAGTGCGATGGTGACTGATCAAAAAGGCAATGTGACATTAGATTTTGATCCTATGATTGATAAAGTCAGTATTTGGCATCCACTACAGACAAATAGACCTGAAGAACGAAAAATCATTAAGTTGCAGGATGAACAATTCACTGACGACAAGAAAGGCTATGTGGTTTCTATTGATGTAGCTGAACCCACAGCGAGGGATACCTTCGGGGATACTTATTAGTGCTGAAACACAAAACAAGTTTACGTCAGGGTATTGTCCTTTTATGTGTGGGACTAGTACTTGTTACGTCGGTTGCTATACAAGGATGGTCATGGTGGTCATCTAGTCAGTTTAATAAAAAGCAATTCACTGCAAGTATCAATAATGCTCAGAATGTCTTTGAGCAATATACAAAAGAAAAAGAAAAGCTTCTTACAACTGCTGCACGCGTATTAACTGCTGATTTTGGATTTAAGCAGGCTGTTACAACAAGAGATAAAGAAACAATCGCAAGCGTTTTACTTAATCATGGACAACGTATTGACGCCGATATAATGTTTTTAACTGATTTGCAAGGCCAGTTAATATCTTCAAGTATCTCAAGTTTTAATCTTGATGCGTCACAAACCGCATCGTTAAACGTGTTGCTTGCCGAACCAGGTAAAACGCACTTTATGATGTTGCAGAATACGCTCTATCAATTACTCGCTTTATCTGTCAATGCACCTCGACCTGTTGCTTATGCCATTGTTGGTTTTGAAATTAATAGTGACGTTGCTAATGAATTGAAAAAATTAACAGGCTTAGATGTTAGTTTTTTTGATAGTCAGGGCAACGTAATCTCCAGCCAAAATCAAGTAGTTGATGAGAAACTTACCCCATATTATTTAACATCAAAAACACTGCCGTGGTTTTGGGGGAGTCGACCGGCCTTTGATAGTCGCCAATTGGAACTTGAAACCGCAACAAAGAATCCTATCAAGCTGTTCCTAACAGCTGACCTTTCATCCACCTATGTAGAGCACGATCGCCTACTGTTATCGATTACTGTAATTGCAAGCTTAATCATGCTTGTGGCTATCTTGCTAAGTCAATTATTTGCTCAAAAATTAACGGAGCCTCTGTCCCTGCTTGTTGACCAGTCGAAAGCATTCGCTAAGGGGCAATATGCAAATCTTGTTTCAAGTAAAAGTATGAGTCAAGAAGTCAGTTTACTCTTTGATGCGTTCTCTGAAATGGGCGATGCAATTGATGCTCGTGAGCAACAAATTTTATATCAATCTCAACACGATACTTTAACGGGCCTCTACAATAGACATACGTTTAGACAAATTATTAACGACACCTTAATCAACGATAAACGACATATTTTAATCGCGATTAATATCCGTGGCTTTAGTAATCTCAATGAAATATTAGGTATTCAGGTTGGTGACCGATGTCTACAATCATTAGGACAACGGTTAGCTGATACTAATAAGGTAGGAGGGAAACATGCTCGATTAGACGGTGATGTTTTTTTATCTCTGATCCCTCTAGCAAAAGATGCACACGCAGACCGTTGTGCACAAGACTTTATGACTAGCTTAGCTAAGCCGCTACACGTAGATTCACTCGAACTTAATTTGAAGTTTTGGGCTGGCATTGCAAATTATCCTCACGATGGAGATGACGCGGATAGCATTTTTCGACGGACAATGATTGCGCTCGATTATTCTGAAAAAGATAACAAGCCAATTCGTTATTACCATATAGGCGAAGAAGAAGTTCGCCATCAACATATTAAAATTATAGAAGCACTGAGGCTTGCTTTGACTCTAGATGACGGTCAACTCTATATGAATTACCAGCCTAAACTTAATTTAAAAACAGGAAAAATAGATAAAGTTGAAGCATTAATTCGCTGGAAACATCCCGAATTAGGCTTTATTTCTCCAGAAATTTTTATAAGTTATGCTGAACAAACAGGTATTATTTTTGATTTAACGGCTTGGGTAATTGATACCGTTCTCAAACAGTTAAAAGATTGGCAGCACAAAGGTATATTTATTGATGCTGCAATTAATATTTCAGCACAGGATATTAGCCACCCAGACTTTCATATGAACCTAAAAAAGGCATCGGTTAAGCATCAAATAGCACCTGAATATATCACATTAGAAGTGACAGAGCGTGACCTGATGCAAGATGAAGTTCAGGCAATTGCACTGCTTATTGAATTAAAAGAAAAGGGCTATACAATTTCTGTCGATGACTATGGTATTGGCCAGTCTTCATTAGCAAAATTAAAACAATTACCTGTCGATGAACTTAAAATAGACAAAAGCTTTATCATGGAGCTTAATAGTTCAGAAAGTGATCAAATTATTGTGGCCTCAACCATTTCTCTCGGTCATCGACTTGGTTTATTCGTCGTTGCCGAAGGACTTGAAAATAATGAAAGTCTAGATATACTTAAGAGCATGGGTTGCGATCACATACAGGGATACTTTTTAAGCAGGCCAATGTCATCAGAAGCCTTCATTGAATGGCTAGGGAGCTATTATCAAAAATATGTTTAGAGCAGTAATATTAGCTTCAGCATTTGTCGTCAGCCCATTATTAGCAGGCGATGGCAAACTAATCTCAACGCCAGGCGTTTCTCAAGTAGAAGGTTCTGGTGGTGGTGGTTTAGTGCCTTGGGCTCAATTAGCAGGCTATGCTACACGGGATGAAATTGCTGCTAACGCTTTTTGTAGCCAAGCTCACCTTGACGGTTTTCGACTTAGAGTATGTGGTGCCCAACTTAACCTTTATGACCGCGTAGAGCTATCTGTCGCTCGGCATAACTTCAGGGTTAATGCGTTAGACACTAGCATTGAACAGAATATATTTGGCGTAAAGACTCGACTTTATGGTGATCTTGTTTATAGCAAATGGCCGATGTTAAGCTTAGGTATGCAATATAAAGATCTAAAGGATACAGATATTGCAAAGGCACTAGGTGCTGAAGATACATCCGGCGTTGATTGGTACTTAGCTGCTAGCAAATTGCACTTAGGTGCTGTGGGTGGTTATAACTTACTTTGGAACATTACAGCTCGTCATACTGATGCCAATGAAATGGGAATATTGGGTTTCGGCGGCCCAAATCAAGGTTCTCGGCTACAATGGGAAGCATCTACGGCAATATTTTTCAGTAGAGAACTTGCTGTTGGTATTGAGTATCGACAAAAGCCTGATAATTTAGGTCTCAAGGAAGATAACTGGGCAGATGTGTTTGTTGCTTGGCTGCCTAATAAGTCATTGAGCTTCACTGCTGCATGGCTTGATCTAGGAACGATTGCTGGAAACAAAGATCAAAAAGGTCCTTACGTATCAATGACAGGATACTTTTAATGCTTAAATTATTACAAAGACTAGTCGTGACAATCTGCTTATTATTTCTGATGATCGGATGTGCAACGCATACATCTCAAAATACACTCTATGACAAATTGGGTGGCGAACCAGGGCTAGATGCAATTGTGAGTGGTTTTATCAAACAAATTGGCCAAGATAAACAAATTTTTCATTATTTTGCTGACGCGCGTATAACCAGATTCCGCACTCAATTAACAGAGCATTTATGTGCCATCACTGATGGCCCTTGTAAATATACTGGTGATAATATGACTGATATTCACACGGGTATGAATATCAATGAGAAAGATTTTAACCATCTAGTTGATTTACTGATAAATGCCATGGATTTAGAAGGTATTCCCCATCGTATACAAAACCAGTTAATAGCTAGGCTAGCGCCGCTGAGGGCTAACATAATTTATATATAGGGTATAAATCTCATCACTAAAATTTGGGGGTGAATAACTCGATGGAAATTAGTGTTTTAGGTAGTGGTTGGCTAGGATTACCATTAGCAAATGAGTTAATTAAACTCGGCCATAACCTTCATCTTTCAACACGATCAGTTGATAAGTTTTCGGCCTTGTCTGAAACAACTATCACGCCATATATTGTTGACATTGATCGACTGTCAAACGTAACTCAGTCATTTTTATCTACAGAGATATTGATTATCAATATTACATCTAAAAATAAAAATGGCTTTGCCGATCTTATTAAAGAGATTGAGCAATCTACGATAAAAAAAGTACTTTTTATTAGCTCATCTTCTGTCTACCAATCGCTAAATCGAGTGGTTAGTGAAGATATTGGAATGGAGTCTACGGACAGTTTGCTTTATCAAATAGAGCAAATGTTTATGTCAAATACTCACTTTAAAACCACAATTTTGCGATTGAGTGGTTTAATTGGTTACTCACGACATCCAGGGAATTTTTTTAAAAATGACAAGGTTGTTCCGTCACCAGATTCTCCGGTAAACCTAATTCACCGAGATGATTGTATAGGCATCATTAAAGCTATTCTTAAACAAGGTGCTTGGGGTGAAGTTTTTAATGGCTGCGCTTCAACGCATCCCAAAAAACGTGAGTTTTATAGCTATGCCAGAGGCTTACTGAACTTACCTAATCCAAAATTTAGCAGTAACCATGAGAGCATTGCCTATAAAATAGTCAGTAATAAAAAGATAATTAAACAATTAGGCTATCAATTTTTTTACCCTGACGTGATGGCAATTAAGTTTAATAAACAAGGTGCCTAACTTTTAACTACAATACCTATAAAGTAGTATTTGCTTATTAAATAAGCTGTGCAAGAGAGGCATGTTGCAGTCTGAGCTTATAAAAATAAACAGATGGTTTATATTTTGATAAGTAAAGCAGACTTATCAATTACTTTACGTAATACAAAACTAGAACGCACTCCAGTTACACCAGTGATTCGTGTCACTTGATTCAGTAATAACTCTTGATAAGCATCCATATCTTTGACGATAACCTTAAGTTGATAATCTGCATCTTGTCCGGTTATCAACAAACATTCCAATACATCAGGTATTTCAGCTATATGCTCTTCAAAATTGCTGAAACGTTCCGGTGTATGTTGATCCATAGAAATATGGATGAGGGCCATTAAGGACAAACCTAGTTTTTTAGCATCTATAAATGCTCGGTAGCCCGTTATAAGACCTGAATCTTCAAGTGCTCGCACGCGGCGAAGACAAGGTGAAGCTGAAAGTCGAATACGATCAGCTAACTCTTGATTACTGATACGACCATCATTCTGTAAGATGTTCAATATCTGCACATCGTAATTATCAAGTTCCATAAAAACTACTCTTATATTGAATGATCGGTTAATTATGCTGTAAAACTGTATATAAAAGCAATATTGTTGCTGTATCCATTGTTTTTTAACATTAATACGCAAGCACATGCTAACGATAATTCAGTACAATTTATCACATTAAATTCATACCATATGTACTGGAGTAAGACTGATGTTACAGAATCCATCAACCAAATATAAGCCATTTCCTGTTATAAACTTAAGGGATCGTCAATGGCCAATGAACACTATAGCGTCTCCGCCGATTTGGATGAGCACTGATTTACGTGATGGTAATCAATCGCTTTTTGAGCCGATGAATGCTGAACGTAAAATGCGTATGTTTAAAATGTTATGTGAAGTTGGGTTCAAAGAGATTGAAGTGGGATTCCCCTCGGCCTCTAAAACTGATTTTGATTTTGTACGTACGCTAATTGAAGATAACCATATTCCTGACGATGTCACCATTGAGGTTTTGACACAAGCTCGTGAGCATTTAATTACTCGTACAATGGAATCACTTAAAGGCGCTAAAAAAGCCATTGTGCATGTTTACAATGCTACCTCGAAACCATTTCGTGACACAGTTTTTGGTATGAGTAAAAATGATGTTATTGCCATGGCGGTCACTTCTGTAAGATTAATAAAAGAATTAGCATCCCAGCAACCAGAAACACAATGGACGCTTGAATACAGTCCAGAAACCTTCACGGCAACAGAGTTAGAGTTTGCTTTAGAAACTTGTAACGCAGTGACGGAAACATGGGCTGCAACACCTAATAATAAAGTCATTATTAATTTACCTGCTACCGTAGAAGTGGCGACTCCTAATGTATATGCCGATCAAATTGAATGGATGCATCGTCATCTTGACCGACGGGATAGCGTCATTTTAAGTCTTCACCCTCATAATGATCGAGGTACAGCGGTAGCAGCGGCCGAGTTAGGCATCATGGCTGGTGCCGATCGCGTAGAAGGCTGCATGTTTGGTCATGGCGAACGAACTGGTAATGTTGATCTTGTGACATTAGCCTTAAATTTATACACACAAGGCATATCTCCTGAACTAGATTTTTCAGACATTGATGCTATAGGCCGAACTGTTGAAGAATGTACGCAATTACCAATTCATCCGCGTCATCCTTATGTGGGGGATTTAGTGTTTACTGCTTTTTCTGGTTCGCATCAAGATGCCATTAAAAAAGGCTTGGCTGTGCAACAAGAGAACACCGTTTGGGCTGTGCCTTATTTACCGATTGATCCGAAAGATGTAGGTCGTAACTATGACTCTGTTATTCGAGTTAACAGTCAATCAGGTAAAGGTGGTATTGCTTATTTAATGGAATCTGAATATGGAATAGTCATGCCTCGTCGCCTACAAGTTGAATTTGCTGGCGTGGTACAAAACCACACCGATAGTCATGATGGCGAAATAACGGCTGTTGATATTTGGCAGCTATTTACGACTACATATTTTGATATAGGCGTTGATAAGGCGATAAGTTACAACACTCATCATCTTTATGAAGAAGGCGATGTACAGTGTATTTATTTGAACGTGGATATTAATGCAGAATTACATAGCTTAAAAGGCAAAGGTAATGGTCCTATTGATGCGGCGGTTCATGCTATGCAAAGTATCGGTTTTTCAATAAATGTGCGTAATTATGAAGAGCGTTCAATAAATTCAAGTGTGATGGGATCAGATGCTAATGCCTGTGCATTTATACAAATTTCAGATGCCAATGATCAGGGTATTAAAGAGGTATACGGTGTTGGTATTGATTCAAATATAGTGACAGCATCGATAAAGGCTTTGATTAGTGGTGTAAATCGTATCAAGTAAGTTTGAAATCGGACAACGAGAATGGTTTATTTTCGTTGTCCTGATTAATTACGGTAGTTAGCGACTTAGACTTAGTGAGCGTCGATGACTCTTTAGACAACCGACATCTGCATGGAATAATTAAGCAAATAAATCTAACCTTGCTGTAACTGATGAATTAGGGCTGGTATCTCGCTTGGATGTAGCAGGGTATGGTGTGGGTCGATTCCCAATTCTGCATCAAGTGGTTGTTGGTGTTGGATCCATACTGAGGTGATGCCACTATTGTGTGCTCCAGCGATGTCAGCGGCTAGACTGTCGCCGACATGGATGGCCTCATGGGCTTGGCAGTTGGCGAGTTTTAGTGCTTTGTTGAAGATCGATGGCGCTGGCTTTTGCTCAGGTTCTTGACCGCCGATAATTATGTGATCGACATGATCGGCAAGATTAACTCTCAGTATTTTTGGAATTTGCGAAAACTCAGGACCATTAGTGATAACCACTAAAGTAAATAGCTTACGTGCTTCAGTTAGGAATTCTACAATGCCGGGGTAGAAACCAAATGCATTGAGGCGATCGCGATCAAACTTGTCTTGCAATGCTTTGGCTGTTTCGTCACTTATGTTCTCAACAGATCGATCAGTTAATAAGTCGCGAATCAACTGTAGCCGAAATGATTCCTCACTTTTCTGTTCAATAATAGGCATATATTTAGCCCGCTGGTCCTCACTCCATTCACGATAGATACCTGAGACATATTGATCGGCAAAGTCTCGTCCATTTAGGTTAACGCCATACTTTGCCTCGATATCCTGCGCCATCAACTGTTTTGCTCGCTCATTGGCACCGAGTGTGTCGCACAAGGTTTCATCCAAATCGAGGAAGAGGGCTTTAAGCATTCGTGACTCCAGAGCATTATGTAAGGGGTCTCATAATAACAAAACACAGGGAAGTACGTTGAACAGCCGTTAGAACAAATATAATTACCAGTTAAGCCAATATAGTTTTACGGCTATAACTCCTAGAACCGTTGCTCCAAAGACAAATCTTAGGGTGGGCCTATGTGACTGATTAGTGGATGTTTTTAGTTAAAATAGACTCTTTATCTTAATTAAGTTAATGGGCCGAGGCTAGCAATAATTTAGAAACGTCATAATTCGTTAATTATCATGCTGCTTTTAGTTGTTTCCTGAGTTTTTAATGTAGACTGTTTAAATCTAAACTTAGAACACAGGTGGCCTGAGTGCAGTTATACCAGCTTGTTTACAAAAGTAACGTCTCTGAAGAATTTGATAATTCCAAGACCGAGGAATTTCTATCTACTATTCAGAATACTAATAAACAGCTCGATATAACCGGCTTACTCATTTTCGATGGTGAGCATTTTCTTCAGGTCCTTGAAGGACCATTTGACGTTATATCGAAACTAATCGCCTCCATACAATGTGATATTCGGCATGATAATGTCGTTATTTTACTAAAAGAACCTATACCAAGGCGTGAGTATAAAGAGTGGGCTATGCAACTACTCATAAAAAAACCAGATTCGATGGTTAAAATAGTTGATGAAACAGAGCGCCTTGCTCAAATTCTGGATAGATACCAAGAAGAAGATTCTGGCTCTAGATCAAGGTTGATCGCAAAAGCCTTTATTGACGGTGCATGGGCATTTAATAAAGAGAAATTAAGAACAAGAAAGAAAATTCCACTACCAATACAAGCTAAATCATTAGAAGTTCTTAAAAGTTATCGCCATAACTTTGCATTTCAACCGATCGTCGATATTGAGCTAATGAAGATTACATCTCTCGAAGCACTTATTCGCGGAGCCAATGGATGTTCACCTTACGAAGTTTTTGCAAAACTTACTCCATCAGAGTTATATCAACTAGACGTTGATTCAAAATGGACAGCACTTGAGATGTTCAGTGAAATAGACTTCGATGGTTTTATGTCGATCAACTTATTGCCAATGTCTTTATTAAAATATCCTGATTCTGTGAAATTGATTAGTCAGCATGCCGAGGATTTGGGTTTAAATCCGAATAATGTGATTATTGAAATTACAGAACAAGAAGCGATAGACAATCATGATGAGTTTAATGAATTAGCAAACTTGATTAGATCAAATGGAATGAGACTGGCTATCGATGATTTTGGTGCTGGTTATGCCGGGCTATCTCTATTAGCTGAATTTCAACCACATAAGCTTAAAATCGATAGGAATATCATTCTCGGTGTAGCCAACCATGGTCCTCGTCAAGCAATCGTTGGGGCAATCATGTACGTGACATCTCGCTTAGGAATTGAGGTGATTGCTGAAGGTGTAGATAATGAGCAAGATTTAAGATGGCTAATCTCTGCGGGTATTACAAAAATTCAGGGTTTCTATTTTGCTAAACCAAGGTTCAAAGGTATTCCAAATGTCACTTGGCCTGCATTTTTAGTTAATGATTAGTCTATATTTTGTTACATTAAGTCAGCTCGTTCGCAAATATGAAGTCATTTAAATACCATGCATTAGAATTGAAATACTTTATAACTTTAGATAAACAACTAAACAACCGATCCTGCGATTAGCTGGAATTGACGACCATCTGGTATCAAGTTTTTACTTAACAGTGTCAGATATGCATGAATAATATCTATAGCAAACTCAACTCATGACTTTAGACATGTTTGAACAAGAAGGCGTTAGAGCGGGCCAATCAGAACTATATGGACAGGATGTTCATATATACCGAGGTCTTGCTTTACCTTATGTTGATGACATCGTGCAGGCACTAACTGATCAAATAAAACCCCAATCACCTTTACGTTACATGACAACCCCTGGTGGTTATCGTATGTCGGTAGCGATGACCAATTGCGGTTCAAAAGGGTGGGAAACATCTCGTTCCGGATACCACTATATTGATATAGATCCTCTCACAAAGCAGCCTTGGCCTGAAATGCCAGTAACATTTATGACTTTAGCTCAAACGGCTGCAAATAAGGCGGGATTTGATGATTTTATACCTGATAGCTGCCTAATTAATGAATATCAAGTAGGTTCCAAAATGTCATTACATCAAGACAAAGACGAAGCTGATTTTTCAGCTCCTATCGTGTCAGTTTCATTAGGTATTTCAGCAAGGTTTCTGCTCGGCGGTTTTGTGCGACAGGATAAAACGCTACGAATTGACTTACATCATGGTGATGTGATGGTTTGGGGACGAGCAGATAGACTTCGCTTTCATGGCATTTTGCCTATCAAAGCTGCACTTCATTCCATAACGGAAAACCGCAGAATCAATCTTACCTTTCGTAAAGCAGTTTAAGGTACTAAGTCCTCTTGCTCCTATGATATTAAATAAAGTACCCATTTACCTAATGCTTAAATAGAGAAGAGCATTAATATATTAATTTCAACTGCTTAGTCAATTGAGCCGAGCCCCTTATACAAAATAGTTAAAAACTAGCGTATTTTTGCGCAAGCTGTTTTTTCATCCATTTCAAAATTTCTCACTTATGCCTGTTTTGTATGTTTTACAGGGAAACTATATCCATACAATATGGTTAATAATTAAATATTGTATGTTTTGTTTGCATACAAAATAGCAGGGGAATAGCATTTGTCGCAAGATTGTATGTTTATTTAGAGGCGGCTGACTATATGTGGATACCTAGAATTCAAAATGATTCAAGACTCAAATACATAGGTATTGTTGATGCCATCGAAAATGATATTAAAAATCGATTACTTCGTCCCGGTGACAAGCTTCCAGCACAGCGTGCTATTGCAGAACAATTACAGGTTGATTTAACTACCGTAACTCGGGCTTTAAATGAAGCGACTAAAAGAGGTTTAGTTGAAACTCAGCGGGGTAGTGGTAGTTTTATTGCCCAAACTGCTTTTTCATTATATAGCTTAAGTAGTTTGACTGAAGGTAAAAATATTGATCTAAGCATGAACAATCCACCTCACCCGACTACTCTTAACTTACATGACGAAATCGTAAAAGGACTTAGTCTGATACAAAGTCATGGTGGTTCATTTGAACACTTAAATTATCAAGAAACAGCTGGCAACCCATCTGATCGTGAGGCAGGTGCACTCTGGTTAATGCAGCGTATCCCAGATCTTTCTAGTGAAAAACTAGTGATTTCAAATGGTGCTCACAGTGCATTATTTTCAATTCTTAGTTACTTAAAACAAATGCATCACATTATTGCTGCGCCAGCTTTAACTTACCCGGGTTTACGCTCTATTGCCGATCACCTTGGTTTTGAGGTATTGGGCATTACTATGGATGAAGAGGGCATAATTCCAGAGTCTTTTGAACAATGTTGTCAAACTAAAAAACCAGACATTCTATATTTAATCCCAAATATAGATAATCCTACTACCGCGACAATACCGACTGAACGTCGCCAGCAATTAGTATATATCGCAGAGAAATATGATGTAATCATCATTGAAGATGATCCCTATGCACCTTTTCAAGATACCTTACTGCCTAGCCTATATAGTTTAGCTCCATCACGGACATGGCACATCGCTACCTTATCTAAATGTGTATCACCAGCACTACGTGTTGCCTATGTGGTGGCTCCTGATTTAGAGCAAGCATTGTCATTGGCTGAAAAAATGAGAATCAGTAACTTAATGGCTCCACCATTAATGACTGAGCTAGCTTCACATTGGATACGAAGTGGTATGTTGCAGAAAATAACTTATGCCATAAAGCTAGAAAATACTACTAGGCATAACATAGCATCAGCTATTTTCAGTCATAAAAATCTCACTTCAAGTGTTGTCGGCCCTCATATTTGGTTGGCATTACCGGCTAATTGGCGAGCATTGGAATTTGCTGAGCATGCACATCGTTCTGGTATATCGATAGTGCCATCTTCGGCATTTGTGACGGGCTCTAATTCTACTCAAGCAGTCAGAATCTCGTTAGGAGGCACTATAGACAGTCAATCATTGAGTGATGCTTTTATTGTACTAGCAGGGCTGATTGAGAGAAAGATAAGCCGTACTAAAGCCATTGTTTGATAAATAATAGTTAGTGAAATAGGACAGATTAACCGTGAAATATAAAACCTTAGATATCCCTATAAAAGTTGAAATATATAATGAACTTTCTGAATGGGAAGTTAATTTAGGAACAGACAATAACAAGATAACAGCAAGACGTATGCCCGGTAAATTTCGTCAATTAAAGTGGCTTGGTATGTCGGTATGGCTGTTCTACTTTTTAGTGCCGTATCTAAGGTGGAATGGTTCACAAGCTATTTTGTTTGATTTGCCTAATCAGCAGTTTAATTTTTTTAACATCACACTCTATCCACAAGATATTTGGATGTTGTCTCTCACATTACTTTTTTTAGCGATACTTCTGGCCGCGGTGACCAGTATTGCAGGACGAGTTTTTTGCGGTTATTTTTGTTTTCAAACTGTGTGGACTGACGTTTTCACTCTTATCGAAGGGAAATTAGAAGGTAATACACCACAAAAAGCCCATGAATTTAGGACTTCGCCATTAACAGCCACTAAAGTTACAAAAAAAATAATCAAACATGCCGTTTGGTTAGCAATTTCTTTTCTAACAGGACTTACCTTTGCAGCTTGGTTTATGGATGCGTTTGAATTGTGGCAGCAAATAGTTAATTTCTCAGCACCTAAGCCGGCATGGATCGCTATCGCTATTTTTGGTTTTTTCACTTACTGGTTTGCCGGATTTATGCGTGAACAAGTGTGTTTTTGGTTATGCCCATATGCACGATTACAAGGTGTCATGTACGACCAAGATACTGTTTTACCAGCCTATGATGCTCAACGTGGTGAACCAAGAGGCAAGCTTAATAAAGGTGTTCAAGCTGCTGATGAACAAGGGAGCTGCATCGATTGTAAAGTCTGTGTTGCAGTATGTCCTACCGGAATTGATATTCGTAAAGGTCAACAAGAAGGGTGTATAACCTGTGGTTTATGTATTGATGCTTGCGACAGTATTATGGATAAAATCGAACAACCACGTGGTTTAATTAGGTACGCATCATTCAAAGAACTTCATCAGGGTGTAAATACGACACCTTGGTATTTACGAGCCAGATTTATGTTGTACACTGCAATTATGCTGGCTTCTATAGGTGGCATTGCTTATGGCTTTACCCATTTATCACCGACAGAATTCAATGTCATACACGCACGTCAGCCACTGCATGTTTTATTGAGTGATGGTTCTATTCAAAATAAATATACATTGAAATTATTGAATAAAACTAAACAGCCAATGCAAGTTAACTATGACGTTTCTGGTTTAGAACTAGCTGAGTTATATGGTTTACCAGAATCGTTAATTGTCGAACCAGGCAAGATGGCATCAGTTACAGCCTATGTCAAAGTGGCAGAAAAACAGTTAATAAGCGGGCTTCAAGATATTAAATTCATTGCCAATATTGTCAACGCTGACAACAGCAAAGTACATTACAACAGTGTCTTTATTGCACCTTAACTCTGCCTTGTATGTAAAAGTTTTCCAGACTTACAACATTAGATATAAAAAAGGCGGCATCAAGTGTTTATTTAAACTTGATGCCGCCAATAATCTTGATAATAGGTCTTTGTTAACTAATTGGTACTTGTAACTTCAGCTTTATTGTCATTCACAACCTGCCAGCCACCACCTAATGCTTTGTATATTGAGATGAGGTCTAAGCCTGCTGAAATTTCACTATTTGCCAGCGAATCTTCCGCTTCTAAAAGTGTGCGTTCAGCATCCAATACATCTAAGAAATTATCGTAACCGCGATCAAAGCGTTCTTTTGCCATGTTGACAGATTGTTGAGCTGATGCCGCTGCTTGTTGAAGCTCTATACGGCGTTCTTCTTCATAATAAAAGTCACTAATAGCCGTTTGTGTTTCTTGTAATGCACTAAGCACTGTTTTTTCATACTCAGCTAGAGCTGCTTGTGAACGGGCATCAGCCTGATCAATTTGTGCATATAATCTATCTCGATCGAAAACTTGCCAGCTAATTGATGGTCCTATAGCACCGGCAAGTGCAGAAGTACCAAAAGTGCTAAGATTGGTCGATATAAATCCTAATGAACCGATAATACTGACTGATGGAAATAAATCAGAGACCGATAGGTTGTACTGCGATACTGTAGCAGCTAGTTGACGTTCTGCGTAACGGATATCAGGTCGTCTTTTTAGTAGATCTTCTGCATGACCTACAGCCACAGTAATAGGTAAACTTGGTAATGGCTTAGCAATTGATAACTCTGAACGTAAAGCATCCGGCACTTGGCCCGTCAGCACAGATAAGGCATTTATTGCTGCTGTCACTTGAGCTTTAAGTGGTGGTATTGAAGCACGTGTTAAGCGTAATTGCGTTTGTGCGCGTGATATATCGAGTGCACTGGCACTACCAGCCTCAAACATATTTTCAGTCAGCGAGAAGGTTTCTCCCTGATTATTAGCATTACGTTCAGCAATATTCAATCGATATTGAGCACCCCTTAACTGAAAATAAGTACGTGCCACTTCTGCTGAAACGGTGACATAAATTTGCTGTAAATTTGCATCAACGGCTTGTTCTAATGCTTGTTGAGCATTAATGCGTGCTGAAACGCGTCCGAAAACATCTAGTTCCCATGAGGCATCAAAACCTGCCTGATAAGCATCTGATGCACGTACCACTGATTGGCTAGGTGAACGTTCTTTTGATGATAATTCTCTATTATAAGAGCCTGTTGCATCAACACTCGGGTAGCGATCTGAATCTAATGCTCTAGAAATAGAGCGTGCTTCAAGCAAGTTGGCATAGGCAATTCGCACGTCCAAATTGGTTTTTAGTGATTGCTCGACTAGTCCAACCAATTGTTTATCATCAAACTCATTCCACCAAGCTGCAACGGGTTGTTGTTGTGATGCAAAACTGTACATATCATCATCTGATAACGAGGTTGCTGCAACGCTTTGTGGTGTCTCTGGCTGAATGTAGTCCCGAAAAGAGGCACAACCAGTCATCGATAAACTTATTAATGAAATTGCTATAACGGTTTTCATAATTATTTTTCCTCAACAGAAACAGCTGTTGTCACTGGATTGAATAGAAGTGATAGCTTTCTAAAAAGCACATAGAAGACGGGTGTAAATATAAGACCAAAGAATGTAACGCCAATCATGCCTGAAAATACAGTTACCCCTAAGGCTTGGCGCATTTCAGCACCAGGACCTTCAGCAAGCACCATGGGTAAAACACCTAAAATAAAGGCAAATGAGGTCATCAATATAGGGCGTAAACGTAGGCGTGCTGCTTCAATAGCCGCTTCCCACATATCTCTACCTTCTTTTTCTAACGTACTCGCAAACTCGACAATTAATATCGCATTTTTCGAGGCCAGCCCCACTAGTACCACCAGTCCTATTTGCGTCAGGATATTGTTTTCCATTCCCGCTATGTAGATGCCGGTAATTGCTGACAATAAACACATCGGTACGATTAACACGATAGATAATGGTAATGTCCAGCTTTCATATTGTGCAGCTAATAATAAGAATACAAATACAACCGCTAAAAGAAAGGCAATGACAGCTGTATCCCCCGTTGATTTTTGTTGATATGCAATTTCAGTCCATTCATAACCGATACCGTCAGGTAGAATTTTAG
>CAXBIM010000051.1:0-18108 GCA_963975785.1 uncultured Methylophaga sp.
AGAAGACGATGCTGTTGATGTTTGTCTCAAAGTAATCTAGGGCAAACAGCATCTTTTCATATAGAGCACCGATAACGTTGGTTCGCTTTTTACCTTGCCAGTTGTAGCTATCGATACAAGGCTTACCAATCGGTGCATAACCATGAGAGCGAATGGTTTGACTCTCAAAGCCGCGCGCGTATATATAAACGATAGGATAGCCTTGCTGCCTAAAGCTATTAAGCTTACTGTGGTATATCGCTCTTTTGATCGGACAGGCTTTTAGATGTTCTAAAGTCTTTTTTTTGACTGATGCCTAGGCACTTTAGGGCATGATGAATGCCTGTTTTACTACAGTTCAAACGACGTGCTCGCTCATACTGGTAATCATCAGGATGTTCTTTGACATCATTAAGTAGCACATCATCTGGTATTTTATAGGGCTTGGTTTGCCTGGTTGTTTTGCTATGAACACGCCGCTTCCAGTTTTGTATGGTGGTTGGGCTGAGGTTATAAAACTCAGCTGCCTCGGCAAGGGTCATACCCTCGTCTAAGCTTTTTAGTACTTGTTTGCGATAATCTAGCGAGTAAGTCAGTGGGATTGACTATAGTTTTAGTTACTTTGCATATAACAATCACCGCTAATTGAGCTTGCGTAGTCGATAGTCAAGTTTTGCGCGGCTGATATTTAAGAGTCGTGCAGCCTTTGATACATTACCATCACACTGACTTAAAGCGACACGAATAAGCTTGTCGTTAAACACTTCTAAATCAAAGCCACCATGGAATAAGGTGGCAAGTGCGGTATTACTATGGTCGTCAATGCTAGAATGCTGTAAACCACCACTTTCAGCCGATATTCGAAGCTTATTATCATTCATATTATTATCTTCGATATTGGATAAAAGTAAATCACTAGCATCAATCCACTTGTGGTTATCATTGAGTATGACCGCTCGCTCGGTGACGTTTTGTAGCTCTCGTATATTGCCTGGCCAATTATATAAACTCAGATATTCTCGCGCTTGATCTGTAAAACCTTGAATATTTTTTTGATACATATCCGCATATTTATGTAAGAAAAACTTGGCTAGTAGAAGTATGTCCTGCTTACGCTCTCGTAAAGGAGGTAGGTAGATAGGAAAAGTGTTTAATCGATAATATAAATCTTGACGAAACTTTCCTTGAGCTACGGCCTGTTTTAGATTCTCATTGGTGGCTACCACCACTCGAATATCAACAGCTATATCAATGTAGCTGCCGACATGGTTGAGTATACCTTCTTGTAATACGCGCAGTAGAGCTGCTTGCGCCCGCGATGATAACTCAAAAACCTCATCCAAAAAGAGTGTCCCTAAATGTGCCGCTTCAATTTTGCCTTTTCGAGATTGCGTAGCGCCAGTAAAAGCGCCTTTTTCAACACCAAACAGCTCAGACTCAATAAGATCGGTAGGGATGCTGGCACAGTTTATAGCGATGAAAGGGTTGCTTCTGCGATCACTAGCATCGTGGAGCGCTTGAGCAAACACCTCTTTACCAACCCCAGTTTCTCCTTGCAATAAAACAGTCGCTTTGGTTTTTGCGACCTTTTTCATCAGCGCTGTTGCCTTTTTAAAAGAAGGCGATTCACCAATAGCAGAAAAAAATCCTTCAGGGTTGATACGTAAATCAGGGTTTTGTCTTTTTATCTCATCAAAATTACTGCGCCGCTCAAACAGTTCAGTATTTAAGCGCTCAGTGTTGAAAAACCTTTCAAGATCCGTTTCTTCCTCCCAGTCCTCTAATGGTCGCCCTTCAATACGACAATGATCAAAACCCATTGCCGCGCATTGTACTTCTTTAAAAGCAATCTGACGGCCAAAGAAGGAGCTGGTATAGCCGCTGGCGTAACCCAGTGAGCTAAAACATATCGGCTTATCTGAAACCCCATGGAACTTTTTATGATAAGCGGCTTCAAAAGAGTTATACCAATCAAAGCTTGCAAAGAATCTACCGTTGTCGAAGTCGACACTCATTTTATCAGGAACGACCTTCACCATACCGCGTATGGCATGCAGCTGTGGACCAGATAAAAACACCTCTTTCCAACTGCCTTCTGGCCGTAATTTCTTACTAATCTCAGCGTCTTGTTCCCCAGCAAAATGACCGTAACGAAAAAAAAGCCGCTGCATAATATCGCTACCCAAAGTCGACTCGACATCCTCTCGTAGACGCCATAGGGCATGAGCATGGCTTAATATCATGCGTTGACCGCCGAACCATATTTTCCCTGAATGCAAATCAAACTCAAGATGTGTCAATAAATCTTCGATTCTCTTTGAGAATTCAGTTTTCTCTTTATTATTTTTTTTATTAAGTTTGATTGGCTCAGGTATAGCCTTGCCATCGAGAAATTTAGATGGATGAGGGACTGCATTTACTTCAGGAGTATCATCTTTATAAGAGGTTTGTTTTGACATAGCAGGTGCGTTCCTTGTAAGGAGCTGAGTAACATCTATCCTTAGATGGTTAAGCCAATCATCATTACACATCCATCTAAATCATGCAATTTTATCATGCTAAATACATGGCCTATCAAGCTATATCAAACTATGAGCAGCGATTCTAAATTTAATAATTTAAGTATTTCATGAAATTTTGAAAAATGAATGACTCAAATCATGAAATAAAACTATTGAGCTTAGATGGTTAATGCGTAGTGTTATTTAATAATTTTATTAAAATCAAAAACTTAAGTCAATAATTATAAAGTTGGCATACAACTTGTAAGGTAGTAAATACCGGATAAGGACTGTCTATATTCATACCATTTAAGAAAAGGAGTTGAGAATGAATTCACCTAATACCTCATCAAATTATCATCAAGAGTCTAATCTTTCTTTTAATGACTTGCCCAAATATGTACGAGTAAGAAGTGAGCCAGATGCTAAATTCGTAATGTTTGACTTTGCTATCGGCGACTCTAGTCTATTTGTCGAATTAGTCTTACCTCCTAAAAGCTTTGAAGATTTCTGTATTAATAACAAAGTTATTCCAATGACTGCAGAACAGATGGTCTTCAATGATGAGGAGGAAGATAAGTGGCGTTATGGCACAGAGGCTACTTTGATTAGTAATAATCGATCTGAAAGTAGTCACTAAACCTTTTACCATTTTCAAGAATTATTACATTCAAAAAGGAGCAGTAATCATGTCTTTAGAAATTAAAACCTCGAACCTTGAGCCTATCCGTCATACCTATGCGAACATCGCTCGGCGTTTTGGTGACAAACCTGCAACTCGTTATCAAGAGGCAACTTATGATGCGCAGGGCACGGCTAACTCTCATTATCGTCCACTATGGAATCCTGACAAAACATTGAACGATGAAAACTACACGATTATTCAGATGGAAGATTGGTACGACCTGAAAGATCCTCGTCAGTTTTATTATGGA
This sequence comes from uncultured Methylophaga sp., assembly GCA_963975785.1. Taxonomy (GTDB): domain Bacteria; phylum Pseudomonadota; class Gammaproteobacteria; order Nitrosococcales; family Methylophagaceae. The sequence continues at coordinate 3,416 of CAXBIM010000051.1, forward strand.
GCTTATGTGCAAAATCGTGCACGACTGCAAGATACCGCTGAAGGTAGTTATAAGTTTTTTGAAAAGCGTGATTTAGTTGAAAACCTTGGCGAAGATGTAATAGACGCAGTTACATTTGGACTATTACCGTTACGTCATGTTGAACAGACTGCTAACTTAAATTATATGTATGGTGCTGCTTATGGTTATGGCACAGCAATTACCCAAGCGTGTTTGTATGCTGGCATGGACAGACTGGGCATGGCGCAATATCTATCGCGGATAGGTTTATTAATAGATGGCAACTCTAGTGATTCATTGACTCAAGCCAAAAACTATTGGATGGATGATGAAGCATGGCAAGGTATTCGTGCATTGTGTGAACATACCTTAATTATAAAAGATTGGTTTGAGTTATTCATTGCACAATCTTTAGTTATGGATACTTTTATTCATGTGGTTCACTACCAACATTTAGATGAGTGGTTAGTCGAAAACAATGGTCGTGATGTCGCTATGTTAACTGAGTTTATGCAGGATTGCTTTAAAGATCTTACTGGCTGGAGTAACAGCACTATTAAGATAGTAGTTGCCGAAAGTGATGATAACAAACAGAACTGTCAGCGATGGTTAGATAAGTGGCAAGAAAAAGTAGTCACCGCCTATCGTCCCTTAATTGAGAAAATGTTTAGTGAAGAGCAAGTATTAATCGCACTAGATGATATTCAAACTCAGTTAGCAAAACGTTGTAAAACAGTAGGGTTAAGTGTTCAAATTGCTGCTTAATTGCTTTTAACCGTATTTAAATTGCTCATTAATATTTATTAATTTTCTAAGGGGAAGCTTATGTCAAAAGTATACTTGGCGTTACAAGACAACGATATGTCACATTATATTGTTCAGGCAGTAGAAGAAGATAATCCAGAAGTAACGGTGATTTATCAGCCAGCTATGATTCGAATGGAATGTGAAGGCAAGCTTGTCGTCAATCGTGCCACGGTCGAAGAAAAAATCGGTCGCGAATGGGAAATCCAAGAGTTGCAATTAAGTCTAGTCACTTTGGGTGGTAACGTTGAGGAAGAGGAGGACTCACTGACCTTAAGTTGGAATCAGTAATTATTCAAACTTATTAAATTAATAATTTAGCATTTGCTAAGGAGCACAGCATGGCTACTACTAAAACAGCTAAGAAACTCAATTTAAAAGAGAAGTATCGTCTCTTGACGCGTGATCTTGATTGGGACTTTTCTTATGAAGATAAAAAAGAAGCCTTTCCTCATGAAGAGTTTGAAGGTATTAAAATCACTGACTGGTCAAAATGGGAAGATCCTTTCCGTCTGACGATGGATACTTATTGGAAGTATCAGGCCGAAAAAGAGAAAAAGCTTTATGCTATTTTTGATGCATTTTCTCAGAATAATGGTCAAATGAACGTCTCAGACCCACGCTACCTTAATGCTATCAAGCTTTTTTTGACAGCAGTTACTCCTTTAGAGTATCAGGCCTATCAAGGCTACGCTAACGTAGGTCGTCAGTTCAGTGGTATTGGTGCACGCATTGCTTGTCAAATGCAGTCTATCGATGAGCTACGTCATGTTCAAACCCAAGTTCATGCAATGAGTCACTTTAATAAGTATTTCAATGGTTTTCAAGATTGGAGCCATATGCATGACCGCGTTTGGTACTTATCTGTTCCTAAATCTTTCTTTGAAGATGCGCGTTCAGCAGGACCATTTGAGTTTTTATTGGCAATATCATTCTCGTTCGAATATGTCTTAACCAATCTGTTGTTTGTACCTTTCATGTCTGGTGCAGCTCACAATGGTGATATGGCTACCGTCACTTTTGGCTTTAGTGCCCAATCGGATGAAGCACGTCATATGACATTAGGGCTTGAGATTATCAAGTTCTTGCTAGAACAGCACGAAGATAACCTGCCAATTGTACAAAAATGGATTGATAAGTGGTTTTGGCGTGGCACCCGTCTACTGTCTATCGTGGGCATGATGATGGATTATATGTTGCCAAATAAAGTTATGTCATGGAAAGAAGCATGGGAAGTCTACTTTGAAGATGCAGGTGGAGCGTTATTCGACGATTTAGCTCGCTATGGTATCGAAAAACCAAAATATAGTGAAGTGATTGAAAAAGAGAAAGAACATATATCGCATCAAGCGTGGTGGATCTTCTATAACTTCGGTCATGTTGCTGGCTTTCACACTTGGATTCCATCAGATGAAGAGATGGATTGGTTAAGCGAAAAGTATCCTGAGACCTTCGATAAATACTATCGTCCACGTTGGGAGTTGGCAAAGAAAATGGAAGCAGAAGGCAAGCGTTTTTATAGCTCAGGCCTGCCTATGTTGTGCCAAGTCTGTCAGGTACCCATGACCTTTACGGAAATGGACGGTGATCCTGGTACATTTAGCTATCGCACGACAGTTTATAACGATGAGCGCTACCACATGTGTTCAAATGGTTGCCATGATATCTTCGTTGATGAGCCTGAAAAGTACGTGCAAGCGTGGTTACCAGTACAGCAAATATTGCAAGGTAACTGTGGTGGCCCTGAGCTTGAGAAGATTCTTAGTGAGTATTATCGCTTCAATGTGGGTGTCGATAATATGGACTTCAAAGGTTCTGTGGATGAGCAAAACTGGAACAAATGGAAAGGCACCGCTTAATTTATTGGTTGATTAGAGCTTAGTAGCGCGGCTAAACAAAGTCAGCGCTACTGAACCAAAATACACAAATAAGCTCTCAACAATAGAATGTTAAATAGTTAGTAAGCAAGTAATTAATTAGCAAATATATTAATAAGGAAATTATTATGGCAGTTACAGCGATTCGCCCAGATTACACGGGCAAGGTTATGGACAAACAAGAAAACTATGGCGACAACATTTTAGTCTTTATTGGTTGGGATGAGCATTTACTGTTTTGTTCAGCTAAAGCCTTCCCATTACCTCCCACAATGACTTTTGCAGATTTTAAGGCTGGAGTATTATCTGAAGGTTTTAATCAGCATCCAGATTTTGAAAATATCAAATGGGATGAGGTTGAGTGGAATCTTAATGGAGAATCAATAACGCCAACAGATGACAAAACGCTTGAAGCATTAGGGTTTGATCACAAGTCATTATTACGATTTAAAACACCTGGCTTAAATGGTTGGAAAGGAACAGGGGTATAAAATCCACCATTATTTGAAGCGCAGATTCATCTAAGTAATAAATAATTACAGATATTGCGAGGGAGAGCGATATGTCTTATGAAGTCACTATTGAGCCGACCGGTGATGTTATTGAAGTAGAAGATGGTCAAACGATACTGCAAGCTGCCTTAAGGCAAGGGGTTTGGTTACCTTTTGCTTGCGGTCATGGTACTTGCGGTACTTGTAAGGTTCAAGTTTTGGAGGGGTTTGCGGATCTTGGTGAGGCTTCTACTTTTGCACTGATGGAGGTTGAGCGCGATGAAGGCAAAGTACTCGCTTGTTGTTGTTATCCTGAGTCCGATTTGGTCATCGAAGCCGATATAGATGTTGATCCTGACTTTTTGGGCTATCCGGTAGAAGATTATACAGCGACAGTTGAGTCAGTGACGCCTTTATCGCCTACTATTTTAGGAATTCGCTTGCAGTTAGATCGCGATATGCAATTCCAAGCCGGCCAATATATCAACTTAGATATCCCTGATGTTGGGACGCGAGCCTTTTCTATTGCCAATCCGCCGTCGCAGTCTAATATCGTTGAACTGCATGTGCGCTTAGTCAATGAAGGTAAAGGCACTTCTTGGCTCCATAATGAGTTAGCAGTTGGTGATAGCATCGAGCTGTCAGGTCCTTATGGTCAGTTTTTTGTGCGCAGTAGCGATAGTCAAGATATGATCTTTGTGGCAGGCGGGTCAGGTTTATCAAGTCCTGAGTCGATGATTCTGGACTTATTAGAGCAAGGGGAAACTCGTCAGCTCTATCTGTTTCAAGGGGCTAGAAATATTCCTGAGCTATATCATAGAGATAAGTTTGAGCAGCTAGCAACAGAGCATGACAACTTTCATTACATTCCTGCTTTAAGTGATGAAGATACGTTAGGGGAGTGGTCAGGCTTCAAAGGTTATGTGAATGATGCGGTCAAGCACCATTTTAATGGGAAATGCTCAGGTCATAAAGCGTATATGTGTGGTCCGCCGCCTATGATTGATGCGACTATTACAACTTTGATGCAAGCCCGTCTATTTGAGCGCGATATTCATATGGAGCGTTTCTTAACTGCGGCTGATGGTACGGACGAGTCAAGTCGTTCTGCTTTATTTAAGCGTATTTAGTAGTCATAAGTTTGTCATATTTTTCTCACTATATGCTTACATAAAAACCCCGCCATCTGAACTGCCCCATAAGTTGGACACAACTTATGGGGTATTTTTATGCGTTACAATCTAGACTTTAAGATCAAAGTCATCGCATAAGGACATGCCGGAATCGCAACAGTAAAGAAGTTTGGACTTGATAAAAAAATAGTGTCTAAGTGGACTTATCAATACCAAAGCGGCGGTATAGATGCTATCAAGCCAAAGGCGAGTAAAACTAAATACAGTAGCGACTTTAAACACCAAGTGATAACAGTCATGTTAGAACAAGGCTTAAGTCAATCTGAGACGGCATTAAAGTTCAACATCAGCTCACCCGCTCTTATCAGCCTTTGGCATAAAGCGTATCGACAGTATGGTATGTCTGGACTCACTCCCAAACGACAAGGTAGAGGCGCCATGACCAAGCCAGATATCACAAGAAAACCAGATGACGACAAGACAACAGCAGAGATTAAGCGTGAACTGGCATACCTGCGCACGGAGAACGCTTACCTAAAAAAGCTCGATGCCTTGCTCAGGGAGAGGGAACAAACTGCGACAAAACAAGGCTCATCGAAGGATTAAGAGATCAATATCTTTTATCTGACTTATTAAAGACAGCACGTATACCAAGGAGTAGCTTCTACTACCATAGAACAACGCTAAGTCATAAAGACAAATACGCTCATATAAAGCAGCGTATTGCCGATTTGTATCACAAGCACAAGGGCAGGTATGGCTATCGCAGAATCACTGTCGCATTAAAACAGTCAGGTGTTCATCATAACCATGAGCTTATTGCCAAGCTCATGAAACAGTTGAAACTCAGTGCGAAGATAAGAAGACAAAAGTACCGATCATATAAAGGTCAACTGGGTAAAATAGCAAAGAATCATTATTACAACAATGAGCGTATTCAATTGAAACTAAAAGGACTGAGTCCTGTGCAGTACAGAACTCAGTCCTTGGGGTAAACTAAACCGTCCAAGTTTTGGGGGGCAGTTCATATTTATGTCGGGGTTTTTTAGCTATTGTTTAAAGCGAATCATTTTAATCGGTTTAAGCATTATGTTTATTTAAATAAAATGCTTATTTAGGCAAAGTGTTTACGAATAGTTTGATTGAATACTTGTGGTTGCTCAATATTTGAAATGTGTGACGCGTCAATAGTCGCGAGTGTGGCATTTGGGATATGATCGACCATATATTGACTATCGGCCACCGTCGTCACTGGGTCTTCAGTACCTGCCACCACCGTAATCGCGACATCGATATCTTTTAACTGCTCGCGAGTATCAGCGACAGCCAGCGCTTCACAACAGCTGGCATAACCTTTGCTACTGCTAGCGGCAAGAGTGTCAGACAAGGCGTTGACGATATCAGGATGGTTACTGATAAAGCCCTCAGTAAACCAGCGCGATGCGGCTGTAGCGGCAATAGTGCTCAAACCTTCTGTTCGGACGAGCTGGGCACGGTCTTGCCAAGCTGCTTCCGTACCAATCTTCGCTGCTGTATTACACAACATTAAATGATGAAAGCGATTAGGGTAGTTAATAGCCAGCCATTGGCCTGTCATACCACCCATTGAGATACCACAAAAGAACGCTTTATCAATATTCAAGTGATCGAGCAGATCAATGACGTCTTGTCCAAGCTGATCTAAGCTATAAGGGCCTTTGGGTGCAGAAGATTTTCCATGACCACGAGTGTCATAACAGATGATGAAATAATCGTTTTGCAAAGCATCAATTTGCGGCTGCCACATGTGGTAGTTGGTACCTAAAGAGTTGGAGAATATAAGCGCAGGGTTACGGCTATCACCAAAAGTGACATAGTTTAAGGTAATGTCTTTATTTTCAAGTACAGGCATAACGATCATCCTTATTTGTCATTTTGGGGTGATTATGATGGTAGTGGCGTATAGGTTTATGGTGGTTGGCCATTAATGCATTCAATGTTCAATTCGTTCAATAATCATGGCGATACCTTGTCCAACACCAATACACATCGAGCAGATGGCATAACGCTCATCCGTTTTCTCAAGTTGATTGAGTGCTGTCAAAATCAAACGTGCGCCTGATGCGCCAAGTGGGTGACCAAGCGCAATCGCACCGCCATTCGGATTGACACGCTCGCTATCGTCAGCTAATCCCAAGTCACGCGTGCAGGCTAGGGATTGCGCTGCAAAGGCTTCGTTTAATTCAATGACATCCATCTCATCAAGTGACAGTCCAGTTTGCGCCAGTAGTTTTTTGATCGCAGGCGCTGGAGCAAAGCCCATAATACGTGGTTCGACACCTACCGTGGTGGAAGCCACAATACGCGCACGCGGCTTGAGATTAAATTCTTTAATGGCTTGCTCTGACGCTACTAAGAAGGCTGCTGCGCCATCATTAATGCCTGAGGCATTACCAGCAGTGACTGTGCCATTTTCTTTAACGACGGCACGAAGTTTGGTTAATTTCTCAAGCGTGGTGTCTGCACGAGGATGCTCATCCTTATCGACAATGATGGGCTCACCTTTGCGCTGCGGGATAATGACTGGGGTAATCTCGTCTTTGAAAAATCCTGATGCTTGTGCGGCATGGGTACGTTGTTGGCTGCGTAGTGCAAAGGCATCTTGGTCAGCACGATTGATGTTGAACTGCTCAGCGACATTTTCCGCCGTTTGCGGCATGGTCTCCGTGCCATATAACTCGTCGAGCTTTGGGTTGATAAAGCGCCAGCCCATGGTAGTATCTTTTAATTTTTGGTTACGACCAAATGCCTGATTTGACTTACCCATTACAAATGGCGCACGGCTCATGCTCTCAACGCCGCCTGCAATAATGAGACTGGCTTCTCCGGCTTTAATTGCCCGTGCGGCGATGGCTAACGCATCCATTGATGAGCCGCATAAGCGGTTGACCGTAGTAGCAGGCACTTGATAAGGAAGACCTGCGAGCAATGATGACATGCGCCCGACGTTACGGTTGTCCTCACCGCTTTGATTGGCGCAACCGTAAATAACATCATCTACTTGCACCCAATCGACATTGGTATTGCGTTCCATCAAGGCTTTAATAGGAATAGCGCCCAAATCATCGGTACGTACAGGGGCTAGACTACCACCGTAACGTCCAAAAGGCGTGCGAATGGCGTCAATAATATAAGCGTTGTTTAAATCAGTGGTCGAATCGATCATAGTGATTATCCTAAGTTTTAATTATGAGGCGTTTTTATTTAGTCTCGTTAATGAGTGTGGCACCCGTTACCGCTTGTAAGTCATTAAAGCTTAGGTTTTCGACCATTTCAGTCACTACCAGCCCTTTAATCGAAACGTCTATAACACACAGGTCGGTGAAAATTCGATCGACGCAGTTTTTGCCAGTTACAGGATAGGTAAGCTCGCTGACGATCTTGGGCTCACCAGTCTTGGTCGTATGATTGGTCATCACAAAGACTTTTTTGGCACCGATGGCTAAGTCCATAGCACCGCCAACTGCAGGTATTGCACCTTCTTCACCAGTGCTCCAGTTGGCCAAATCACCATTGGCCGCCACTTGAAACGCACCCAATACGCAAATATCAATATGACCGCCGCGCATCATGGCAAACGAGTCACCATGGTGAAAGAAGCTACCGCCATCTAACATGGTGACGTATTCCTTGCCAGCATTGATCAGCTCTGGATCTTCTTCGCCTTTGGCAGGGGGCGGGCCAAAAGCCAACAAGCCGTTTTCTGAATGTAAAAATACGTCTTTGTCATCAGGCAAGTACTTAGCGATTTTGGTGGGTAGACCAATGCCCAAATTGACATAGGCACCATCTGGAATATCTCGGGCAGCACGCTCAGCGATTTGATCCCGTGTGAGTAATGTATGGCTCATGATGACGCTCCTTATGATTGACCGTATTAAGCGCTGGCTGCGGTAGTAGAATGAGTAGGCTCGATTTGCACCACATGCTGCACAAAGATACCTGGCGTGATGATGTGTTCAGGATCAAGCTCACCCAGATCGACGCTTCTAGAGACTTGAGCGATCGTCACGTCAGCTGCCATGGCCATGATGGGACCAAAGTTACGTGCTGATTTTCGATAGACTAAATTACCCCAGCGATCGCCCTGATCCGCTTTGATTAAGGCAAAATCTGCTTTGATTGGATATTCAAGCACATAGTCTTTGCCATCGATATGGCGCGTCTCTTTACCTTCAGCAAGCAAAGTACCAAAACCCGTTGGCGTATATACCGCACCAAGTCCCATGCCAGCAGCTTGAATACGGCAGGCCAGATTGCCTTGTGGTACCAGCTCAAGCTCGATTTTTCCCGCATGATATAGCTCGTCAAATACCCAAGAGTCTGACTGACGCGGGAACGAGCAAATAATTTTGCGCACTGCCCCTGTTTTTAATAGTTTGGCAAGACCATGATCACCATTGCCTGCATTATTGCTAATAATCACTAGGTCTTTGATATCCAAATCAATGAGCGCATCAATCAGTTCGGCAGGTTGTCCTGCCGTACCAAAACCACCAATCATAATCGTGGCGCCGTCTTTGATTTGACTGAGCACATTCGTGATGCTTTTCTCCGCTTTGTTAATCATAGTTTGACCCCATTTTAGATCTTGTGGAAATCTTTAGAATACTTTGGTTAGCGACGCTCTGATCACCTCTCCCTCAAAAGTATTTTTATTTGAATACTCTTTATACACGGCGACATCCCCACCTAGTAGGTTAGGCGGTGAAAAATAACCCATAGATAAGCCTAAAGCGTTTCTTTCCTCGTCGCCGTCACCGGTCTCAAAAGTGTTATAACCAACCAGGCCAACATCTAGCAAGCCGTAACTTTTGCTCAAACCCCATTCAATGATTAGCTCATCATCTAGGTCGTCACCATTAGGCATCTCATAACGACTTAAGGCACTGAGATTTAAGTCACCTTGTTGGTTGAGCTTAACGTTACCACCAAGGGTAAGCATGACGGAATCATAACCTTTGCCAGGGCTTGCAAATCGATTGCTATCATAGTCGCCAGTTTCTGCCCAATAACCGATACCACTGACTGCATCCCATCTATCGCCATGCCAGCCTAATACACCGCCCACATATAAATCACCTAAGCCTGTACGTTCATCGACATCCTGACCACCGACTCTTAGATCTGTTTTTATAAGCGGTACAATGGCCTCTAATGTCAAATCGCCACCTAGTACCTTTTGCGGTGTGACCCATATCGCTCGATTGGCAAGTGCGGTAACATTAACCTCGCTGTCATCTGGTAACGCCTCATTTTCATCAGCGCTATAATTTATGAGATAGCCTCTGTAATACACTCCAGGTGGTGGTACTACACTTGCTTTTATTCCTTCAATGCCTGGGACGTAGTGGGAGTCAGAAGCATGGATGGTAAATGACAAGCTAGCAGCGATAGTAAGTAGGGTGATTTTCTTCATCGTATTTTTCATAGAACATCCTTGTCCATATTTTATTTTATGATTGTCCAAAACTTAATATTAGTGTTTATATTAGTCAACAAGTTCATGAATGGATTAGTGAGTTAAAAAAGATTAGATATTAGGTTGAAAATAATGAGTGCTTGCCGAAAGTTAAACTTGATACCACAGCAGGGAGTGGTATCAAGTAGATATTGAGATTATTAGTCATGACTTTTATGTAAATACCTGAAGAAGCTAGGTATTTAACTAAGTATTTAACAAAATATACTATCTAGCCTTGTGCACGGCGACGTGCTACCTCACTACCATGTACATCAGCTTTACTATTTTTTAACAGATGGAAGTCGAAATCGATTGAAGCATAAGGCTTATCAAGACCTTTTTCTTTGAGCTTATCAGCGTTGTCAACCATGGTGACTTCCGGTACTAAGCCTTCACGACTGGCAAAAGCAAAGTCATCCCAAAGGTATTCATCACCATCAATATTGATCTGCGTGGTTATTTTGCGCATACCTTCAGCACTAGCGAAGAAGTGAATGTGAGCAGGGCGATTACCATGACGTCCTAAAGCACTTAATACTTGATCCGTCATACCACCTGGTGGTACTGAGTAACCCAGTGGCACAATACTACGAAAAGCATACTTGCCGTCACCATCAGTAATGATAGTACGACGTAGATTAAAGTCAGGTTGCGATTCATCGAAGAAAGAGTAGTTACCTAAAGTGTTGGCATGCCATGCCTCTACTTTAGCATTAGGGATAGGATTGCCATCTTCGTCATAAACATATCCTTGCATAAATAGCACTGTGCCTTCTTCATCTTCAGTACCATCATCAAGCCTCGCAAAGCCTTTTTCTTCAGGAGCACCTGATACATATAGTGGCCCTTCAATGGTACGTATTGTGCCACCTTCTAATCCAGCCGCTTTCATATGTTCTTCAATCATTAAATCCATGAAATGATCAAAACCTAAACCTGGTGATAAGAGGCCGGCTTCTTTGCCTAAATCGCCAATGTAAGACACACCAGTCCAGTATTCATCAGCAGTGATATTTAGATCATTAATCGTTTTCATCAAATCGGTCACAATGCGCAGGGTGATTTCTTGCACACGTGGATTAACTTGCTCAGGGAAGTCGATCTTGCCTTTAATGAACTGTTCAGCCAATTTTTCAATCTGCTTGTGTTCCATGTCCTTTCTCCTTGGGTTTAACCTGATTTGTGAGGATATCCTCGTGGTCGTTCAATCGTTTTAGCTGTCATTTTTTTTCAATCTGCTTGTTCCATGTCCTTTCTCCTTGGGTTTAACCTGATTTATGAGGATATCCTCGTGGTCGTTCAATCGTTTTAGCTGTCATTTTCACGAACAGATGATGGATGACGAAGTAGTGGCGTAACTTCTACTTTCATGTAAGGATAAAGAGGCAATGACATCATGATATCGTGCAGCTCTTCATTGCTCTCAACATCAAAGATACTAAAGTTTGAGTACTCGCCAGCCAATCGCCAAATATGACGCCATTTGCCTTGCTCTTGCAATTTTTGTGATAGCGCTTTTTCAGTGGCTTTTAGTTCGGCAACTTTGTCAGCATCCATATCGTTTGGTATTAAGACATCCATTCGTACGTGATATAGCATTATTCTTTCCTTATGGTTTTGAGCCCGTTAATTATTTAATTCTTTATAAGCTATTTTCAGCAGCAAGGTAGGGTTGAGAGTTTGTATTTGATACCGCTGATAGGCTGAGTCCTGCATAATGATAGATTTTATCGCGATCCACCTCGATCCCTAGTCCAGGGCCTGTTGGCACAGACAGTCCAAAGTTACTGTAATCTAGCGGACGAGCTAGAATATCTTCGGTGAGTAATAGAGGTCCAAAAAGTTCAGTATCAAAATTTAAACTAGGGTAAGTTGAAAACACATGAGCCGATGCGGCCGTGCCAATGGGGCCCTCTAACATCGTACCACCGTATAATTCTATTCCTGCAAGCTGTGCCATTTGTCCAATGAGGCAGGCTGCCTTTAGTCCGCCAGCTTGGTTGATTTTGACTGCAAAGACATCGGCGCAATGATCAATTGCTAAACGAAAAGCATTTTGTGGATCTTGGACAATCTCATCGGCCATGATGGCTACCTCAAAATGCTCTTTTAAACGTTTCAGTCCCGCCTGATTACGCATAGAGATAGGTTGTTCTATTAAATCTACCCCGCCAGCTTGCAGACGCTTGATTGCGCTCATGGCTTCAAGCTCAGTCCATGCTTGATTGACATCGACGGTGACACGATACTCTGGTATAGCTTGCTTGATAGCCAGTACATGAGAAATGTCTTCATTAATAGGATTACTGCCAATTTTCAATTTGAAAATCCGATGCTTTTTTTGTTCGATCATCTGTTTTGCTTCGCTAATATCTTGATCAGTATTACCGCTGGCAAGTGTCCATGCCACTTCAAGCTCATTACGTACACGGCCACCTAATAACTCACTGACCGGTATGCCAAGACGTTTGCCCTCGATATCGAGTAGTGCGGTTTCAATTGCGCATTTCGCAAAGCGATTACCACTGATATGCTGGTTTAGTAACTGCATAGCTTTGGCAGTGGAAGTAGGGGCTTCTTTTAATAACAAAGGCGTGAAGTAAGTGTCTATATTGGTCTTGATACTATGTGGGCTCTCTTCTGCATAGTTGAGCCCACCGATGGTTGTCGCTTCGCCCCAACCTTCAAGCCCATCTTCTGTTTGAATATGAACTAAGACTAATGTCTGCTCATTCATTACCGTACAAGCAAGTTTATGAGTTCGAATGGTAGGTATCGGAACCAGCAATGTCGTAATTGAACGAATCATATTGCGCTAACCCTTGATTAATTAGTTGTTATGCTTGTTATTAACTATAAGACTTATAAACTGCCGTGTCTAAGACCTTATATGATGCTTTTTTATACCTTTTAGGTATAGTATGGTGGTAATACAAGGGTTAAATAGACGGACAAAGTTGATTGACAACCTAATGATAATTAAAAAAATGATAATAAGGATAACGGTATGGAACTTAGACATTTACGTTATTTTGTCGCAATGGCAGAAGAGAAGAGCTTTAGTAAAGCGGCTGAGCGGCTTTTTATATCACAGCCACCGCTTAGTCGTCAGATAAAACAGTTAGAAGAAGAGATGGGTGTACTTTTGATTGATCGTGATCAACGGCCTCTTAAGTTAACTGAAGCAGGGGTCTTTTTTTACGAGCATGCCATACAGATTCTAAAAAAGTCTGATAATCTTCGAGCGATGACTATGCGTAAAGGGAAGTTTGATGGCTCTTTGTCTATAGGTTTTGTGGCGTCGATTTTATACGGAACGTTACCAAGAGTGATCTCCCGATTTCGCAAGGTATATCCTAATATAGAAATAAAGCTTCACGAGTTAAATTCGTGGCAGCAAACGCAAGCACTGACAAATGGCAAGATAGATGTGGGGTTTGGAAGATTATTTTTTGAAGACGCTGCGGTGAGACGTATTTTACTGAGAGAGGAGAGCTTAGTGGTAGCCACTCCTATTGATCATCCCATCATTCAACGACGACAAAGCACTATAACTATCGCTGATCTAGCTAATGAGAATCTATTATTATATCCAAAGGCACCGCGCCCTAGTTTTATTGACTTTGTTTTGAGTTTGTTTGAGGAACGCAATATTGAGCCAAATTCATTTTCAGAAGTCAGCGAATTGCATGTGGCTTTAGGTTTAGTAGCTGCAGGAGAAGGGATCACCATTGTGCCTCAAGCGCTTAAGAACCTACGCGGTACAGAGATTGGTTATATTCCATTAGAAGATGGATTATTAACGTCGCCAGTTATTATGAATGTCCGTCATTTTGATAAGTCGGATTTGCTAAAAACGCTACTCGATGTCACCTACAAGTTATATGATGAAGAGGAGTTTGTTTATCGGCGTGAAGAGATTTAAGCAATTTACTCACTATTCGTTAAGCTTCCTAATATTGACTCGCTTAAGGATAAAATCATGCAACAGTTTTATTATATATAAAGTGCTGCTCGTTTTGACGTAGGGATGTCAACGACATCTTACTTCACCATAGTTGTTAGAAGGCATTAGTGATTAAGACACCTGGTCAAACTCCAATATTAACAACACCACCTGAGAAAAGTGGATTTCATACCTCAGTCTTCTGCACTATATAAACAATAGCATTTAGGTGATTTTCGAATCAACAGAGTAAAAGAGTTTTATGGTAAAACAGTTGGGTGATATTCAGATGAATGTCTCACACAAAAAGGCTATGCTTGTTTGGCCAAATGGGATAATGGCTCTGTGCCCAAGCATACGTTATTTACATTGAATCAAGGGTTTGTCTATCCTGATCTTTACTTTTTCGACAAACCCCAGTCCAACTACAATACCAATAATATGGTTATTGAGGTTGCGACTCAAAACTTCGATATCGAACATGATATCCAGCATTTCGATCGTAAAATATCGACAGACGAGCTGTTTGAGACTCATCAGCGCGCATGGAAAGAGGGTATCTATGTCGATGACGAACAGTGGGCGATACTCAAAAAAACAGCAGCGGCTATATTGGTTGAGAATAGTGAAGCATCTAGTCGCGGGGCAGGGAGAGTGTAGGTTAGAGTATTTAGCAACAGAGGTGTAACCCTATGAATGTTCAGCATTGCTTAGCTTCTTCACTCAAGAAGACGACAATATTCAGTCAGTAACGGCCAAGTGAATTCTTTACCATCATTATTAAATAAGATATTGTCGTTAGTTATGCCCTTAATAGTACCGTTTAACTTCATCGAATCGCATACATAAAGGTACATTACAGTAAATGAATACGAAGCAAAAAACTTGGGGCTGTAGTAGATAAGGATTAAATATCACACCATTTTTTCAGCGTTTTAA
>CAXBIM010000052.1:0-17634 GCA_963975785.1 uncultured Methylophaga sp.
CCGCTGGTTGTTGATCTTTAGAACCTAACGCAGCAGGACAGATACCTGTTGTGTTCACATCAGCACCATTACGTGCTGTTGAGTACTTAGCAACACGATCATGAAGACCTGTTTTAAGATCAACACCATTAGACCAGTTTACGGCTGGATCGTATTTTTGAGCAACTAACAATTCACCCGTTACGCGGTCCATTGTGTAACCAAAACCGTTACGATCGAAATGCACTAACGCTTTACGCATTTTACCGTTGATTTTTTGATCAACTAAAGGAACTTCATTGATACCATCATAATCCCATTCATCGAATGGTGTCATTTGGTATACCCATTTAGCCATACCAGAATCTAAATCACGACCGAATAAAGACATAGACCATTTGTTGTCACCTGGACGTTGTGCAGGGTTCCAAGTTGATGGGTTACCGTTACCGTAGTAGAACATGTTCAAGTCAGGATCGTAAGAGAACCAACCCCAAGTTGTACCACCACCGATTTTCCATTGGTCGCCTTTCCAAGATTTCAAAGAAGAATCTTTGCCAACTGGTTTAAGCATTTCCATTGTTTTAGCTGGATCGAAACCCATTTCAGCATCAGGACCTGTGCTGTATACAGTCCATTTTTCAGCACCGGCTAAGTCATAAGCTTTAACGTAACCACGTACGCCGAACTCACCACCAGAAATACCAACTAAGACTTTATCTTTAAATACGTGTGCAGCACCTGTAGAAGTTGCGCCACGTTTTGCATCATCACGTTTGTGAGACCAGATAACAGCACCGCTGTCCATATCTAGAGCCACTAACGTTGTATCCGCTTGGTTCAAGAAGATTTTTCCATCACCATAAGCTAAACCACGGTTAACGGTGTCACAACACATGACAGGTACCGTTTCATCGTAGTTTTGTTTTGGTTCATATTTCCATTTGATCGCGCCGTCGTTGTTTAAATCTAACGCAAAAACGATGTTAGGAAATGCAGTGTGCACATACATCGTACCGTCGATAACTAAAGAGTTACCTTCATGACCACGTAAAACACCTGTTGAGAAAGTCCAAGCCATTTTCAAATCAGCAACGTTATCTTTGTTGATTTGAGCTAGTTTGCTATAACGTTGGTTGTTATAGTTACCGGCAGCAGACACCCAGTTATTTTCGTTTTCTTGCATTGTACGGATTTCATCAGCTACTGCTACACCTGTAGCGGCTAATGCCATCATTGCGATTGATAATGTTTTCAGCTTCATTAAAAATTTCCTCTAATTGCTTTATAGTTATTTTACGACACGATTGAACTCGTTCTGAGTTCCATGCGTGTTGAAACATTAATCGCCTCGAAACTGATAGTCAAGGATCTCTCACAGTTTTTATAAGACTTTTTCCATATTCTTTTCGGGAAAAACTTCCCGATACGCTAAGTCAGTGAAACAAAAGGATTATTACTTTGGTGGTAGATATTTAATATTCACATTAATTATTGCCCCTGTCAGAGACATCGACACGAATATGCGCTCACACGCTAGTATAAATCCCTATATATTTTATAATTGAGATTGAGCCTGAACATTATCTTCAACCCATTTCTGAGCCAGAGAAATTGCAGCTAAAGTACGCTCACGCCCCAGTAATTCTAATGTCAAATCAAGTGGCGGCGACATCGTATTGCCAGTAATCGCCACCCGAATAGGCTGTGCTACTTTGCCCATGCCGACTTCTTTTTCAACTGAGCAGTCTTTTATTTGAATATGAATAGGTTCAGCTAGCCACTCAGGTAATGCTGATAATCTATTTTTCATGTTTTCCAGCAACACTAGGCTGTCTATCGTTAGGTTCTTCCGCGCTGCTTTATCATCAAATTCAGTTATCTCTTTATAGAAGAACAGACTATTTGTTGCCATTTCTACTAAAGTTTTTGCACGCTCTTGCTGCAGCACCACTACTTTGCTTAATTCAGGGCCTTGCGTTGGGTCAATACCCATCGCGCCCATATGCCAACTTAGATGATGTGCAATGTGTTCAGGTGAGCTTGTCTTTATATATTGCTGGTTAAGCCATAATAATTTATCTGTATTAAAACTTGATGCCGACTTATTCACATCTTTGATATCAAAAAATTGAATCATCTCATCAATCGTGAATATTTCTTGATCACCATGAGACCAGCCCAGACGCACTAAATAGTTTAATAGTGCTTCAGGTAAAAAGCCTTCATCACGGAAACTCATTACACCCACGGCACCATGACGTTTTGATAATCGCGCGCCATCATCACCTAAGATCATTGGAAGGTGGGCAAAAATTGGCGGCTCAGCATTTAAAGCCTTAAAAATATTAATTTGCCTAGGCGAGTTATTCAAATGATCGTCACCTCGAATAACATGGGTCATTTCCATATCTAAATCGTCAACTACAACCGTTAGATTATATGTAGGCGTGCCATCAGGTCGCGCGATAACTAAATCGTCTAATTCGCTGTTTTGAAATTCCACATTACCTTTAACTACATCCTTAACAATCACGCTACCTTCAAGTGGATTTTTAAAGCGAATAACCGGTTGTACGCCTTCACGTGGCGATGTTAGATGGCGACAGCGACCATCGTAACGTGGCTTTTCTTTATTAGCGCGTTGTTGTTCTCGCATCGTATCCAACTCATCTTTTGAGCAATAACAGTGATATGCGTCACCCTGTGCTAATAACTTTGCAATCACTTCTTTATAACGGTCAAAACGATGTGTTTGGTAAAAAGGACCTTCGTCATATTCGAGACCAAGCCAAGTCATACCTTCTAATATAGCGTTCACCGATTCTTCGGTTGACCGCTCTAAATCAGTATCTTCAATTCTTAAAACAAATTTTCCGCCATGTTTACGAGCATACAGCCATGAGAATAAAGCCGTGCGGGCGCCGCCGACATGTAGGTAACCGGTAGGACTAGGGGCAAATCTGGTGCGAATGGTCATGTATTAATCTCTCAAGCTGGAATATGATTTCAAATATCGTTATTGTAACAGTATGTAATATTTATATAGAGTAGTTGCTCCCCATGAAAATACTTTCAAACACCCTCGGTTTATTTGCCTTTGTCTTTTTAACATCTTGTTATGCTGATGAAAACTATCCAGTATCAGAGGTCACTACTGGTGTTTTTTATCATCAAGGCATTCATGAAGATGCGACGGAAGCGAATATTGGTGCGATTGCCAATGTTGGCTTTATCATCGGCGAACGATGTGTTGCCGTAATCGATAGTGGTGGCAGTTATCTTGAAGGTACTTATTTACGACAGGCCATCAAAAAACAAACCGAACTGCCTATTTGTTACGTGATTAATAGCCACGTTCACCCTGATCACCTATTAGGTAATGCTGCTTTTAAAGAGGATTCACCACAATTTATTGGTCATGAGAAGTTGACGGCAGCTATTGCATCACGAGAAGATTACTTTGCTAAAACGTTCAAAGAAATATTAGGCAATGCTTACACTGGAACGGAGTTTATTCGCCCTACACTGACAGTTTCAATAGATAAACCTATTACTATTGATCTCGGCAATCGCCTTTTGACCCTGACTGCGTATTCAACGTCTCATACAGACAATGATTTGACGGTGTTAGATAACTCAACTAAAACATTGTGGACTGGTGATTTGTTATTTATCAGTCGCACTCCGGTACTCGATGGCAGTATTAACGGTTGGCTTGCAACTATGCAGCAATTACAGTCTATGGACCTTAATTATGTCATTCCTGGTCATGGCAAAGCTGGAAGTGAAGAATGGCAACAAGGTTTATTAGCTCAAATAAATTACTTTACGGTATTGCGAAATGAAATTCGCGAAATCATCAATAATATGGGCACAATTGACGAAGCCACCCAAACCGTAGGCTTACAAGAAGCCGATAAATGGGAACTTTTTCAACATTATCATCGTCGTAACATCACAGCCTCATTCGTTGAACTCGAATGGGAATAATAAAACAATGGAGAGAGAGCATGTCTAGTCGTATATTTCATATTTTTGTCGTCAGTCTAGCGCTGATGTCATTCGGGCTAACCACTTATGCCGCCACGCCACAAGAACCTTTATGGCCAACGCTTAAAGTAGCTTACTTTGGTGATAAAGCTATTCGAGAGGATGCAAGTGATCTATTAGTAATTGAGGCGCCTAAACGAGCTGAGGACGCAGCAATTGTTCCCATTACAGTCACCTCACTCGTCCCTCAATCAGCCGATAAATACATCAAAAATATTCATATCGTGATTGATAATAACCCAGAACCTTATTCAGCGAACTTTCACTTATCACCAGAATTGGGTTTAGTTGAGATTTCTACCCGTATGCGTGTCGATCAATACACTTTTGTACGCGCTATTGCCGAGATGAACGATGGTTCATTACATATGGTATCTCGCTTTGTAAAAGCATCTGGAGGTTGTAGTGCGCCAGCAGGTAAAGATGCTGCTGCAGCTTTAGCCCGTTTAGGTAAGATGCAAATTCGGATGCGCAAACCAACAATTGGTGAGCCAGTGCAAGCACAAGTGATTATCAGTCATCCTAACTACAATGGTTTACAGTTTGACCAAGCTTCTCGTCGATATATTGCAGCACATTATGTAAAAAATATTAACATCACTTATAACGATGATCCTTTAATCTCTGCTGACACAGGCATTTCTGTTAGCGAAGACCCTAGTATTCGGTTTACCTTTACACCAACTGAAAAAGGGACATTAAAAGCAGATGCTACTGATAGTAAAAGTCAGGTATTTAGTGAACAAAAAGATATTTAATCGTCACTAAAATGCACCAAACAAAAAGGCCGTATTAAAATACGGCCTTTTTGTTTGGTGCATGCAGTGTTTTAGTTGCTACCTCATCCGGCAGCTTTTATAAGCTTCTACATGAGCTTTTTGAAATTCATCGATGACATCAACCACATCAGTATCATCTCTAAACATGGCTCCTCGATCGCCAGGCAAGTTTCGATATTGGAAACCCGTATCAGCATCTTCAAATTCAACTTGTGTAAACGACTCTGCTAATTTATCTATAACGCACGAACATTTATTTGTTGATTCATAAATATTCATTTTCCCCTGATTAGACGCGATACAGTCTTGCACATACTGAACACGTGTGACAGTTGTAAAGTCATTAGCTGAACTAATCCCTGGAAGTGTAAGCAACCCAGCCATTAACAATGTAATACCCGCTTTATTCATCAAGTAACTCCTAAATTATTCTTCGTAAGGTTTTATCCGACTCATGCGTCAACCTTATAGTTCCTAAACACGTTGATACACAAATTTGCATCATACCCGAACTTCACCTATTCGTATTGCTCTAGACAGGCATAAACATCAATAACTTTATTCTCAACGACATGTTAAGTTAAAGCAATTAAGGTAAACTTTAAAGTTTTACACCTTTTTAGATAACTTACATATATAGAGACCCATACCACTGGGCAGGAGAGACCTATGAAAAAATTGTTACTTCATCTTGATACTGACCCTGTTGTCAGCGCATTTGACCAAGCAGTTGCATATGATGCGGGAGTAGATAATATTATGTCTTATGGTGGCGCCACTCGCGACAATGTGACCCCTCATGTACATGGCATGATCTTTACTCGTGGTGGCAAGAACTTAAAAAACAGTGCGATTTTTATCGGTGGTTCGAATGTAGCAGCAAGTGAACTCGTCGGTAAGGCTGTTAAAAAAGCCTTTTTCGGCCCTGTTCGTGTTTCAGTAATGCTTGATCCAAATGGCTCCAATACCACTGCGGCAGCTATTGCCCGTAAAGTAATGACCAACTATGATATTACAGGTAAAAAAGTTGTTATCTTAGGTTCCGGTCCTGTAGGTCAACGTGCCGCACTTTATTTCTTAAAAGAAGGTGCGAGCGAAGTTGTCATTACTTCCCGTAGTTTAGTGCGTTCAAAAATTATCACAGATCAAATGAAATCTGCTTATGGCGTCGACGTTACACCGGGTGAAAGTCGTAGTGATGAAGCGGTGAAAGGACTATTGAAAGATGCTCATGTAGCGATAGCTAGCGGTCCAGCGGGTGTGTGCGTGTTACCAAAATCTGCATGGTTAGCAAGTGAAACATTAGAAGTTATTGCCGATGTCAACGCTGTCCCACCGCTTGGTGTTGAGGGCATTGAAGTCATGGACAATAGTACAGAAAAAGAAGGTATTAAGTTCTACGGTGCCATCGCGATCGGTAACTTTAAAATGAAAGTCCACCGTGGTTCAGTATCTTCTCTATTTGAATCAAATGATCAATTCCTAGATGAAACAACTATCTACGATATTGCTTGCAAGATCGATAGCGAATAGTGACCTCAAAGCTAAATGACAATACTCATTCGAACATGAGTGTTCGAGTGAGTGCTCCAGCCCGACTTCATTTAGGTTTCCTTGATCTTAATGGTGACTCTGGTAGAAAATTTGGTAGCGTTGGCGTTGCTATAAATAGCTATCATACAATTGTTAATGTGCAGATGGCTGAGCATGTCAGTGTGACCGGCAAGTGCGCCAGCCCCCAAATCATTCAAAAAGCTGAAACATTACTGACAAGATTTTACCAAAGCATAGGCCAAGGTGTTGCCGCTTCGGATCGCAATGTGGCACTCACTATTGAGCAACTGATCCCTGATCATTCTGGGTTTGGCTCAGGCACACAATTAGCCTTAACCATCGGCACGGCATTGTGTCGTCTACATAACATCAGTGCAACGCCTGCTGAGATAGCTCAACAATTAGGTCGTGGAAAACGCTCAGGTATTGGAATTGCCACTTTTGAATTGGGTGGGTTCATTATCGATGGAGGCAACAAGCCAAATCATAGCACTCCCCCTCCTTTATTAGCGCATCATCAATTACCTCATGAGTGGCGAATGGTGCTCATTATGGATCCCGAACATAAGGGTGTGCATGGCCAGCAAGAAAAAAATGCTTTCACGACTCTTGCTCAATTTCCACTAGCAAACTCGCAGGCTATTTGTCACTTATGCCTTATGCAGTTATTACCGGCTTTGGTGGAAAAAAATCTCGACCAGTTTGGCAATGCTATAACTAAAATTCAGAGGTTAATTGGTGACCACTTTGCGCCAGCTCAGGGTGGTCGTTATACCAGTGGCAACGTCGAAAAAATATTAGAACATGCTCTTAATCTTGGTCACACAGGTATAGCACAAAGCTCTTGGGGACCAACGGGTGTCGTCTTTGTTGATAGTGACGCTACCGCTACATCGCTCATTGCCGACTTAAAAACTTATGCTCAATCAGCATTGCCTACCGGTCATCAACTCACTTTTAGCACTGCTCAGGCCGATACGCGTGGTGCAATCATTGAAACAACAGGTTAATAACGATTATGATGTTGATAAAACATCAATCAAATCTATATATTTAAGGAATAAACATGTCAAAACGTTCGATTGTTCATATGATAGACCCTATGGTTCACAACAGTCCATTTGATATCAACATGGCTGTAGATGCTGGCTACGAAGTAGTCATTCCTTACAACAATGTTAAATTGGAAGAAGTTGCCGGTCTAGCTCAAGACGCGATTTTTTCTCGTGGCCCATCAGGTGTCAAAAAAACGGGTATGTTTATTGGTGGTCGTGATATTGGTCTTGCAATGGACATGTTAGATGCGGCTAAAAAGGCCATGGTTCCTCCTTTTGAAATTTCTGTCTTTGCCGATCCAAGTGGTGCATTCACAACTGCAGCGGCATTAGTCGCTTGCGTTGAACGTGACTTGAAGAAAAACTTTGATTTACCTTTATCTGGTATGCGTGCAGTTGTCTTTGGTGGAACAGGTCCCGTTGGTTTAGCAACCGCAGTGATCGTCGCCCAACAAGGTGCTGATACAACTATTGTTGATCACTTTTCAATTGATACTGCATTAGATTTCGCTAAAGAAGCTAAAACTCGTTACGGCGTAAGCTTGCGAGCGACTGCCGCAGCATCTGATGCGGATAAAGCACGTTTATTATCGAATGCAGATCTCGTTTTCTGTACTGCAAAAGCGGGAATTCAAGTATTGAATGCTTCCGTGTTAGAAGATGCTAAACAGCTAAAAGTTGCTGGCGATGTTAATGCTGTTTCACCATTGGGTATTGAAGGCCTAGGCATCATGGATTCAGGTGAACCGCTTGTTCATGCCGTAAATTCTAAAGGTGCAGTTGGAATTGGTGCGCTTGCAGTAGGTAATGTGAAATACAAACTACAACATGCATTATTACAAGAAACACTAGAAGCTGAAAAACCTGTCTACCTTGATTTCCGTAACGCCTTTGACGGTGCTCGTCAGCTCGTTTAAATAAAATACCTCTATGCAAGTTCAGCATATTCCCATCCTGATTTTTGCACAAAGTGGACGCTTTTTAGCTCAATCAGCCACCCAAGCAGGTTATACCGTTTGGGTGGCTGATTGCTATGGTGATACCGATTTATTAGCTGTCGCCGAACGCTGGCAAGCTCTCCCTTCCTTTGCAAACTTGACCCGCGAAAGCATTTTAGCATCCTTATCTGAGCTAACTCACGGCGAACAATGCCTACTTATTTGTGGCAGCGGTATTGAGCACTGTTACAACTTATTATTTCCACTTCCAGCCAATATTCAGCTTCTCGGAAATACGCCGGACACTGTAAAAGCCATCAAAACGCCGGCAGTGTTTTTTGATATATTAGATCGACATGATCTTAGCTACCCCGCTATTCAATTTGAAGATCCTAGCGATGACTTAACTTGGCTAAAAAAACATGCCTCAGGCTTGGGCGGTACGCATATACAATATGCTGCACGGGCTACAGATAAAATTAATGCTAAGTCTTATTATCAATGTTTTATCTCTGGAACTAGTGGTTCATGTCTATTTATAGCCGATGGTCATCACGCATGCTTGGTCGGCATCAACCGACAGCACCTAGCACCTCATAACCAAACACCTTTCCGTCTTGGCAGGATTGAATCTGCTTGGCAGCTTTCAGCAACTCATAAGACCTACTTACTTAAAGCAATCAACCAACTTACAGCTGCAACAGTCTTAGTGGGTTTAAACAGTTTAGATTTCATTGTCTCAGATCAAGATCAGTTAGTAGTCCTAGAGGTTAATCCTCGTGTAAGTGCATCAGCTGAACTTATTAACGACACAGCTACTTTATTTCAACAGCATATTGATGCCTGTTTAGGCCAACTCCCAGAGCTACAAAACCCACTAAACGAGAGCAGTTCTTCTTTGTTTTATCATTATGCGAGAGCAGATCTTATTGTGCCTGAGAACATGCTGTGGCCTGCTGATTGTCATGATCTTCCTGCGACCGGAATAATCATCAAGCAAGGTGAGCCCATATGTACATCACGTGTCGAACCCGGCGAGCACAATTCTGCAATGCAATTTCACAGGCTTATTGAAGAAAAAATTCTAAAACAACTTATCACGACTACTTGAAAAGGTAGTCAAATCAGTATTATATTTGAATCCTTATCAATGCTTTAGATATTTTAAGAACGCCGTGGAATTTGAGCCCGTTACTTATGACTCACCCTAGGACAGAAAAACACATTAATGCCTTTCAATATTAGATAACGACTCGATGTTTATAAATCATCATCGTCAAAATTATAATCAGGCGTCTCTGCAGGCTTATGTATGTAAAAGCCCATTGCATAATCAACACCCAATCGCCATAGCAAGGCCAGACTATTTGCATCAGATACAAACTCAGCAATACATTGTTTGCCAGCTTGTTTACCCATCTCGATAATGGCTTTCACTGCCGCTTGGTTTTCTGAATCTTGGGACATGTTTTGCACAAATGAGCCGTTAATTTTCAGGTAATCGACATCTAACACGCTCAAACTATAAGAAAAATCTAAGCCAGATCCAAAGTGCTCTAAGCCAAACTCACAACCAATCGCTCTTAGCTTAATAATCACAGCTTGTGCGGATTCCAGGTTTTCTAATGCGGCCGTTTCACTGATTTCGAAAACTAAGGCCGAGCCATCTAATTGATGACTGCGTAATAAAGCGACAAGCCAATCAACAAATTCTGTTTTAGCTAACATTGGCTTAGATAGCTTAATAAAAAACCGTGTTTTGGGATGTACTTTACGGTGCTCGACCAGACTGGCTAATGCCTGTGTTATAACCCATTCATCAATCCCTAACATCAATGAATCATCAGCAGCATGGTTAATAAAATCATCAGCGACAATCAGCTGACCATCTGCTCCCTTCATTCTGACAAGCACATCATAAAGTTCTTGTTCTCTGCCATGCAAACTTACAATAGGCTGATAATTCAGTACAAACCCGTTATTAGTAAGCGCATCACGAATGTTTTCCTGCCAGAACAAGGCATCATCATCACTTACTTCACCAGTCTCTGTTTTAACCGCTTGATAACGTGCGACACTATTTCCGCCCTTTTTCTGCACTTGTATGCAGGCTTTATTTGCATTCTCTAAAATGACTTCTATTGAAAAGCTTTCGGTAATCCGGCTAATACCAATACTGCATCGTAAATCAACCATTTTGCCATTGGCATGAGAAATGAAAGCTTCAATGGTCTCTCTATAAACCTCAGCACGCTCATCAACATGAGCGTTATCACCGCTGGGTACAATAATGGTTAGGACTTGATCAGAGTATCTCGATAGCAATTCCTCACCTTCCAAAATATTACTCAGCAATCCAGCAGCTTCTTTTAATACATCTTCACTGGCGGCAAGACCCACTTTTTCCTTAATAAGTTGAAAATTATCAAATTCCAAATACAGTAATGCAGAGATTCCTTTGCCATCACTAGCCTTACTAACAGTAAGACCTAACTCGTCCATAAAACGAATACGACTATATAAGCCCGTTAATACATCATAATCACGAAGTAATAATAACTTCTCATCTGACACTGCTGTGTCTTGCGAGTTTTCATCACGAATAACCACCTGAATACATGCTTCGCCTTCAATTTCAGCATGAGTAAACTCAACATTTCCAGGGAAACTTTCACCATTCGCTTTCAAGCACGATACAGATAATAATGGGGATTTAGAATTTCTTTGCTCAGAGAACTGCTTCAAAAAGGTTTTAAAGTTAGCATGATCATCTAAAGACACCATATCTAACATCGGTAAACCATCCACATCTTCTGATTCTTCATAACCAAATAGGGCTAAATAAGCTTGGTTTACATAAATATGCATGCCTTCATGCATATAAGCTACCGCATCACGTGAACTGTCTAATAATAACTTTGCCCGCTTTTCGCTTTCACGTAAGGCATGCTCATTTCGTCGGCTTGAGCGACGTATAAACAAATTTTTCAACTCTCTTGCTACGGCAAACTTCAAACGCTCCGAGTCACCGTAGGTAATAATATCTTGTGCACCAAAGTGATAATAAGCTGCAATATCATCAGGTTTTTCGACAAGTACAATGCAAGGGATATCCCTGCCCAACCGGTGTATTAAATTAAGTACATCACGTGGTGAAACAGCGGATAAAGTATCTCGACATAAAACCAAGTCCCATGAAGCTTCCGTCAGTGCTACCTCTAAATTTGCTAACAAATCTTGACGCCCGCCTCTTACGGTATGGCCTGCACTTCGAAGTACATTGGTTATATTATCGGCATCAGTCAGTGAATCATCCACCAACATCAGTCGTAAAATGCCTTCCGCTTTATCCATTTGTTACACCCTCGTTTGCTGGAACTATTGCTTGCTGACCTTCTAACAGTACCATTTGCTCTGCCATCCAGTGATGAACAATCTGATTAAGCTCTGCCGCCGTTTTATCCTGACTGCTGATTACTGGGCCAATAATTAACTTAATGACCCCAGGATATTTAATAAAACCGTGTCGCGGCCATGCCTTACCAGCATCATGTGCCACTGGAGTGACGGGTACACCAGCCTCAACAGCAAGTTTTGCACCACCCACACCAAACCGGCCCATTTTACCTGAAGGTATCCGCGTTCCTTCGGGGAATACTACCACCCAATAACCAGCAGATAATCGTTTTTTACCTTGCTCAATGATTTGGCTTAATGCTTGTCTTCCAGCAGCACGATCAATCGCAATAGGTTTTAACGAGGCTAAACCCCAGCCAAAAAAAGGTATCCATAATAATTCACGTTTCAACACCCAAACTTGCGGTGGAAATACGGCTTGCAATGCAAGCGTTTCCCATGACGATTGATGTTTGCATAATATAACGCTGGCTTGATCTGAAATATTTTCGCGACCTTCAACCTCATAGCGTACACCACAAATTGTTTCCAACAGCCATAGGTTTAACACCGCCCAACGGCTCACCGCGATATAACGCCATTTGAATGGCAAGGGCCAGAGCAATACACCTAGTAATGAAAAGATAATCGCTGTAATAACATGGAAAAAAACAAATACTAATGATCGTAATAACAGCATTAGATTGTTGGATCCAATAACGCATCCACCACTGCAGCTAAATCGTCATAAACGGCAACACCATCAGGAATACCTTTTGCCAGCATTTTCTCGCCCTTGCCGGTGCGCACTAAAATCGGCGTAGCGCCAGCAGATTGGGCGGCCAGAATATCTCGCAGAGAATCACCTACCGCAGGCACATCTTTAAGGGTAATTCGTAATCGATGCGCCAATTCCGAGAATGAGCCATCTTGTGGTTTTCGACATAAACACTCATCTTTTGGGCCATGTGGGCAGAATAAAATAGCCTCTATTTTGCCACCAACTTGCGCTAACATCCGACGCATTTTGCTATGGATATGATTGAGTGTTTCAACATCAAACAAGCCACGGGTAATACCTGATTGATTGGTAATAACAATTACGCGATATCCTGCATAATTTAAGCGAGCAATCGCCTCTAAACTGCCGTCAATAGGTTTCCATTCAGCGGGAGACTTAATAAAGTCCTCCGAGTCATGGTTGATTACCCCATCTCGATCCAGAATTATCAGCGACATTACGATTTTCTCCTTTTATTCCTGCAAACAGGAAATATCAGCCACACCCAAAAATAATGCCCTAGTTTGATTAAGTAAGGCTAAACGATTATTTCGCACAGCCATATCATCAGCCATCACCATCACTTGATCAAAAAAGCCATCGACAGTATCCCGCATATCAGCCAAAGTATTTAATACGCCAGCATAATCAACTTGGTTTAATAAAGGCTCTATCGCCAAGCTAACAGCCTGTAATTTTTCAGCTAAAGCTTGTTCGGCAGGTTCAAGCAATAAAGCAGCATCAATTTTAGCAACATTGGCCTCAGCATTATTTTTACGTAAAATATTGCCAATGCGTTTATTGCCAGCAGCCAACGCTTCAGCTTGCTCCAACTGACGGAATTCAGCTACAGCATGTAATCTTGCCATAAAATCTAATGGTCGCGAAGGTTGAACGGCTAATACTGACTCAAACACATCCGCTTTGAAGCCTTGATCAGACGTATAACCACGCAAACGCTCGAAGAAATAACGCATCACCTGCGCTGTGACATCTTGTTCAGTTAAAGAAACTTCAAATCCTTGTTGGGCTTGATTCAACAGCGACTCGAGATCAACATCGAGTTCATTCTCAATCACCACGCGTAATGCACCTAAGGCTGCACGACGCAAAGCAAAGGGGTCCTTCACACCTGTTGGTGGCTGACCAATTCCAAACAAACCAACTAGCGTGTCTAGTTTTTCAGCCAAACTCACCGCTTGACCCGTTTTTGTTTGTGGCAATTTATCGCCTGAAAAACGCGGTAAATATTGCTCATCTAATGCTTCAGCAACTTCATCATGCTCGCCATCTAAGCGTGCATAATAACGTCCCATAATACCTTGCAAGTCAGGGAATTCGCCGACCATTTCAGTCACTAAATCACACTTAGCCAACAAAGCAGCTCGTTCTGCTAAGGCGGCATCACCACCAATTTCCTGAGCGATTACGGCAGCTAATTTTGCGACACGAGCAGATTTATCAAATACCGTTCCCAATTTATTTTGAAACACGATCGTTTTTAATTGCGCTTGGCGATCGGCTAAAGGTCGCTTGCGGTCAGTGTCCCAGAAGAATGCAGCATCACTAAGTCGAGGTAAAATAACACGTTCATTACCCGCAACAACTTGTGCCGGATCACGACTTTCAATATTACAAATGGTAATGAAATAAGGTAATAACTCGCCCGATTTATCACGCACAGCAAAATATTTTTGATGCTCTTCCATTGAGGAAATCAACGCTTCTGCTGGTAACTCAAGGAAGCGCTTATCAAATGAGCCTGACAAGGCAACAGGCCATTCAACTAAGCCCGTTACTTCATCCAATAAATCTTCATTAAGAACTGCTTGACCGCCCAATTGCGTTGCTAACTCCAAGACCTGCCCATGAATCGCAGCACGTCGTGCCGCCATATCAACCACAACATGACCTAGCGTTTCTAACTGCGGGGCATAACTTTGTGCCGAATCAATGCGAATGTTTGCAGGATAATGAAAACGATGACCGCGACTTTCACGACCAGAAGACACGCCCAATATATCTGCAGGAATAACATCATCACCGAACAACAAGACTAACCAATGTACTGGGCGAACAAATTCACCCGGCAATGTTCCCCAACGCATGCGTTTTGGAATAGGTAAATCATTAAGCGATTGCTGCAAAATATCAACAATCAAACTGGCTGTTTCGGCGCCTTTTTGTTCTTGTTTAAAAGCTAACCATGTTCCCTTGTCCGTTTCTAACTTCTCTAAATCATCAACGGTTGCACCACATGAACGGGCAAATCCTTGTAAGGCTTTTGTTGGATTACCATCATCATCAAACGCAGCAGCAATAGCAGGACCACGGCGTTCAACCACGCGATCTTGTTGGCGAGTAGCTAAGCCATCAACGACCACAGCCATCCGGCGTGGTGCAGCATACGAACGAATAGCATCAAAACTCAATTCTGCTTTTTCTAAACCTTGCTTAATACCCTTTTCAAATGCTTGAATTAATTTTTTCAATGCTTTTGGTGGTAATTCTTCCGTGCCTAGCTCAATCAATAAATCGCGCTTATCTGTCATGTCACTCATGATTGCGCCTCCTTATTAACAGATGCACACATCGGAAAGCCTAATGATTCTCGGCGGTCATAATAAGCTTGTGCCACAGCACGCGCCAACGTACGAACACGCAAAATAAAGCGTTGACGTTCAGTCACTGAAATAGCTTTCCGAGCATCTAGCAAATTAAACGTATGAGAAGCCTTTAATACTAATTCATAGGCTGGTAAGGGTAATCCGGCTTCAATCATGCGAGCACTTTCACGTTCATAATTATCAAAATTAGTGAATAAGCTGTCAACATCGGCATGATCAAAATTATATTCTGACATTTCGACTTCATTTTGATGAAATACATCACCATAGGTCACTTTACCCATAGGGCCATCAGACCAGACAAGATCGTAAACACTACTCACTCCTTGTAAATACATCGCAATGCGTTCTAGGCCATAGGTGATTTCGCCAGAAACTGGACTACATTCCAGTCCCCCTACTTGCTGGAAGTAGGTGAATTGCGTCACCTCCATACCGTTAAGCCAGATTTCCCAACCTAGGCCCCAAGCGCCGAGAGTTGGAGACTCCCAGTTATCTTCTACAAAACGCACGTCATGAATCGAAGTATCTAAACCCAACATATGTAATGAACCGAGATATAACTCTTGGATATTAATTGGCGATGGCTTTAACACCACTTGAAACTGATAATAATGCTGTAAACGATTCGGATTTTCACCATACCGTCCATCTGTAGGGCGACGCGATGGCTGAACATAAGCAGCACTCCAAGGTTCTGGACCTATAGCACGCAAGAATGTCGCAGGGTGAAATGTGCCAGCCCCCACTTCCATATCATAAGGTTGAAGCAAGACACAGCCTTGTTCCGCCCAGTACTGTTGAAGCCGCAGGATGAGTTCCTGAAAAGTTTTTGGCGTTTCCGCCACCGTTACTGCTGAAGTCGTCATTTATTACACATCACAATCTAAAATCAAAAACCCTATGATTATAACGAAGTTCTAGCTTGCTTGTCGTAGCAAACTGGATATTTAATGCCTAACTATATTGAAATATCAGGTAAATAAACTGATCGAACATGGTAATGCAGTTAGCTTATAACCTGAATAGCATTAATATGAGTAACAACTTGCCAGTGTAAGTTGATATAGCAAGCCAACCCACAATACAAATTTCAGGTAAAATTGCCCCACAATTCACAGCATGAGTAATACAGCATGAGTCGACATATTGGCATCGTGATGGACCCTATTTCAGCCATCAATATTAAAAAAGACAGTAGTTTTGCCATGTTATTGGCTGCACAAGCTAAGGGCTGGTCTTTGTATTACATGGAGCAGCAAGACTTATACCTGCATCAAGGCATCGTCTCCGCAGAGATGAAACCACTCCGTGTATTTCAAAATGCTGAAAAATGGTTTGAATTCGATGATAGCCAAACCCTACCACTCGCCGATCTTGACGCCATCTTAATGCGTAAAGATCCACCCTTTGATATGGAATATATCTACAGTACTTACTTGTTAGAGCAAGCACAGGCGGCAGGTGTATTAGTGGTTAATAATCCTCAAAGCCTGCGTGATGCTAATGAAAAACTCTACACGGCATGGTTTCCACAATGTTGTCCACCGACTTTGGTATCACGAAAAAAACATCTCATTCGTGAATTCCACCAGCAACATCAAGATATTATCCTCAAACCACTTGATGGCATGGGTGGCGCATCGATTTTCAGAGTGAAACAGGACGATCCTAATTTCAGCGTGATTATCGAAACACTAACCGATCACGGTCGAAAATCAGTCATGGTCCAAAAGTTTATTCCTGAAATTGTTGATGGTGATAAACGAATCTTAATGATTAATGGTGAACCTGTACCTTATGCATTGGCACGTATTCCCGCCGAAGGAGAAACGCGGGGTAATCTCGCCGCCGGTGGCCGCGCTGAGGGTCGTCCTTTGACTGATCGTGATCGTTGGATCTGCCAACAAGTAGGCCCAACATTGCGTGAAAAAGGTCTCTTATTTGTCGGACTAGATGTCATCGGTGACTATCTCACAGAGATCAATGTCACCAGCCCAACGTGTATCCGCGAATTAGATTCTCAATTTAACCTTAATATTGCAGCTGACTTAATGAGCTGCATTGAGCAACAATTATCATGACCTTATTGCGCTTTTTTCTCTTGGCCAGCCTCCTAACCTTAAGCGCCTGCAGTAATGATGACAAAGCACTCCAAGCTAAGTTTGACGCATTTGGCACTGAAATTGATGTCAGCTTATATGGCGTAGATGAAGTCACCGCAGATAAAACCGTTGCTCTTTTAGAACAATCCTTTTCTGACGTGAATAACACATGGCATGCTTGGCACCCGAGCATTCTGACTACCATTAATAAGGCTATAAATGACGGGCAAACCATCTCTGTCAGTGATGATGTAGAGGCACTAATTAATCAAGCCAAAACACTAGCAGCTTCCAGTAACAACCTATTTAATCCTGCAGCAGGAAAGCTCTTTGAAATATGGGGTTTTCACCAAGATGATTGGTTTGT
>CAXBIM010000053.1:0-17298 GCA_963975785.1 uncultured Methylophaga sp.
GATTAGTTCAAGAGAAAATTAAACGTCCGCTGGCTGATGAATTATTGTTTGGTCAATTGAGTGAAGGCGGTCATGTAAAAGTGGTGTTACGTGATGATGAATTAGCGTTGGATTTTATCACTCAAACTGAAACCGTTTAATTTAACTTTATTACAGAGTGATAGTGCTTGCTATCACTCTAATAATAAGAAATAGAGCCCTTCCATATAAAAGTTATTCACTAGTTATCGCTACTTATAAAGAGCTTATTAATAAAACCGCTGTAACTGTTTGATTTACAATGGTGTCGTTATAAGTTGCTGATATTTATAGCTATTATTTATGCGGTTAAATTTTAACCATTTCGTGCAGAACACTGCTGCATGAAGGACTTACGGTTTTACCCGCAACTTAACCACAGACTTATCCACAGATATTGTGGGTAACTTTACAGTTTTGTGACAGAGCATTTATCATGCCACATCAATTATAATTCAATGCCTTTCTGAGCTCGAATACCTGCTCGAAAAGCATGTTTAACATCATCAATACGACTCACTGTGTCAGCGGCTTCAATGACGGCTTCAGGGGCACCTCGTCCGGTCACAATTACATGTTGCATTGCAGGTCGTGCCGCAATGTCTGCTAATACTGTTTCGACATTGAGGTACTTCATTTTTAATACAATATTAAGTTCATCGAGTAAAACAACATCGATAGTAGGATCACTTAATAACCGTTTACATACTTCCCAGCCTGCTTCGGCCGATGCAATATCTTGAGCTAGATTTTGAGTGTCCCAAGTGAAGCCGTCACCCATTACATGATATTCAACTTCATTAGGAAACCGGCGGAAGAAACTTTCTTCACCGGTGCTAAATGCGCCTTTGATAAATTGTACGACACCGGTTTTCATCTCGTGACCTAAAGCGCGGGCGATCATGCCAAAGCCTGACGAGCTCTTGCCTTTGCCATTGCCTGTTATCACTAATAACAAGCCTTTATCTTTATCTGCTTTTTGTGTTTTGGCATCCACAACTTCTTTGTGACGTTTCATGCGTTTTTCGTGGCGTTGGCTTTTATCTGTATCAGTCATGTTTATTCCTAAATAATAACGGCGGTAATTAATATAGTGGTTTCGAGTATTTCAACCATAGCACCTGCAGTGTCTCCTGTAGTGCCATTCAAACGTAAGGTCATTACGTAACGTAAAATTAAAAATACGATAAAGGCGCTGATTAATAATGTCAGGCCTGAGAAAATAACACTTAATAGTGCAATGCCTGCAAGTAACCATCTTATTGCCGTACGAGGTTGATTGGCTACAAGAATGGCGCCAATGCCACCTTGGCGTACATACGGTGTTGTTAAAAATAATAAAGGTAATGCGCTTCGAGCTAGGGTGACGGCGAATACAATCGCTAAGTAATTATGCTGTGTGAGCAGTTCTACCAGCATGACAAACTTAATCAGAAGAACCACAATTAATAAGACAACGGCAATGGGGCCGCTAGCGGGATCTTTCATAATCAACAGTGTTTTTGCTTTGTCACCTAATCCACCCAACCATGCATCAGCACTGTCTGCTAAGCCATCTAAGTGCAATCCACCTGAGAGAATGACCCAAAGGCTAAGTATCAAGACAGCACTGACGGCAGTTGATTGCGTATTTAACAACCACGCTGTGAGTAGCAATAAAACAGAGATAAACAAGCCGACTAAAGGATAAAACAGCAATGATTGCCCAATTTGTTTAGAGCTAGCTGAAGTTGAACTCGATAAACGTACGGGAATAATCGTTAAAAATTGTAATGCGATCAACAAAGGTTGTAATGAAATCATGCTTTTTCCGACACGGCAGCTTCGGCAAAGGTCGCCATCGAATTATGTAGTGCGCAGCTTAATTTAATGAGTGGTATTGTCGCGGCTGCACCACTGGCCTCACCTAAACGCATGCCAATATTAAGCAATGGCGTGGCTGCGAGATGTTTTAAAATAATCTGATGACCTAACTCAGATGATTGATGGCTGTATAAAAACCAGTTTTTAGTGCCAGGAGAGAGTCGCTCAGCCATTAATGCAGCAACACTGGAGATAAAACCATCAACCAATACTGGAATACCGACTTTGGCACATGTCATATAAGCGCCTGCTAAGGCAGCAATTTCAAAGCCGCCCAAATATTGAAGTACTGCTAAAGGAGACGTCAGATGGCTGTCATGTTGATTCAAGGCTTGTTGAATAATAGTCGCTTTATGCTCAATTTCTGTTTGATTTAAGCCAGTACCTGCACCAGTCATTTCTATTGGATTAATACTTAGTAAAGCACTTGCGATAGCCGTTGCTGAAGTAGTGTTGCCAATGCCCATCTCACCGCCAATGAACAAATCAATGCCATTATTTTTAAGCTGTTCAATATGTTGGCGTGCAATCGTTAAAGCGAGTTGGCATTGCTCTAATGTCATCGCAGGCTGCTGGAGAAAATTCTGTGTGCCAGCAGCAATACGATGGTCTTGTACGCCAGTGAGAGTTTCTATTTTTGTCACTGTACCCATATTTAAAACCGCTAAATGGGCATTAGTTTCTTTTGACAACACGCTAATTGCCGCGCCACCGCGAGAAAAGTTTCGTACCATTTCGGTGGTAACTGCTTGAGGGAAAGCAGATATTCCTTCAGCAACAATACCATGATCACCTGCAAATACTGTGATATGAATTTGTTCTATGTTAGGTGTGACGGTTGCTTGCATACCCGCTAAGCGAATGGCGATCTCTTCTAACTGACCTAAAGAGCCAGCTGGTTTTGTGAGTTGCTGCTGGCGTTGTTGTGCGGCAGATTGGGCAAGTTGATCTATTGGTTTGGGGGATGATGCTAGCCAGTGTTCAAACTCGGTCATGTAATTTTCCTTTTAAAATATGCGGTAAGCCAGCAACGGTTAACACCACGGTATCACTTAGTGCCGCAATAGCTTGGTGCAACAGGCCAATTTCATCACAATAACGTCGCGTTAAATCACCAAGCGGCATAATGCCCATATTGGTTTCATTGCTGACGATGATTAATTTACCTTTGATGTTGGGTAGAATATCGAGCAAAGTAGCAATTTCAGTTTGTAATAAAGCTTCATTATCTTGCATTAATAAATTAGTAAGCCATAACGTCAAACAATCTACGAGTACACATTGATTATTTTGGCAATGATCCGCTAATACTTTGGCAAGTTGAATGGGCTCTTCAACGGTATGCCAATGAGAAGGTCGCTGTTGTTGATGGTGGCTAATGCGTTGTTGCATTGCAGTGTCATCAGCGGTGGCAGTTGCAATATAGGTCACATTTAACTTTGTGCTAATAGCCAAACGTTCAGCAAGTGCACTTTTGCCTGATTTTACGCCACCTAAAATGAGACTAACACTCATAATAAACTATCCGCTAAGTTTAGTAATTGTCGCAATATTGTAGTATCCATATTGTCTTCGATCATATCAGCTAAACGTTCAATATCCGCTTCGCGGCTCGCGTTATAATCTGGTGAATTAACATCGTTTAAACCTGCCCAGTCTAATAAGGCATTGCAAGCAGCTGTTTGTTCAAATAGACCGTGAACATAAGTCCCTAAAACCTGATTGTCATCACTTATTGCACCATCAGAACCTCCATCAAGTTGGCATACAGGCTTTGATAGATCGAGGCCTTTAGTGACACCAGCATGGATTTCATATCCACTAATAGTGGCATTATCTAAGTGTAAAAAGCCAGTGACGTTACGTAATTGTTTTGCCGAATGTAGGGTGGTTGAAATATTTAATAAACCTAGGCCATCAGATTGACCTGCCTGACCCTCTATACCATCAGGATCATTGATTTTGTTACCTAGCATTTGAAATCCACCGCAAATGCCAATGACTTTGCCGCCATAGCGAAGGTGTTTTTGAATCGCGTGTTCCCAGCCTGTTTCACGAAGCCAGTTTAAATCAGAGCGTACACTTTTCGAGCCTGGCAAAATAATTAAATCAGCAGCAGGAATAGTCCCTTTAGGAGGAATGAATTGTAAATCAACTTGCGGGTGAAGCCGTAGGGGATCAAAGTCAGTATGATTACTAATTCTAGGGTATACGGGGACTATTACCTTAAATTTTGCATCACTCGCTAATTGCTGAGTATTAATGGCATCTTCAGCTTCTAAGTGCAGATCTTGTAAATAGGGCAATACCCCTAAGACAGCTTTCCCCGTTATTTTTTCCAGCCAATCTAATCCCGATTGTAATAAGGCAATATCGCCTCGAAAACGATTAATAACAAAGCCTTTGACTCTATCTTGTTCAGATTGGCTTAATAAGTTCAACGTACCGACTAAATGAGCAAATACGCCACCACGATCAATATCTGCGACGATAATGACAGGGCAATCAACTGCCTCAGCAAAACCCATATTGGCAATATCACGATCACGGAGATTAATTTCAGCCGGCGAGCCGGCACCTTCAACGATAACAATTTTATATTGTTCTGATAAACGCTGGTGTGAGCTTAATACTGCGTCCATCGCAATGGTTTTATAATGATGATAATCCTGCGCTTCCATATTACTTATGGCATGTCCATGAATAATGACCTGTGCACCAGTATCGCTATTTGGTTTTAATAAAACAGGATTCATATCGGTGTGAGGTGCTAGTTTGCATGCTTGCGCTTGCACAGCCTGAGCACGTCCAATTTCACCGCCATCAGCGGTCACAGCACTATTAAGTGCCATATTTTGTGGTTTGAAAGGTACGACAGAAACATCTTGTCGCTGTAACCAACGACATATCGCAGTGACGAGCGTACTTTTACCCGCATCAGATGTAGTGCCTTGGATCATTAAGGTATGGGCTGTCATGGCTGTGATATTTTCTCTAATGCCTGTGTTAATCGTTGCCACTCTTGTTCGCTACTAGGCAAACCAAAACGAAGACTTAATGTCGCTGTAAATAAACGTACAAAAATGCCTTGCTGTGCTAATTGATCATGCCACTTTTCAGCTTGATTTGTACAAACCCATTGGAATAGCGTGCATCCATCCGTAGGAGGCAAGTGATAGGCCGTTAATAAAGTATTTAGCCGTTGACTTGCTTGTGGCAACGTTAGTCGCTGTTGCTCCTGCCATTTGGTATCAGTTAACGCGAGTTGCGTCAGGTAGCGTGAAGCCTGTGCAATGGGCCATGGCCCGAGTAACTCAGCTAATTCATCGAGTAAGTTTGGGGTCGAAAAGACAAAGCCAACTCTTAAACCTGCTAAACCAAAAAACTTACCGATAGATCTTAAGACGATTAAACCTTGCTGTGGCTGCTTATCTATCAAACTGTATTCAGGCGTCGAGTCCAAAAAAGCTTCATCAACAATTAACCATCCACCTTGCTTTGCAAGTTGACTGTGCCATGTTAATAATTCTGATGGCGTGAATAGTTGAGCTGTTGGATTGTTAGGATTAATAATCACTAAGACATCTAAATCGGGCAAAGCAGCTTCGATAGCAGATGAGTCAAGTTCTATAACGGTATGACCTGCTTGCCGCCAAGCATGACCATGTTCAGCATATGCAGGTGCAAGTACGCCGACACGACAGTGTGTGCGTAGACGAGGTAGGGCTTGAATAGCCGCTTGTGAACCTGCAACTGCTAATAAATGTTCACAGTCATAATAGGTTTGGGCAGCCTCAAGTAAACCATCATTTTCCATAGGCAGATGTGACCAGACTGTAGCCGGCAATGAGGACGGAACAGGCCAGCCGTTGGGATTAATACCAGTAGAAAGATCTAGCCAATCCTTTTGGCCTATATTGTATTTTTTGCTCGCTACAGATAAATTCCCACCGTGTTCAAGCATAGCTAAAACCTGTGATTATGATTAATGCAACTATCCATAACAGCAAACTATAACGGACAAGTTGTAAAGCACGAGCAATGTCTTGGGCCTGCGGTTCATCACCACAACCTAAGCATACTCGCTGATGCCAGTGACCATCATATTGGGCTGGACCACCCAAGGTAATTGATAAGGCACCAGCACCAGAGGCCATTACTGGCCCGGCATTTGGGCTATCCCATTGTTTAGCTTGTTGTCGCCAACTTTGTAGGGCTTTTTTACTATCGCCAATAATGGCATAGCTGAGAGCGGTGAGTCGTGCCGGTACGTAATTTAGGACATCATCTAATCGTGCCGCTACACGACCGAAGTACAGATATGTCGGCGTGCGATACCCCCACATTGCGTCCAAAGTATTAGCCAGACGATAGAAAATAACGCCTGGTACTCCCCCGATTAAAAACCAAAATACGGCAGAAAATAAACTATCGGCACCATTTTCTAATACAGATTCAATGGTCGCACGTGGAATATTTAATGTCGCTGGATCGCGGCTGACAATCCGACTGACAAGATAACGGGCTTGTTCAACGTCACCTGATTGCATTGCCGTTGCAATCGGTTGAGCATGATCATGCAGGCTTTTATGACCAATACATAAGGTCAAAACCAAGATGCTAAAAATAATCGATACCGCTTCAATACCTACAATAAATGCGCTCAAAATGGTAATTGGAATCAATAAAATACTGACTGCTAAACCACCCAATAAAATGGCGTGGGAGGCTGAAGCTGATTTGTGGGGATATAACAATCGTTCAACTCGTTTGACCAAAAAACCAAACCCGACCAGAGGGTGCCAATGTTTGGGTTCTCCAAAGAGCCAATCAAGCACAATAGCTGAGATAATAATGAATGTAGTGATCAACACAGCTAATTATTGCCCCATGTATTTTCATACATGACTTCGTCAATTTCACAGCCTTGACGCCAATTTTCTTGTTCTAACATAGGCGCTGAATAAAATTCATCGACATGTCCTAAACATAAAATAGCAACAGGTTTAGCACCTTCTGGCATTTTAAGTAGTTTGGCTAGATCGTTTGGGTTAAATAGTGAAACCCAGCCCATACCAAGCCCCTCGGCGCGAGCTGCCAACCACATATTTTGAATGGCACAGGCGACAGATGCCAGATCCATTTCTGGCATCGTACGACGACCAAAGACATGTTGCTCTCGTTGATCCATTAAAGTCATTACGAGCAATTCAGCACAGATGTCGATACCATCGACTTTTAATTGCATAAATTCTTGCTGGCGCTCACCTAACGCTCTAGCAGTGCTATTTTTTTCATCATTGACCTGAGCTTTTATAGCTTGGCGTACTGCGATGTCAGTAATGCGTATCATTCGCCAAGGTTGCATGAGTCCAACACTCGGTGCTTGATGTGCTGCCATTAATAGTCTTTTTAAAATAGCTGGATCAACGGGATCTGCATTAAAATGACGCATATCACGGCGTTCTTTAATTACGCGATAGATAGCGTGACGTTCATCATTACTAAAGGCGTGTTTATTCATTACGATGGAGAAAATATGTCGGCAATAAGGTTGGGATTAGATGGGAAATAAAAATGAATATAGGATGCTGTCAGCCTTTGAATTTGATAAACCGCTTCATGAGTATGATTGCCATTAGGGTTTGTTGCCTGAGCAACCGGAGCTGCAGTCGTTTCCAATATAGAATGATGATAGGTGTGACCGCGAATTAAAGAATTATTTAGCTCAACTTCTTGTAATGCTAAGGCAGAAAATCGTGATTGCATAACGGTCTCACCTGATAATAAACCTATCATGCTAGCTTTATCACCCTGTTTGTCGGTGAGTGATTCTGTTAGATAAAGCATACCGCCACATTCAGCTAGAATCGGTTTGTTAGCTTGATGATGGGCTTTAATAGCTGTGATTAATGAGGCATTTTCAGCTAAGGCATGGTGATGTAACTCTGGATAACCGCCTGGGAAATAAAGGCTATCAGCTTTGGGTAATACCGTATCGCTAAGTGGCGAAAAGAATACGAGTTCAGCGCCCATCACCTGTAATAAATCAAGATTAGCCTGATAAATAAAAGAGAATGCAGCATCACGCGCTATTGCAATTCGGACACCCTCTAATAAACGAGGTGCTAATTGATTTTCATGTTTTACAAATTGGACGATAGGTAACACTGCTTCAACATTAATAATGACTTTCTCTGCTAGTAGAGAAAGGCGCTGATCGAGATCTGCAATTTCTTCAGCCTGAACTAAACCAAGGTGGCGACTTGGTAATGCGGCATCTGTTTGGCGATGTATGACAGCAAACCATGGGATATCACTTGAAAGAGATTCTGTCAGCATGTGTTGATGCCGTTCGCTGCCAATACGGTTGGCTATGACACCTGCAACGGTAACATCATCACGGTAATTCGCTAAACCATAGGCGATCGCCCCGAAGGTTTGTGCCATCGCCGAACCATCAATTACAGCCAGTACAGGAATATTGAGCTTAGCAGACAGATCAGCGGTGGAAGGGTTACCATCAAATAACCCCATTACACCTTCGATCAGAATGACATCAGCCTTGGCTGCTGCCTCAGCTAATAATTCCTTACACTGTGTTTCTCCTACCATCCATAAATCAAGTTGATAAACGAGGTTTCCAGAAGCCTGTTGCAATATCATAGGATCAAGGAAGTCAGGTCCGACTTTAAAAACGCGTACCTGCTTACCTTGTTGACGATAATACCGCGCTAATGTTGCGGTAACCGTTGTTTTTCCTTGATTTGATGCGGGTGCAGCAATAATTAATGCTGCACACTCATGCGTTTGATTCAAGATTGTTGACCGCTTTGTTTTGTCGTTGTGCTGGTTAGGGAAACAATAAGCACATGGCAAATAATGGCAATAGCGATATAAAAAGCAAGATTGGATAACGATGATGGATAATATTTCATAAACCGCTCACCAAACTCAATGAACGTCTGGTCAGCATAGCGACCTGAAAATAAGTAGAAACCACCACTAGAAAAGACTTTGCTAATCGCAGTAGCAATGATCAAACTAGCACTTAAAGGCAATAATGTTGACCAATTAAATTCATAGTGTTGGTTGTACCAACGACCTGCTAAATAGAGCGTGCCATAAGCGGGTAATAACAAAGCATAAGCGGGTGATGCACAAAAAGTACTGCCACCACCGAATGTCATTGATAGATAATCTAAAAGGGCTGCTTCAGCTAACAAAACACCAAACATCCATTTGCCTGATAAGTACAAGCCTGCAAGAAAAAATAGCGCTAACGTTGCACTGGGAAGATGACTAAGAGTGGCAAAATGATGACCACGAGTTATTGCCATAATAGCAATCAGGATAAAACCGATAATGAACTGATGACGCTTGGATAAAGTAAGCATGATAAATCTCCAGTGTGCCGACCCGCACATGGGTAAAAAAAAGCATATTGAACTATGCCAAGAAACATTAGGCCGGTATCCGGACTTATGAATGCCTATTTTTAGTTTTTTTGCGCCATGACTGAGCATGAAGTGCAGTAAAAAATTAAAAACAATAAAACATTCACTTACCGTTGCGGGGGCAGTGCTGGACTTATCAAATGACTCACCAGTTTCTCGTTTACTCAGCAGTATTTAGCCTGCTGACACCAAATGTTGTGACAAAGAATAGGTGTCAATGGCTGATGATGTCAATCCTAAAGAAAACCTCACCTTTTTAATCAGTTAATTAGAATCTTAAGTTGACTAAAATAGCAGGCATTACTACTATGCCTGACTGCTTAAGGTGCTTTGACCTAAAAATCAAAGTTAAACGGGAAGTTGGTGA
Organism: uncultured Methylophaga sp.; assembly: GCA_963975785.1. Classification (GTDB taxonomy): domain Bacteria; phylum Pseudomonadota; class Gammaproteobacteria; order Nitrosococcales; family Methylophagaceae. Next base: position 9,706 of record CAXBIM010000053.1, read on the forward strand.
GTTATGAATAATGGCAAACCCAACACTGCCCCCGCAACGGTAAACGTTGAGTTCGAACCATCAGCCACTGCGAATAATCGTGGGAAGGCGGTTTGAATGACGAAAGTCACAACGCGAGTCCGGAGACCGGCCTGAAGTACCCTCACAAGTTCTTTGACTTGTGTTTACCCTAAATACCGGATCGCGGGTGAGCGTATCCTACGGAGCAAAAATGAAACAATCCCATAGGCACTTCGCCTTACGTACTTCTGCACGTCTTTTATTATCAGCAATCGCTACTGCAAGTTTTTCTGTATCACTACATGCTGAAGAGGCATTAGAAACAATGACGGTAACGGCTAATCGCATGCCTTCAGTTAACGTCTTAGCGCCTTCAACCGTTATTACTCGTGCTGATATAGAACGACTACAAATCACCGATTTACCTAGCTTGTTATCACGTCAACCCGGTATTGATGTCGCAGTTAATGGTGGTTTGGGTAAAGCCAGTAGTCTGTATACGCGAGGAACTAATTCAGGACATACGCTGATAATGGTAGATGGTGTCAAATGGCATTCAGCAACATTAGGGACAACGTCGATTCAAGACTTTCCTGTAGAGCAAATAGAGCGTATTGAAATTGTACGAGGCCCTCGTTCTGGATTATATGGATCTGAAGCTATCGGTGGAGTGATACACATTTTTACGCGAAAAGGGCAGCAAGGTGTGACACCTTATGCCAAAATCAGTTACGGTACACATAACAGCAAAAGTATCGCCGCAGGCGTCAATGGGGGCGATGAGCATACTACATACAACCTTAGTTTTAGTCGTCAATCAACGAATGGAATTGATTCAAGTTCGCAGCTAGGACAAAATGAAGATGATGATGGATATACTAATAAGAATTTGTCGGCAAAGATTAATCACAAAATAAACGATGACTGGTCTATAGGTGCTAATGTTACTAGAGTTGATGCTCGTAATGAAATTGATCGGGGTTCGTTGACTGATGATTATAAAAGCGATTCAATTCAGCAAGTTTTAGGAGTTAACAGTTCATTACAAGTCTATGATTTTTGGACTATTGATATGCAACTATCCGAATCTCGAGATCAATCAAAAAATTTAAAAAATGACCTACCTGATGGTGTGTTTAATACTCGTCATCGCTTTGCAAATATAAGTAATATCATTAAGTTGTCAGATAATCATGTGTTAAATCTAGGACTAGATTATGAGGTTGATGATATTGTCAGTTCAAGAGAGTTTTCTAAAACATCACGAGATAATAAAGCTCTATTTATTAGTTGGCAGGGTAACTCAAATCGACATGATTGGTTACTAAGTGCTAGACATGATAACAACGAAGCCTTTGGTAGCAGTAATACGGGGTTTGCAGAATGGGGCTACGAGTTGAAAAATAACCTACAGGTTACAACTAGCATCGGTACTGCATTTAAAGCTCCGACATTTAATGATTTATATTACCCTTTTATTCCGCCAGTAACATATGGAAGTGTCACTTATGCAGGCTACTCAGGAAATCAGTCACTCGTTCCTGAAGAGTCTCGCTCAGTAGAGTTCGGACTAAACGGAACGCAGGACTGGGGTGAATGGGCTATAAGTATTTATGAAACTAAAATTGATGATCTTATCTCCTATGCCGTTGATGGGACGAGTAATATTGGGATGATGACTAATGTTAATAAGGCTAATATAAAAGGTGTTGAATTTAATGTGTCAACAATATTTATGGGCGCAGACATAGCCCTTAATACTTCATTTTTAAAGCCTGAAGATGAGGAAACAGGAAAAATTCTTAGTCGACGTGCCCAGCGTTTAGCGAACGTTAATATCGATAAGCAATGGGGGGCATGGGCAAGTGGTGCTAGTTGGAAACTAAGAGGACATAGTTTTGATGATGTCGCAAACACAACTCGTTTAGGTGGTTTTGGTTTATTGGACTTACGTATTGCTTATGATTTAAATCAAGACTGGTCGGTAAAAGCTAATCTTAGTAATGCGTTTAATAAAGAATATCAAACAATTAATAATTACAATAGCTTAGATCGTACGGTTATGTTCACTCTTTCTTACCAGCCCTAACTATTTTGGCGCTGGACTTTTAGGAGTCTGGCGCCATTACTACAAACTGCCACCATGGAAAATCAGCCGTGGTGGGTAGTCTTCATATTGTTTAATCCTCGTAACGGATGCGTAAGGCACTTCAACTCTGAACAGGTTACTGCTAGGGAAGCCTAACACATGACTCATAATTGTTCTGATTACGCCGCCGTGCGTCACTAGTAAGCAATGCTCAATTTCTTCTTCGTGTAATGAACTTAACAGTGCCTGCCATGCTGAGATTACACGCAATTCAAAGTTATGATATGACTCGCCTTCTGGAGGTGAGATGCTTTTCGGGTCCTGCATGAATTGGATGAGTTGTTCGGTATCACTGCCGGCATAAAGGTCTGCAAATAATTGGCCATCCCATAAACCAAAATCGACTTCTTGAAACTGACTATTAATGACCAATGGTACACAATACTGAGTGGCAATTTCTTTAGAAAAAGCAAGACAGCGTCGTAATGGTGAGCTGATGATTTTATTCCACTTTATCGCTTTACCATCAACTGTAGATCGTAATTGTTGCCAGCCTAAAAGGCTGAGAGGCTCATTAGTTTTACCGAGTAGTTTTGTGCCGGCGGCAACATCACCGTGGCGAAGTAGATCGATTGTTATTTCTTTCATATTTTTACAAGTCATGTTGAAGAAGGCGTATTTGGTTAAATATAAAATTAAGTATATTTGAAGTTCAAATGTTAAATATAAAGTACAGCGATTTGTTAATAATTGAACCCGCTAATGACAATGTATTCAATAATACAAATAAAAATACTGTCATGGCAGATGTAATTATTTTAGAATCATAGGCTTTACCGCTTTAAGAAAGAGATTATGACACAATCGTTTGATGATAAAGGCTTTGCCACACGTGCAGTTCGTGCAGGTCAAATTAGAACACCAGAAGGAGAGCACGCTGAGCCCATCTTCCCAACGTCTAGTTATGTGTTTGAGAGCGCAGAGCACGCTGCGGCTCGCTTTTCAGGAGATGAGCCCGGTAATATTTATTCCCGCTTTACTAACCCGACTGTGCGTACTTTCGAGGAACGTTTAGCGACATTAGAAGGTGGCGAGTCTGCTGTTGCTACATCATCCGGCATGTCCGCAATTTTATCAACGTTTATGGGTTTGCTGTCTGCGGGTGACCATATTGTGTCATCACGGAGTATTTTTGGCACTACTCGGGTATTGTTTGATAAGTATCTTGCGAAATTTGGTGTTGAAACCGATTATGTGAGCCTCACAGATATAGAAGATTGGCAACGGGCGATTAAACCGAATACCAAAGCCTTATTTTTAGAAACACCTTCTAATCCATTGAATGAAATTGCTGATTTAGCGGCTCTATCTACTCTAGCTAAAGCAAATGATTGTTTATTGATTGTTGATAATTGTTTCTGTACGCCTGCTTTGCAACAGCCTTTAGCCTTAGGTGCCGATATCGTAGTACATTCCGCTACTAAATATATTGATGGTCAAGGCCGTTGTGTCGGTGGTGCAGTAGTCGGTGATGCTCAGCTTGTAGGTCAGGAAGTCTATGGGTTTTTAAGAACCGCCGGACCAACAATGAGCCCATTTAATGCCTGGACATTCTTAAAAGGACTTGAGACCTTAGACCTAAGAATGAAAGCACATTCTGAATCAGCATTAGCCCTCGCTAAGTGGTTAGAACAGCAACCGCAAGTGACGAAAGTATTTTATGCAGGTTTGCCGAGCCACCCTCAATATGAATTAGCTAAAAAACAACAATCGGCCTCTAGCGGCATTATTGCCTTTGAGGTTAAAGGCGGTCAAGAGGGCGCTTGGAAACTGGTTAATGCAACTGAATGGTTGTCGATCACTGCTAACTTAGGTGATACCAAAACGACGATCACACATCCTGCCACCACAACGCATGGTCGTTTAACGCCAGAAGCACGGGCTGAAGCAGGCATCAGCGATGGTTTATTACGCATTTCGGTAGGCTTAGAAAATGTTGAAGATATTCAGGCAGATCTTCAGCATGGCTTAGATTTACTTTAATTGAACAATAGCGCCTATAAACATCCTACCCTTGGATATTAATTAGTAAAGCGGCATAAAAACTGCATAAATGAACATAACATTGTAGCTGTGCGTCGGAAAATCGTCATTGAAATTCAATGGTTAGCTGACGTATTTAATAAAAACAATAGGTTATGAATTTATGATACATCCTTCGAGAATGATATGGCTGTTAATGGCGTTAGCTTTGCTACTGCCAATGAGACAGGTTTTCGCCACGACTACAGAGCCCGTGAGTGACATTCGGATATTAATCGATGTCTCTGGGAGCATGAAAAAGAACGATCCCAATAATTTACGTGCACCTGCATTACGCATGTTAGTCGGTTTGTTACCCAACGATTCAAAGGCCGGTACTTGGACATTTGGTCAATATGTCAATATGTTAGTACCGTTTCGTGATGTAAATGAGGCTTGGAAGATAGAGGCAGAATTACAATCAAAAAATATTCATTCGTATGGTTTGTTTACAAATATAGAACAAGCATTAAGTAAAGCTACAGCTAACCAAAAAGGTGTTGATCCTCGTTTTCGTCGCAGCATTATTTTACTGTCTGATGGTTTGGTGGATATCTCGAAAGATGAGAAGCTTAGCCAAAAATCTCGCCAACGCATTCTAGACGTCATTGTGCCACGCCTCAAAAAAAATAATGTTGAGGTACATACGATTGCCTTATCTGATTCTGCTGATCATAGTCTTTTACGTGCTATCTCATTAGCAACAGATGGCGGCTATGAGCAAGTTGATAATGCAGAACAATTACAACGAGTTTTTCTTCATTTGTTTGAAAAAGCGGCAATGCGAGATACGCTCCCTCTTGTAGATAATCAATTTAAGGTTGATAAGAGTGTGAAAGAAATGACCTTACTCGTCTTTCGCCGTAAAGGGGCAAAGATGACGGAACTTTTGTTACCTAATCAATCACGTATTAGCCCCAAAAATATACCAAAAAATGTTCGTTGGCACAGTGAAGGCAATTATGATTTGATTACAATTACTAAACCTTTTAATGGTAAGTGGTTGATTGATGCTGATATGGACCCAGATAACCGTGTGATGGTAGTCACTGACTTAAAATTAAAAACAACAGACTTACCTAATAATATTTTAATTGGTGAAACATTCGATTTCGAGGTGAGTTTGACCGATAAAAATAAGCAAATCGTTCGCCAAGACTTCTTAAAATTAGTTGATGCCCAACTTAAAGAAGAGTCAGAGATTGCTGTTCCAGTGCAGCACAGTTTAAATGCAGAGCAAAAGAAAGGTTTATATAGAACTCACGTTGGTGAAAATTTTAAAGCTGGCCGCAATGATGTTTTAGTTACCATGACGAGTGCAACTTTTGAACGCCAACGTAGACAAAGTATTAATGTCGTCGAAACGCCGTTTGAAATCAATGTGGAAGAACTAAAAGATCAAGCAAGCCGTACCCACCGTTTGACATTAAGGCCTGATAGAGACCTGATATCGACTGATAAACTTAGCATAGCGGCAATGCTGACGGCTGAGGATGGCAGTGAATGGTCATATGACGTGATGAAAGTGGCTGATAACGAATGGCAATTAACCTTAGCAGATTTACAAGTAGGTGAAAAATATACGGTTGCCCTACAGATACGTGCTCAAACAGTTAAAGGACGACCATTATTTCTGCAACCAGCATTGATAGCGTTGCTTGATGATGTTGCCGTTACACAAGCAGAAGCATTAACCGAATTAGCTCAAGAAGACATCAATACTGCACCAGAGGAAAATGTAACGCTAGAACAAGCTATTGATGCAGAACTTGAGAATGCCACGACAGAAACAATGCCTGAAACAGAGGAAAAGCAACAAGATGTGACGGCCGAGAAGATTGTAGATGAAATGCTCGTAGAGCCAGTGATTGATGAAATGTCTGGCAATATAGATAGCTTACTGCCGGAAGTGAGCGATGAAGTACCTATTTTGCAAGGTGAATCTGACAAAGCTGAACAAACAGGCTTGAGTCCAGCTAGTCAATTAGCTATCGGTAATGGTCTGATTTTATTAATGATAGGTCTAGGGGTTTACTTCTGGCGACGTAAAAGTGCAACGAGTACTAATCCTGGGGAGCATCTATAAATGGATATCGTTCTAGAAATGTTGGCTTATGAATTAGCCGCTGTATTTGCTGCTTTGAGTATTTGGCTTATTCTGCGAAATAATAAAAAAGCTAAAACTACTCATGAGATTGCCAGCCAAGCGGTCAAAAAATTAAAACGAGCTAAAGAGATTAGAATTGAACGTCTATCTACGATTTTAGCCGAAAAATATGCTTTGACTGGTGATACCTTAACGCTTTCTGCCATTGAATTTCAAGACCGAGAACAGCAAATATACAAAGCGTTGCTGACCGTTTTTGTAGAACAAAATGGCAAAACGCTGTTGAGCATTCCTGAACAATTAGAGAAAGCGATTGATGCAACTTTATATCAATTGCCAGAGGTAATAATCTCCGCTGAGCCAGTAGTAGATGAAAGTACCTTGACCTTAAGTGAACAAATAGAATCAACGGCAAAAAAATTAGAAGCGTTAATGGTGTTATTTCGGCAGACAAACGACGAGCAGCCGATCCAAGTGCAACAGCCTAACACTGCGCCCGTTAATGAAACTGATGCGCCAATTTCTGATGTTGAAAATGAAATTGATAATGCTACAGGCGATGAGGTAGCTGAACTACCTGAAACTTTAGAAAAAGCTGAAGTTATCATTGAAGAAGACCAATCGGAGACGGTAGAACAAATAAGTGATGAAATTGAAATAGATGTCACTGATGAGGAAGAGCTTGTAAATGACCTCTTAGATAATCCCGTAAAACCAGATATAGTTGAAGAAAATCAACCTACAGAAAAGACCATGTCGGTAGAGGATGTAGATGCATTACTTGCTTCCTTAGATGATGAGCTTCTAGAAGATAGTGATGTTGATGGTATTGATTTGAGTACTGATGATGTCGAAGATGAGGTTGAAGAGAAAAGTATAAAAAAGTCTGATGCTGAATTAGTGGTTGCAACCGCTGATTCAGCTACCATGATCAGCGATATATCTACAGAATTAGAAAGTACAGTAGACCTCGAACCAAACGTAGAAATTGAATCAGAAATTACTGGTGTGATAGAGAACGAAGACGATCTTATAGAGGAATATGAGACTGATCAGCCTATCGCTCAGAATAAGATGAGTGATTATATTAAAGGTGAGTGGAACAGCGCTGCGCCAGATATTTATGGCAAAGCTATTATCCAAGATGAAGTTGAAGCTGCACCAGAAGTCGAAGCTGAACCAGAAGTCGAAGCTGCACCAGAAGTTGAAGCTGCACCAGAAGTCGAAGCTGCACCAGAAGTCGAAGCTGAGCCAGAAGTCGAAGCTGCACCAGAAGTCGAAGCTGCACCAGAAGTCGAAGCTGAGCCAGAAGTCG
>CAXBIM010000054.1:0-16889 GCA_963975785.1 uncultured Methylophaga sp.
AAAAGGATTTTATCCTCATAATTTAAAAGCTTTTTACTGAGTGACCAAGCTAGGTTCCTCCAATCACGTTTTGTCAAATAGTCTTTGCCATGCTTTTCTAACTTTAAAATTGAGTTGGCAATCTTTTCTTCGATAGGCTGCGTATTTTCCATATCATCAAACTTACGTTCAATGAGCGCTAATGTCTTCATTAATTTGGTCGGTTTGGCAAATTTATTATGTACTTGGTCGGCTTCAGAAAAATTATCGACACTCTGATTCAGCCTCTGCTTTAATATAGCGATACTCATCACATTCACCTTGCCAGCTGACAGGTTTCAATAGGAGCAGACACAAAAATTGGCTGCGCCTCAGCACTGTCTTTTTCTTTTAAACCATAAAACTGCATTCGTAGCTCTACACGGCGCGAGGCTTCTTTACTGTCTTTTGCTGAATTAAATGACACACCGCCCGCTAGAAACAACTGTTTGATTTGGTTTTTCTGCGTGTCAGTTAAATCCAGATCTTGATTAAATGTGGGATCCAATAAACTACACATCACCCACTCCGAACGACGCAAGCTTAAATTTAGGTTATATAAATACGATCCATCTGTATCTGTAAAACCTTCAATCACGATCTGCTTAAACCATTTTTTACCATTCTCACTATTAGCAGCTTCTAAGACAACTGGTACCAAAGCACTTAGCGCTTTTATACCTTCTTCATTCAATCGGTAATCGTTGTACCCAAACCGACCCGCTTCACCAAAATTTATACGGTTTTCTTTGCAGTCTACGGTGATCAACTGATTCTTTAAAGTAGGGTCGTCTTTAATACTAGTACAGATATCTAAGACCTCTGAACTGCGTTCTTTCTCTGCTTGTGTGGCTTCATTAATTTTCTTAGTGACGACCATTAAAGATACTGCCATCACTACCAAAAACAATGTCATTAGCGCTGTCATCAGATCAGCAAATGAAATCCAAAAAGGTTTTTCACCCTCATCTTTTGAACGATGCTTCTTAGCGTACCTATTACCAATCATTAGCGATACACTCCCGAATTAGCGTCTGGTTTTTTGCGTAAGATCTTCAAGGTTTTCTACTACATCACCTAGACCTTCAACACCAGTTGCCAGACGTTTGACAGCTTGGTCAAGTGTATTATCAAAAGACACTAGCGAATGATTTAGACTGCTTTCAACGGAGGTGCCAAAACTATCAAAGCTCTTCACCAAAACATCACTTACCTCTGATAGATACTCTTGCATTTCCATCTTCACTTTGTCTAAAGCTGTGGTCATATTCTGCATGTCATTAAGCATTTTACTACTCATGCCAGCTTCAGACTTTGACTGCTGAATAAGATTCTCTAGTGTTTCAATGGCAATATTAACGCTGTTTTGAGAGTTCTTATAATCTCGTATCAATTCAATTAGGTTACTACTTGCACTGGTCATGTTGGTTGAAGTGGTATTCACCTCTGCAATAAGTTCTGAGGTTTTACCAGTCACTGTGACTAGTGAGCTACCAGCTGTCGTAAACTGCTCAGAAGCTAAGCGCATCTTGTCTGCGCCAGTATTCATACCAGTAATACTATCAGTGGTCACTTGAGATAGTTTTTGAATATTTTCTTTATGACTTTGAACTGCATTTTGGCTATGAACAATCAGCTCTTTAATTTCACTACCTAAGTTATCAATCAATACAGATGACTGCTCATGCAATTTTTGCTGATTGTCTAATATTTGGCGATCCTGATCGATACGTTGCTCTGCCACATTTGATAACAGACCTGACATTGAAGTACCTAAACCCGACACCATTTCTGATACTTTGTTATTTAGCTGCTCAACAGCATGCAGCCCTTGATCGCCAATCTTGGCCGAACCTGCAGATAGATTTTCTACCATTTCAGTCATTTGGGTAGACATCTCATTCTGCTTTTGATGAATATCATCCATCATTTTTGCCATTTGTGTCTCTAACGTTTTGGTCGAAACTTCACTGTTAGTTTGCATGTCTGTCATTAATTGAGAAAATCCTGACTGCATCTCACGCATAGCCGTGACAGATTGAGTCATCATCTCGCTCATACCTGTCATTTGACTACCAAACGTCGTTTCTAGCTTACTCATAAACGCGGCTAGTACATCAGTCATAAGTTCTTGTACAGCCGATCCTTGGTCACCGCTCACTTGCTGCACGCTCGAGGCAATCTTATCTAAAGGATCTTGAAGGCTATCCTTAATCGAATCGCCAATCTGGGTTGCCATCGATTGACTTGTTTGAGCATAAGAATCAGTTAATTGAGTTGCAAAGGCAGCTTGATTTCTTTTATTTTCTTCGACCAAGTTAGTCATCATGGCTTTTAAGTCATTAACTAAGCTGTCTTTAAGCTGCCTGGCATTCACCTCGTTTGCTTGAGATGACTTCAGTAGCTTGGCTAGATACTCCTCACCACTTTCATCAGCAGTAAAAGCGTTATCAATGGCTGTATTTAACCGTTGTAATTGTGCGTAGCACTGTCTAAGCCATGATTTTTCACGCCAAGTAATAACCATGGCAGCTGCGATAGCTAAGCCAGAGGCCATAAAGGCTTCTGCGACACCTGTTAGCAGTAACGCTAAACTGTCTTGAACCTTGTCAGGATTGCCAGCAGGGTCGAACGCTAACAGTCCAATTAGCAAACCAAGAAATGTCACGATAATACCGACACCAGTAATAATGCCTGGTAGATGCTTATAAAAATCCACCTTCAACGGTATATCGACAACAATAGACTCTGTGAAAAACACCTCGCTTGGTACCGTTGCCCGTGAATAAGCTACCTTAGCTTCGCCATCCACTGTTTCATAAGTATCATGAAAGGTTTTTTTATAGCTTATCCAAGCTTGCTTCAAAGAAGGGTTGCCATCAAACTTTGCATCTAATGAATCTTTATCAAGATTAGGGTTGTCATCAAGCTTGTCTAATTCATCAGCTAGTTGTGATATTTTATGGTTTAGTTCCTTAGCAGGACTTAAATAATTTAGAAAAAACCGCAAACTGATGTAAGCAATAAAGATGAAAATTATTGCAGGGAAAACATAATAGCCTTGCGAAAACTGCGCTACTTTTAACCAATCCATCAATATCACCTATCCCATCAAATAAGAAATTGAAAGTTATACTATTCAACTTATCAATCCTAAATATTACTAAATTAATGTCAGCTTAAATTCATGGGAAAGAGGTACGTCAACAAATACGTTTGACGGTATTACATAACCTTAATTACAAGCTGTAACTTACAAAAAGAGAATAGTAACATAAACCAATTATTGTTTATCAAAATTAATCAGACTAAAGGTAACAAACAAATGATTGGGAAGTTATTGACAATAGATATTTAGAAAATATCGAGAATTAATATCTAAATGCATTTATATTTTTGTTTAAAAAATAGCTATCGTTCAAATTACCGCTAACCTCTCACGACACTAGATGACACATAGCATTTATTTTTCTTCAAACACCCTTCTCATTTAGCAGTACTATAACTACACTGAGGTCAATACCATTAATCCTTTAAGTCAACCTATACGGTAAGCAAACAAGCAGTAATGTGCTACCATTCTTCGATATTTTTTCATTCAATAAAGCATTCTCTAAACATAAGATTTATAACTATGGCACTTAAGAAAACCGAGATTTATTCTACCCTTTGGGCAAGTTGCAATGAGCTACGCGGTGGCATGGATGCCAGCCAATACAAAGACTACGTATTGACCATGCTATTTATGAAATACGTGTCTGATAAATATAAAGACGACGCTTTTGGCGATATCGTAGTACCAGAAGGCGGCAGCTTCGATGACATGGTGGCGCTAAAAGGTGACAAAGAGATCGGCGAAAAGGTCGATAAGATTATCGCTAAGCTGGCTGAAGCTAACGGTTTACGCGGTGTCATTGACGTTGCTGACTTTAACGATGAAGAAAAACTGGGTAAAGGCAAAGAGCATATCGACCGCTTATCGAAGCTAATCGGTATCTTTGAGGGATTAGATCTATCGGGCAACCGTGCTGATGGTGATGACTTACTAGGTGATGCTTACGAATTTCTAATGCGTCATTTCGCTACAGAATCTGGTAAATCTAAGGGTCAGTTTTATACGCCATCGGAAGTGTCACGTATTCTAGCGAAGATTATCGGCGTTGACGACAATACGCCACAAGACGCGACCGTATACGACCCTGCCTGTGGTTCAGGTTCTCTGCTACTAAAAGTCAGTGATGAAGCACCACGTGGCTTGACGATCTATGGTCAAGAGATGGACTTTGCCACGACCGCACTTGCGAAAATGAACATGATCTTGCATGGGGCGACGGGTGCAGATATCTACAAAGGCAACACCCTATCTTCCCCGCACTTTGTAGAAGGCAGTCAGCTTAAGACCTTTGATTTTATCGTGGCAAACCCGCCCTTTAGTAATAAAAACTGGACCAGTGGCTTAAATCCAGAGTCGGATGAGTTTAACCGTTTTACTTGGGGTATTCCACCTGAGAAAAATGGCGATTATGCTTTCCTTTTACATATTATCAAAAGCTTAAAAAGCACGGGCGTTGGCGCAGTGATCTTGCCACATGGCGTGCTGTTCCGAGGCAATGCCGAAGCGCATATCCGCCAGAACCTTATCAAACAAGGCTATATCAAAGGCATTATCGGCTTGCCAGCCAACCTCTTCTACGGTACGGGCATACCTGCTTGTGTCATCGTGATAGATAAAAACACTGCTGAGAGCCGAGCCAAAGGTGACGCGGGTCTGTTTATGATAGATGCCAGTCGTGGCTACATGAAAGACGGTAATAAAAACCGCTTACGTAGCCAAGACATTCACAAAATCGTCGATGTCTTTAATTCTCAAGTCACTCTAGATGGCTATAGCCGAATGATACAGCTCGATGAAATCATTGATAACGACTATAACTTAAACATTCCTCGCTATATCGATGCCAGTATAGATGAAGATCAGCATGATTTGACCGCGCATTTAAAAGGCGGCATTCCTGTCGCAGATATCGACTCTCTAGAGTCTTATTGGCGAGTATTACCTAACTTACGCAAGACGCTATTCTCTGAAATGACGCATAGTAGAGACGGTTACCGCGAGTGTCTCGTAGCATCGACTGAGGTCAAAGCGGCAGTATTGGCTCATCCTGAGTTTATTGCCTTTGCTAAGCAAAGCTTAACGCCGTTCAATGACTGGTGGCAAGCCATACAGCTGAGTGAGATAACCAAAGGCGATAGACCCAAAGCGCTTATTCATAAAATCGGTGAAGACCTGCTACAACGCTATGCCACTGCGCCCCTACTCGATAAGTACGATATTTATCAAATCTTGATGGACTACTGGAGTGAAGGCTTGCAGGACGATGTCTATGCTATTAGTCAAGATGGCTGGCAAGTAGGCGCACAGCTGCGCAAGTTGCTCGCGGCTAAAGGTGAAAAGCTTAAAGAAGAGCCTGATCTGATTATTAATAAGGTCAAGTATAAAGCCGAGCTGATTCCGCCTGCACTTATCATTGCGCGCTACTATAGCGATGAGCAAACCCATATCGATGCGCTACAGGCTGAGCTAGATACTGCCTCGAGTACCATAGCTGACTATACGGAAGAGCATGGCGATGAGGAAGGCTTACTAGCGGATGCCGCCACTGATAAAGGCAGCTTTACTAAGTCTAGTGTCAACGCGCGTCTCAAGCTTGCGCGTGATAGCGATGAGATCAATGCACTTAAGAAATTACTCGCTTATTTTGAGCTAGAAGCTAATGCGAAAAAGTCATTAAAAGAAGCGCAAGATGCCTTAGATCTAGCGGTATTTAAGCATTACCCGACTTTGGATGAAGCGGCTATCAAGACGCTATTGATTGATGATAAATGGCACGCCACGCTACAAGGGCGTATCGAAGATGAAATTGAGCGCATCACTGCCCAACTTGCCAATCGCATTAAAGATCTAGATGAGCGTTATGCTGAGCCTTTATCGCAAATCGTAGATGAGGTGGAGACGTTAAGTCAGAAAGTACAAGCGCATTTGCAAGCGATGGGAGTAGCGTAATGAGTGAGGTGAAAAATAAAAAAGTCCAATCTGATTTTCAACATACTGAAATAGGTATCTTCCCAAATGATTGGTCTATCCATCAATTAGTTGACGTTGCTGAAAATAATGGTCTGGTAAGAGGCCCTTTTGGAGGTGCCTTGAAGAAAAACTCTTTTGTCAAAAAAGGTTTCAAAGTTTACGAACAGAGAAACGCTATTTACTCATCTGTTGATATTGGCAGATATTATATTAGCGCTAGTAAATTTCAGGAGCTATCGAGGTTTTCAGTAAATTCAGGTGAATTTATAGTTAGTTGCTCTGGCACCATTGGTAGAATATATCAAATACCTAAAAATGCACCAAAAGGCATTATTAATCAAGCCCTTCTTAAAATTAAGCTAAACAGTTTAATCGAGCCAAGATATTTTTATCAGGTATTCAATTCAGACAGTTTTCAAGATCGAATTACTGATAGCACCCAAGGTGGTGCTATGAAAAACCTAATCGGAATGTCTGAATTTAAGAAGAGTATAATCCCTCTGCCCTCACTTCAAGAACAAACCGCTATCGCCACCGCCCTATCTGATGTCGATAATTTAATTCAATCACTAGAAAAGCTGATTGCGAAAAAAGAAGCGATTAAAACAGGCACGATGCAACAGCTACTCACTGGCAAAACTCGCCTGCCTGAATTTGCCACTCGTGATGATGGCAGCCCTAAAGGGTTTAAGCAGACTGAGCTGGGACGGATTCCTGAGGATTGGGATTTAGTAGAGCTTAGGGATTTATTATCTTATGAGCAGCCTACTAAATATATTATTGATGGCAAAGAATTTCTTGAAGATGGTACTACACCTGTATTAACAGCTGGAAAGTCTTTCATCCTTGGTTACACTGAAGAAACACATGGAATCTATAGAAATCTTCCAACAATCATATTTGATGATTTTACAACTGCCACACAGTTTGTAAACTTTCCGTTCAAAGTTAAATCCTCTGCAATGAAAATCCTAAAGCCAAAGTCTACTTCTATACCAATTCAGTTAATTTACTTATTATTATCAAATATTGACTATAAAGTAGGTGATCATAAAAGACACTGGATCAGTGAATTTAGTTCTTTGAAAGTTAGTTTACCTAATAGCTCAATTGAACAAACCGCCATTGCCACTATTCTCTCCGATATGGATGCCGAGATTCAAGCATTGCAGCAGCGCTTAGCCAAAACCCGCGATATTAAGCAAGGTATGATGCAGCAGCTGTTGACTGGTAAGGTGCGGTTGGCACATTAATAAGAAAAGTAAATATAATTAATAAATAGGACGACTCAATCAATGACTACTTTTGACTCCACCAAAATGCTCCTTAGCCAATTACTCAATGACATTAAGCTTGGCAAGGTTCAACTGCCAGACTTTCAACGTGGCTGGGTATGGGATGATGACCATGTCCGAGACTTATTGGTGAGTATCGCCCGCTCTTTCCCAGTTGGTGCAGTCATGCTACTCGAGACTGGTGGCGAGGTGAGGTTTCAGACTCGCCCTGTCGAAGGCTTGGAGAAGTCGATTGATGTCAGTGTAGAGCCACAAAAGCTTATCCTTGATGGTCAGCAGCGCCTGACCACCTTAACGCAAGCGATAGGATTGACGACGCCAGTGCAGACCCGCACCAGTAAAGGCAAAGCCATCCAGCGTCACTATTATTTTGATATTCGTAAGGCTATCGAGTCCGAAGATTATATCGAAGACGCTATCCTCTCTGTAGATGAAAACAAACAAATCAAAAGCAACTTCGGACGTGATATCGATATAGATTTATCGACTATCGAAAAAGAGTGCGAACACATGATGTTCCCTTGTGACCAGATGTTTAACTCTAATATGTGGCAGATTGAGCTGAGTAAATACCTTGCAGCGAATATCGAAAAACAAAGTGATATGTTCGTCTTTATGGAATTTTTGACCAAGATTATTCACCCTTTTACCACTTATCAGCTTCCCATTATTGAGCTAAAAAAAGAATCTACAAAAGAAGCAGTATGCTTAGTATTTGAAAAAGTAAATACAGGCGGCGTCCAGCTTTCGGTGTTTGAGCTAATCACGGCAAGTTATGCAGCTGAAAGTTACAATCTGCGTGATGACTGGTTCGGATCTGACATTCGCAATGTTAAGTCACGTCAATCTCGTATTACATCACATCCGCTATTGAAGGGCACTGAGGCAACTGAAATATTACAAGCCGTGACTATATTGCATACTTATGATTTGCGAAATGCTGATATGGACGTAGGAAAAACCGGCAAGCAACTACGCCCTGTAAGTGCAAAGCGTACTGATATGCTCAAATTACCCCTGTCAAGTTGGCAGGCCTATGCTGATGCAGTGGAGCAAGGTTTTAAACAAGCGGCTCAATTTTTACGCAAAGAGTATTTTTATGCTCGAAGCGAGCTGCCATATAGCACGCAAGTTGTTCCGCTAGCAGCAGTGATGACAAAGCTCGGTAATCGCTGGCTTGAGCCAAGAATCTATGAAAAGCTCGCTAGATGGTATTGGTCTGGTGTGTTGGGCGAGTTATACGGTGGTGCTGTAGAGACACGTATCGCTAATGATTTTGAAGAGCTGCTTGCATGGTTCGATGACGATAACAAACTACCACGCACCGTGAGCGATGCTTTTTTTCAACCAGAAAGATTACATAGCTTACGCTCGCGTAATAGCGCAGCGTATAAAGCCATCAATATATTGATACTACGTGAAGGCGCAAAGGATTGGTTCTGGAATGCCACTATTCAAGAGCTAGATGCCGAGCAAGAGCTTGCGCTTGATATCCATCATATCTTTCCTAGAAAATGGTGTGAAGATCGAGGGCTAGATTATAGGGTTTACGATAGCATTCTCAACAAGACCAGCATCTCATATAAAGCCAATCGAAAAATAGGCGGCGATGCGCCCTCTATTTATTTACCCAAGATTCAAAATGAAAAACAAGTTGGTTTATCAGATGAGCAAATGAATGAGCTACTTGCCAGCCACTCAATATCTCCTACTCTACTGCGTGAAGATGACTTTGACGGATTTATAGCGGATAGGCGCAATCAGCTTATTGCCCTAATTGCTAAAGCCATGGGCAAAGAAGTTGAAGAACGAGGCGAGTATGAGTAACTCTGTGGAAGAGTCCCAAAAAGAGTGTCAGTACAAAAGTGAATCGCCTCACAAATTACATCAACAGATTATATCTGTAGCGAAACTGTTGAATGAGGACTCACTTACTATCCCTGATTACCAGCGTCCTTATAAATGGACTGCTCAAAATGTCATGAGTTTATTCGATGATATTAGAATGCACAGTGATAAACCAGCCTACCGTTTAGGCACGGTGGTATTGCACAATAATACCGAAAAAAGCAGGTTAGATATTGTCGATGGTCAACAACGCACCCTTACCCTAATGTTGGCTTTACTAGCTATTAATACTTATTGTCAAAACAACAAAGAATCAGACGAAGTCAAAAGTATCCGTAAGGTATTGGATGAGCTGCCTCAGAAAGTCCAAACTTTTATTAACAGACCTCAATTTGAAGATGATTTCTCGCTATATAACCTACATGAAAACTATAAAGTTATCTCTAATATTATTAGCAGAGGCGACTTTAACCTTGAACATATTCGGTTTCTATTAACTCGATGCGAAGTAGTGATATTTGTTTTAGATACAGAATCTGAAGCGTTTCAGTTTTTTGATTCTCAAAACTCCCGAGGTAAAGATCTTTACCCTCATGATCTACTAAAAGCGTTTCATTTACGCGAGTTTAAGACTGATGATGACGCATTAAGAATAAAGACTGTCGACTACTGGGAAAATCTAGATGATGACAGACTGGACAAATTATTCTCAAATCATTTATATCGTATTAGACGCTGGTCGCGGGGTCAGTCAGCGCAGACATTTACCAAAGATGATGTTGTAGCATTCAAAGGCATTACTCTAGAGGCAGAGACACTTCCGCCTTATACCAGACACTTAGCCATCACTCACCACTATATTGATGACTATAACAACAGTGTCCATTGCAAAATCGCAGGCAAGCCCACTGCTTATCCTTTCTCTATTGATCAAACCATCATTAACGGCAGACGGTTTTTTGAAATGGTGGCGCATTATGATGCGCTGATAATTAAGTATAAAGCCATTAATAATGATCAAAAGTATGATTCTAAGCAAATCGTTACCCTGTTTAACCACGCATTAAATAAGCGCGCCTCTAAGATAATGAATACCTTAGATTCTTATAATGACCATCAACGAAAGCGTAAAGGAGACAAGCTGACACGTAACCTCTTTGATAATGCGTTAATTTATTATATGGATAAATTTGGCACAGAAGAGCTGTCACATGCAGTAGAGCTTCTATTTGTGTGGGCTTATAACGTTCGACTAACAAACTATGGTGTCGGTCTTAGTACAGTCGATAATCGCGCAGCAAACAATAAAGGTATGTTTATGCGTATCAACGAGGCGATATCACCAAAGAACGTAGTCATCACTTCTATACCGTCTCTCAAAGTCAGCGAATTAGCCAATAACCATAAACCTGAAAGTAATAGCGATATTTACACGCTATTTGATAGTCTCAACTACATAGATACGTCAGGAGAATAACATAACAATGAATAACTCAAGTGTGGAAGTAAGCTCTTTACCTATCAAAGACTTGCTGACCAATGACGATAAATATGTCATTCCGATGTATCAACGTAACTATGCGTGGGGCACTGTTGAGATTGAAACATTAATCAAAGATATTATTGATGCTTATAATCGTGACCCAAACTTAACTTACTATTTGGGTACCTTAGTTGTCTTTGAAAAATCCACTACCAGTCAATCCTTGTTTGAAGTAATAGATGGTCAGCAACGCTTAACCACCCTAACCCTACTGGCAATATATTTACATCATAACCATCGTCAGTATTGTCACTCTTATTTAGAACACTTCAACCAGCCAAACTTATCCTTTGAAAGTCGCCCACATTCAGCTTACACTTTATCTTTACTTTATAACGATGATTCAGCCCGCTTTACCAAAGACACGTCTATCAATCAGTCTATTATCGATGGTTATGACATTTTAACCAAAACAATGAAGCATCTTTTTGATGGAAATAATGAAGTTATATCCATCAATGATTTTTGTACCTTTTTGTTCGATGAAGTAGAGATAGCAAGAGTTCCTGTTCCTCAAGAAACAGACCTTAATCACTACTTTGAAGTCATGAACAACCGAGGTGAGCAATTAGAAAAGCACGAAATCATTAAGGCCAGACTGCTATCAGTGATTAGCAGTGACACTTCTGCCGATACAAAGCAAACACAACATTGCAAGAGCCTGTTAGATTTGATTTGGAATACTTGCAGTCATATGAATAAATACGTGCAGTATGGCTTTACAACTGATCTACGTAAAAAGATTTTTTCATCAGACTGGGCACATTTTGAGCCAAAAGACTTTTCTGATTTGCTTGATTTTTATATTCAAGATTGCAACGAGCAAACTACCAAAAAGAGTAGAGATAGCTCTAAAACAGCTTCAGAAGTAGAGTCTCAAAATATCATTAGCTTAAGTGACATTTTATTTAATAATGACATCGCTATACCTACTAATCCAGCCAAAAAGAATAAGGGCGATGAGGATGATGAAACCTATTATAGCCTGATAGATTTTCCCAATTTTTTATTGCAGGTGTTAAGAGTACACGTGACTCAAAACCTAGCTGACAACCCTCAAAATGATATTATATCGCTTGATGATAAGCAGTTATTGATTGAATTTGATAATCATTTAATTGGTTCTAAGGTGACCAATAAGGTAACTAAAATAGAGCAGTTCCTTTACACCTTGTTGAAAGCAAAGTTTTTATTTGATCAATATATTATTAAACGTAATACAGAAGCGAAAAAAGGCTATTGGACACTTGAGCAGCTAATCAACGAGGCGTCAGGTCCTTCTTATAAACAAAATATGCCAAAGGACTCAACCAGACCAGACTTAAATGCCAGTTTAGTTACTCTACAAAGCGCCTTTCATGTCTCTGCACCTACTCTAAATTCTAAATACTGGTTAAATACCTCCTTGCAGTATCTTTATTTGGTGTTTGACGAGCGTGAGCAAGGTATCGATGGTGAACAATTTCTGAGCTACCTCGATGGGCTGGCTAAAGCATATATGCTTAGAAGATATATTGCTCAATCTGATCGAACCAAGCCGAATAATATCGTCAATGATTACTTTCAAGAGTTTCGTCGCCATATAAATAATAATAGCGGAACAACTTTGTCCAGTCCGTCACTATCACCTCAAACTATTGAATTCAAGAAACTGTCACAGCAATTAAGATACCCTTACATCAATGTCTTTGTATTCAACTATTTAGATTACTTGATTTGGTTGAAGGATAACATTAAATCAGAGGATAAAAAGAAATTCAGACCCTCTACACAAGGTTCTATTGAACATTTCATTCCTCAGACTCCGATTCATAAAATCGAAAAAGTCGACCATAACATCGATGATATTCATCGCTTTGGTAATCTTTGCCTTATAAACAGAGGTTTAAACTCCCGTGTTAGTAATCATCAGCCTTTAGCTAAAAAAGAATATTATGATGAATCATTTAAAAACCATATTGATTCTTTAAAGCTTTATAAGATGATTGAGACGCTAGGAAAGCATAATGATGAATGGAATCTAGAAGCAATTACTGAACATGAGAATGAAATGTTTGGTATTCTCGAAGAGGCACTAGGTATAGAAATCAAGGAAACAAGTCATGAGTAACGTCACCGACATAGAAAGACTCACGCAAAACCGTGTGATACGATTTTTTACCGACACGCTAGGCTATCGCTATCTAGGCGACTTCAAAGACCGACCTAATAACAGGAATATTGAGCCTGAAATTTTGGCAGCATGGTTAAGCTCACGTAATGTCAGCCGCACTCTGCAAAATAGAGCCATTAATGCTCTAGAAAAAGCAGCAGCACTGGGCAGTGGCGTTAAATTATACGATGCCAATAAAGAGGTCTATGAACTACTGCGCTATGGCATTAAAGAAAAAGAAGGCACTGGCGATCATAAGGAAACCATTTGGCTGATTGATTGGCACAATATTGAGGCCAATGACTTTGCCATTGCCGAGGAAGTCTCTATCACGGGCGAGAATAAAAAACGTCCTGATATCGTCCTTTATGTCAACGGCATTGCACTGGGCATTATTGAACTCAAACGCTCTAGCATCAACGTCACCGAAGGCATTCATCAGAACCTAGACAACCAAAAGAAAGAATTTATTCGCGGTTTCTTTAGCAGCATACAATTGGTTATGGCAGGTAATGATACCCAAGGTTTACGCTATGGCACGATCGAAACGCCTGAGAAGTATTATTTAGAATGGAAAGAAGCCAACCTCAATCATACGCCCCAGTCTGATTCTAGCGTACCGACGCATCTTACTTTAGCAAACGCTAACTTCACCGATCAGCCCTTAGACTTCCATCTATATCATATGTGCAATAAGCACCGATTTTTAGACATCATCAATAACTTCATTGTTTTTGATTCGGGTGTCAAAAAGACTTGTCGACACAATCAGTATTTCGGGATACAGGCGGCAAAAAAACACATTGCACAGCGCAAGGATGGGATTGTTTGGCATACCCAAGGCTCAGGCAAAAGCTTGACCATGGTTTGGCTGGCTAAATGGATACGGGAGAATGTCACCAATAGCCGTGTACTCATTATTACCGACCGTACCGAACTGGATGAACAGATTGAAAAAGTATTTTTCGGTGTCGATGAAGCGATATATCGCACCAAGAGCGGTGCTGATCTTATTACCCAGCTAAATCAGCCTAACCCTTGGTTACTCTGCTCCTTAGTTCATAAATTTGGTCGCGGCGGTGATGATGATAGCCATGACAGTAAAGACACAGACGACTTTATAAAGGACATTCAAGCCAGCTTACCGTCAGACTTTAGCCCTAAGGGCGATTTATTTGTCTTTGTTGATGAGTGTCACCGCACTCAGTCTGGCAAGCTGCACAGCGCTATGAAGGCATTATTGCCAGAAGCGATGTTTGTCGGTTTTACCGGCACGCCACTACTCAAAAAAGATAAGAAGAAATCTATCGAAGTATTTGGACCCTTTATTCACACCTACAAGTTCGATGAAGCAGTTGCTGACGGTGTGGTATTGGACCTCCTGTATGAAGCACGTGATATCGATCAACAGCTTACCTCCTCTAAGAAAGTCGATGAATGGTTCGATGCTCATACTCGTGGCTTAACCAATATTGCTAAAAGCCAGCTTAAGCAAAAATGGGGAACCATGCAGCGGGTTCTGTCTAGTCAGTCGCGCATAGAGTGCATCGTCAATGACATCTTGCTCGATATGCAGAAAAAGCCAAGGCTTATGGATGGTCATGGCAATGCCATGCTTGTGTGCAATAGTATTTATCAAGCCTGTAAATCTTATGAGGCCTTTGAGAACTCTTTCTTGAAAGGCAAAGTGGCAATTGTGACCAGTTACTTACCGACTGCAGATAGCATCAAAGGTGAAGAAACTGGCGAAGGCATGACAGAGAAGCTTTTTAAATATCGAATCTATCGCAGAATGATTGCTGATTATTATGATATTAGCGAACAAGAAGCAGGCTCTAAGGCCGAGGACTTTGAAAAGTCAGTTAAAAAACGCTTCATCGAAGAACCAGGTCAAATGCGACTGTTGATAGTTGTAGATAAACTACTGACAGGATTCGATGCACCTTCTGCTACTTATCTATATATTGATAAAAAGATGGCTGATCACAATCTTTTTCAGGCCATTTGCCGTGTTAACAGACTCGATGGTGCAGAAAAAGACTATGGCTATATCATTGATTATCAGGATCTATTTCAGTCTTTAAACAGTACTATCTCTGACTATACGCAAGGCGCGTTTTCGGAATACGAAGATGAAGATATTGACGGGCTGTTAAAGAATCGATTAACTGCCGCAAAACAAAACCTAGATGATGCCCTAGAGATGGTCAGAGGACTGTGTGAGCCTGTTAAATACCCTAGAAATACACAAGATTATGGCGCTTACTTTTGTCCTAGCGAGGGCACGGCTGAGGCTGAAAAAATAGAACAAGAACAGCTTAGACTCACCCTGTACAAAAGCGTCTCCAAGCTGATACGTGCTTATGGAAACATTGCCAATGAAATGTCTGAAGCAGGATATAGCGATCAGGAAATCAAACGCATTAAAGACGATGTAAAACACTTTGAGTCCGTGCGAAATAACATCAAGCTTATGAGTGGCGACCATATCGATATGAAAAGCTATGAGCCGACCATGCGTAGAATGTTAGACACTTATATTCATGCCACACCTAGTGAGACGGTTATCGACTTTGAAGATTTAGGACTTATTGAGCTTATTGTCAATCAAGGGCCTGAAGCTTTAATCAAAGCCATACCTGAGGATATCGCGAGCAACCCTGAAAACGTCGCAGAGACCATTGAAAACAACGTTCGCAAAACGATTGTGGATGAAAACCCCGTCAACCCAAAGTACTACGAGCATATGTCTGCCTTACTCGATGAGCTCATTGAGCTACGTCGACAAAAAGCCATTGCTTACGCTGAGTACTTACAAAAGATACGCCAGCTAGCCTCTAAAGTAATCAATCCGACTGGCACAGCAAGTGGTGACGCATATCCTGATGCTATTAACACCCCTGCTAAGCGCGCACTATATGATAACTTGGATCAAAATGAGGACTTGGCAGATAAAGTAGACGCTGCTATTAGGCTCAATAAACAGGCTGATTGCTGGGGTCACCTAATCAAAGAGCGCAAGATTAAAAACGCGGTGCATCAGGTCATCAAAGAATATGAAGTTGATACTGACTTAGAAGAGCTGATTAATTTGGTGAAAGCACAACAGGAGTATCAGTGATTGTTAAGTCTGCGCTTATTAAGATTGGCGAGTTAGATATACATTTAACTCGCAAGGATATTAAAAACCTACATATCAGCGTGATGCCACCTGATGGACAGGTCAGAGTATCTGCGCCTGATGCTATGACCGATACGGCCATTCGGATGGCTGTCATCCACCGTATACCTTGGATTCGGCGTCAGCAGGCTGCCTTTGACAAGCAAGAGCGTCAATCTACAAGGGAGATGGTAAATGGAGAGACGCATTATCTATGGGGCAGACGTTACCGACTTCAAGTGATTGAAAGCGATACCCTCAAATCTCAGACGATCAAACTAAAGGGTGGTAAGCTTGTCCTAACCGTAAACACTGATGCCTCAGAGGAAGTAAAACTTAAAGTATTGACTGAATACTATCGTGGCCGACTAAAAGCCAGAGCACCTGGCCTTATCGATAAATGGTCGAAGAAAACTGGTGTCACTATCAGCGATTGGCAGATCCAAAAAATGAAAACCAAATGGGGTAGCTGTAATGTAGAAGAAGGAAATATACGGCTTAATTTAGATTTAGCTAAAAAGCCTCTGCCCTGTTTGGAATATATCATCTTGCATGAATTGCTACATTTTAAAGAGCGGCAGCACAACAGTAGATTTAAGGCCCTGCTCGACACTCACATGCCCGATTGGCGATCTAGACGAGATTTACTAAACCAAATGCCATTAAACCAAGAAAACTGGAAACATCAAGATTAGTTCTTTAATTATAGACTGACGCTTAGAACTGAGCCTATACCTACTCCTCAGCATATATTGCTTTTAAATGAAAAGAGTTAGGCTCATCAGTCA
>CAXBIM010000055.1:0-15186 GCA_963975785.1 uncultured Methylophaga sp.
ATCAGGAAGGAGCTTGATGCTGGTACATCTATCAGGAAGACCGCTGAGAAGCTGAAGGTAGCGGCTTCTACTGTGCAACGTATTAAGATGGCTTTTTAACAATGTCGCTACTCAGAATGTTGGATAAGTTTTTCTAATATCTTGAATGTTTCATCACTAAGAATATCAACTTCCCCTGAAGAAGCTAGGTAAATACTATCCTTTGCTAATTTGAGTCTTCTTAATAAAGGAACCACTACAGAGTCAACGCGTATAGCAAAATCATACATATCAGCTACTTTACTCGGTATTTTGTATCCAGAGTTCGAGCTAGCAATGAGAACTTTATCATCTCTTAACTTTGCAATGATATTAGTCCTGATAGTTTGCGTAGAAACTGTTCCATAGCCACAGCTTAATAGATGCTCAGTTAACTCTCCTGTACTGATGTATTTATCTGCATCCATCCATTCTTGAGTGAATAAAAGGTGCTGAAGACAGCATATTTTTAACTTGGTTTCGTGATCATTTTTATTTGAGTTGGCTTCTAGATATAAATATGCCTGATCTGATGCGAAATATTTGACCTTTGAGTCACTTGAAGAGATATTGGAGACTGGCTTTATCGCTCTGCTATACTTCTTAGGCCATTCGTCAATACCTATGCATTTCTCTTTTAACAACTCAACGTAGTCAGTCTCAAGCTCTCTATCAGCTTTACCTTCATAGATTTGACCTATCGTTCCAGCCACAAAATCAGCAAGCTGAACACCTAAACAGTCTGAACTTTTAGTAGTAGAAAACTCAGATTTTTTAAATAAATCAGGTATGTGATTGTTTCGGACATATTTCTCTAGTGATGCTATGAAATCCTGATCGCCATGCTCATCTGCAATCAAACTGATTTCATCAAAATGCTGGAATAACGCACTATAAATTTTACCGTTGATGAACTTTATAAAAGTTGTTTTATGTTTGAGGTTACTATCCTGAGTTATTTCATGCTTGTTAACTACGAGCGTGTAAAACTTGAAGTCTAGCTCTCTTACATCCTTTAGAATCTTCTTTCGTCGCTTATGCTTATACTTCGAATTTATTGATGATGACTTTATTTCGGAGTCTTTGAAATGCATTTTCCTAATTTCATTTACTTTCTCCGTGAAGTCTTGAGCATCAACTTGGTCAATCACTACTGCAGTGACTATGAAGTATTTCGATACAGCTGGATGCTCTATATTCAGACTAGCGGTCCCTGTTTCGTCAAGATAGGCAATTTTTGACATCGTAATCCGTTAGATTTTTGTTAATGGCATAGATTATGGCTTGATGTTCAAGCTAAGATCAAGTTGGCACATCGTTGATAGTTGTAATAGATTGCACCTTCCGCGGCTAATGTTCTCTGTACAACTTACAAGTAAGTTCCTTGTAATATATAATTCATTTTGATTTTAATGACTTAAAGGATTAGGTACATGGAGTGTATAACTACATGGCTAAAAGGTTGGTTTGAAAGTGCCTCTGAAGAAGCTATCGCCTACCTCGCCGCTATATCGATTTTTATCATAGCAATTATCACCAAGAAAGTAGGTTTCGAAGACGCATTCGGTGTACTTAGCTGGGTTGCTTCAGTGCTTATGGTATATGGACTATTCATTTACCTCACACCTAGGCTAGTAGCACTTTGGGATAGCATATTAGGGAAGGTTATTCTAACGATTGTTACGTTCATAGGAACGAACTTGTGTCTATCATTGGCAACTCAAGTTATTAACTACTCTCTCGAAGTAACAAGTGCGCCATTTGTCTATACTCAATCTATAGTTGCTTTACTAATTGCACCTATGGTCATATTGGCTGGAATGGTTATTGTTCTACTTATATTATTTTTGATATTCCCAGTACTATTTTTCGGACAAGTTGGATTTTCCATAAAGTCATTTATATCAGGAATTATAGGTAGAAGTCATGATGTCCAAGATTTAGGTGTTTTACGACTCATAGCTCTAATAATCACAATTACAGTTTGTACTATCTCTCTAGAGAAGATAAGTTCATATAGTGAAACTGTAGCTGATATGACACGGTGGTATGCCTTTAATCTCGAAACTGATCTTCACTCATACTGCCAAGTTCCTGATGGTGTACGTGTTGCTTATATAAGTTCAGATCTAATCGTTACTGCTACTGAGAATGAACAGGGCTACAGCTTTAAAACCACCGTGTGCCAGAAGAAGTAGGAAGATATTAAACTGCAAGTTTCCGTTGTTCTCGCTCTATTGCAAAAATGTGGGGGCAAAGAGCAATTATTCGCTAGAAACGACTTGTAACAAAAGTTGCAAAAAAAAACCATTTTAAGTCAATGCGTTACAGCGGCCTCATGTATATCGGAGAGTCAGATTCTCTCAGTAACCTATGAAGTCCTTAAATGATATCAAGTCATAGGTCATCCTAGTTAACAATTAAAACCTTTCATAAGGCTTCCTGCTCGTCTATCTGTTACATGAATTACCTTTCAGATGCTTTATGCTATCAAACTATACCGTACCTAACACTATCAACTACTTTCAATATCTCTTTGAGTTGGAAAGTATGAGTATAACGATCCGTTTGTCCGGCTCCTTTTTTCTCATGTCCCACCACTTGTTGTACCAAAACATCACTGATACCTGATGCCCTAGCTTTAGTAATAAAGGTGTGTCTTAGTGAGTGAAAAACTAGGCGTTCACCATAGTCATTAACTTTTCTAACTAACATAGAACCAAACAAGTCTGTCACCCGATTCAAGTTACGATAAGCGGTGTCGAATAAATGCTCTCCACTAGACTCAACCCACATCAACAACCCCAAATCAATGAGAGTTTTATGTATAGGAACCAACCTGCGAGCGGCTTTAGTCTTACCTTGCTTGATCACAAAGTAATAGCGTTGTGTATCAGGACAGAGTTTGATGTCACCCTTAGTCAAACTTGCTATCTCGCTTCGACGAGCTCCAGAGTATATTGCCATCAATAAAAACCACCTGAACCACTCAGGCTTGTCTTCTAGCTTTGTCGTTACATCTCTAACCTCAACGTCAGTGAAAGACCCAAAACGATTATTCTCATATTCCCACTTAAGACCATCTGTAGGCGATACATCAATCATCTCCAATTCTTGTTTCAAATAGCGATTAAACAGGCTCTGACACAGCTTGTGATGGTCTTTAACATATTTACTAGAAACCCTATCTTCAGTTGGAATTGATAAATTCTTTAGCTTCTCAAGAGTCATCTGATTGTAGGGCTTTTTATTTCTTTGAGGTAGTTCAGAGACACCATGAAGGGCAGACTTAAGTTCTCGCTTGGTGATTGTTCCAACAGGTACATTTCCAAGGAATAATTGCAGATTATCGAACATTCTCTGATTGGCTTTAGCTTGCTTATCAGTCCATTTCTTCCACTTACAGAAGTCATTCCATGCTTTATCTAGCCTTATACCTTCAGTAATTTCTGTTATGGGTACTGATTGAGCAGCTGAATGCCCTCCGCTTGATTCATTAACGCTTAGCTTGGACTTAATCCACACAGCGATGTCATTACTAAAGTCAGCTAATTTCTGGTACAGACTCAACACCAAGTCAACAGAAGTAAGACTTCGCAATAACCGAATCAGCGGGAGCTTGTCACCAACCATAGCAAGTGCTTCAGAAAGAGAGTCAGTTCGAAGACTACGTTTTATCTCTAGTGGTAACGATGGGCATAGCGCACGTAAGTGCGGAGGAATCACTACACGGAAGTAGTAAGTTTTTCGTCTGAGATAGACGTAGGGGTTTCCTGTTTGTACCAGTTCTTGTACCATAAGTTTTCGCCTCCCAATTGAAGGTCGTAACTTATTGATAACAAAAGCAAAATAAAAATTGAGATGGTCGATAAGCCGGGTTCTGTCGAGGACAATCATTCATCTGGGACAAGCATCACTACTTGCCTCAAGCAACCTACCCAAGAACGATACGGGCCGTACCTGTTTGCCGAAGCAAACTGCTCTTCTATTTGGTCTTGCTCCAGGTGGGGTTTACCTTGCCACGCCTGTTACCAGCCGCGCGGTGCGCTCTTACCGCACCCTTTCACCCTTACCGAACTATTCGAAAATAGTCAGGCGGTATACTCTCTGTTGCACTTGCCGTAGGCTTGCGCCTCCCAGAAGTTATCTGGCACCCTGCCCATTGGAGCCCGGACTTTCCTCACAATTAGTCTAGCTAAAAGCGCGATTGTCTGACCATCTCAGCGAAGGATCATACCTGACAACTAGTCTTTGTGCTGAAGTTTAAGTGCCATGTCGTAGGCATTGTTTTTACTGATACCTAATAAAGTTGAGGTAATCGCAGCCGCTTTTTTAACCGGCAACTCTTTAAGCAATAAACTCAAAACTCGATTGACTTCAACTTCGCTGGCATCTTGATGCTGCTTAGCGCCCTCAACGAGTAAGACGCACTCTCCACGCTGTTGATTAGCATCATTACTAACCCACTCTAACAACTCAGCTAAAGGCTTCGTGTTAATCGTTTCATGAAGCTTGGTCAATTCTCGAGCCAAACAGGCACGACGTTCACCTCCAAATATCGCGACCATGTCGGTTAGTGTTGATTGAAGTCTGCGCGGGCTATCATAAAAAATCAGCGTGCGAGTATCAGCGGCCAGATTTTCTAATGTTTGCTGGCGCGCCCCTTGTTTTGATGGCAAAAAGCCTTCAAAGCTAAATCTATCTGATGGTAAACCAGAGGCAGAAAGTGCTGCTATCACCGCACAACTTCCCGGAATAGGTATAACTGGAATACCATGCTCGCGAACTAGTGATACCAATTTATAACCAGGGTCGCTAATCAATGGTGTACCGGCGTCACTAATTAAAGCGACCGACTCCCCTTGCTGCAATCGTGTCAATAAGGTTTCACTTCGTTGTTGTTCATTGTGGTCGTGCAAGGAAACGCTCGGTGTTTTTATCGCAAAATGCTGCAATAAAAAACCACTATGACGCGTATCTTCTGCTGCTATTACATCAACAGATTGCAATATTTCAATTGCCCGTTGTGACATATCTGCTAGGTTGCCAATCGGAGTGGCTACAATATACAAACACGCTATTTCATTTTCTGACACAAAGAACACCTTATATTATTACTCAGTTCTGGTCGTAATATACGTGAGTTGATACTATGTTTCTCTATATTTATCATTCCCGATGCGACGCCATGACACAACGATTCTATTTAAGCTTATTGATAATCATCGCTCTCAACGTGACTGCATGCCAACAGGTATTGTCACCGCTCACTATTGAACCTGATAATGCTGCCGTAATTGCCGCGCAGTCAGCCGAGCAATCTGGCGACTATTTATCCGCATCACAACTCTATCTGGATTTAGCTAAGACTGTAGACGATCCCCAAAAGTCCCAGTTCAATTTACGTGCAGCAACAGCATTTTGGCAGCTCAATCAGCTAGAGCAAGTTACGACTAGTTTAGCAAATGTTAACCTCGACGTGTTGAGCCAAACCCAGCAAATAGATGCCGCGATACTTAATGCCAGAATGGCTTTAGTCAATTCTCAAGCAGCTCAAGCCTTAGCAGCGCTCTCTCCTTTTGATTTAACGTATACGCCGCCCACCCAAAAACAACAGGTGCTTGAACTTAGAATACAGGCATATGCATTAACTAAAAATTGGCTAGAAAAGGCCAACAGTCATATTCTACTTGATCCATTACTTTCTGATTCAGAGCGTGATGAAAATCAAGAGTCACTCTGGTTCGCGCTAATGTCGCTTACCTCTCAGGCATTAGATTTGTTTAACCCAGGCATTCCACCAGCGATTGATAGTGGCTGGTTTGCACTCGCATATTTAGTGAAAACCTATAGCACCAACCCAGAGACATTCAAGGTTGCCTTGGAAGATTGGAAACGTAATTATCCTAATCATCCTGCAAGTCCAGAGCTTTATCAAAAAAGCGTAGACCTTGGAACGACAACCGCACAGCTAAAAAATCTTACTGACATTGCCATTTTACTGCCTGAAACAGGTCCCTATAAAGCAGCAGCAGAATCTATTAAACGCGGTATTCTTGCCGCCCATTTTAATAGTCGCTCAAATGCTCGATTACATTTTTTTGCTGTAGATACCGATAAACAAACCGGCTTAAGTAATGTACTTCAAGAATATCAACGTGCTGTAGAACAAAATGCGAGTATTGTAATTGGGCCGCTAGATAAGGAATCCCTACAAATTCTAGCTGATGCTGATAATTTAGCTATTCCGGTACTCGCACTTAACAGATTAGCAAATGATACCAACAGACAAAATCTATTTCAGTTTGGCTTAGCCCCTGAAGATGAAGCCGTTGCGGTGGCAGACTATGCTATCAAACAAAATTACCGTCGGGCACTAGTCTTAGCACCGAATAACGAATGGGGATCACGTATTGCAGCTGCATTTAATGGTCAGTGGTTACAAAATGGTGGCATATTACTCAATCAGGCTAATTACAATCCCAACCAAAATGATTTTGCCACAACGATTAAACCCTTACTTGGCTTACAAGCGAGCGAACAGCGTTACGCTTCATTAAGACAGCGCCTCGGTAATTCATTAGAGTTTGAAGCCCGGCGCCGGCAAGACGTAGATTTTATTTTCCTTGTTGCCAAGCCTTTAAAAGCGCGTCAATTAGTGCCACAACTTAAGTTCCACCGCTCAGGCCAGTTACCCATCATCGCCACTTCCCATGTTTATGAAGGTTATGACAATAGTCAACAAAACATAGACCTGAACAATCTCGTCATCAGTGATATGCCATGGGTATTTAATAATGTAGCGCTCTCTGACCCAACTTACATATCACTTCGCAACGATTCCCCTGAACACTTTGAAGAATATGTTCGTCTATATGCCTTAGGAGCTGATGCTTACCACTTGATTCCTGAACTTAATCAATTAAGTCGCTCGCCCCAATCAAGCTTTAATGGTGCAACTGGCGTGCTATCTATTAATTCATACGGCCAAGTAGTCCGCAAACCTAGATGGGCTAAATTTAATCGTGGGCTTATTGAACTTTTACCTTTACCAGAGCCACTAACGACTGTACCTTAAATGGATTCGACACTCACTATAGGCCGACAAGCTGAGTTATTGGCTTGTGAATTTCTGCAACAACATAAACTCAAGCTTATAGTGAAAAATTATCACTGTCGTCGTGGTGAAATTGATTTAATCATGGACGATCAGAATACACTGGTTTTTGTTGAAGTCCGTTATCGTAAAAATGCCCGATTCGGCAGTGCACTAGAAAGCGTTAATCATAAAAAACAAGCAAAAATAATTATTACTGCCGAACATTATTTATTACAAAACACACGATCATATTCGGGCTATCGCTTCGATGTCATCGCCCTATCGCCAACACAACAATCTCATGAAATAATATGGGTTAAAGATGCATTTCATAGCAACTAAATAGTAGCAAGCCTGTCTCACACAGGTGATAATAAACACTTATACTTAACAGGATATAAACATGCCTAAACTGAAAGCCCTCTTATTGTTAGTTATGCCCGTCGTACTACTACAAGGTTGCGCAGCAGCCGTTGTTACTGGCGCGGCAACTGGTGCGGCTGTTGTACATGACCGACGCTCTGCAGGTACCGTCATTGATGACCAATCCATTGAGTTAAAAGTCTCTGGGATATTATTTAATAACAAAAAAATCTACGACCAAAGTCATATTAATGTGACCAGTTACAATGGTACTGTATTACTGACAGGCGAAACACCTAATGAAAGCCTTAAACAGCAAGTAACTAAAGAAGTACAAACAATTGCTAACGTTCGCCGTATTCATAACGAATTACTCATTGCGGCACCCAGCTCTTTACCTTCCCGTACCAGCGATGCATGGATCACGTCAAAAATAAAAGCAAAACTAACGACCGATGAATACATTGACCCGTTTTTTATAAAAGTAGTCACTGAACACGGAATAGTATATCTCATGGGTTTAGTTAGCCATGCTGAAGCTGACAGAGTCTTAGAGATTGTTACCCAATCAGCTGGCGTACAACGTGTTATCAAAATATTTGAATACACGGATTAAGCTTATCAAGCCTGATTCTTATTTATTAAAGAGTCAGGCTGTTCAACTTCACCTAAAATGGCTTCACTACGACTAAGATAATCACTACAAGCAATATCAGTACGGGCAACTCATTAAACCAACGATAAAATATATGGCTACGTTGATTGCTATCACTGCTAAATTGACAAAGCAATCGACCACAATACCCATGGTAGGCCAGCAACAATAAAACTAAGGTCAGTTTAGCGTGTAACCAATGCATAGTCGCAAGTTGCTCAAAAGTATAAAAACTCAGCAACCATAAACCAAATAACACTGTTAATATTGCGCTTGGTGTCATAATTCCGCGATAAAGTTTCCGCTCCATAATTTTAAAACGCTCACTACCCACTTTATCCTCACACATCGCATGATAAACAAATAATCTTGGCAGATAGAAAAGTGCTGCAAACCAGGTTATTACAAAA
Organism: uncultured Methylophaga sp.; assembly: GCA_963975785.1. Lineage (GTDB taxonomy): Bacteria > Pseudomonadota > Gammaproteobacteria > Nitrosococcales > Methylophagaceae. The sequence goes on from CAXBIM010000055.1 coordinate 8,546, forward strand.
ATAATATGGAATGCTTTAATCCACAACATGGCTTATTCCTTTTAGTCTAAAATTAATATCAGTTTAATCTATCATGGAGATGAATATGGCAAATATTACCATTGATGAGCGTCGAAATTTTAGCCGCATTCCATTTCACGCCCAAGCACATGTTCAAGCAGATAAGGGTGAATTCCATCTAAACTGTGAAGTATTGGATGTTTCATTAAACGGTATTTTAATAGTCAAACCTGATGGCTGGCGTGGACAACTTACAGATAAATATCAAATCGACCTAGTACTTGAAAATGCACAGCTGGTTATTAAAATGTCAGCTGCGGTCGCACATATAGACGATAAAACTATTGGCTTCATCTGTAAAAACATAGATTTAGATAGCATTAGCCATTTAAAGCGACTCGTTGAACTTAATTTAGGCGATGAGGCCTTACTACACCGTGAGCTAGCTTTATTGATCCAATAGTGCTGAAATCGCATCGGACAAATGTTTAACCGCTGTCACTTTTATACCTTTAATAGGTTTACGGGGCGCATTGGCGACAGGCACAATCGCATGGCTAAAACCATGTTTTGCAGCATCATGAATACGCTCTTCACCTGCTTGCACAGGTCTGATCTCTCCGGTCAAACCCACCTCACCAAATAACACCCAATCTTGTGGCACGGCTTTATTACGTAAACTAGATAAAACAGCCGCTAAGACTGCCAGATCGGCACCCGTTTCACTAAGCTTAACTCCACCAACCACATTAATAAATACGTCTTGATCATTACAAGTAATACCGCCATGTCGATGCAAAATAGCTAATAACATCGCTAAACGATTCTGCTCCAGCCCGACTGATACGCGTCGAGGGTTACCCAAAGGACTATCATCAACTAATGCCTGCACTTCGACTAGCATTGGGCGACTGCCTTCCCTAATCACAGTAACGACACTTCCCGCAAGCGCTGCTTCGCCTCGCGATAAAAAGATAGCAGAAGGATTGCTCACCTCTTTTAATCCAAGCTCAGTCATCGCGAATACACCGAGCTCGTTGATTGCACCAAAACGGTTTTTCACTGCGCGTAATATTCTAAATCGGCTAGATGTGTCACCCTCGAAATACAACACGGTATCAACCATATGTTCTAATACCCGCGGCCCAGCTAAAGCCCCTTGTTTAGTAACATGACCGACTAAAATTAACGTTGTTCCACTAGACTTAGCAAAACGCACTAATTGTGCGGCGCTTTCACGCACTTGGGCAACCGTTCCGGGGGCTGATTGTAAAAGCTCGGTGAATACAGTTTGAATAGAGTCAATAACCATAACTTGTGGTTTTCGAGCATGGGCAGTGGCAATCATCTGCTCGGCATGTGTTTCAGCCATTAAGTCTAGTGGTGCATTTTCTAATTGCAAACGCTCGGCACGCAAACGAATCTGTTGTAAGGATTCTTCACCACTAATATATAAAGGACTAACACCGCTGGTTTTAGCCATTATCGCCATTGCTTGCAATAATAAGGTTGATTTTCCGATCCCAGGATCGCCACCTATTAGCACTACTGAGCCCGTGACCAAACCGCCACCTAAAACGCGGTCGAGTTCATCTAAACCGGTTGTCCAACGAACAGCTTGCTCTGACGTCACTTCGCTTAAAGATTGAACCTGATTTTTTTGCTCACCCGCATAACCAGTATGGCGACTTATCGTAGATTGGCTACTCGCAGTAGCAGGAGCTTGAATTTCTTCTTCTAAACTATTCCACGCACCACATTCAGCACAGCGTCCCCCCCATTGAGGCGTTTGCCCGCCACATTCCTTGCAACGATAGACGCGCTTAATTTTTGCCATGGTGATATTCTCTTTTTACACGTTCGTTTAATTGACACAATAATTCATAAGAAATGGTATTAGCCTTATGAGCCATATCATCCACCGTCAATAATTCATTACCCCACATGACGACCCTGTCACCGACAACGACATCACTTAAACTCGATAAATCAATGGCAATCATATCCATTGAGACTCTACCCACTATCGGCACTTTTTGGTCATAAATCAATACCGAGCCAACATTCGATAAATGTCGACTATAACCGTCGCCATAGCCGATGCTAACAATGCCTATCCGGCTTGGTTCTTCGGAAACCCAACTACCACCGTAGCCCACCATATCGCCAGTTTTTAGCGGTTGAATTGCAATTAATTCAGAACTTAACGTCATCACGGGTTTCAAGTCTAAATCTTGGGCTAATTTGTCTTCAAAAGGTGATGAGCCGTAAAGCATTATTCCTGGACGAACCCACTCACCATGGCTCGCCGTAAGGGACAGTATTGCTGCTGAATTAGCCATACTCGTTTGTAAACCATACTTATCAGCACAGTCCATGAGCTTGTCTAATTGCTGTTGATTTCTACGGTCACCAACTAAGTCCGAATTGGCAAAGTGACTCATTAAGCCAATCTCACCGTTGATATTCGGGCTTGCGGTTAGAATGTTCAAAGCATGATCGAGCTGACTGACGGAAAGCCCTAAGCGATGCATACCGGTTTCTACCATCAACCAACAAAAGCTTAGCGGTTTTGTTAGCTCTGCTCTCGAGATTAATTCCAGCTGAGATGCATGATGAAACACGATCGATAGATCATTCTCGGCTGCAGTCTGTAAATCGACAATAGAACTCACACCTTCTAAAAGAACGATCGCTTGTTGGATGCCTGCCTTCCGTAATCTTAAACCTTCGCTCAGCCTTGCCACAGCAAAGGCATCACTGCTATATAGTGCTTCTGCAACTTGAACCGCTCCATGACCATAGGCATCCGCTTTAATCACCGACATGATTTTACTATTTGGAGCGAGTTGTTTTACACGTTCAAAATTATGTTGCAGCGCAGCTAGATCAATAAGAGCAACAGGATAAGACGACACAATTAGTTCTCACCGTAATCATCGTAGTTTTGGTAGGCAAAGTTCTCAAAACGGGTATATTTACCTTGGAATGTCAGCGCAACCGTCCCGATAGGACCATTACGTTGTTTACCAATAATTATTTCCGCTTTACCTTTATCGGTTGAGTCTTCGTTATAAACTTCATCACGATAGATAAATACAATTAAATCGGCATCTTGCTCAATCGCACCCGACTCACGTAAATCTGACATGATTGGGCGTTTATTGGGACGTTGCTCTAGGCTTCGATTAAGCTGTGATAATGCAATTACCGGCACCTCGAGCTCTTTCGCTAAGGCTTTTAGCGAGCGTGATATCTCCGATACTTCTGTTGTTCTATTCTCACCGGTCTTGCCACTACCTTGCATCAACTGAATATAATCGATAACGATTAAGCTAAGCCCATGTTCACGTTTCAAACGACGGGCTCGTGCTCTTAGCTCTGTTACAGATAGTGCAGGTGTATCATCAATAAATAAAGGTGCTTCGTTTAATAAAGCGATGGCAGATGTTAATCGCGGCCAATCATCATCATTTAAGCGTCCTGTACGCAAGCGATGCTGATCAATTTGACCCAGTGATGACAACATACGCATAGCAAGTGCATCGGCAGGCATCTCCATACTAAACACGGCAACGGGTTCTTTGCTCTTGATTGCCGCATTTTCAGCCAAATTCATTGCAAAAGTCGTCTTACCCATGGATGGTCGACCAGCGACGATAACTAAATCAGCAGGCTGTAATCCAGAGGTTTGCATATCAAAATCGGTAAAACCAGTTGAAAGACCGGTTATTGGGCTATCATTTTCAAATAAGGTATCGATACGATCGACTACTTTACTCAGTACTTCTTTCACCTGAATAAAACCGCCACTACGTTTTGCACCTTTTTCTGCTATTTCAAATACTTGACGCTCAGCTTGATCCAGCATGTCTTCGCTACTGCGACCATCAGGATTAAACGCATCATTTGAAATGTTAGTGCCAATAGCAATAAGTTGGCGGAGGATTGAGCGCTCACGGACAATGGATGCGTAGGCCACAATATTGGCGGCACTTGGTGTATTTCGAGCGAGCATACCTAAGTATGCCAATTGGCCAACCTGATCAAGTTCGCCACGAGTGTCATGCCATTCAGCTAAGGTGATGACATCAACAGGTTGGGATTTTTCAAATAATGCAGCAATACCTCGAAAAATAAGCTGATGATCACGACGATAGAAATCATGATCAACTAATAAGTCAGCCACTTTTTCCCAGCTTGTGTTATCAAGCATGAGGCCGCCTAGCACTGATTGCTCGGCTTCTATGGAGTGAGGGGGAACCTTAAGGGCTTGTGTCGCCATATCCGTATAGGATTCAGGATAGTTTAGATCATCATCCACAGCAGTCACCCAGTCTTGTTTGCCTACATTATTTAGACAGCTAAACCACTTAAAACCATGGTCTAACTAAAATTAGGTAATGGAGCCGAGATTAACTCGACTCCATTATTGGTCTTACTTTTTACGCTTCGTTTTCTTGAGCTTTTGCAATTGCTTCAGCTTCTTCTAACGCTTGTGCTCTTGCTTTATTAGCATCTTCAGCTTCAGCTTGCGCTTGTAATTGAGCTTCAGATGTAACATTTACTTTAACAATAGCAAGTACATCAGCATGCAGTTGAATAGTAATATCGTATTCACCTGTATGACGTAATGGACCTTCAGGAAGGCGTACTTCATTACGGTCGATATCAGCACCAGCGGCATTCAATACATCAGTAATATCTGATGCGCCAACTGAACCAAACAACTTGCCTTCGATACCAGCATTAGCCATGATGTTTACATCACCAGCTTTAACTAGTTTAGCTTTACGTACTTCAGCTTCACCCTGCAATTTAGCTGCGGCTGCTTCAAGATCTGCACGGCGCGTTTCAAAGATTTCTCTGTTGCGCTTGTTTGCAGATAAAGCTTTACCTTTAGGTACTAGGAAATTACGTCCAAAGCCAGCTTTAACTGAAACTTCATCACCTAGGTTTCCAAGCTTCTGCATTTTTTCTAGCAAAATTACTTGCATCGTTCTACCCTCATTCGCAGTGAAACACTGCTCTTTAAAGTCACTCGTCACTTCCAATTGAAAGTCGACGAAAATTAAACCACTGTTCCAAAACACCTATTATTGTAAGTAACACCGCCATCTGCGGCATCATCACAAGCAGTAACACATATACGGCTACCAACCAAAATGACTGTCTTTGTTGTTGTTTGACAATGGCATGTACCACTGACAATCCTTGCAAAGTAAACACAACTAACAATACTGGCAAACACGATCTCAATATTGCCACACTATCACCCAAAGGCAATGCCGTCACGATCATCATGACGATAGTCAATATTGCTAAAGACTTACCCAGTCGTAGCTGTTGAAACTCACTTGCAAAACCACCAGGATTATACAATTTAGCTTGCCATGAGCGCCCAATCAATAAACCCAACATTATATTGAGACTCAAGCCTGCTGCCATTAAACCGGTCATCATGCTTGATAAATTCAATACTATCGTTTGCGTTTGTGCTTGATCGAACTGCCAGCCAGGCTGCTGAGCTAAGGTCTCTGCAAGTGGCTGAATCAACTGCTGCCACCACAAAACGGGGTCTGGTAATACAATATACGTACCAAATACAACCACGATGCCTAAGCCTGTCGCAGCTAATAAACTCATAGCCAACGACCGTGTATAACCCAATACCCAACTAGCGCCAAAAATAGGCAGCCAACTAGATATCAAAAACAATCCGGAAATATAGATCTTGTTTAGTAACAGTCCAGCTAATATTGTAAATAATGCTGTGGTTGCTACAACGACCTTCATTCCTTCTTTTGGCCCCATACGTAAAGTACAGAGGACAATTACCCCACTCGCTAAATAGCTAAAGGGCGGTAACATCAAAGCGGCTACCGAAAGTAATGCAATGACACCAGCAGCTTGCCAGCGACCTTGCATTGAAAATAGTGCGATACTTTGCAACATTTCCTTACGCTTTATTTTGTTTCGATGTTTTGGATAACAATACGTTTTTACTTATGCATGTCACAGTAAGGAATCAACGCTAGGAAACGCGCACGTTTCACACATGTTGAAAGCTGACGTTGGTAACGTGCTTTAGTACCTGTAATACGACTAGGAACAATTTTTCCTGTTTCCGTGATGTAATTTTTCAATAAAGTTACATCTTTATAATCGATTTGCTTAACACCTTCAGCGGTGAAGCGACAAAATCTTCTACGTCTAAAAAAACGTGCCATTGTATGCTCCTTGGGTTTTAAGCGTTATCGCGTCTACGCGGTTTTTCTTCTTCATCTTTACGCATCATTGGAGAAGGTTCTGTAACCGCTCCATCAGTAGATACGACAAGATTACGAATAACAGCGTCATTGAAACGGAAAGCAGTAGTAACTTCATTCAATTGTTCAATTCCACATTCCACATTAATTAAAATGTAGTGTGCTTTATGAATTTTGTTGATTGGGTAAGCCAATTGACGGCGGCCCCAGTCTTCGAAGCGATGCACAACACCACCATTGCTTGTTAGGATCTGCTGGTATTTTTCAACCATTGCAGGTACTTGTTCACTCTGATCAGGGTGGACCAGAAACACGATTTCGTAATGTCTCATAAGAGCTCCTCACGGTTTATACAGCCCCATTTATCGAGGC
>CAXBIM010000056.1:0-14578 GCA_963975785.1 uncultured Methylophaga sp.
CAGGCGCTTATGGTTGGGGGCGGCAACAGGCCTTATTTCTATGGTGGCTTTTTGCATGCCACTGATGCAGCGTCTTATCAAAATCTCGCCGATGTCGGTATTACAGCCGAGTTTAAAGTTTGAACAAAATACGATGGTCATTTATAGCATCGGCTTTATCGGCATGTATGGGCTCATGTGCCTTTATACAAAAGGATTTTTATTACCCACTATTATGACCTTAGCATTAGTGGGTATTGGACTTGTGGTGACTGTATTGGGCTTTACCGTTTTTAGGTTGGGACGATCTTTAACCTCGGGCTCTACCAGCGGCTGGCAGATTGGTTTTGCCTCTCTTTATCGAAGGCTGATTCCCAACCTTTTTCAATTACTGGTGTTTACACTCATTATCATGCTCGGGCTTATCTTGGTTGGCGTGAAGTCTAGTCTCGTAGCAGATTGGCAACAGCAGTTGCCAGAAGATGCCCCCAACCACTACTTGTTTAATGTACAAGTTGATCAGATCGATCACATCAATAAGGCAACTGATCAACTTGGAGTAGTAAGGTCAGATTGGTATCCTATGGTTCGAGGTCGAGTTATCTCAGCTAACGGACAAAGTATTCAAACGCTTTACCCTGAAGATAAAGGCGAGCCAGAAATATATGAACGCGAGCTCAATCTCACATGGTCTGATGCATTAGGTAAAGGTAATACGCTCGTGTCTGGCGACTTGGCTGCTGATGGCTTATCTATCGAACAAAGAGTAGCGCAAGAAGCCAATCTTAGTATGGGTGATAAATTAACCTTAAACATTGGTGGTAATATCATCACATTACCTATCACTTCAATTCGTACGGTTGATTGGGGCTCAATGCAGCCTAATTTTTATCTTATTTTACCTAAGGAAGCATTGCTGGATTATCCGGCCAATTTCGTGAGTAGCTCGTTTATTAGCGATGACAACGCTCAGCCTTTTTATAAAGCGATGTCTCAGTTTCCAACGGTTTCCATTCTTAATATCGGTGACCTTTTGAAACAAATACAAACCATCATAGGGCAACTATCTCAAGCGATTCAGTTGGTGTTGTTATGTATATTGAGTGCGGGTGGTTTGGTATTGTTATCAAGTGTACGTTCGACTTTAGAGGAGCGATTAGAAGAAGGGGCGCTGTTACGTGTTTTAGGCGCAAGAAAGGCCTTAGTGCAACAGGCGCTTTTTGTGGAGTTTAGTGCACTAGGTCTATTTTCAGGGCTTATTGCAGCGGCGGGCGCTGAAGCTTGTCTCTATGGTTTGCAAGTATTTGTATTCCAATCACAGGCCAGTTGGCATCCTTTGCTATGGGGATTAGGTCCTTTGATTGGTGTTTGTATTATTACCGCTATCGGTCTATTTGCCAGCAGGACGGTATTAAAAGTGCCGCCTATGCATTTGTTGCGTGATTTTTAATAGGGATTTTTAGCACTGACCTAATTGTTTCTTTAACTCCAATAATGACCTTTAAACAACTCGTAGCTAAGGCCATCGAATGGCATTAAGTCTCAACTGAAAGCGCTGCCACTTCTGCTGGGGTTAAACTGCGCCAATGGCCAAGATTTACATCCAATTTCAGGTTCCCGATTTGCTGGCGGTTTAATGATGTAACCTTATTACCGATGGCGGAAAACATTCGTTTGACCTGATGAAAACGACCTTCAGTTAGCGTTAGAAGTACGTTATATGGGTCAAGAATGTGTAATTTCGCGGGAAGTGTCAGGGATGTTTCACCTTGAAGCATAATACCCTCTAGAAAACGCTGAGTTGCGTCAGGTGATATTGGCCGTGACAATAGCACTTTATACACTTTTTTGCATTTGCTCTTGGGAGAAGTGAGATTAAAAGACCAGTGGCCATCATCTGTAATCAGGACAAGGCCGGTAGTATCTGCATCCAAGCGACCAGCTATATGCAGTTCAGTTACTCTATCTATATCAAGAAGGTTGAGTACTGATGGATATTTTTCATCAACATTAGAACAAATCATATTAATGGGTTTGTTCAGCAATAAATACCGAAAACTTCTTAATATTAATGTTTCACCATCAAGCGTTACAACATTATTTTTGTGTATTTGATCTGATGCATCAATTGAAATAACACCGTTGACGACAACACGTTTATTGTCGATTAATGTTACAGCATCAACCAAAGTGTATTCAGTGCTTTTACATATGAATTTATCTAAACGCATAACATCAATACATACCTTTCCTAAATGCCTGTTTAAGCGAATGTGTAATATGGAGGTGATGGAAGAATTTGGTAATAGTACAGAAACTAATCACTAATATGCGCAGATATGATGGAGTTCGAGGGTGAGTTGAACTCCATAAGGACGGAGATTTTTGGTGATATTGATAGGCACAAAAAATGTGCCCAGAGCCGCCCATCCGATGGGCTTGGTTACCTGTTTCTTATGATACTGTGACTAAGGTTTCAGGTCTGTTTTATGTGGTTTTCATTATCTGCTGGATATCGATACTTAAGATATCTTTAAGCGCTGGGCAGGTTTTAAATTAGGCCGAGAATGATGAACCACAACCACACGTTGACGTAGCATTTGGGTTACGAATAACAAACTGTGAACCTTCAACACCGTCACTGTAGTCGATATCAGAACCGGCTAGATATTGATAACTAGTGGGATCAATCAACAACGTGACGCCGCCTTTTTCGACTTCTGTATCGCCTTCACTTACGTCTTCTTCAAAGGTAAAACCATATTGAAAGCCTGAACAACCGCCACCCGTAATAAATACGCGTAGTTTAAGTTGATCATTACCTTCTTCGGCAATTAATGCGCTAACTTTGCTGGCAGCAGCATCGGTAAAATTAACAGGACTAGGCATTTCACTCATGAGAGTCTCCAAACTTAATAGAATATATTACCTATTATCCAAGACTGAGTAATTTAGTCAAGAATTACTCTTGCTGTTTTACCGTTATAAAGTTATAAGCAATGTTACTTTTTAGCGCGAAGCGCGGATTTACATATGCAATATTATTGGAGAATGGTATATAAATAACATTGCCTTAGCATATAAAATCTACTATCTTACTGCCATTAATATTTGCTGGAATCTGTATGACCTATTGTGTTGCCATTTCTTTGGATGAAGGTTTAGTTCTAACCTCAGACTCACGTACTAACGCTGGCATCGACAACGTGAGTACTTATAGCAAGATGTTTCGTTACGAAACGATGCCGGATCGTAGTCTTGTGATTATGAGTGCAGGAAACTTAGCTACTACACAATGTGTTATTGAACAGGTTAGGCGTGATATTCGTGAAGGAAATGATCAGAACCTTAATTCGTTCAAATATTTGTCAGATATTGCGGATTATTTGGGTGATGTATTAAGTAGCCGGATCCGTCGTTATTCTGAAAAAGAGCAATCAGGCTTTGCACCGGAAGCGACATTGTTGTTTGCAGGGCAAATTCAAGGTGAGCGATCACAAGCATTTTTGATTTATCCCGAAGGTAATCACATCACTACGTCTGCTCAGACACCATACTTACAAGTGGGCGAAAGTAAATACGGTAAACCGGTTCTGGATCGGTTTCTAACCCGCAAGACTTCATTAGTCGATGCGGCAACGTGTTCGCTTATTTCTATGGATTCAACCATGAAAAGTAATGCGAGTGTTGGCCCGCCTATCGAAGTAACGATTTATAAAAACGATAGTTACACCTTAGATAATCATCATGTCTTAGAAGCCGACGACCCGTACCTTATGGCCATACGACGTGAATGGGACCATAAGTTGAATGAAGCTTTTAGTGCGATGCCACGAATTTCTGATTTTGAAAAAACAGCATAGTTAGCCGTTAACGAGATGATGAATAAACTTAAGCTTAGTGTTTACGGTCTTTGAAATGATAAATGGGTAGGCATCGGCATTGCCAATACTTCTACTTAATGCGTTTAATACTACGGCTAGTTGCATCCATTCCGACATCCAAATATCAAAGTCACTATATGGCGTTAATTTAGGGCAAATTTGATAATTGAATGCGGTTTCGATTGTTTCGCGCATCAGCATGTAATGTGACCACGTTTCAGCCCAGTCCTCTAGAGGATGCATGCTGGCGTAGGCTGAAATATAATCTGCCTGCCAATTATCTATAGGGCCATTAAGATAATACTCATCTAAGGACATACGATAATCTTGAGTTTCGTCGCCAAACAATTGCTGAAACTCTGTGTAATTCATTGAATTGGGGATTAAACGTTCCCAGTAATAATGACCAATTTCATGCCGAAAGTGACCTAATAATGAACGAAACGACTCATTCATTGCTTCTCGTGTGGCTTCTCGGTAACTACCGTCTGCTTCTGCAACATTGATGGTAATGACACCTTTAGCATGCCCGCTCAGTATGTGCTCTTCATAAATAGAAGAATTAGTTCGTTGATCTTCAAGAAAATCGAATGCGATACCTTGGTCTTTATCTTCTGTGTAGCCGGTGATCGATAGCCCCATATCTAGCAGACCAAAAATCATCCTACGTTTGTTTGACTCCATAATCGTCCAGCGACGAAGGTTGTCAGGCTTATCAAGCATGGGAATGGTACGAGTTGTGCGACACGAGATGCATTGCACATGACTTTGATTTGAACCTTCATCAATCAACCAGTTACATTGGATTTCATGATCGCGATGCTGGCACAAGCGATACGTATTAGCTAACCGGTCATATCGAAGCCACTGCGGATCTTTGTCATGATCATATAGCGCTAACACCGTCTGTTTTGATGGGGAAAAGCCGAGCTGAATTCCACAAGCATTGCATTGCGTATTCTGAAAAAAGACTTCTTGGCCACACTGGCAAATAAATCGTTTCATATAATTTCAAAATCAGGATGAAACCATCGCGCACTGATCTTTTTATGCAGTTCTATCAATCGCATTTGCAAGCTATCCATACGAAAGTGTGCTTGATCAGGAGGTATGGTTGATGAACGATAATCACTCAAGTTTTCGAGGATTTGTTGCTGAGTAGCTATTGTATCTTCAGGGTTAGGGAGTAGCTTAAGATAACTGCCGATACTTGCTAATGAAAAAGACAAGGAACGTGGAAGAGCTCTATCTGTAATCAAAAAATCGAGTACTTTATCCGGCTCTATAGAAGTACGTTTTTCATGCAAAAACATTTGTTGTGCGCTAATTGCTTTTAGTAAATTAGCCCACAATATACCTCGATGTTTTCTTGCAGATTCGCTGGGGCTTTCTGTTACCAACAAAGAAGTCATTTCTAAAATACGACTCGTCATATCAGCCCGTTCGATGTGTTTACCTATTTGGATGAAATCATAGGCGTGATTGCGGCTCATATGATTGTCTATGATGCCGCTAATACATTGGCAACGCTCCATAATATTTAACAACATGTTCTGACGTCGACGACGATTGCCTATTGCTGATAATGATGCCTTTACCATTAAATGGAGTTCATTGATCTGTTCCCAAATTTCTTCCGGCAATACATCTAAAGAAGTTCTGACATTTTCTCTTGCATTAAAAAGTGCTTGAGCTAAAGAGGACGGATTATCCATCTCTGCAACCAGAAAATGCATGATGTGTTTTTCATCGATACGTAGATGTTGCTCGTGATAGGCTTTCTCACAATGGAATATCTTGATTAAGGTGAACCAGTTAATTTCTTTCTGTTTTGGTAAATCCATTAATAAGGCGGTATGGACATTAATTAAACGGGCTGTATTTTCTACCCGTTCAAGATAACGCGCCATCCAGTAAACGCGTTCCCCAACCCTTGATAACATTACAATTCCCCTTCATTCGTTGATACAGGCTCATCGACAATCCACGTGTCCTTACTGCCACCACCTTGTGACGAGTTGACCACTAATGACCCCTTAACTAAAGCCACACGAGTTAAGCCACCAGGAGTGACATAAGTGTCGCTGCCACTAAGAATAAAGGGGCGTAGATCGACATGACGCGGTGCAATTCCTTCCTCTGCACAACAGGTCGGTGTGACAGATAGTTTTAGTGTAGGTTGGGCGATATAATTATTAGGGTCAGCGAGTAACACCTCACGAAATGCTTCTACTTGCTCAGCACTGGCATGAGGGCCAACTAACATACCGTACCCACCCGACTCATTAGCTGGTTTTACTACCAGTTCCGCCAAGTGTTCTAATACATAGGCTAAATCTTCTTTATTTCGACAAAGCATGGTCGGTACATTGGGCAGAAGAGGCTCTTCGTTCAGGTAGTAACGAATCATATCTGGTACATAGGCATACAGCACTTTATCGTCTGCTACACCGCAACCGGGCGCATTAGCAATCGCCACTTTACCTGCCTTCCAGGAGCGCATAATACCAGGGACACCTAACATAGAATCTTCACGAAAGACTTCTGGATCAATAAAGTCATCATCAATACGACGATAAATGACATCGACTTTTTTAAGTCCCTGGATTGTTTTCATGTAGACAAAATCATCTTTTCCAACAAGTAGGTCTGCACCCTCTAATAATATTAGCCCAGCTTGTTGTGCCAAAAAGGCATGTTCATAATACGCCGAGTTATGGATGCCGGGGGAGAGTAACGCTATCGTTGGATCGGCAATGTCAGGGCGCAGCGAGGTCAACATACTGGCTAAGTGAGCAGGGTAGTCGCTTACTGGGCTGATATTATGCAGCTTGAATATTTGGGGCAGAACACGTTTGGTCGTTTTACGGTTTTCTAGCATATAGGACACGCCAGATGGCACACGTAAGTTATCTTCTAGCACATACATCACACCGTTATCATCGCGAACTAAATCCGAGCCACAAATATTTGCCCAGACACCATGAGTAGGTGTCATACCTTTACAAACCGCTCGGTAGCCTTTTGATTGCAGTACAACATCTTCAGGAATAATGCCATCCTTAATGATTTGGCCATCGTTATATATGTCTTGAATGAATTTATTTAGTGCACTCATTCGTTGCTTAAGGCCACTTTCAGTGCGGTCCCATTCTGTTTTGGGTATTACACGAGGAATGATGTCGAATGGCCAAGCTCGATCAATATTCCCGGCATCGCTATAAACAGTGAAAGTAATTCCGCGTTCACGCATTTCAAGGTCAGACTCCCTTATACGGCGGGCAAAGACCTCTTTTTTCATCGATTGCAGATAGTTCATTAGTTTGTAGCTAAAGGGGTGAGGTTGATGCTGTGCATACATCAATTCGTCGTAGAATTTGCCCGGGTTGTAGTCATTCCATGCTTGTTTCATTGCCTGCTCCAACACTTAGTAGTATTAATTTGTCAGCGGTGAAATTATTTGTGCATAAATTGAGCCGAAATACTTAGATAATAAATAGTTTATTTTTATTATCTGACGAAGCTTCAGTCTGGATATAGCAACATTTAGTATTCAAGGGATTAACGAAGCTTTAAATAGGGATATTATCAGAAAGAAGCCACTGCAAATTAAATAATAATTTGTGATGAGGGGGGTTAAAGGGAAATCTATCCGCTTAATATAATAGAATATTCAAGGTACAATACAGTATTATGTGAACGCTTACTTTCAATTATGTGACATAGTAGCTATGCACGCAAAGGAGAATCTTTGCCGCTCTCTAGTCAACCAACGAGATATTGAAGCAGATCTGTTATTGATTGGCTTTACTTAATAGTAATAATGAAATTAAGTCGGGGTGTGTACTTTAGTCTGCAGTGAGATCAAGTTTTGGCACGTCGTTGACCGTTTCATGTTCGATATTAGTAATTGTTTTATCATCTTCTGCAATATGAATAAGCTGTCCATTAACTTCTGCGCCCATTGATATTTCAAGTAGGCGATAGTAAACATTGCCCTTTATTTTAGCTTTTGGTGCCAGCTCTACATGTGATGTTGAATATACATCACCTGTAATGCTGCCGTTAATGATCAAATTAGGCACTTTGATTTCGCCTTTTATTTGTCCTTGTTCACTAAGAGTTAATACTGCAGAATCATCATTCTGCGTGTAAATAGTACCGTTGACAGTACCATCAATTCGTAGACCGCCGGTGAAGCTGATATCACCATTAATCTCTGTGTCCCGGCCAATAAGTGTGTCAATTCGACTAGATTTTGTGTTTGGTTTGTCTTTTTTGAACATAATTTTCCTCAGTACTTACTTTATAGGTGAAGTTAATTGCCAATCAAAGGTCCGTGACAGTTTAGATTTTTTGGGTTGAGTGATCGTAATAGTAATTGATTTTGGGGGACTGTTCTCTGCTACTTTAAATCGACCTTCAATCAATTGCACATAACGTAAATTTAACGGATGTTCGCTTATTACAGCTGAGTCTGTGTCGAGATTAATACTTATCAGGCCCGTTACCGGTTTGGTAATGTTTTTACCTTGAGTGATGACTAGACGATAGTGAATGATATCAGATTGTTCGATATCGGCAGTGAGATGAAGTTCTCGAATTTGTAACTCCGTAGAGGTCGCCCCTTGAGTTATATTTTGGTAAAAAAGTAATTCTTTGTTGAGAGTGAGCACTTGATCTTGCAGATCCACCAGTTGCTGTTGCAGCTGCTCGACGGTTGCTTGTTGAATATTGAGTTCCTGCAACTGAATACTGGTCGTGTCATTAAGTTGCTTGTTTTGCAGACGTAGGTCTAATCGTTCATCATTGAGCTGTTGAGTATTTTGCCGAGATAGATTTAAATTCTGTTGTAAGAAATTCATGTTTTGTTGCAGGCTGACGCTATCTTCCTTCAAGAAAAACCATACTGATGTCGCAGTAATTATGACCGCGATCAGTATGAAAATCGCTAAGCGATATGGCTTGGGTTGATGGATAACATAATTGTCGAGTGATGACATGCCTAAGGGAGTGTCGCTATGATGTTGATGCCTAATTTTTCATCAAAACCAAACATGATATTCATGTTTTGAATAGCTTGTCCGGATGCACCTTTAACCAAGTTATCGATTACCGATAAAACAACAACGGTATTGCCGCCCTGTGGTTGATGCACGGCGATACGACAGGTATTTGTACCTCGAACGCTACGTGTTTCTGGTTGTGAGCCTGCAGGTAAAATATCCACAAACGGCTCATCAGCATAACGTTGTTCAAAGAGTGCTTGTAGGTCAACGACCGATGTTAGCTGGCCATAAAGGGTAGCGTGTATACCTCGAATCATGGGTGTTAAATGTGGAACGAAAGTTAAGCCCACAGATTCTTTGCTAGCAAGGTTAAGGCCTTGTTCTATTTCAGGTAGGTGACGATGGCCCGCGACGGCATAAGCCTTCATGTTCTCAGATGACTCAGCTAATAATGCCCCTATCGCTGCTTTGCGCCCAGCACCACTTACGCCTGACTTAGTGTCCGCAATAAGTTGTTTGGGATCGATAAGCGAATTTTCTAACAAGGGTAGAAATCCAAGTTGAGTGGCAGTTGGGTAACAGCCAGGTGCAGCAATAAGCTGTGCTGTTTTAATTTGCTCGCGATTGACTTCAGGCAAACCATATACCGCCTGCTCTAATAACTCTGGGCAGGTGTGTGGCATGTTGTACCACTGCTCCCACAACTTGGCATCTTTGAGTCTAAAATCAGCTGAAAGGTCAATGACTCGTGTGCCACGTTTGATGAGTTCAGGAACCAATGCCATGGCAACAGTATGTGGTGTGGCAAAGAATACGACGTCACACTCTGCCAGTTGTTCTACATCGGGAATACTAAATACAAGATCAACATGGCCACGCAGATTTGGGAATAGTTCACTTACCGACATGCCCGCTTCACTACGTGAGGTAATGACGTGTAACGACACTTCAGGGTGAGCGGCTAATAATCTGAGTAACTCTACCCCTGTGTAACCCGTGCCGCCAACAATACCAACTTTGATCATAATGTCTCTGCTTTAATCGTCAAATGAAGCAGACATGATAAAAGAGCTGCCATCAAAGCGAAAGATTTTCTGCTTTATTAAGTAGGGCTTTTATTTTCTATTTGAGAATCAAGCCGAATTGAGTTGTGTGATTTTTTACAGGCGTGAAGCCGAGTTGCTTGATATGCAAAGGATAACACGAGGTTATATTTCGTAAGTTTAGGACAGGATTGCTTACTTGTTTAAAATAGCTAAGGAGGCTCGTCTTGCCGATGAACTTTTTCAAATCACAATGAATGCTGCACTGCGCATTTTTTGAATGGACTCTAATTCAATATGAAAGGTCGATGTCTAGGCAATACTTGATGCTTTGTTTGAAGTTTTGAGAGTAACAGCTATAAAAAGGCATGGCTTCTTTAAGGTAACAGCATACTTAATCGTTACATCCTTGTGCGATTAAGTACCTGAAATGTTGCTGCTGTTGCGTTGATTAGTGGCGGAAATGACGCATGCCGGTAAAGACCATTGCAATGCCATGTTCATCCGCAGCTGCAATAACTTCATCATCACGCATTGAACCGCCCGGTTGGATGACGGCGCTAATTCCGGCTTCCGCAGCAGCATCTAAACCATCACGGAACGGGAAGAATGCATCTGAAGCCATCACTGCACCTGGTACAGTGAGACCTGCATCTTCGGCTTTAATGCCCGCAATACGGCTACTGACTACACGACTCATTTGACCTGCACCGATGCCAACAGTTTGTTGTTTGCTGACATAAACGATGGCGTTTGATTTAACAAATTTCGCTACGCGCCATGCAAATAATAAGTCGAGCATTTGTTCTGCTGTGGGCGCTTTTTTAGTCACGACTTTTAGGTCGTCTTCGGTAACTAAGGCAGTATCACGGTCTTGAACTAATAAGCCACCAGTAACTCGTTTATAGTCTAATTCTTGGACTTGTTGAGTTGGGAATTCACCACAGCAAAGTAAACGAATATTAGCTTTTTGACTGACAACTGCTTTAGCTTCTTCACTAATCGATGGGGCGATAATCACTTCAACAAATTGACGATCGATAATGGCTTGTGCCGTTGCAGCATCTAATTCGCGGTTAAACGCGATGATGCCACCAAATGCTGATGTGGTATCTGTTTGGTAGGCTAAATCATAGGCAGTTAACAAATTATCCGCTGTTGCTACGCCACAAGGGTTCGCATGTTTTACGATGACACAAGCTGGTGCTTCAGGGAATGATTTAACACATTCAAGGGCTGCATCAGTATCTGCGATATTATTATATGACAGCTCTTTACCTTGAATTTGAACGGCAGCACTGATCGTACCTGATTCAGGTTTAGCTTCGGTATAGAATGCCGCTTTTTGATGTGGGTTTTCACCATAACGCATGTCTTGTGCTTTATGGAATTGGCTATTAAAGGTGCGAGGGAAATCAACATCACCGGCTTCAGTAATTTTACCTAAAAAGTTGGCAATCGCACCGTCATAGTGAGCGGTATGTTCAAATGTTTTTACGGCTAAATCAAAACGAGTCGCATCATCAACACCGCCTGTTTTTTCAAGTTGTGCAAGGACACGGCTGTAATCACTAGGGTCGATTAGAACTGTGACCGATGCATGGTTTTTAGCTGCGGCACGTAACATCGTTGGGCCACCGATATCGATATTCTCAATTGCCATTGGCAAGGTGCAATCTTCACGAACGATGGTTGCTTCAAATGGGTATAAGTTCACTACAACTAGATCGATAGGCGCAATATCATGTTCAGCCATAATTGCTTCATCTGTACCGCGACGACCTAATAAACCACCGTGAATTTTAGGGTGTAAGGTTTTGATACGACCATCCATCATTTCAGGGAAGCCGGTATGTTCTGATACTTCTTTTACAGGTAATCCTGCTTCTTGTAATAACTTGGCCGTGCCACCCGTTGATAGCAATTCGACACCAAGTCGAGTAAGTTCTTGAGCAAGTTCTAATACACCGGTTTTGTCTGACACACTTAATAATGCACGTTGGATTTTATTCATTTCTAATCTCTAAAATTTAAGGAGCAGTTATGAGTTGTTCTTATTGCCATGAGCAATAAAACACGAATCATAACCCGTAAGTTTTTAACTTTTTTCGCAGCGTGCCACGGTTGAGGCCCAAGAGCTCGGCAGCACGACTTTGATTACCATTAGTATGTTCAAGTGTTGCTTTGAATAATGGTGCTTCAACTTCAGCTAATAACATTTCATAAAGATTGGCGGCGGGATGACCATCTAAATGTTTGAAATAATCTTTCAAGGCCGTTTCGACGCATTCACTTAATGGTGCGTGAGATAATTCTTCGGCGACAGCTAGGGCGAAGCAGGAGGTTGCAGTTTTATTTAAGTCATTCATGCGGCAATCGTATCCTGATCGAGTTGAGCAAAAAACTGCTTAGTGAAATCAAGTTGTTGTTGCGGCAGTTCAAGAGTGTTCATTTGTTGACGGAAAGGGTTGCCATTACGAAGTCCTTTGCTATACCAAGCAATATGTTTACGCGCCATGCGTACGCCGGAATATTCACCATAAAAGTCGTAAAGTGTATGTAAGTGTTCGATCAGGATTTGGCTCACTTCATTTACTGTTGGCGGTGATAGATGTTCACCATGCTGTAAGAAATGGTTAATCTGTTGAAATATCCACGGATTACCTTGGGCGGCACGGCCAATCATCAATGCATCAGCTTGAGTATAAGCAAGTACTTGCTGTGCTTTTTCTGGCGTAGATATATCGCCATTTGCAATCACAGGAATTGAAATCGCAGACTTTATTTCGGCGATGGTGTTGTACTCCGCTTCACCTTGATAAGCATCGGCGCGTGTACGACCATGTACGGCCAAAGCTTGAATACCTGATTGTTCGGCGATGCGAGCAATTGCTACGCCATTACGGTTGCAGGTATCCCAACCAGTACGAATCTTCAGTGTGACGGGAGCGTTGACCGCATTGACCACGGCTTCTAATATCTCGCCGACTAATTTTTCATTTTGAAGTAATGCTGATCCCGCCATTACATTACAAATCTTTTTTGCAGGACAGCCCATATTGATATCGATGATATGGGCGCCTTGGTCAACATTATGCTGAGCCGCTTCTGCCATCATTTTTGGATCGGTGCCTGCGATTTGAATAGAACGTGGTTCTGGTTCGCCATCATGATTAGCACGTAATAATGATTTTTTACTCGCCCATAAGGCTTTATTGGCGGTAATCATTTCTGATACCACCATGCCTGCACCTAAACGACGACATAATTGCCGAAAAGGACGATCTGTTACGCCAGCCATCGGAGCTAGGAACAGATTATTGGGCAAGATGTAAGGACCTATGTTCATCACAGCTTTGTATCTTTAGGATGAGTGTTGATGTTAAGTCGCATGACGTTGACCAACAATACGTGTCCATTCTTCTTTTAGAACTTCAGGCTGCATATCAAACCAAGGCTGATAACTTTGGCTGACCGCATCGGCTTGAACATCTAAGATACCTGACAGCACTATGGGCGCACCCGCCTTGGTTAAACTAGCTAACCGTTCAGAAAGTGACTGCAAAGGTCCCGCTAAAATATTGGCTAACAATAAGTCTGCAAGTTCATCAGGACATTCATCAGGAAAGTAGGTTTCGATGTGAACGCCATTACGAGCTGCATTAGCTTGGGTTGCTTCCAAAGCTTGTGGATCGGTATCTACGCCAATGACTCTTTTAGCACCAAGTAAAGCTGCTGCAATGGCCAAAATACCAGAGCCACAACCATAATCAATGACATATTTATCTTTTACATCGGCCTGATCGAGCCAGTTTAGACACAAAGCCGTTGTCGGGTGTGTACCTGTGCCGAATGCTAAGCCAGGGTCGAGCATAATATTAACGGCTTCTGGATCTACGGGTGACAGCCAACTCGGGCAAATCCATAAACGGTCGCCAAAACAAATGGGTTGAAAACTATCCATCCATTCGCGTACCCAGTCTTTATCTTCTACCGCTTCGATACGGTAATTTGGCACCACTTGTGGTCTGAGCTTATGTGACAACGAGGTGATAACGGCATCAGTATCTTGTTCGGCATCAAACAAAGCGACCACATTAGTGGCCGCCCAAAGTGGAGTTGTGCCAAGTTCTGGCTCATAAATCGGCTGATCAGCGTTGTCTTGAAACGTAACCGCTGCGGCACCACTTTCTGATAGCGCATCAGATAATCTATCTGCCGCATCAGGCGTGCTATCGAATATAAATTGAATCCAAGCCATTTAAAGACCCAATTTCTTTTCAAGGTAGTGAATATTGGTACCACCCGTTTGGAAATGCGTGTCATCCATGATTGCTTTTTGCAGTGCAACGTTGGTGTTGATGCCTTCGATGCCTATTTCACCCAACGCCGTTTGCATGCGTGCAATGGCTGATTCACGAGTTTGACCATAGGCGATTAGTTTACCGATCATTGAGTCATAGTTCGGTGGTACGCGGTAGCCGCTATAAACATGAGAATCCATACGGATACCTGCTCCGCCGGGTGCATGGTAATGGGTAATCAAGCCTGGGCTAGGCATGAACGTTTTGGCATCTTCAGCATTGATACGGCATTCGATAGCATGGCCATTCAAAATAATATCTTGTTGAGTAAATGACAGTGGTCTACCGGCAGCGATGTG
>CAXBIM010000057.1:0-14081 GCA_963975785.1 uncultured Methylophaga sp.
CAACGGGTTATCTTCATAAAAGTAGTCTAGCATAGTGCTTATCTACTACAGCCCCAAAAACTTAATTCGCAAGATACGTATATATTGAAAACATTAGGATGCTTTTTTCAAACCCCGATATTAATAGCGTCACCTAAGAAAAATAATTTTCATACCCCAGCCCTCTACACTATATAAATAATAGCATATAGAGCTTTTCCGAATTGTCAGAGTAAGATTGACCATAGTATATGCAGAGTATGATGATATTTTAAACACCATAATATTCAGGGATTTACTACCTAATAAGTTATAGTTTCAATAAGAAATTGATCTACTTTAGCGTTAACTATGTCTAATATCAATCTCAAGGATTATTAGCTAGATTAATCAGACTATCAGGCACTAGTTCAGTGAAGTAAATATAAGTAATGGCAGCATGCAAGTTCTTTGCTTTAGCGCTTGCCACATCTCGGTGGAAGGGTAGTTTCCCCGAAAAATAAGAACACTCATAAATATGTAATTGCTTTATACAGTATTAGAAAGGTGACTTGCGTTGTACTTATTTCCTTAGAAAGTAGTTTCTCAAACCTAAAAAAACCACCCTCACTTAAATAGCTAGGGTGATTTTTTATCTGTGCAATAATATAAATTAAACAACATATCCGTTACGTAGAAACAGCACGATTTTTATTTATTAAAAAAAGAGCTCCTATGAAGTAGCAATCGGATTATAAGAGATCTAACAAAGATGATACTTTTAAATAAATATCAATCACTTTTCTCTTTTTCGTACGCCATCTAAAATAAGAGCCTTCAGTAAACTGACTGCCATCAAAATAATGATGAGTGAAAAGGGTATTGCGGCAATAATCATAGCCGAGGTAATAGCATTCAATCCACCAGCTAATAACAATGCTGCAATAACGGAAGCTAGAGCAAGACCCCACACGATGATGTGTTTTTGGCCATTTTCAACTTCGACCTCACCTCCAGCATTTAGTATATTGACAACTAGCAGAGCAGAGTCAGCAGAAGTAACCAAATAGGTTAATAGCAATACCACCACCATCGCTGATAATATTTTTGCCATCATTGGTTCTAACATAAAGCCAATAATTTCGAATAGCTGAGCGGTTAATCCTGACTCAAATATTTTACCACCAGCAATACCACTTAACTCTAAATCGATGCCAGTACCACCAATGAAAGAGAACCAGACAAATAGTGTCAGACTAGGTGCTACAATACCAATCAATCCAAATTCACGAATGGTACGGTTTTTGGAAATACGTGCTAAAAACATACTAACGAATGGTGCAAAAGCAATCCACCACGCCCAGTAAAAAATAGACCAACTGGTTTGCCAGCTGCCCAGTTCAGTATCGGGATCCCAGACGGTAAATACGATTGCAGGCAAGTGCACAACGTAGGTAAAAATCCCTTTGCCTAGCATTTCTAAGGCGAACATAGAGGCCCCAAAATCAAGAAAAAAGCTAAAAGGGAAAATGACAATATCATATTGATATTACTTAACCACTTGACGCCCTGTCCAACACCTGACAAAGCAGAAATCATCGCTAGGCACATGACCACAAACAACGATAGTAATAATGCTCCGGTGGTGGGCTCAGGGTTGTTAGTATTGGTCACCAACCAAGTAATACCAGTAATACTGTATAGCCCAGAAGCAAATGAGCTTAAGCCAATACCAATCGTTTGTGCAATACCAAATATAGTGGCAATGACGGCAGAGATATCAATGATATGCCCCAACAACCCTTCTAAATGTCTACCAAACAAAGGCGTTAATGCTGAGCGCATGGTCAATGGTAATCCACGAGAATAACTGAAATACGCTAAACAAATACCAACTAGGCAATAAGTTGCCCAAGCACTGATACCCCAGTGAAAAAAAGAGTAGCGAAAGGCGGCATCTAGTGCTGACTC
This sequence comes from uncultured Methylophaga sp., assembly GCA_963975785.1. Taxonomy (GTDB): domain Bacteria; phylum Pseudomonadota; class Gammaproteobacteria; order Nitrosococcales; family Methylophagaceae. Next base: position 1,930 of record CAXBIM010000057.1, read on the forward strand.
AGTTTTGGGTATCACCACGCCATCAATAGCAGTTAACGTACTGGCAGATACTTGTTCTTGATAAAAATTGAATACGTCAGCACCTTGAGGCAGTTTTAGGCCGTTAGCATTCAACGCTGACATGATGATTTCTTTTGACATAATAGTGTCAGGGTTGTTTGCCAAATGCCAGATAGGTTCAGCAGCACTATAGGTCAGTACGCCAATACCAATACCTGCCCCAAAAATCATGGAAAACCATGAAAAATTTGAAAATTCAGGTTTTCCATTAGGGTCGGAGCCAAGTTTCGTGCGTCCAAACGATGGCCATAAAATAGCGGTTAGGCAAACAAATATATAAAATGCGACAGAATAGGTATAGTAACTATTCAGGTTAGTGTAAGACCAGTTTTTCATACTATCTAGAATTGCACCGGAACGATCGATGTCGCTTAAAATCCAGATAACCATTACTGTCACCAAAATCTTTGATGTTATAGTGACAATACGGTTAAAACCTTTATAAAAACCTTTGTCGTGAGTTTTTATGTTTAGCTCTGTCAATGGGGGACGAATAGACATAGTTTCTTCCTTAAAACTAATGTAGTGGATTGCATCGAGTGGTTACCTCATAACAAAAGGATTGGCCATCGGCTCCGCCGAGATATTGATCCATGTCGTTTTTGTGCGAGTATATTGCAGTACAGATTCGCTCCCAGCTTCACGTCCATAACCTGACTGGTTGTAACCACCGAAGGGTGCTGTAGGAGAGATAGCTCGATAGGTATTTACCCAGCAAATACCTGAACGAATCTGTTGCGAGACACGGTGCGCGCGAGCTAAGTTTTGAGTAAAGACACCAGAGCCTAAGCCATAGACACTATCATTTGCCATAGCAATAGCTTCGTCTTCAGTGTCAAAAGCAACTAAAGACATGACAGGTCCAAACATCTCCACACTTTGTGTTTCAATATCAGTATTAGGACATTCTACTAAGGTAGGCGTAAAGTAATTGCCGCTAGCTAAAGCAGGATCAGTAGGCGGCTGGCCACCGAAACGAATGGTCGCCCCTTGTGAAACTGCCTTCTCAAGCGTATCTTTAATACGATCTACTTGAGCCTTAGTGCATAAAGGGCCTACGTGGGTACTGGTATCAAGAGGGTTGCCAATGACAATATTCTTCGCTTTTTCTTCTACACGTTTGATAATTTCAGGCAAGATAGAACGGTGAATAAAACCACGAGATCCTGCCACACAAGACTGACCGGAAGCGCCAAAATTACCAGCAATCAAACCGTTTGCCGCACTTTCCAAGTCCGCATCTTCAAAGACGATGATGGGTGATTTACCACCTAACTCCAAGCTCGTTACCGCAAAGCTATTGGCAGAGTTTCTAACTACATGCCTTGCTGCATCGGGCCCACCAGTAAATGCAATTTTGTCTACATCAGGGTGACTGGTCAATGGAATGGCACAGTTTTCAGCATCACCTGTAATGATAGATACGACACCTTTAGGGAAGCCTGCTTGTTCTACTAGTTCAGCAAAAGCAAACATAGGGCAAGGTGCTACCTCGGAAGCTTTTAGAATGATCGTGCAGCCTGCTGCTAGCGCTGGACCTAGCTTAGTCGCTGTCAAAAACATTTGCGCATTCCAAGGCACAACAGCAGCCACTACGCCAATAGGTTCACGCGTGGTAAAAACATGCATATCTGACTTATCAATTGGTAGTGTAGCGCCTTCTACTTTGTCAGCCAGTCCTGCAAAGTAACGATAATAGTCGCTGACATAACGTGTCTGAGCCACAGTTTCATGAGCCAGTTTGCCACTATCCGTTGTTTCAATTTCCCCTAGTGTTTCGGCATTTTGCTCAATCAGATCTGCTAAGCGGTACAATAACTTACCGCGTTGGGTGGCAGTCATTTTTGCCCATTCAGGATTATTCAGTGCAGTCTTAGCACCATCGACAGCGCGTTCGACATCAGCAGAGCTAGCACAGGCGAATGTTGCCCATGCTTCGTTCGTTGCAGGATTATAGCTGTCTAGGACTTGGTTAGTGCTCCCTTCGCACCACTCGCCATTAATATAAAGTTGATAATGAGGTTTAGCCATAGTGGTTCTCCAAATTTCTTATTGGGTTATCTGTTTGTCATCTACTAGAAACTAAGTATGGTTATGCAAATGCTGGCATGACATTATTAATAAAACGGCGCAAGGATGCTTGTTTCTGCTCATAAGTCATACTAGAGTCAATCCAAAATGCAAACTCGTCATAGCCAAGCTCTTCGTATACTTTGAGTTTTTCAATGACCTGATCAGATGTGCCAATAGGCATGTTCTCTAACATTTTTTCAGGAGCATACATGTCGATTTTCGCCATTTCTTCTTCGCTTAATGGCTCAAGTAGTCCTTGACGAATAGGACGTTCGTTTTTGAACCACGCGCCAAAATAACAGTAGAAACGGCTGATACATTTAGCAGCTTCAGCTACGTCATTAGCATCACTACCAACGTAAGCATGTTGTAAAAGCATAATTTTCGGGTTTTTACCTTCGCCATGCTCAGCTTTGGCGTTTTTAAAGGCTGTCATTAAATTTTGGATTTCTGTTAAGCCTTGCCATAGCGGGGTGACTTGCACGTTGCAGCCATGTTCTACCGCAAAGTTGTGGCTATGAGGGTCGCGCGCTGCAATCCACATGGGTACGCCACCTTTTTGTAAAGGTTTTGGCGCTGAAGTGGTTGATGGGAATTGGGTATACTTACCATTGTGGGCGTAGTCACCTTTCCATAGTTGCTGTACTGCAGGGACAAGTTCACGCATACGACCGCCTGCTTCCATGGCATCCATACCAGGCATCAAGCGCTCGTACTCAAAATTATAAGCACCGCGAGCAATACCCAGATCCAATCGGCCGTTAGTGATAATGTCAGTCATGGCCGCTTCACCAGCCAGTTTAATCGGATGCCAAAACGGTGCAATCACCGTACCAGTACCTAAACGTACGTTTTTGGTGTGATGGGATAGATCAATTAGATTTAAAAATGGGTTTGGGGCGATGGTAAAATCCATACCATGGTGTTCACCAGTCCAAATAGCATGCATGCCGCCTTGGTCGGCTATTTTCGCCAACTCAATGAACTCACCATGCAGTTGTTGATAGCTCTGTGATTCGTCGAGGCGTTCCATGTGTAAAAATAGTGAAAATTTCATGAGGCAAATCCTTTGCGTTTTGGTTTAATTTACTTTAGTTCAATTTGATTTGGATATAAATTTTAATGGACGTGACCTTGTTCTTCTTGGCCAACATACACGCCATAAAGGCCATTCTCGCTTTCAGTTGCGTAGCGTGTCATCATCGAACTCATGGCCGGTGTAACAAAATGCTGTTCGGGAATATTATTGATTGAGATATATTCACCTAGCTCTTTAGGGTCAGCCGATTGAGCGGTAGCTCGATAAAAAATGTAATTGGTATTTGTTTTAGTATTCTCATAAATAGAGAAGACAGCGCCCAACTGAGCGTTAATATTACTGTCTGCTAAAAACTGTTGGATCGTGCTAACGGCATTGGTATTGTCATCGGTAGTCGTACTAGGCAAGGTTGCTTTGCCATCCCTTTGACTGAGTAGGATTTTTCCATTGTGCTCTATAATCACACCCACATTGACATGCTTTTCTTGCGTACTGATTTCTGCTGCTTCACGCTCTAATGCTAAGCTAAAATAACCTCCAGACGCATACCCTAAGCCATGCCCCTCACGAGAGGAAAAATCAAGTACTTCACCAACCAAGAGGTGATGATCACCAGCATCGAGATTGCGGTCTGTTTTACAAGAAAAATGCGTCAAGGCACCTTCTATAATTGGATTGCCGTATTCATCTTTATGCCACTCTATTTGACTAAAACGGTCTTCTTTAGAGCCTGCGAATATATTGGATATAGCTTGTTGATCTTCGCTGAGAATATTGACAGCAAAATACTCACAGTTAGCAAACACATCAAAACTGGACAACGATTTTGCTGGGCATACCAGTAGGAGCGGTGGATCAAGTGATACCGATGTAAAGGAATTAGCAGTAAAACCGACGGGTTTACCGTCATTAGACATGGCAGTTACGACAGTAACGCCAGTCATATAGCTGCCAAAGGCATTACGTAGAGTTTTAGGATCAAGTTGCTTCATGAGAACCTCTTTTTAAAAATAGGCATGCTTTTAGATTAAGCAAGCGTCATATTGTGTGAGTCACATTGGTTAAAAAATGTTGCCAATGCAGCGTTAACCATATTCGAATGTGTCATTTGAGTCATATGACGAGCTTCTGGTACGATAACGGCATCAGCATTGGGTAATATACTTGCCATCGCTAATGACATTTCGGGCTTGGAGTTGACATCCAGTTCGCCTGTTAGAAATAACGCAGGCACTGTAATAGCTCGCAAGTCAGCTTCTGCAATACCACGTAAATATGCAAACATCTGATAAGCTCGTGCATATCCCAAACGACTACCATTATCTAACCATTTTTGACACAGCTTGGCTTCTGAGCGGTATTCAGGATTGCCATCAAACCATCTGGCTATTGGTTGATCAGTAACATTTTGATTGAGGTCATTTATCAGTGATTCAGCTCTAGCTTGTACATCTTGAGCCGCTTCATCTGGACGATTATAAATTGCATTCAATGCAGCGACACCAAGTACTACTTTGGGAGAGGATACCGCAGTTTGTAAAGCCGTCATTGCACCTAATGAATGACCGACAATGATGGCTGGTTGGCCCACAACGTTATTAATGAAGTTTGTTAGTACGTCAGAAAAGTCCTGTAGCGTGACTACTGGGCTCGATAATAAGTCGCTCTCTCCATGTCCTGGCATATCAATCGCATAACAGCGATAGTGTTCAGTAAATGCAGACAACTGCTGGTTCCAGCTCTCTGCTCGTAAGCCCACACCGTGAATAAAGACGATAGGAGTGGCTTTTTTATCAATGTTTCCGCCATTGTTATCACCATAGTGATAAGCGATTCCATCGGAGGTTTTACGTGACCACTTCATTAATATCTGCTCCTTATACGGCTGCTGGATTATCTAGATTGCGGCCCAAATCTTTTAAGTCTTGATAACGATCACCAATGCGATGATGCGGACGGCCACCAGATGCACCTCCTAAGACGATGACTACTTCATCATCACGAGGGGCATCTGGAATGGCGAATTGAATGGTCAGATAATGTGAGCGTCGACCGACATCATCTTTATCCATCAACGGCACCATAATGGGGGAGTTTGCGCCGCCGCGCATGTTAGTAAACGATAAATAACTACTGGCAGATAAAGCTTCACGATAGAAGTTGCCAAAACGTAGTGTGTGAATCAGGCCTGAGGCGTGTTCGATTTCACCATCAAGTCCGACTACAGCCGCTTTGCCATACGCTTGTATTTTGTCTGCACCGCCAGCTAAAGCAATGATTTTATCGGTCATTAGCTTACCCAACACAGGACCAAATGCTTGAATCTCAGGTTTTAGGTCTTCGACATAACGTCCTGCCCATGGGTTAGTAATCACCGCTGCAACAGCAAACATTCGAAGCGGTGTATCAGCAGCTTTGAATCCTTCAATGAATGTTTCTTCTTCAAAAGTTACGATTTTTCTAATTTCTGGTTTTAGCATTATCTGTTCCCTACAGTGGTGAATAATCTCTAACAATGTTGGTATACCATAATACGGTATTTAATTAATTGCTAGCTTTTTTTGAAAAAAAATATTATGGTATACCGTAATACTATATTAAAGCGTACTGTTTTCTTTGATTCACAGTCGTTATACTCTGCATTTACATCTTACAAATTAGAGGTCGTATGTTAGAGAAAGTGGAAAAACCAAAAACGTTGAAAGAGACAACACTAGAACAGCTACGCTTAGCGATCATGATCGGACAACTTGAACCAGGTAAGCGTTTGGTTGAACGCACTATCTGTGAGCAGTTGGGTGTCAGCCGCACTGTTGTACGTGAATGTATAAGGCATTTAGAAAGCGAGCATTTGGTGACGTTTTCTGCAGGAGGGTCTTCAGTTGCTGTTTTAGAAAGTGATGAGATTCGTCAAATTTATCATTTACGTACGATGCTAGAGAGCGAAGCAGTTCGCTACTGCGCTGAACAGGCGACACCTGAACTAGTGGATAAATTACAAAGCCACTTAGTCCAGATCCGAGAAAACTTACATGCAGGAGATGTGGTGGAGGCGCTTGGGTATTCTTATTCATTTTATGAGCATTTATTTTTGACGGCCGGTATGACGGTCGCATGGGAGTTGACAGAGAGATTGAATGGACGTATTGGTCGTTTGCGTTTTATGACTTTGTCTACGCAAGAGCGTGCCACTAAAGGCCCTAATAACTTGCAAGATATTGTTAATAGTATTGCTAAAGGTGACAGTAAGTCGGCAATTGAAGCTTGTCGAAAACACATTGATGAAGCCTGCCATATGGGGTTGCATCTTAATAAACAGTAAAAGGAAGTAATAATGGACAAACAACGATTTGAATTGGGACTTACTCAACGCAAAGCCACTTTGGGTGCTGAGTACGTCGAAAAAAATCTACAAGCTGCTGATGATTTTAACCGTCCATTTCAAGAGGCCATGACCGAATGGTGCTGGGGATTTGGGTGGGGCGATGAGACGATTGATGCCAAAACCCGTTCGTTAATGAATTTAACCATGATTGCTGCTTTAGGGAAAATGCATGAATGGGAGTTGCATCTAAATGGAGCAATTAATAACGGTTGTTCTGTTGAAGAAATACGCGCTGCTATACATGCTATTGCGATTTATTGCGGTGTACCACAAGGTGTAGAGTGCTTTCGAATTGCCCGTGAAGTGCTGACCACACGCGGATTATTGTAGTCCTAAAAAAACAGTTGGAGTGAGAAATGCAATTAAAAAATAATGCGTTGTTTAGACAACAAGCCTTTATTAATGGCGTGTGGTGTGATGCTGATAACAAAGCAACCCATGAAGTACTAAACCCTGCAACGGGAGAATTGATTGGTACTGTGCCAATGATGGGAAGTACCGAGACTCGACGCGCCATTGAAGCTGCAGATATCGCTCAATCAACTTGGTCGAAAAAAACAGGTAAGGAACGTAGTAGCATCTTACGTCGTTGGCATACGCTGATTGCTGAAAATATGGAAGATTTGGCTGTCTTAATGACCAATGAACAAGGCAAGCCTATTGCTGAAGCAAAAGGCGAAATACAAAGTGGGCTGGACTACTTAGAATGGTTTGCTGAAGAAGCGAAACGTATTTACGGTGACTTTATTCCTGGGCACATGCCAGATAAGCGTTTAGTCGTGATTAAACAGCCTATTGGCGTCACTGCAGCCATTACTCCATGGAATTTTCCGCACTCTATGATCAGCCGAAAAGCAGGTCCTGCGCTAGCAGCGGGATGCCCGATGATTGTCAAGCCTGCAATGGAAACGCCTTATTCTGCGTTAGCAATGGCTTATCTGGCTCAGAAAGCGGGTATTCCTGACGGTATATATAGCGTAGTCACAGGTGATCCGATAGCGATCGGAGAGGAGATGACGACAAACGCTTTAGTCAAGAAAATAAGCTTTACTGGGTCCACTCGGGTGGGGAAAATTCTAATGAAGCAGTGTGCTGACACTGTCAAAAAAATGTCATTAGAATTGGGAGGCAATGCACCTTTCATCGTTTTTGATGATGCAGATATAGATGCCGCTGTGATAGGCGCAATGATGAGTAAGTACCGCAATAGCGGTCAAACCTGTGTATGTGCCAATCGTCTTTTCGTACAGGCAGGTGTTTATGAGGAATTTACCAAAAAATTAGCAGAGCAAGTACGAGCCATAAAAATCGGTAACGGTTTAGAAGCTGGCATAACACAAGGACCTTTGATTTCTCAGGCTGCGGCAGATAATGCAGAGGCGCTGGTTGCTGATGCAAAAAGTAAAGGTGCAACGGTATTATGTGGCGGTCAAAGAGTTGAGGCTAGTAGCAACTTTTTTGAGCCAACTATTTTGACCGACGTTAATAACGATATGCGCGTCGCAGATGAAGAAATTTTTGGTCCTATTGCGCCAATCTTCAAATTTGAGACAGACGAAGAGGGCGTTGCTCTCGCAAATCACACTGAATATGGTTTGGCAGGTTATTTCTATAGCCGAGATATTGGTCGTGTATGGCGTATTGCTGAAGCACTCGAAGTTGGTATGGTCGGAGTCAATACTGGCATGCTGACGACAGAGTTGGCACCGTTTGGTGGTATCAAAGAATCCGGCTTGGGACGTGAGGGCTCAAAATATGGTATCGAAGAGTATGTTGAGACTAAGTATATTTGTTTAGATATTAACTAAAACTAGGTTAAAGTAAAGTACTGTTCAAGCCTCGATATTCAGCAAATCATCTAAGTAAAATACTAAATAAAAAAAAGGCTGCTAACACTATGCATAATATAGTGTTAGCAGCCTTTTTTACTGTTTCAATCAGCATGCGAACATCGCGCTATATAACCTCAAGGGCGTAGTTCTGTGTTTTCGTTCTCGTATTCTTTCAGAATATTAAGTTTTCGACAATCTGTGAGCTGTTCATACAGCATATATCCAAGACTTAGCTTCAATCAAAGATATTGCACACTTAGTCAAAAATACTACAGCTGTAGTATTTTTATCTCCTAGAGTATTCTCTATAGTTGAATGACGACACTTATCTATTTAGCTATAGAGACGTTGTCGGAATGATACCCTTTGACAGGACATAAAAGACATAGCGTGGCTACTGTCATCGAATCAAAAGTATTGGCTACTAATTGTGTTTAGCCGATAGACAATTATGATGACGGTACAACTAATAGATTATCTCAAGGAGTGTGATATGGCAGGTGTAATACAACCAGAAAATAAAGGGCACGATACTTCTGTCATTCCCTCTGATCCTAACTAAGAGTTGGTGGCAAACGAAGATCGAGCCACTAAAGGTTCTTTAACCATGGCATGGTGGGGCGTTTGTAGCGCCATGTTCTATTTAGTCATTGGTATTGCGATGGCAGAAAATTATGGGACCAAAAACGCTATCATTGGCTTACTAATAAGCTGCGTTGCTTACGGAATCGTAAATGGAATTATTACTCGCTACGCCATTCGTATAGGCATGTCTGTAGCCTTGTTTTCTCGAGTATTATTCGGTCATAAAGGTGCTTGGCTGTTTAGGACCTGAAAAAGCACTGCCTTTTGGCTGGTGGGACGTTGCCGTATATTACATGGGCCTATGGGTATTGATTATGCGCGTTATAGTAAGCAAGAAGACAGCAAGTTCTTATCTTGGTTTAATTTTAGCATCCCTTTTTATATCGTCGCTTTTTTCTTAATCGAGTTGGCGGGTATTTACTTAGTGAGCACTATTCCCTTAGAAGGTGAGTTATCCGAAGTGTCCATCACTTTAGGACTGGTAAAATTAATGGGTGTGTTCGGTCTCATCTTTGTCGTCGTTACACAAACCATGATATTAACAGCATCACCTAAGAAAATTAAACCTCATACCTAAGCCTTACATACTATACAAATATTAGCATGTAAGGCTTTTTTGACCTATCGTGGTACAGTTTATTTATTAGATATATAGATATTATTAACACTATAATATTGAAGGGTATATCATTTAATAAGTTATATTTTAAATTGATATTTACTCTATTCTAGCTGATTGATGTCTCCGACATTAATCTTAATTTCACAACTCCATCTATATGTAGTCGTCAGCTAAATTTAGATAACCACTACGCAGAGCTTTAATTTTCAACATAGAAGAATTTACTAGGGCAATATTCGCTAAGTTTAATCTCGCTTAAGTTAGTGGTTTATATGACTGTGTGAAGTTCGGCTTCATTTATGCATTTATTGGGAATGTCTTTATCTTCAGGCATGGGGTAATATATATTGCTATAAGGGCCAATCCTATGGCGGTTAAAGCGCTAGAGACGCTTGCCTTTACCAAGGATCCATATTAGTCCAAGCATAAACATAACCGAGAACCTCTAAGTTGTCTGTTTTGGATTTAGAAATTTTCTCATCTGGATATTCCTTGTTCTTACATTGTAATAGCAGACCACCATCAGACTGACTAAATAGTGCTCTTACCCCGTAAAAGCTATCCGTTCTTATCAAGTAAAACTTGCCGTTTTTTATAGTGCGCTTAGTTAAATCTACTGAGCACTGTGCACCAATAGTGATTATCGGCTGCATGCTATAGTCTTCTTGATTATAGAATAGAGTCTTACTTAAATTACTGTTCGTCCGTTCAGCAATTTCAGATTGTGACCTTAATAGTTGTTCTACATGGTTAAAATTTTCTATAAAAACACTTAAATTGGGGTGTTTTTTTATCTGTTCTAAGGTCGACCTATTTTCAATAAAATCATCCGCTCTTTCCTCCCATTCTAGCCACTCTTTATATTCTTCTATTTCACGCTCTTGTTCAGCAGAAGGCTCATATTGTTTTTCAAACTCTTCATGCTCACTAAAAACCTTATTCTCAAACTCTTCTTTTAAAAATCTAATACTATACGGAAGTCTAGGTTCTAAACCGAGCTCTGTAATGTAATGATCCCTCATACTTTCTTCGTAAGCGTTCATATAGTCCATAGCGTCGTCAATATCTGCATATGAACTATAAGGGTATTCACCATTCAATAACCAGTATTCTGACTTGCCTAGAACCTGAGAGAGACGAAGCAAATATTCGCCACTCGGTTTGGCTTTGCCAGCCAACCATTTTGACACGCTACCTTTCGAAATTCCTGTAGTTTTTACAATATCGACCTGTTTGAGTCCTTTCTCTTTCATAGATTCTTTAATTCTATTAGCAATCTGACCTAAATTACTACTCACGTTATTATTCCTAAACAATACAAAAGTTTCCTGGATGTATTCTAACATAAGAAACTTTTGGAGGGAATGTTAATTAACTATAAGCTTCCGTCACTATGTATATCAATGGATATAGAAGGTCGAAGAGTTCATAGCAATCTACAGGTTAAAAAAAGAAACTTTTAATTGATTATTAAAGTTTCTCATGTAAACTATAGGTATCAAGAGGTATTAGCTATACACTACATTTATAAGGAACAATAAACTATGTTACTCAAAAAAACTTGGTCAAAGTACACAGACGATGAAAAAGAAATCCTAAAGCAAAAAGTTATTGAGGCTGCTCCAGATACTCCTTTTTCGCCCGAATTCGCCGCTGCCTATATAGGGAAATCATTGTATACATTGCAACATATGCGCTGTCATCAATCCCAAGCTATTACATATAGTAAAGTGGGCAGACATATTTTATATCGTAAAAGACATCTAGATCAGTATCTTGATAGTTGTGAAAAATCTTGTACATCAAACTGAGTACTTCAAAGTTCTAATAGATATACTTAACTAAACTCTAAACATTTATATAGAGAATGTCTCATGAAAAATGAAGAGAAGAATAAAGACAAAAAAATTCATACTGAATTTGGTGTTATGCACATGATCATGCATAAATTCGGTGATTGGGAGATTGAAACTAGACATATGTGTCGTATCGAAAAAAGCTTGTATCTGGATATGCGTACTATATATTTAAAAACTGGCGAAAGTTTAATATCTGATATTGATATGTTATCACGGCGCTTGTCATGTCGAACTAATAGTGAAAAAGAGGCCCTAGCATTTCTTTTAAAAGATAAATTTATATTGGATAAGCGTACCAAACGCTATAAGCATCCTGAATGGGAAGTCATTCTAAAGAACTATAAATTTAAAAACCCAAATAAAGATGTCACAAATTACATAAGTGAAAATAATAGTGTGACAGATGGTGTCACGTCAAAGAAACCTTTGACAGATGCAGAGAGACAAGCAAAATTACGTGAAGAAGGTAAAGTGATACGTAGGCATTTGTCTTCTATAGATGTTGACCACAATGAGGTAAAAGGGATAACTGAATTGCGAAAGCTATTTAATGAACATAAAAGTATGCTCAAATTAACTTCAAAAAATAATGTCACAAGTGATGTCATGGATAATCACAATGAATGTCACACGGTAGTCACGCGGTAACCCTCCCAAACTTAAGACACCTAATAAATAGAATTAAGCTGCCTGATTG
>CAXBIM010000058.1:0-13099 GCA_963975785.1 uncultured Methylophaga sp.
ACTGAAAACAGGTTTTTTGCTATAATACATGCAATTTCAAAACCCCTCCCAATAAATCTTCTATACAGCGTTATCGCGTATACATCTATTTCTATATTAAAAATCCCACTTTAGGTATTACATGAATCTGACAGAACTTAAAAAGCAGTCTGCTGCCGACCTTATGGAGCTTGCTCTTTCAATGAAGCTAGAAGGCTTGGCAAGAAACCGTAAACAAGACTTGATTTTTTCAATCGTTAAAGAACATGCGAAGCAGGGTGAAGAAGTTATCACGACAGGTGTACTCGAGTTACTGCAGGATGGATTCGGTTTCTTACGTTCTGCCGAAGCATCATATATTGCGGGTCCTGATGATGTTTACGTTTCACCCAGTCAAATCCGTCGTTTTCATTTGAGAACAGGTGATACGATTACCGGTAAAATTCGGGCACCTAAAGACAGTGAACGCTACTTTGCTCTGATTAAAGTAGATGAGATCAATTACGAAAAGCCTGAGCAATCAAAAAATAAAGTTCCTTTTGAGAACCTCACCCCATTATTTCCTAATGAACGTTTTACTTTAGAGCGTGGAAATGGAAGTACTGAAGATTTAACTCCCCGTATTATTGATTTAGCAGCGCCTATAGGTAAAGGTCAGCGTGCGTTAATTGTTGCGCCACCTAAATCTGGTAAGACGATGATTCTACAAATGGTTGCTCAATCAATAGCGGCTAATTATCCTGATAGTGATCTTATCGTTTTACTGATTGATGAACGTCCTGAAGAAGTAACAGAAATGGAGCGTTCAGTTAAAGGTGAAGTGGTTTCGAGTACCTTTGATGAACCTGCGACTCGCCATGTCCAAGTGGCTGAAATGGTTATTGAAAAAGCAAAACGCTTAGTTGAACACAAACACGATGTGGTTATTTTATTAGATTCAATTACTCGTTTAGCACGTGCTTATAATACCGTTGCACCATCATCTGGTAAGGTACTTACAGGTGGTGTTGACGCTAATGCTCTACAAAGACCGAAACGTTTTTTTGGTGCTGCCCGTAATATCGAAGAAGGTGGTAGTCTAACTATTATCGCTACTGCATTGGTTGAAACTGGGTCACGTATGGATGAAGTTATCTTTGAAGAGTTCAAAGGTACCGGTAATATGGAGCTTCAATTAGAACGTAAATTAGCTGATCGTCGTATTTATCCTGCTATTAACGTAACACGTTCTGGTACTCGTAAAGAAGAACTGTTAACTGATAGCGATGATCTGCATAAATTATGGATTTTGCGTAAATTGCTTGCACCAATGGATCCTATCGATGCGATGGAGTTCTTAATGGATCGCTTGAAAGCAACTAAAACGAATGCTGACTTTTACGACACGATGAAGCAAGGTTGAGTCTAGATTCGACGCAATTAACATTACCGCCCGCCCTTTTTATCATGGGGCCAACAGCAGCGGGGAAAACTGATTTAGCACTAGATATCGCTAATCGCTACCCCGTTGAAATAATTAGTGTCGATTCGGCATTGGTTTATCGTGGAATGGATATTGGGACAGCTAAACCCGAGCCTGAAGTATTAAGACAATATCCACATCACTTAGTAAACATAATCGAGCCGACGGAGAGTTATTCTGTCGGAGCTTTTCGAACAGACGCTTTAAAGCTTATGGCAGAAATCACTGCCAGAGGAAAGATTCCTCTACTCGTAGGCGGTACAATGTTATATTTTAGAGCCTTGGAACATGGTTTATCTGATTTGCCTACTGCGAATATGGAAGTCCGTGCCCGGCTAGAATATGAGGCAGAGCAATATGGTCTTTCACATTTGCATGAACGTCTGACTGCTGTAGATCCAGTCTCTGCTGCAAGGATCCATATTAATGATCCGCAACGATTACAGCGCGCATTAGAAGTGTATGAAATAACAGGTAAAAGTTTAACGGAACTTACCAAAGATAAGGCTAGTCAATTACCGTACCGAATTATTAAAATCATCCTTAGCCCGTTCGATCGAGCGGTACTACACCAGCGAATTGCTCAGCGTTACCAAACAATGGTGCAAAATGGCTTTATAGATGAAGTGAAGGCATTACTCAGTCGTAAGGATTGTCATCCTGATTTACCTTCAATTCGTGCTGTAGGTTATCGTCAAGCTTGGTCACATTTATCTGGCGAATACGATCAAGAGGAAATGATTGAAAAAGCAATTATCGCGACAAGACAAATGGCAAAACGGCAGCTAACATGGTTAAGAGCGCAAGCTGATGGTGTCTGGTTTGATAGTGGTGAAGGACTTCCACTTGAACAGGTTGCGAGCTATATAAGCCAGCAATGCCCAGAATTGACAATTTAAACGTAACTCATAAAATTAAAACTTCACTATAAAATTAAAATAACAACAAGGAGTGATACATGGCAAAGGCACAATTATTACAAGATCCATTTTTAAACGCATTACGACGTGAAAATGTACCGGTTTCTATTTTTTTGATAAATGGAATTAAACTACAGGGCCAAATTGACTCGTTTGATCAGTTTGTCATATTACTTAAAAACTCTGTAAATCAAATGGTCTATAAACATGCAATATCAACGATTGTTCCAGTTAGGAACGTTACGATAACTGCTGATGATTAAAGGAGTATTTTGATTGTTTGATCGTCCAAATAGTGATGCAGCATTTGATGATGCATCAAAAAAAGAAGCCGTTGTGCTTGTACACCTTGATTTAAATGTCTCTGATTTTGCTGAGGCTGAGCAAGAGTTTATCGAACTTGTAGAATCAACTGGTGCACGTATTGCCACGATAGTTCATGGTAAACGCCAACGACCAGATGCAAAATTTTTTGCAGGAACAGGAAAAGTTGAAGAAATTCGTCAACAGGTTCTTGCTAATCATGCTGCCCTAGTTATTTTTAATCATGATCTATCTCCAAGCCAAGAACGAAATCTAGAGAAGCAATTAGAATGTAGTGTTATTGCTCGGACTGGCCTTATTCTAGATATTTTTGCTCGCCGAGCACGATCTCATGAAGGTAAGTTACAGGTTGAATTAGCTCAGCTTAAACACATGTCTACACGTCTCGTTCGCGGCTGGACCCATCTTGAGCGTCAAAAAGGTGGTATTGGTATGCGTGGTCCAGGTGAATCTCAATTAGAAACCGATCGTCGTTTATTAGCACAACGTGTTAAGTCGCTCAAAAAAAGACTTGAAAAAGTACAGTCACAACGCGATCAAGGCCGACGCTCGCGCCAACGTAGTGATATTGCGGTTGTTTCCTTAGTAGGCTACACCAATATGGGTAAATCGAGCCTATTCAATAAGCTTACGGCTGCCGAAGTTTATGCTGACGACCGTTTATTTGCTACTTTAGATCCTACTTTAAGACGCATGAAGTTACATGACATTCAGCCATTAATTATGGCTGATACCGTTGGTTTTATTAGAAAGTTACCTCATGACTTAGTTGAATCATTTAGCTCAACATTAGATGAGACTCGGGATGCCGCTTTATTGCTTCATGTGGTTGAAGCTGGCGCCGCGGATCGTGATGATTTAATGCATCATGTCGACGAGGTTTTACAACAAATTGGCGCTGATGAGGTGCCACAGTTGATCGTCTGTAATAAAATTGATCTTCTCGAAAATCATAAAGCTAGACTCGATCGTGACGAGAACGGACGAATTACACGGGTCTGGCTTTCAGCAAAAACGGGCGAAGGTATCGATCTATTGCGCCAAGCACTACAAGAATACTTTCCTGAACATACAGAAGAATTAGATGACTCAACTGAATCAACGGTTCCATAATGCTGATGATGTCCGTAAAATAAACACGTTTGAATTTATTAAACTCAATTTTGGAGCGCTAAATGGCTTGGAACGAACCTGGTAAGGACGACAAAGATCCATGGGGTAATAACCGTGGTAATGATGGTCCACCTGATCTTGACGATGTATTGCGTAACCTAAAAAACAAGCTAAATTCGATGTTTGGTGGCTCAGCGACCAATAATTCAAATGAAGAGCCTACAGGTCAAGGCGGTGCGATTGGCTTAGGGTTGATTGCAGCTGTTATTTTTGTTGTATGGCTTGCTTCAGGTATTTATATCATAGAACCAGCCGAACAAGGCGTGGTACTTCGTTTTGGTGCCCATAGTGACACGACGACATCTGGACCACATTGGCATCTTCCTTATCCAATTGAAAAAGTTGAAGTGGTTGATGTTGAACAGATTCGTAATATTGAAATTGGTTATCGCACGACGGGCGGTCGTACTGGAAGCACCATTCTTTCAGAATCGTTAATGCTGACCCAAGATGAGAATATTGTTGATTTGAAAATCGCGGTGCAATATCGCATTAAAGATGCATCGATGTACCTGTTTAACGTTAGAAGCCCTGACATGACGCTACGTCAGATGACGGAAAGTGCGGTACGTGAAACAGTGGGAACGTCTAAAATGGACTTCGTATTGACAGAAGGACGTAGTGCCATAGCTTCTGGAACAGAAGTATTGCTTCAATCAATGTTAGATATTCACGAAACAGGTTTAATGATTACTAGCGTAAACATGCAAGACGTTCAACCGCCTGAGCAAGTTCAAGCTGCATTTGCCGACGTAGTTAAAGCACGTGAAGATGAAGTGCGTCAAAAAAATGAAGCTGAAGCCTATGCTAATGACGTGGTGCCTAGAGCACGTGGTGCGGCATTTAGACTAGTACAAGAAGCGGAAGCTTATAAGAGTCAAATAACGGCTAAAGCAGACGGTGAAACAAGTCGTTTTTTACAAGTAATGAAAGAGTATGAAAAAGCACCTGCTATTACTAAAGAACGTTTATATATTGATACGATGGAATCTGTTTATAGTCGAACACAAAAAGTGATGGTTGATGTCTCTAAAGATAGCAATAATGTGTTGTACCTACCATTAGATAAAATGCGTGGGGGCTCATCTGAAGCATCAGCGCGAATCAATCCCGACTCGCTATTGAATAGCAATCAAGCAACTGGCACATCGTCATCAAATTCTGCATCACTTCGTGATGATGCACGTAGCAGAGGAGCTCGATAAAATGTCTTCACGTATGAATATAATTATTTTCCTATGTTTTTTAGCGCTTATAACTGCGATGACATCAGTATTTTTTGTCGACCAGCGTGAACGTGTTTTGTTATTACGTCTAGGTCAAATTGAGCGGTCTGATTTTCAGCCAGGCATACACTTTAAAGTTCCTTTTGTGAATGAAGTACGCCGTTTTGATGGCCGAGTTTTATCTTTTGATGCAACACCATCACGCTATTTGACGGGTGAAAAGAAAAACGTAATTGTTGATTCATTCATTCTTTGGCGTATTGCTGATGTCGCTGCTTATTACACCTCAATGGGTGGTATCGAAGACAGAGCACAATTGCGTTTATCACAAATAATCAAAGATGGTTTACGTGGTGAGTTTGGTAAACGTACTATCCAACAATTGGTATCTGGTGACCGTACGAAAATGGTTGACCTTATTATCTCTGATGCAAATAAAACAGCAACGAAATTTGGTATTGAAATTGTTAATGTTCGAATCAAGCGGATTGATTTGCCTTCAGAAGTTAGCTCGTCAGTTTATACGCGTATGGAAGCAGAGCGCGAACGTGTAGCTAAAACATTGCGCTCACAAGGTGCTGAAGAAGCAGAGAAAATTCGTTCTGATGCCGATCGTCAACGTACAATTATTCTTGCTGATGCAAAACGTACGGCTGAAGAATTACGTGGTACGGGCGATGCAAAGGCAACGGATACGTATGCTAAAGCCTACGGCCAAAACAGTGAGTTTTATTCATTCTATCGTCGTTTAACGGCTTACCAAAACGTATTTACAAGTGACGATATGCTTGTAATTGAGCCAAAAGGTGAGTTCTTCAAGAACTTTAGTGGTTCAAGCGTTAAATAAATCTTGTGAACGAAACGCTATTAAATGGCTTATGGATCGGCTCAGCATTAATGCTGGTGATTGAAGGAATGATGCCTTTTTTAAGTCCGATAGCGTTTCGTCGCACCTTATTGCAAATGGCCAGTATGAAAGATCATCATTTAAGAAGCATTGGTTTCTTTAGTATGGTTTTGGGTCTTGCTTTACTTTATTGGGTAAATTGATTAAATGAGTCAGAAAGATCGATGGTTGTTGCCGGAAGGCATAGATGAGTTGATGCCGACACAAGCAGCACAACTTGAAGTGTTACGTCGAAAATTGATAGATAGAATGCAAGCTTGGGGTTACCAATTAGTATTTCCACCTTTAGTTGAATATCTCGACTCATTATTGACAGGTACGGCAAAAGCGTTAGATTTACAAACGTTTAAATTAACGGATCAAATGTCAGGTCGATTGATGGGTATTCGTGCCGATATGACACCACAAGTTGCTCGTATGGCCGCGCATAATTTACGTGAGCAACAAGGTGTAATTAGATTGTGTTACATCGGAAATGTTCTACATACCTTACCTGGTGGTCAAGGCACTTCTCGGAATCCTATACAACTAGGAGCTGAAATCTATGGGCATGCTGGCCCAGAAAGTGATATGGAAATTGTGCAGCTA
This sequence comes from uncultured Methylophaga sp., assembly GCA_963975785.1. Classification (GTDB taxonomy): domain Bacteria; phylum Pseudomonadota; class Gammaproteobacteria; order Nitrosococcales; family Methylophagaceae. The sequence continues at coordinate 6,580 of CAXBIM010000058.1, forward strand.
ATGATCGAAACATTAGGTGATATTCCTGATTTATTACTGGATATGGGGCATGTCGGAATTTATCGTGGCTTGGCACAAAGTGCTGGCTTGAATGCCGAACAAGAGCAAGAATTGTTCTCTGCATTACAGCGTAAATCTACACCTGATATTGAAAGTCTACTGACGCAGTATAAATTATCAGCTTCTCACCAAACTATGTTACTAGCGCTAGCTGAATTGAATGGTGGTATTGAAGTATTAGCAAAAGCACAACAGCTATTAAGCGAGGCTCCAGCCTCGGTTCAACAGGCTCTGGCTACATTGACGACCATAGCAACGATGGTTAATCAACGTTTACCTGAATTAGCGATGAACTTTGACCTTGCAGAATTACGTGGCTATAACTACCACACAGGAGTGGTATTTGCCGCTTATCAAAGAGGAACTGCACAGGCTATTGCTATGGGCGGTCGTTACGATGATATCGGTGAGGATTTTGGTCAGGCACAACCTGCAACAGGATTTAGTCTAGATCTAAAAACGCTAGTCAATCAATTAACCGTAAGCGCTGAAACTATTCAGCCTATTGCTGTGGTTTGGGCTGATGATGAACAGCAACACAAGATGGTTGAGCAATTACGTAGCGAAGGCGAAGTGGTTATATATCAGCTAACGGGTAGTGAAACATCAACAACAAGAACTCTCATACAACAAGAAAGCCGCTGGTTAGTGGCTGAAACAGGAACACAAATTCGTGGCTAAAAATATTGTAGTGATTGGCTCTCAATGGGGCGATGAAGGTAAAGGTAAACTCGTTGATCTGTTGACAGATAATGTGTCAGCTGTTGTCCGTTTTCAAGGTGGCCATAATGCAGGTCATACTTTGGTTATTGATGGCCAAAAAACCGTCCTACATCTGATTCCATCAGGCATCTTACGTGAGCATGTGCAATGTTTGATTGGTAATGGTGTTGTATTGTCACCTGAAGCCTTGATCACTGAGATGACAGCGCTAGAAGCAAAAGGTATCCCTGTACGTAAACGTCTTAAAATCAGTGCGGCTTGTCCATTAATACTGCCATACCATATTGCTTTAGATCAGGCGCGCGAATTGCGCTTAGGTAAAGAAGCTATAGGTACAACTGGTCGTGGTATCGGTCCAGCTTATGAAGATAAAGTTGCACGTCGTGGTTTGCGATTAGGCGATTTAAAAAATGAACAAGGCTTTATTGCTAAATTGGAAGAAGTTGTTAAATTCCATAATTTTTCATTGATTAATTATTATCAAGTTGCCCCCGTTAGTTTTGAACAGATACGTGATGAAATCTTAGCAATGCGTGATATTTTATTACCAATGATCGCTGATATTCCAGATATGTTGCAGAAGTATTCACTTGCTGGAAATAACGTGATGTTTGAAGGTGCACAAGGCGCATTATTAGATATTGATCACGGCACTTACCCTTACGTAACCTCTTCTAATACTACAGCAGGTGGTAGCGCAACAGGTTCTGGTGTTGGACCTTGTCATATTGATTATGTTTTAGGTATTACAAAAGCTTACGCAACCCGTGTTGGTGGTGGGCCATTCCCTTCTGAATTACTTGATGGTGAAGGCAAAGTAAATGAGCTCGGTCAATATTTAGCAGATAAAGGCCGTGAAGTGGGTGCAACTACTGGACGTGGTCGCCGTTGTGGTTGGTTAGATATGGTTGCTCTTAAACGTGCTAGCTGGGTGAATAGTATTACGGGATTATGCCTTACTAAATTAGATGTCTTAGATGGTTTGGAAACAATTCGTCTATGTGTGTCTTATGAGCGTAATGGTGTCGCTGTTGATGTTTTACCGCTAAGTGCTGAAGAGTTTGAAGGTTGCATACCTGTTTATATTGATATGCCAGGTTGGACAGAATCAACAGTTGGCGTGACTAAGTTTGATGATTTACCTAGTAATGCTCAAGCCTACATTAATGAAGTAGAACGGTTAGCTGGTGTACCAATTGACATCATCTCTACAGGGCCTGACCGAAATGAAACTATCGTCAGACGCGATTTATTTAGTTTGTAATAGTTAATATTTAAACGCCCTCGAATGAGGGCGTTTTTGTATCTATTGGCCTTTGGTTATACCTGCCATTAATGCTGAATAATCAGTATCAGCTAAGCCTTGGTTTAGGGTTTTATCTAATAATTGACTGATCCCTTCCAAAGCACATGTTTCTAAATTTAACTCTTGGGCTACAGATAAAAATAAGCGTGTATCTTTTGCTAAATGTTTAGTCGGAAAATTGGGGAGCGTAAAATCTTTCGATAACATCCGATCAAGTTTCTTATCAAATGTTGGTGCGTATAAGGCACTGTCTCTGACAATAGACATAAACTGCTCTGTCTCAATACCTTCTTTTTCGACTAGCGCTAGACTTAAGGCAAAGCTTGATGTCAGTCCAGCTATCAGTTGATTCATTGCTAATTTAACGGTTGCACCTTGACCAATATCACCGATGTGACGCGGGTTTTTACCAATGATTTTTAATAGCGGTAAAGCCATCTCAAAATTTTCATCCGAACCGCCCGCCATTAGAATTAATGTACCACTTCGGGCTTCAGGCAAACTTCCTAGTACCGGACACTCCAAATAGCGACCCTGACGTTCGGAAATGTAGCGGTTAAGTGAATGTGATTCATTGGGTGCAATGGTGCCCATTTGAATAATGAGTTTATTTTTGAATGCTTCATTTTCAATGTCATCTAATACAGCATGAATGGCCTCGGCATCACTGAGCATCAAGATACAAATCTCGCTGCTGATTAATGCTTCTTGCGCAGTGTCTGCTACTAATGCACCGTTTTGCTGCACGCCAGCTACTTTTTCTGCTGTGCGATTGTATACCGTAACGGTTTGCCCTTCGACTAGTAAATGCTCGACGAGTGCTTGTCCCATCAAGCCTGTTCCTAATAATGAGATATTCATGATGAATTATTTCCGTAACAAGTAAATAAAAATAACGCGATGGCATAGAAGCTAACAGCGTAGTGAGATAGAATAAGCGACTATTTTACAGTAGAAACAGGGGAATACTGTGTACAAGAAAAATATGACCATTGCTGGTTTTGATGACGAAATTTTTAACGCGATTGAGGCTGAAAATCAGCGTCAAGAAGATCATATCGAATTAATCGCTTCAGAAAACTACACTAGCCCACGGGTGATGGAAGCGCAAGGCTCTTCATTAACTAACAAATATGCTGAAGGTTATCCTGGTAAGCGTTATTACGGCGGTTGTGAATATGTTGATCAAGCTGAACAATTGGCTATGGATCGTGCAAAATCTTTATTCGGCGCAGATTACGCCAACGTGCAACCGCACTCAGGTTCACAAGCAAATGCTGCCGTTTATCTAGCTCTATTACAGCCTGGTGACACAATTCTTGGTATGAGTTTGGCTCATGGTGGTCACTTGACACATGGTTCGAAAGTGAGTGCCTCTGGTAAAATTTATAACTCGTTCTCTTATGGGTTAAATCCTGAAACAGGCGAAATTGATTTTGATGAAGTTGAGCGATTAGCTAAGGAACATAAACCTAAAATGGTTGTAGCGGGTTTTTCTGCTTATTCACGCATTATTGATTGGCAACGCTTCCGTGATATTGCGGATTCTGTAGGTGCATATTTATTGGTGGATATGGCTCATGTTGCTGGTTTAGTGGCTGCTGGTTTATATCCTAACCCAGTACAGATTGCTGACGTCACAACAACAACAACACATAAAACCTTACGTGGCCCACGTGGTGGTTTGATTTTGGCTAAAGCTAACCCAGAAATCGAGAAAAAGCTAAACTCTGCTGTCTTCCCTGGTTTCCAAGGTGGTCCATTAATGCATGTTATCGCAGCTAAAGCGGTGGCATTCAAAGAAGCCATGTTGCCAGAATTTAAAACATATCAACAACAAGTGGTTAAAAATGCCCAAGCGATGGCTAAGGTGTTTTTATCACGTGGCTATGATGTCATTTCTAAAGGTACGGATGATCATTTATTCTTAGTTAGCTTTATCGAAGCCAGCTTAACAGGTAAAGAAGTTGATGCTTGGTTGGGTAACGCGAATATTACCGTTAATAAAAATGCGGTACCGAATGACCCACAATCACCATTCGTGACATCAGGTATTCGTGTGGGTACGCCTGCTGTGACTACTCGCGGTTTTAATGAGCAAGACTGTGTCGACCTTGCTGGTTGGATGTGTGATGTTATTGATGGTCGCGGCGATGAAGCGGTAATCAGTGCTGTCAAAGCTAAAGCGATGGCAATATGCCAACGCTTGCCTGTATACGCTTAACTAGAACGAACCAGGCGAATGCGTTGCCCTTTTTGTGGAGCAGATGATTCTAAAGTAGTTGACTCACGTCTGTCTGCTGAGGGTGACGCAATTCGTCGACGTCGTAGTTGCGTTGAATGTAATGAACGTTTCACTACATATGAAACAGCAGAACTTTCTTTGCCGAGGTTGATTAAGCGCGACCAATCTCGCTCTTTGTTTGATGAAGATAAATTACGATCTGGTTTGTTAAAAGCATTAGAAAAAAGACCGGTTAGTATTGATGCTGTAGACAGTGCGGTGAAAGTTATCATTCGACGCCTAATTTCTACAGGTGATCGTGAAGTTGAAAGTCGTCTTGTCGGTGACTGGGTAATGGATGCATTGCGTGAACTCGATGAAGTGGCTTATGTCCGTTTTGCCTCTGTGTATAGAAGCTTTCAGGATGTTAATGCTTTTAGAGAAGAAATTGAGCGTATGGAAAGTTTATCTAACCCGTTAGTCAAAAAAAAATAATATGATAAAAATTCTTGCTGACTTTACATCTCAAATGCTTTAGTTAGTTTTAAGGATATTTAATGACGCTTTGGGATATGGCTGAACACCTATGATCTTACTGCGAGCAATAGTATGATTGGTAATACATGACATCTGATACTTTTTATATGAGCCGTGCTTTGCAATTAGCAGAGCGCGGCTTATTTACAACTGATCCCAATCCACGCGTAGGCTGTGTCATTGTTAAAAATGACCAGGTTGTAGGCGAGGGCTGGCATCAGCGTGCCGGTGAAGGTCATGCTGAGGTCAATGCGCTTAAGGAAGCAGGGTTAGAGGCTAAAGATGCTGATTGCTACGTTACGCTTGAACCATGCAGCCATTTTGGTCGTACTCCGCCATGTGCAGATACTTTAATAGGCGCAGGTGTTAAACGTGTGTTTATCGCCATGATGGATCCTAATCCTCGTGTTGCTGGCAGCGGAATTGCAAAGTTAGAAGCAGCAGGAATTGAAGTAACTGTCGGCATATTGGCAGCGCAGGCTGAAAAGCTAAACATAGGTTTTTGTAAACGTATGCGCATTGGTCGACCTTATGTTCGCAGTAAAATGGCTATGAGTGTCGACGGCCGTACGGCAATGGAATCTGGTGAAAGTAAGTGGATTACAGGGACAGCGGCTCGACAAGATGTGCAACAATTACGTGCGCGTAGCTCTGCAATTCTAACCGGGATAGGCACTGTATTGGCAGACGATCCTGCATTAACTGTTCGTCCTGAAGGTTGGTATCCTCAACACGCAATTAGGCAGCCACTGCGTGTTGTCGTTGATAGCCAATTACGAATATCCAGCGATGCCAAAATTTTTGAAGATAATGCAAAGGTTTTAATTGCTACTAGTGTTACATCTCAAACAATATTGCCAGCAGAAGTGTGCAGTTTGCCGTCAGATAATAATCAGGTTAATTTACCTGCGCTCATGGCCGAATTAGCTAAACGTGAAATTAATGAAGTTATGGTCGAAGCGGGTTCGCAATTAAATGGGGCCTTATTACAGGCGGGCTTGATTGATGAACTAGTCATTTATATGGCACCTAAAATTATGGGTGATGGCGCAAATGGTTTATTTCATTTGCCGGAACTCACTACAATGGCTCAAAATATTGATTTGCAGATTATTGACATACGAGCTGTTGGCAGTGATTGGCGAATTACTGCGATACCAGAATACAACGAGGAAAATTAAGATATGTTTACCGGAATTATTGCTGCGATAGGTAAAATTGAATCAGTCCAAGCTAAGGGCGGTGATATACGTTTACAAGTAGCAACTCACAACCTAGATTTATCAGATGTTAAATTGGGAGATAGTGTTGCCAATAATGGTGTTTGCTTGACAGTAATCGCCATGACTCAGGGCTCTCTCAGTTTTGATGTGTCTCGTGAAAGTTTAGACCGAACAAGTTTAGGCAACGTCAAAGCAGGCTCGGAAGTGAATCTTGAAAAAGCACTCGCCGTTGGTGATCGCTTAGGCGGGCATTTTGTCAGTGGTCATGTCGATGGTCTTGGGAAAGTTATCAATAAGCAAGAGTCCGCACGCTCCGTACAATTTCGTTTTGAAGTGCCATCAGGCCTTGAACGATATATTGCAGAAAAAGGCTCAATTTGCATTGATGGAACAAGTTTGACGGTCAATAAAGCAGAAAAGAACTGGTTTGAAGTCAATATCATTCCA
>CAXBIM010000059.1:0-12802 GCA_963975785.1 uncultured Methylophaga sp.
TGAACGTCAGTTAATTGCTGCTGAACCTGTTGCAATAATACCCAGATTTCGTCGTTTGTTGGTGTTGCTGCCTGACTAGCAGAAGCCGCGACCATCAAACTTAATGCTAAGCTTGTTTTTCTAAATACTCTCATGAATGTTCTTCCCCATTAATTGATAAACGAGGGAAATTATACTCACGATTAAATCTAAATACAAATGATTCCTAATTAGATTAATATTATAGTAATAATAACAACACAAGGGAGTCTAGATAACCATCCGTTTCAATTATTAAATAGAACTGCAATTATTGATAAAACTCCATTATTTGCTGTGTAGTAACAGTCACAATATGCTTTTAAAACAGCGTCACAAGACGACAATTATCAGATTATTTCAAAGGTTCAAATAAGGCCTGAATATCATGCTCGGTCAACTTATCAGCCTGCTTAGCATTGCCAAATAAAGCATCTGCCATCGCCTTCTTTTTCAGTTGCAATGCATTTATTTTTTCTTCGACCGTACCAGCAACAATCATTTTATAAACAAATACTTTGTTTTTTTGACCTATACGATGTGCCCGATCAGTAGCTTGTGCTTCTACAGCAGGGTTCCACCATGGGTCATAATGAATAACGGTATCTGCTGCGGTCAGGTTTAAGCCAGTTCCACCAGCTTTCAAGCTAATTAAAAACAGCGGCACTTCCTTATTCTGAAAGCGGTTGATCGGTGTTGTCCGATCTTTGGTTTGACCAGTGAGTTTTACATAATCGATTTTCCGCGCGACTAATTCATCCTCAATCAACCGTAACATGCTAGTAAATTGAGAGAATAATAAAATTCGTCGTCCTTCAATGATCATTTCTGGCAAAATTTCCATTAACTGTTCGAGTTTGGCCGAGTTTTTTACTTTTTTAGCCGCATCGAATTTTAATAAACGAGGATCACAACATACTTGGCGTAATTTAAGTAAGGCATCCAAAATAATAATCTGGCTACGAGCAATACCTTTTTTATCTATTTCCTGCCGCACTTTTTCATTCATCGTCACACGAATGGTTTCGTACAATTGACGTTGTTGACCTGACAATTCGACTGAGCTAATAATTTCTGTTTTTTCTGGTAACTCTTTTGCAACCAGTGATTTTTCACGACGTAACATGAACGGTGCGATGCGTTTATTAAGTTGTTCTTGCCGAGCATCGTCACCTAACAGCTCAATGGGTTTACGGAATAAATTGCGAAACTGTTTTTCATCTCCCAATAACCCTGGCATTAGAAAATGAAATTGCGACCACAGTTCACCCAGATGATTTTCCATTGGTGTCCCGGTCAAACACAGACGATGGTTCGATGTCAGTTCACGTGCTGTAACAGCTACTTTTGAACGTGGGTTTTTAATGTGTTGCGCTTCATCAAGGATCACTAAATGCCAATGTTGAGCACATAAGACGTCCTTATCCCTCGGTAATAACGGATAAGTCGTCAGTACAAGATCATAATCAGCCAATGTATCAAAATACTGTTTACGGTCATCACCTTGTGAAATTAAGACCTTAAGAGAAGGTCCGAACTGTTTGACTTCATTTGCCCAGTTAACCATCAAAGACGTGGTGGCTACGACCAAACATGGATCGGTCATACGACCCGCTTCTTTCTCTTTTAAAATATGGGCGATAGCTTGTACGGTTTTACCCAAGCCCATTTCATCGGCCAGAACGCCAGATAATTTATACTCGCGTAGAAACTGTAACCAGTCTAAGCCTTGTTGCTGATAAGGTCGTAGCGATGCTTTCAGTGTTTTGGGTACCGTAACCTGACTAATTTCTTTAAATCCAGCTAATTTTTCTGCAAAAAGACGTGGCGCATCCGAGCCAGCCCATTGCATATTACTCTCACTCAAGGAATTAAGCTGGTTTGCCTGATAACGCGATAACCTTAACTTGCCCTCAATATCTAGGGCATTAGGATCATATAGTTCAACCAATGTTTCGATAATATGACGAACTTTACCCAGCTCGACTCGAATGACTCGACCATCATCTAAAGTCATAAAAAACGGTTCATTATCTGGCTTGGCTAAAAAGGTTTCTAATGTTTTGGCACGTGTTTGTTGCTGAATAAAGTTAACTAGCACGGGCAATAAACTAATCATTTCCTCCTCTATTTTCACGCCTAACTCTAGGTTAAACCAATCTCCGCCGTTGCTATCTTGTAAATCAGCATACCAAGCATCAACATTAACCACATCAAAGCGAAATGAAGGATCAATATTCACTTTCCAGCCAGCAGCACGTAATGTCGGCACATCTTTATCTGCAAAATCTAACCAGCCATGCTCATAATCCACATGATACAAACGCATAAACTCACTAGGTTGCTCAATAATATCTTCAAGATCTAAACCTACTTGATATATTGCATCTATCCAAGCTTGCTCTAATTTAAAGTCGCGTGTGATCTGTTCAATATGGCCATCAACTTGGCGTTTCACTACCTTGTCCGTGGCGTGTGGTGAAACCTCTAGTCCATCATACTCAAAATGTAAATCCGCGTAGTCTTCGTAGTCAGCAGACATCATAAAGGGCAGGGAGATTTCTTCTTTTACAGAATATACTCGCAAGCAAGGTACTGGTTTTATCTTAGATTTCACTTTGCGTATCTCGACTGTCGGCACGGCAATATTGCTCTTGGGGAAAATCTGTTTGAGTGCTTTTTTAACCTGTTTACATTGCTCAGCAGGAATAGCGGGCGCAGTGGCTAAGGCATAACAAGCCTCGTTCGATAATTCGGTATTCAAAGCTCCCATCAGATTATTTTCACGATCAAAATACATCAATGACTCAAGCGGCATTATGATCAGCTCAGGATAATTCAAAGCTCTTACTTCAACTAGTTCACCTTGTAACAGCCAATCAAGCTCGGTATTTAACGCTTCACCACGTTGTAATGGTGGGTTATTTAATGCCTGCCAATGACTACGTTCGGTAGCCATAATTTTTTCCACAACATACATTGTAGATGAACCGAATAGTCGATAATCAGCAGTATCTTGGCTGGCAGTCACGGCTTCAATCAACCGTAATAATTCTATATCTGATTGACTTATATACGGGGCTTGAGGGATTGACTCTATACTTAGCTTGCTGCCTTTACTCCACAAACCACTTTTCAGTCGCTGTGTTTTATAGGCGCTCACATTAAGATGTCGGCCATGCTGTAAATCTGTTGCTATATTAAAAACAAAGTGTAATTTATCTTTGTATTCTTTTTTGTGAGAAGTCTCAGCATTAGGCTTACTTAAACGTCGCAGCCAATTATCTAAAGGGACATTACCTTGCGGCAAGGCCTCACGAAGCGAAGCAGATACACGCGGCTTATTCATGTGATCAAGTATCACCGCAACAACATGTTTGCAATTGTAGGTTACAGGACAACCACATGTGCCACTGATATAACGGGCTTCTTCTCTATATGTGATGACACAATGATATTTATTATGCCCACTACCCTGAACAGTGGCGTTTATTTTATGGTTTTTCTCATGAACCTCTGAAGATAACACCATGCCATTTTTAGCATAATCTGCACCACGAGAGACGTAGTTAAAATCAAATATTCTGGTTAAATCTTCCAGTGAAAGATTGATAATCATAATCTGTACCTAGCCGAAAAAATAACTAGTTACGTGAACTATGTTTTTTTTGTTTACGGGCCGCTTTTTTAGCCGCCTTTTCTTCACGAATGGCCAGCATTTCCACCAGCTCTTTTTCTACCATTTCAGGTGTTTCTAAGCTAATAAGTCCTATAGTAGCATCGCGGAATTCAGTTAATAGAATCTTTGCTGCACGCTCTAAATCAACAATACCTCCAGCTCGTAAACAACCACGCCTCATACCTATCATGCCTAATAAGGACATTTCATCAATAGGCAATTCATCGAGCTGATAGCGTTCTTTTAACAGCTCGGGATACTGTATACGGAAATAATCCACTGCATACATGGCAATATCATCGTTACTGACTGCGGTTTCTTTAATGGCACCGGTAATCGCTAAGCGGTAACCACCATGCCTATTTTCAAGCTTAGGCCACAACACTCCTGGCGTATCTAATAATACGATGCCTTGATCCAGCTTGATCCGTTGCTGCATTTTGGTCACAGCAGGCTCATTACCTGTTTTGGCAATCGTTTTACCCGCTAAGATATTAATTAGGCTAGATTTGCCAACATTGGGGATCCCCATAATCATCGCTTGCAATCTATTTGCACCACTAGCGCTATCTTGAATCGGTACCATCTTATGACATAAATCGAGTAAATCACGCATTTTTTCTGGTTGCAGCGTACTCAAAGCAATCGTTTTAACATTATTTTCTTGCTCAAAATAATCTTGCCATTGCTTCGTTAAAACAGGATCGGCAAGATCACTTTTGCTCAATACCTTAATACACGGTTTGTCTCCACGAATCTCAGCTAACATCGGGTTTTGACTGCTAAAAGGAATGCGAGCATCAATCACTTCAATAATAAGATCAACCTGCGGTATAATCTGGCGCATTTCTTTACTAGCCTTGTGCATATGACCAGGGTACCAATTTATATCTGCCACTTATTTCACCAATTCAATATGTGTTTTTTCAATCAAAATCAAACGTTTTTTGTATAACTTGCCTAAAGCTTTTTTATAACTCGACTTACTCGCGCCAAATTGTTTTGCAATTAATTCTGGTGGGCTTTTTTCAGTCATTGTTGAGCGGCCACCTTCTTTTTGAAGAAAAGCCAAAATTTGTTCTGACAAGGTATCAAGTGCTTCACGATTAGCTAACTGTAAATACAAGTCTAGTTTTTTATCAGGTCGAACTTGTTTGATATAGCCTTTAAGCGCCTGACCATTTTGCAAAGGCGTATAAACATCGCTATTAAAAAGAAGTCCTGTCACTACGCCATTTACTATCGCCTTGTAACCTAGATCGGTACGGCCATAGATCATCAAGTCGACTTGCTGTTGCTCCTTAAAATACAAGGAGTTATCTGGCAAAAACTTATCGATCTGGGTGCTCGCAGCAATTCGTTGTGACGCATCATCAATGTATAGATACACCACATATGACTTGCCCACTTCCAACGGTTTTTGCTGCTCACCAAAAGGTACTAATAAATCTTTTGGTAATCCCCAATCCATAAATGCGCCAACTTGATTAACCGCGACCACCTTAAGATAAGCCGATTCACCGACCATAGCCTTTGGTCTTTCTGTCGTTGCAATCAACAAGTCATCAGAATCAAGATAAAGAAAAATATCAATTTCATCACCTACAACACAACCTTGAGGCACGTAACGACTGGGCAGTAATATTTCGCGAAAATTTTCACCATCGAGATACACACCAAAATCAACGAACTTTACGACGCGTAATGTATTTCTTTTGCCAATTTCCACCATGGGGTCTGCACTCTTTTGATATTTAATATTAACGATGATTTTAACTCAATCAGCCAGTGTATATCAGACTACATTTCTGTCCGTCGACAACATCCACTCTATTTCTCGAAAATATTAAATAGATCTACCTCTATATCTAATAGGATCGTAAACTAATCAAGACTATAGCTCAGCAAAGATACTCACGTATAATGCCGCGCTATCTATCTATATAAACAGAGTATTTGTTATGCCAAAAGCCAGCGATTTAAAACGTGGTATGGTCGTCGATATTAACGATGAGCCGTATTCAGTAAAAGAAATTGAAGTACGTAACCCATCATCTCGTGGCGCTTCTACTTTATATAAAGTGCGCTTTAACCACCTTAAAACAAAACAAAAACGTGACGAAAGCTTAAAAGGCGATGACTTTCTAAAAGAAGTAGATTGTGAGCGTAAGCTTGTACAGTTCTCCTATCAAGATGGAGATAGCTACACCTTTATGAATCTAGATGATTATGAACAGTTCACTATTAATACCAGCGATATTGAAGATGAAACCGACTACTTAATAGAAGGACTAGAAGGCATCGTGGCAATCTTATTGGATGGTCAAATGATTGCCATTGAGTTACCTGCTGCTGTGGCAATGAATATTGTTGATACTGCACCCGGCCTTAAAGGTGCTTCTGCCTCTGCTCGTACTAAACCCGCTCGATTAGCAACAGGATTAGAAGTACAAGTGCCCGAATACATTGAACCCGGCGAACTGATTAAAATCAATACTGTTAGCGGCAAATTTATGTCTCGCGCATAATAATGCCCACTAAAATCAAACATATTTTACTGATCATCCTCGGTTGGTTTTTTATTATTTTGGGGGTGATTGGTGCTGTGTTACCACTATTACCAACAACCCCTTTTTTGATTTTAGCTTTAGCATGTTTTGCTGAAAGTTCACCGCGATTTCATCGGATGTTGTTGGCTAATAAATGGTTCGGGCCACCATTAGCACAGTGGGAACAAACAAAAACCATTCACCGTAAAATCAAACACAAAGTGATGCTACTTATTATAGCTACCTTTGGCATTTCAATATTTGTACTCTCAGGCCGTGTGGGTCTACAGCTTATGCTGGTCAGTTTTTGTCTTATTTTACTGTTCTTTGTATCTCGACTTAAAGAATCAGAGCTATAAAGCCTCCAAGCACCGCCCGTTATCAAGCCGCATGAATGTATAGCTCTTACCTTAAGTATTGCTCAATATCCACCTTATCTATCTGAGATGCCGGTAGAAAACGTTGTGCATATTGGACATGCACACCACTTCTCAAAAACAATTCAAATACATCAATATCAATATGCTCGTTTAATGCCATCTTATGAAGAATATCGATGGATTGGCTAATTGTTTTAGCTTTTTTATATGGGCGATCAGCGGCAGTTAATGCTTCATAAATATCGGCCAGTACCATAACTCGCTCAGGTATAGAAAGATCTTCCGCCGATAGGCCTCGAGGATACCCTGTCCCTTTCATTGACTCATGGTGAGTAGATGCATAACGAGGTACCCGTTTTAACTCTTCTGGGAACGGCAAGTTTTCCAACATTCTAATAGTACTGATAATGTGTTCATTAATTTTGAATCTATCTTCATCGGTCAAGGTGCCACGGGTGATCGATAGGTTATAGAGCTCGCCGGTGTTATAAAGATGTTCAGGTATGTCCATCTTAATACCATAGCTCGGATCATAGTCAGTACTCCGAACGCGCTCTTCTAAATGCTCAGGCTTATCTGACAATAATGACTCTGTTACAGGTAAATCTCCCGTCACTTTTTGGTAGCGACTGAGCTCAATATGGGACAAGCCAAGGCGGTTATCAAAGTGTCGCTGCCAAGTCTGTTCAGATAATCTTTTCAAATGCTCAACGTCATCATCGCTCATAAACTCACTACCAATATTAGCATTGGCCAAAAATGCAAAATCTTCGTGTAGTTGCTGTTGTCTTTGCTTCTTTTCAGCGAATAGAGCAGCTTCATCCGCTCCCTGCTCAGCCTTTTTCAGTAAAAAATTAATTTCCGCATCTCGCCATAACACCTCAAATCGCATTCTGACTTCATGAATCCGGTTGTATAAGGTTTCCAGTTTCGTTCCCTTATCAATAATTCTTTCCGGCGTGGTTATCTTGCCGCAATCATGTAGCCATGCTGCAATTTCAAACTCACGCCATTCATCAGCTGATTTAAATGCAAATTCACCAAATGGTCCAGTGCTAGCCTTTTCAGCTTCTTTTATCAACATAAAGGCTAACTGAGGAACACGTTCACAGTGGCCTGCAGTATGGGGCGACTTCTCATCGATTGCCTGCGCGATCAGCTTAATAAATGCATCCATCAAATCACGCTGTGCTTTTTCATGTTCCTGTATGGAACGTGACATATTGTGCATTGAGATACCTAAATCATGTAGCTCCTTAATGCTGCTGTCCACATCTTCAACTTCGTCGTACCTGCGGTTAGTTATGTTTTCGCTGTCTTTAGCTAATTGATGTATAGGATTCACAAAAGGCCTTGCCAAGAACCATGATAATGGCAGCAATAACATGGATGCCAATGCGGTAAGACCTATCGCTAATTTGACTTTCTCAATGCCTGGGGCAAGCACAATTGACACTGGCGTTACGATCGAAAAAATATCCCGATTATCATTGTCACCACCAAATCGAGTGGTAAAAACAAAATGGTCCTCACCTTTAATATTGAGCGTCACAAGCCGGTCAGGCAAAGGAGAGTTCACTAATTGCATGAGCTCACTATAGGGGACGGTACCAAGTTGATAATCAACATCATTATTAACGCGATACCATTTTTGTTCAAACCACTTATCTTCTAGCGCTCGCTTATGTTCTGGTCCAAGCTTAGATAGCGCAAAGTTAAATAATTCAGTTAAACCTGGCGTTGATTTACTAAGCATAAAATGCAACTGATTCGGAAAAGTAGCCTCACCAAAATCAAGTGAGAGAGAAAGAGTTACATCTTCGATGAAAAATTGTTTTGCCGTGTAATTCAGTATAGGTGCGGTGTCTATCGCAGCATCGACTTTCCCCTCTCGTACTGCATCAAACATATCTCTAACGGTGGGAACGCGAGTAATGTTGATCTCAGGAAATTGCTCTTCAAGATTTGTCGCCAACAGCCAGCCTTCCGGAATAGCAACCCTTTTTCCTTTCAACTGATCAATATGTGTGATTTTGTCTTTGCCTATGGTCGTAATGACGCCATAAGGTACATCAAGGAAGCTATCGGTCAATGAACCCAACCATTGCCGACCTTTATCATAAAATACCGGCTGTAAGACGTCTATTTCGCCATTAAGAAACATATCAGCGAGTTCAGGCCATCGCATCCCATTAACATAATGAATATCAATCCCTGTCATTTTTGAAATGTAACTCAATACATCAATCGCATAACCATAAGGTTGCCCTGAAGCAGCAAAATTAATGGGCGGCCAATCATTCTCATTAGATACCGTTAAATAAGGTATCGATTTAACTAGTGCCTGCTGTTTTTTACTTAAGGTAATTTCTGGTGCTGGGGGTAATTTTTTAGATTCTAAAATCTGGTTTGTTGCAACTAGTTGACCGGTTTCTTTATAAATATATATTTCATTATCTTGGTTTGCATTTTGTTCCCGCAAATAGTCAGATAATGAAGACATTGTAATGTCTAAAGCGAGCACTACATCCTGTTTTTCAAGTTTCGTTGCATAAGTTTCGCCAGCCTTTTGTAAACCTTGAAACAGGTAAGGTAATGTTTTATGTATCTCGCCATGTATCGCTTCGGTATACCAAGAACGTCGACGTGGGTCAAAATCAGTCGAGTGTGTTTTTGTTGTTCTAAGTTGGAATTTATCATCATAAAAAGCTAAGGTCTCTCGACGCGCTTCACCTTGCCCTTTAATCGTTATTGTCAGCCAATGATCTTGCTGTTCTGCCTGCAATTTCTCACGGGCATCTTTATCTGAATTTAAATTCACCAATTTGTAGAAATCACCATTAGAAAAACCAAGGTAGACGCCAAACATCAAAGGATTTCTCAACAGACCCTGCATATACAAACGGGTTGTTTCAGCGGAAACTAATGTAGCATTATCTAAATGCGTAAATTGCGCCAAAATACTCGCTGTTTGGCTTGCTTTCTCATCGATTAAATCAAGGTAATTACGCGTGTCGGCTGCTGTTTTCTGATACATCGCAAGAGTAGATTCAGTGGCTGAAGTTTTACTAAAGTAGTATTGAAGACTTATTGCAACAGACGCCGTGACGATAGTCGCTAACAGAAAAAAAGCGATTACCACGGTGCGAATTGAAATCCGTAAGCGCCTATAGAATCTTAATAATACTGCTATTTTCATCTCAGCCCTCCAAAGGAAGATGTTTCAATCTAGCTATACCATCATGATATAACAAATTGAGAATAATCTATTTTCATTTATCCTTCACTAATAAGTGTGAATTTACCCATTGTGTAGTTTAGGTATAATCAACATTTCTTAAATCAAAATACTAGGACTAATGTGAACATTGATGAATTTATTTTAAAACTTACTGAACAGCCAGATCTAATCGAGTTTAGTGAAACTATGGATGTGATTGATGAAAACTATGAATTCATACCCGCTAAGTTCACTAATAACGGTACAGTTAACGAAGAGAATCAAAATAATGGTTCATGCAAAATTTTTGCATTTGGCTTGCTAAATAGTCTATCAAAGCAACAAACATTAGCCTGTTTTGGCAATTATTACCGTGATGACGTTCTTGCCCATCCCGAGGGAGATGATCACCAAAACATTCGCAGTTTCATGCAATCAGGTTGGGATGGCATTCATTTTAGCAGTGCGGCTTTAATACCTAATTAATCACATTCATCAGGTCGGCAGTTGCCGACCTGATCTCGATGTTCAATTATTAAGAATTATAATAAGACGCGTTCTATCCCGCCATTTTTCACTGCTTCGATAAACTTCGGCTGCCAATTTTCACCTAAAACATGATTGGCGACTTCAACCACAATGTAGTCCGTTTCAATGCCTGTATCCTCAGCATAACGCGATAAGCCTTGAACACATGCAGGGCAAGACGTTAACATTTTCACATTGCCACTCACAGCTTTGTCTTCACCAGATAAGAGTTGAATACCTTGGGTAATCTCTTCTTCTTTACGGAAACGTACTTGCGTAGCAATATCAGGTCTAGCGGTAGCAAACGTTCCAGCCTCACCACAACAACGATCGTTTAAGGTTACTTCTTGCCCTAATAATGTCGCGGCAACACTGGTTGACTCATAGGTTTTCATCGGCGTGTGGCATGGCTCATGATAGAGATACTGAACGCCATCCACGCCTTCCATTTTCACACCTTTTTCCATTAAATATTCATGAATATCTAACAATCGGCAGCCAGGAAAAATCTTTTCAAATTGATATTTTAATAATTGATCCATACACGTTCCGCAGGACACAATAACCGTTTTAATATCCATGTAATTTAACGTATTAGCCAATCGATGGAATAACACTTGATTCTCAGTAGTGATAGCCTCAGCTTTACCCGTATCACCATTTGATGCTTGCGGATAACCGCAGCATAAATAACCTGGTGGCAATACTGTTTCAGCGCCGACTTCATACAACATTGCTAGCGTTGCCAAACCCACCTGACTGAACAATCGTTCTGAACCACAGCCGGGGAAGTAAAAAACAGCATCAGACTCATCATTAACTTTAGACACATCACGTATGACCGGAATCATTTTGTTATCTTCCACACCTAACATCGCACGGGTAGTTTTTGATGGTAAACCTGCAGGCATCGGCTTTTTCATGAAGTGAACAACTTGCTCACGAATAGGCGTTTTTCCTGTAGTTGGCATAGGTAGTTTCTTCTTACTTCCTAATAGACCCAATTTTTTTCCTAAGCTATGGGCAAAACGTTGGCTTTTAGCGCCCCATTGGATCAAGCTTTTATGTAATATTTTGACGGTAAGCGGATCTCTGGCATTCAAATATGCCATTGCAGACCATGTACCAACATTAAAATGACGTTTGCCCTGATTTTTCAGAATTTCGCGTAGTTTAATCGTCACATCACCAAAGTCGATATTCACAGGACATGGATTCAAACAGCGGTGACAAACCGTGCAATGGTCTGCAACATCATTCATTTCTTCAAAATGACGCACTGAAACACCACGACGAGTCTGTTCTTCATACAAAAAGGCTTCCATTATCAAGCCAGTAGCAAGAATTTTATCTCTAGGTGAGTACAATAAATTAGCGCGAGGTACATGCGTTGTACATTCAGGCTTACACTTACCGCAACGCAAACAATCTTTAATATCATTATTGATTTCATTCAACTCGCTAGCTTCAAGAATCAACGCTTCTTGCTGCAACAATCTCAATGACGGCGTATAGGCCTTCTCCAATCCTGAGCCTGACAACAATTTACCTGCATTGAAATGTCCATTAGGATCGACAAGTTGTTTGTACTTAGCAAATGCATCAATGGTCGGCTGATCCAAATATTGCATTTTAGTTAAACCAATACCATGCTCGCCGGAAATAACGCCACCTAATTGACCGGCTAAGGCCATCACGTCATCAACAATGAGTTCAGCTTCATGCATCATATCGTAATCGTTCGAGTTCACAGGAATGTTGGTATGAACATTCCCATCACCAGCATGCATATGTGTCGCCACAAACAATCGGCTTGAACGAAGGTCGGTATGTATTTCATCGAGTTTGCCTCGTAAGGCAGCTAATGCCTCACCTTGAAATAACTCTTTCAATGGCTTTTCAACTTCATCACGATAAGAGATACGTACATCGCGTCGCTGGAGTACATTAAACCATGTGTCATTTTCAGCAAGATTAGCTATTGCACTTTCAGGCAACACATCCAGTTTTTCTGTCGCTGCAGTATCTAGATTTGCTAATATATCTTCCCATTGACTGCGTACCTTCTCTAAATGCAGGCAGGCAGCATCAATCTTGCTCTGCATAATTGCATCATTTTCGGCACTTTCTTCCAAATCTTGGTTATGTTTTTTTAACTCTTTTGGTTGATTTGAAAGGTAAGTACATGCCGCTTCAGCCATCTTTAATTTATTGCGCGTAGATTGCACAATATTAATACGTTCAATACCGTTGTTATATTCAGATAGGCGGTCTAGTGGAATAACCACGTCTTCGTTTATCTTAAAAGCATTCGTATGTTTGGCAATGGCCGCCGTTCTAGACCTATCCGCCCAAAACCGTTTACGCGCTTCAGGGCTAACAGCAATAAAGCCCTCCCCATCACGTGCATTAGCTAAATGAACAATTT
>CAXBIM010000060.1:0-12794 GCA_963975785.1 uncultured Methylophaga sp.
CAAGCTGTTGCCAGACTGGAAAAGTGGTTTCATCTTCTATTTTCGGTTCGGATGCTGTTACTGGCTCTGGTTTTTGTTGTACCGAGAGCTCTTTCTCATGTTCTGTGGCAGTTTGTTTATCTAACTTCCGCCGTGACCAGCGTGATAATACACTTTCATTATTTTCTAGTTTTTGAGTCATTATTTTGTTCACCATGATGCCATTGCTTACGCCGACGTTTTTTAGGCTCTTCTGGCTGATAATGCGTTAACACAAATCGTTCTAGCCACTGACATAATTCTACAGATAAGTTAGCGCTTAATACCTGCTCGTCCGTTTCCATATAAGAAGCTGCCTCATCAGAATCTACTGTCATCAATAAAGGTTTCAGCGGTATTGCACCCTCTCCACTGTGATTACACACGAGGTAAATTTTAGGCTGTTCTGACATTAAATTGTGATAATAGGAATCACCATGTAGCGGAAACAATTTCAGGCCTAAATCTGGCCAAACATAAACCACACCTTTTGCCTCAAGTTGTGATAGCTCAGCTGACGATAAGCCGGGTATCACACCTGCTAAGGACCAAACATCTTCACCCCAAGGATGTTTACTTTTTTGTTTCAACATTACAGCAGCAACTGAATACTGATCAGACACTTTTTCCTGCATAACAGTTTCTATTCTCGATTATTCAACATCAGTTACTTTTTGCAAACCACGAGGTAATTTACTGCCACGCTTACCGCGTTCGCCAGTGTAATGAGCGAGATCTGCTGGTTTTAGTGTTAGATGTCGCTTGCCTGCATGTATAGTTAGGCTTCGATCTTCGGGGATAATAGTCACAGAATATAATGATTCTTGCTGTGCCACAAATCGAGCTTGCGGTATGTTAATTAAACGCACGCCTTTACCCTTATTCATCAAAGGCATTTCGCTAGCGGTAAAGACTAATAAACGCCCATCACCAGTTGTAACAGCAAGACGATCAGTATCGATATTGCCCATCCACAATACCGGCAAAATTTCTGCACCCTTAGGTAAATTAAATAAGGTTTTACCGGCCTTGTTTTTCGCTAACAAATTATCCAGTGTTGTGACAAAGCCATAACCCGCTGTGTTTGATAGCCGTATCGTTGCATCTAAATCACCTGCTATTACCGCTACAAATCGCGCTTCTGATGGTGTTTGGAATCGTCCACTTAAAGGTTCACCTTGACCCCGTGCAGAAGGCAGACTATGAGCAAGCACAGAGTAGCTACGCCCCGTTGAGTCTAAGAATATGATTTGTTGATTACTTCGCGCCTTAACTGATGACATGTAACGATCACCAGTACGGAAGTTTAATGATGTAGGATCTACATCATGTCCTTTAGCCGCACGTACCCAACCACTTTCTGATAATACGATAGTTAAAGGCTCTGTAGGCAACAATTCACTTTCACTCAAGGCTTTTGCCAGTGTCCGTTCTACAATGATAGAACGACGATCATCCCCATACTTTTCCGCGTCAGCAGTAAGCTCTTTACGAATTAAATTCTTTAATTTGGTCTCTGAACCTAACAATAACTCTAATGCTTTTTGTTCTTTGGTGAGTTCATCAATCTCACCACGAATCTTCATTTCTTCGAGTTTAGCTAAATGGCGTAATTTCAATTCCAAAATAGCTTCGGCTTGACGATCACTAATGCCAAACCGTTCCATCAATACCGGCTTAGGCTCGTCTTCACTACGAATGATGGCAATCACTTCATCGATATTAAGGTAGGCGGTAAGTAAACCTTCTAACACATGCAAACGATCAATAATTTTATCTAAGCGATATTGCAAACGGCGTCTTACTGTTTCGGTACGATAAGTCAGCCATTCCACCAGCAACTCGCGTAAATTTTTAACTTGTGGTCGCCCATCTAGGCCAATCATATTCATATTAACGCGATGGCTACGTTCAAGATCAGTAGTGGCAAACAAATGCAACATCAAGTCTTCAACATCAACTCGGTTTGAACGCGGCACAATCATTAATCTCACCGGGTTTTCATGATCAGATTCATCGCGTAAATCAGCCACCATCGGTAATTTTTTATTATTCATTTGAGCAGCGATTTGCTCAATGACTTTCGCGCCTGATACCTGATATGGCAAAGCATTGATAATAATATTGCCATCTTCTTTTACATAGCAACCACGTTGTCGAACACTACCTCGTCCAGTGGTATATATTTTTAACAAATCTTCTCGCGTGGAAATAATTTCGCCACCAGTAGGAAAATCTGGGCCTTGAATATGCTCTAATAATTCGTCGAGTTTTGCCGTAGGTTTTTTCAATAAGGTCAAACACGCGTTAACCACTTCTCGCAAATTATGAGGCGGAATATCGGTCGCCATCCCCACCGCAATGCCGCTACCACCATTCATTAAAATATTAGGTAAACGTGCGGGCAATAATGTCGGCTCATTCATCGTGCCATCAAAATTAGGCTGCCATTCGACGGTGCCTTGGCCTAACTCACTTAATAAAGTCTGGGCATATGCCGTCAGTTTTGACTCGGTATAACGCATCGCAGCAAAGGATTTAGGATCATCCATCGACCCCCAGTTACCCTGACCATCCACTAATGGATGCCGATAAGAGAAGGGCTGGGCCATCAACACCATCGCTTCATAACAAGCCGAATCACCATGCGGATGATATTTACCTAGTACATCACCCACGGTACGGGCTGATTTTTTATGCTTCGATGTTGAACTTAAACCCAATTCGGACATGGCATAAATAATACGTCGTTGAACAGGTTTCAAACCATCGCCAACATGTGGCAAAGCCCGATCCAAAATAACGTACATGGAATAATCTAGGTAAGCCTTTTCGGTAAAATCACGTACCGGAAGTTGTTCTAAATCATCGATTAATGATGTCATCGTGAAGGTCTCTTTATCATATTCATACGGTCGCCAAATCGCCTTGTTCTTCTAACCAAACTTTTCGATCTGGCGCACGTTTCTTAGCTAATAATTTATCCATCAACTGCATGGTGTCATCACCATCTTCAATCGTCAGTCTTATCAATCGTCTAGTATCGGGAGCCATCGTTGTTTCACGTAATTGCAAAGGATTCATTTCCCCTAATCCTTTAAAGCGTTGGATGCTCACTTTACCTTTGATTTTATCTTTTTCGATTTTATTAATAATAATTTGCTGTTCTTCATTATCTAAGGCGTAAAAAACTTGTTTACCAACATCGATTCGATATAAAGGCGGCATAGCAACACAGATATGACCCGCTTCAACTAACGGACGGAAATGCTGCACAAATAAGGCACACAATAAGGTCGCAATATGAGCACCATCAGAATCAGCATCCGCTAAGATACAAATTTTTCCATAACGTAATCCTGAAAGATCTTCCGAACCTGGATCTACACCAATAGCAACAGCAATATCATGCACTTCTTGTGAAGCTAATACTTGGCCAGACTCAACTTCCCAGGTATTTAAGATCTTTCCTCGTAACGGCATGATGGCTTGAAATTCACGTTCGCGGCCTTGTTTAGCACTACCACCAGCCGAATCCCCTTCAACCAAAAATAATTCCGTCCTAGTCACATCTTGTGACGAACAATCAGATAGTTTGCCAGGTAATGTTGGCCCTGCTTGCACACGCTTACGGATGACTTTTTTAGCTTGTTTCAAACGTGACTGAGCACTACTTATCGCTAATTCAGCAATTTTCTCACCATCTTCTACATGATGATTTAGCCATAAGCTAAAGGCATCTTTTACTGCGCCAGAAACAAAACCAGCACATTGTCTTGATGACAAGCGTTCTTTAGTTTGCCCTGAAAATTGAGGGTCTTGTAGTTTGACTGATAATACATAACAACACTGCGCCCAAACATCTTCAGGGGAAAGCTTCACGCCGCGCGGTAATAAACTACGGAACTCACAAAACTCACGCAACGCTTCTAATAAACCTGTTCTTAAACCATTAACATGCGTCCCGCCTTGTGCAGTTGGAATAAGATTGACGTAACTTTCAGCAAGTTCTTCACCCTGCTCTTCCTGCCACATCAGTGCCCAATCAACTTCCTCATCATCACCGACAATATGACCGACAAAAGGTTGAGCGGGCACACAAGGTTGATCCGTCATCATCGTTGATAGATAACTATTCAAGCCATCTTCATAACACCAACGATCTTCTTTTTTCTCTTCGCCAGATAAATCGGTAAACGTTACCACTAAACCAGGACATAGCACTGCTTTAGCTCGCAAAACATGGCGTAACCGGGAGACTAAAAACTTAGGGAAATCAAAATAAGATACATCGGGCCAAAAACGTACGGTTGTACCGGTATTACGTTTACCAACAGTGCCAATTTCAGATAAATCCTCAACTTTCAGTCCATGCTCAAAAGCAATGGCATATTCAATAGCATCACGACGAATTTTCACTTCTAATCGTGATGACAGCGCATTAACAACGGAGATACCTACACCATGCAAACCACCAGAAAATTGGTAGTTCTTATTTGAAAACTTACCACCCGCATGTAACCGCGTCATGATCACTTCTACGCCGGGCACACCCTCTTCAGGATGAATATCCACCGGCATACCACGACCATCATCAATTACTTCTAAAGAATTGTCCGAATGTAAAATAACTTGCACCTGCCGCGCATGACCAGCGACAGCCTCATCAATACTATTGTCGATGACTTCTTGTGCTAAATGGTTAGGGCGAGTGGTGTCGGTATACATGCCCGGTCGTTTTTGTACAGGCTCTAAGCCAGTTAGAACCTCAATCGCCGAAGCATTATATTCATTCATCATCAGGGCAACTTCTTAATTATTTTGTACGAAGAGTAGCAGGATAAAAGGCTTCCATACAAGAATGATGTATAGAAGTCCCAAACTTTAACGATAAAGCCAATAATTGACCGGCTTTATTATCTATTAATATTCACCACAGTCGGGTTTACTAATTTAAAGTATAGCTATAAATAACTTTTTCTTGGTTTTGCTTTATAGACAAGGTTTTTAACAAATTTAAACTAAATTAATTTATAAATTACTGCCATATTGACTCAACAAGACTGATAGGTAATTCCAATCAAAATGAGGACCAGGGTCAGTTTTTCTCTCTGGCGCAATATGCTGATGACCAATTATTGTTTTGGGCGTTATTTTAGGATACGTTCGTGATAAGCACTGAATAATTTCAACCAAAGTTATATATTGTAGTTGTTCAAAATTTTGGTCATCACATCCTTCTAACTCAATGCCAATCGTAAAATCATTACACCGTTCCTTTCCCTGCCAACTCGATACCCCTGCATGCCAAGCACGACAATGAAAAGGTACATATTGAATAACTTCACCATCACGTCGAATTAACAAATGAGCTGAAACCCTCATATCAGCAATTTTCTCAAAATAAGGATGCGCATTTGGATTTAATTTATTCAAAAATAAATCATCAATCCAGCCGCCGCCAAACTCACCCGGCGGCAAGCTAATATTGTGAATTACAATCCCACTTATATCCTCACTGTTAGGACGAAGATCTTGATTAGGCGACGAGCGATATTTAATCCCCGTAACTAAGCCATCCTGACAGACTAGTGGAGCGCTATTTTCTAATGTCATTCAATACCATTCTCGTTAAATTTATCACGCGGACTACCTTGTTTCCCATAACGGCTTTGCCATCATGCCATAAACATTCAGTCGATTTTGAGGACTATTTAAGCCATATATTCACCTAATATTTCAAGATAGCTTGTTGAAAATGGCTAACTAAAAATATACCAATATCGCTGACAATAAGAGCAAGGTCATGTCTACATGTATAAACTATAGCCTAAAAAGCTAGAAAATTGCGCCCTCAGCCGTTACTCTTATAACCGTTGATATTTATTTGAAGAAGCCTCGCTAATGACAATTGAAAACACCATACCTGATGAATTTATAGCTGCCCAAGCCAAGTTAGCATTGCTAGAAGATGTCGGTCAACAAGATTTAACCGCAGACTTAATTCCACTCAGCACATTAGCTACTGCCGCTATCATTACACGTGAAAATGCCACTTTATGCGGGCAAGCATGGCTAGAACAGGTATTTATGCAGCTAGACTCCACCATCACCATTAACTGGTCATTTAAGGATGGTGAACAAATGCTAGCGAATGATGTAATTTGCACCTTGTATGGTCCAGCCAGAACCTTACTAACAGGTGAACGCACGGCAATGAACTTTATCCAAACATTTTCGGCTACTGCGACATTAGCAAAAAAATATGCTGATCAGGTTACCGACTTAGCAGTACAGGTATTAGATACTCGTAAAACCATTCCAGGCCTCCGATTAGCTCAAAAATATGCTGTTCGCTGTGGTGGTGGTCATAACCATCGTGTAGGTTTATATGATGGTATTTTAATCAAAGAGAATCATATCAATGCTGCGGGCTCTATTGCAGCAGCGGTTGAACAAGCACGCCATTTACATCACGGTATTGCCATCGAGGTTGAAGTCGAAAACTTTGCTGAACTAGAACAAGCCTTGTCGGCTCATGCAGATATAATTCTACTTGATAACTTCGATGTGTCAGCCTTAACAAAAGCGGTAGAGCTCAATCAAGGCCAAGCAAAACTAGAAGCATCTGGCGGTATCACGCTAGATAATGTTCGCGCTATTGCAGAAACTGGCGTTGACCGTATTTCCATCGGCGCTATCACCAAAGACATTCGGGCGATTGATCTGTCAATGAGATTTGTATAACTCCTCCCATTTTTCAGTGAGCCGCTGAGGTTTTAAAATGAACAGTTCCAAGTAAAAAAACCGTGATGCTAACAAATAGCACCACGGTTAAGATAGCTGAAAACTTAAAAGCTTAAATTACATTGAAACTTTAATACCAATCCAACCAGCACGTGGAGCACCAGCACCGACAAAGCGTTCATCATCTAGCGTATCTAGGCCGGGCGCTTCATCTGGTTCGCCGTAAAGTCCGAAAGACTCATATTCATTGTCAAATAAATTATCGACTTTAGCGAAGAACTCCACATTCTTATTAAGCTTATAGCGACTGTGGAGGTTTATAACACCATAACCACTAATTTTTTTATCGTCATTCGCTTCGTCACCACGCAAATACTGACTTGAGTAATAAGCAGCTGTAGCACCTAATGAGAACTTATCGGTAAAGGCATAATCAGTACCGATTTTCACATTATGTTCTGGCGTGCTAGGTAGGCGGTCTCCCTTACTAACATTATAGGTATCACCACCTCGTGAATAAGCAAAAGAGTCTTCAAACGTTGCACGTACATAACCATAATTGGCAAACCACTGCAGCTTGTCTACCTTACCATTTAACCCAAGCTCAAGACCTGCTCGCGCTGTTTTGTCGATATTTGCGAAGTTACCTAAGCTAAACCGTGGATCTGGATTACCCGTAGCATCTTCATCTTCTTGAAAGAAAAATAAATCATCTTTTAACTCAGTGTAATAAACACCTGCATTCCAGTTAAAGTCTGCTTGCTGACCACGTAGGCCTGCTTCAACTGTTTTAGCTACAACATCATCCAATGGTGGATCAGCCAAAAATGCATTTGGATAAGCACAAGGTGATGTCGGCTCAGCACACGTTAATTCAGATGCTGTCGGTGCACGATTTGATTCACTGTAGCTACCGTAAACGCTTAAATTATCTTCAATAGCGTACGTTACACCAACCGAAGGATTAAATCGTGTAAATACATGCTTTTCTCCGGTTTCGTTCAAGTCCTGTTCGCCGCCCTCGCTTGTACCCGAAATATCAATCTCGATACGGTTGTAGCGTCCACCTACCGTTAACGCAAGCTTATCCGTCAATGAAATAGTGTCGGTGAAAAATAGACTAAACGTTTCCGTATCAATCATGCCATTAACAACTGTTTCATCAACAACCACGCCGGTTCCACTAGTGCCACGAGTTTCAGTGAACTGGGCAATTTCTGCTTGAGATGTGTGTTTAACATCTGAACGGTCATAGGTTGCGCCAACGATCAACTGATTTTCTTTATTAAATAAATTCTTAAGAAAAGTGGATTGCAAACCAAAACCATAACTGTCCTGTTTAGTTTCACTCGAGTTATTCAATGCTACAAAATCGCCATTAGCAAAACCGTAGGCAGCAGCATCATCGATAAACACTTCATCCAATGTTCCTGGTGCGCCATCATCTTCTTCACCCACCTCATTACCAATAACCGTCAACTCTGAACCATCGCCGTTAAAAGAAGTGCGATCACTAGAGCGATAATAGGTATTAGCAGATAACATCACCGCATCGTTAATCCAATGCGATCCATTCAAAGTGAACATACGTAGTTCGTTTTGAGTGTTGTCAGGGTGAGTAAATACCGCTTTACGATCCATATCAACCAATTGAACAGGAGATGCACCATTACCATTAAGGTCACTATCTACAAGTGTGATACCTAAATCTAAAGATGAGTTTTCATTTCTATAGCTCAAATTAGAGAAAAATTGCTCTACACGAGATGGAGAAAAATCGCGCCAGCCATCTTCTTTAGTAATTGCCCCAGTAGCGAAATAGCCGAAATTACCATCGTTACCGCCACTTGAAACCGTCATAGAATCACGGCCAAATGAACCCGTGTAGGCTTCTAACTCATGGCCTTCATGTGTAAAACCATTTTTAGTTTGAATTGATAAAGCACCACCCAGTGTATTTAAACCAAAAAGCGGATTAGAACCGGGCATTAAATTCATGCTGGCGATAGCTGATTCAGGAATGAGTTCAAAGTTAACTGCATCGCCAAACGGCTCGTTGACACGGACACCATCCACATATGCCGACATACCTTGAGAATTACCTACGAGGGGTGAAGACGTGAAACCACGATATTTCAAATCAGGCTGAAACGGATTGTTTTGAGCTGAATTAATGCTAACGCTACCCAGCGTTTTATTCATAAAGTCAGATAAATCGAGTGCCTGAACACGTTCTACATCTTCAGCTGTAGCTGATTGCACATTACTAGCAATCATATCAGCAGGTAAACCGACACCGTGTAATGGCGTTGTACCAATAACTTGAATATTACTTAATTCAACGCTGTCTTCTGCGGCAATAGCAACGCCTGTCATCATCGTTGATGCCAGCATCAGGTATATAGCTTTGCGTTTAGATGGCATGTGCATAATTTCCATTATTCTCTCTTATTTTTATAATTGTAAAAAACTACTAATAGCAGGTTTAATGCCAGAAATACTTCGTGTTAAGTATCAGCCAGTTAAAAGAAATAGTTTTCAGTGATATCGTCAGACTGGTTGATATCAACCATCTAGTCTGGCTTCATATAACCAATTAAAACCAAGCAAGGCTCTTATGTAAGGTAACAACATGGCCGATAATCACGATTGTCGGTGCGACAGGTTGCTCTCGTTCTGCCACAGCAGGTAGTTCGGCAATCGTACTAATCCACACTTTTTGATGCTCGGTCGTACCCTGTTGAACTAAAGCGGCAGGCGTATCCGCTGGCAATCCATGTTTCAATAATTGCTGACTTAATGTGGGCAATCCTGCTAAGCCCATATACACCACTACCGTTTGTCTCGGTTGTACTAAGGCCGACCAATTTAAATCTAATTCACCTTCTTTCAATTGCCCCGTCACAAAAATACAACTTTGTGAATAATCACGATGAGTAAGGGGAATACCTGCATAGCTTGCACAACCAGAAGCGGCAGTAATACCAGGTACAACTTGAAAAGGTATCTTCGCAGCAGCAAGGGTGGCGATTTCTTCACCACCACGACCAAAGATAAAGGGATCACCACCTTTCAATCGTAATACTCGTTTCCCTTGTTGGGCATGTTCTAGCAATAATTGATTAATTTCATCTTGGCGGACAGCATGCCAAGCACGTTGTTTGCCGACATAAATAAGCTCAGCTTCACGACGCACTAAATCTAATACTTCCTTGCTGACTAAGCGGTCATAAAAAACGACGTCAGCCTGCTGCATCAAACGCAAGGCTTTAAAAGTCAGTAATTCAGGATCACCTGGTCCAGCTCCTACTAGATAGACTTCACCTTGTTGTAATTCATCATAGTTGGCGCTATCAAGAAGCGCGTTTAATGTCTGCTCGCCTAGTTCGTCTCGACCCGCTAATACGTGATCGGCCACTTTTCCCTGCAATACCGTTTCCCAAAAACGGCGGCGCATAGCTAATGTGGACAATTTATTTTTAACAGCATCGCGATAACGACCAACTAAGGTTGCTAATCGACCGTAACTAGGTGGAATTAAAGTTTCCAATCGTGCCCGTAATTGCCGAGCCAAAATAGGTGATTTACCACCACTCGATATAGCAACCACAATCGGTGAACGATCCAGAATAGATGGCAAGATAAAATCACATAGCTCAGGACAATCAGCCACATTTACTAAAATATTTTTAGCTTTTGCATGATGATAAACGTCGCGATTCACCATCTCATCATCGGTCGCCGCAATTACTAACATCTGATTAGATAAAAGCTCAGTCTCGAATATAGTTTTTAACCAAACTACTTCACCCGCATCAATCATCGCTTTGGTTGATGATGAGACTTCAGGGGCAACGATAGATACCGCCGCGTCAGCTTTTCTTAATAATCCAGCTTTACGAGCAGCGATTTCGCCACCACCGACAACAAGACATTTTCGATCTTTCAGATCAACAAACAGCGGTAAATATTCCATCTTTATTCTTTAATTCGTTAGCGGTAAGGATAGGCCCTGCAATACAAAACCATCGTTTAGATTTTGCACTAGGGCTACAAGTTTGAGGTTATTTTTATTCCATGTTTCATCTAGTTTTATTTCAGTCGAGATATTCGTTTCACCTTCACTATTCAACTCAAAAGGCCCTAACCACTGTCTAACTAAATGTTGATGATTAAAAGTGGTCCCCGCATTGTCACCACCACCAACTTTACTGATAAGCCCATCTTCGGTCACGGCAATATACAGAACAGCAAATTGGCGGTTTTCAGCACCATCAATCTTAATATCTGACTTTACATGCAATTGATTTGTATCTTCTGTCACTTCTAAAGCAATATGTGCTTCGGGGCTAAAGCCATTAACGGCTTTAACTACATCCTTCACATATTTCTGCCAGTTATGAATAATTTCACCACTGATCACAAACTCTGGCGTGTAAATCGTTTGGTATAAATTAAGTTGGGCTAGTTGGCGCTGTCGATCTGAGAATACGGGACTGGCAAAGCGATCAACCCAGGCTTTTTTATCATCTAAATAATCGATATGGAAACCTAAGATGATAAGTTCATCATCTGTAATCCCCTGCTGGGGAAGCGTTGCTACAAAACGATCAGCGGCTGGACATAAACCACAACCTTCAGCGGTAAATAATTCAAGCACCGCGATTTGTGCCTCGGTGTTTTGTGCATGCCATGTCTGTGCAAATACCACCGTTGGTAGCAAACATAACAAACATAATATCTGTTTAAATCTCAACATAACACATGACCTTTATGATTTAGAGGGCTCATTATCTAGGATAACTTCTTTGACATCATAGTTCCGGTGTTGTGCATCGCTAATCACGGCTAACTCTCGCATGACTGCTGTGGCATAGCTACCGGCAGGTAAAAAGAATTCTAATTCTAACTGATTATCAGCCACAAACTGCCAGCTAAAATCAGTAGGATATAAACGTAACGCACGACGCTCTTGGCTCATACCAGCTTTTTCCAAGCCTTGCTGCCAACTGTCCCAATCTGTAAAAACATCCTGTTCCAAAGCTAAGCTATCAGCATGTACAAGCGGAGCTCCCCGCCCCCAAAGTGGACCTGTCGGATGAATATCCATTGTCGCCAAGCGTGTCTGTAAAGTTTCATCCAGATCATTAACGACAAATGAGCTGGCTTTGGTGCCTGCCAATAACATGACATCACCAAGCAAAGCTTTATCCCATTGACCCAAGTCAATTCGTTTGGCCACCACAAGGTTAAATAACCATGATCGAGCCGCTGATAAATAAATACTTTTTTGATTACGTTTACGTGGCGCTTTACCTGTCGAGAACCAATGCTCTACGCGGTAGAGATTTCCCGCCTGATGCCCAAATCGTTGCTCGGCAAAATAATTAGGTACACCTTGTTGTTGGATTTTGTTCAGTGATGATTCCCATAGCGCTTTATCACCTTGCAGTTCAGTTAAGCGTAATTTGAAGGTATTGCCAGCTAACACACCGCGCTTTAGTTTTTTTCCATGGCGAGTTTGTTCGATAATCTGGATATCATCAGTTTCAAATGTTGACCAATCTGGTTCTACAAAACCTTCTAAGTTAATGCTAAACCACTGTCTTGTCACAGCATGCCGATCTTTAAGGCCAGCAAAACCGACCGCGACTTGGTGTACACCGGCAAATTTTGCCAGTTCCAGGGCCAACCAATCAGTATTAATCCCTCGTTTTTGAATTTTTAACCAGACATGTCCACCAGTACCATCGGGTTCAAAAGGTAACTGTTCATCCACTTGAAAAAATTCTCGCTGACTACGAATAACCGCCGAACACGATAAGGCATCAGGATTAATATGCGGAAAAACAGCAAAATCAAAATTCTTCACTTTTAATCTTTTTTCTTGATAAGTACTACAGCATGCGCGGCAATACCTTCTTCCCTACCTGCAAAACCGAGTTTTTCGGTGGTAGTCGCTTTGACATTAACGGCATCTACTTCAACGGCAAGATCTAATGCTAGTTTCACCCTCATTTCTGGAATAA
>CAXBIM010000061.1:0-12116 GCA_963975785.1 uncultured Methylophaga sp.
CAATCGGCGCAATCATCATCATTCGCATCACACCAAATTCTTTATCATAGACTAGGGTCAGCGCGGATAATAAGGCCGCGAACAATAATGTCATCGCTAAAATACCTGGCACTAAGAAGTTTAGATAACCTTCTTGCTCTGGGCCTTGCAACATACTGCCTACACCAGAACCGATAACTAGTAACCAAATCATTGGTCTTACCATCGAACTAATTAAACGGGCACTCTGGCGAAACAACTTACTCATTTCACGTCCAACAACGGCTTTTACAGGACGCCAACTCATATTACATCGCCTTGTTCTGGGCTACAAAATGTCCACAAATAGACATCGTTAAGATTAGGTTTTCGCCATTGCATCGCCGATATCCCATCGCCAAGCGTTTTCTGTAGTTCATAGAAATCGACATCATTCGCGGCGATTCTAAAACTTAAATCTTCATCTTCACGAATTGGGTCACCAAACAATGGACTTAGTTGAGCAGTAATATTTTCTGGATTAGGTGTCGTAATTTCTAGAATATTAGCCGCTAATTTTTCAGTTAAGTCAGTTGGCGCGCCACCCTGCTGTAATTTTCCTTGTTGGATAAAATCAACGTGGTCACAAGCTGCCGCTTCTTCTAAGTAGTGTGTTGTTAGAAAGACAGTCATACCTTCTTCACGACGTAATTGATCAACAAAACGCCAGATCGCACGACGATTAGGTAAATCTAAACCGATAGTTGGTTCATCAAGAAAGAGTACTTTCGGTTTATGTAATACACCACGAGCGATATCGACTGCTCGACGTTGTCCACCTGACAAAGCAATTAATTTACGTTTACGTTTGTCTTGTAATCCAAACACGGTTAATAATTCATCAATACGTTGATTAGCTTCATGTGGTGGCAAGTTATACATTGCCGCTGCAAATTGTAGGTTTTCATCAATTGACATTGTGCGATCAAGTGCTGAGTCTTGAAACACTAAACCGACGGTACGTCTTATTGCAACAGGATCAGTGGCTATTTTCTGACCCGCAATCCATGCCTCGCCTGACGTTGCTGCTGTCATGGTCGTTAACATATGAATGGTGGTACTTTTCCCTGCTCCATTGGGACCAAGAAGACCATAAAACTGGCCTGCTTTAATATCTAAGTCTAAATTATCTACTGCAATGGTCTGACCATAGTGCTTAGTCAGACCACGCGTCGATATTGCCGATTCATTATTCACTAGCAGATAGTTTTTTAGAGTTCTTCGGATTACGGAATACCAAAGGTTTAGCTTCTGTGACTACTTTTTCAGCCTCCAAGCGACCACGTTTTAATGCATCTTCAATTAAATGATGATCAAATGATTTGCTACAAACAGGATCGGCACTGGCAGGATCTCCGGTCAACATGTATGCCTGACAACGGCAGCCACCAAAATCTTTTTCTTTTTCATCGCAAGAACGGCATGGTTCTTTCATCCACTCATAACCACGAAAGCGATTGAAATCATTTGAGTCTTCCCAAATTTCTTTCACAGAAACGTCTCTGATATTTGGTAAATCCATTCCTGGTAATTCGCGTGCGGCATGACATGGCAAAGCTACACCATCAGGCGTAACAGTTAGGAATACGTTACCCCAACCATTCATACACGCTTTAGGGCGCTCTTCATAATAGTCAGGCACCACATAGTAGATTTTCATCTTACCTTTTTGTTCTTCTTGATAACGATGCGCTATCGCTTCCGCTTTCACTAATTGCTCTTTCATTGGCAATAATTGGTCACGGTTATGCATAGCCCAGCCGTAATATTGCGTTGTCGCTAATTCAACATAATCAGCTTCAAGTGAAATAGCTAGTTCAAGAATATCTTCCATTTGATCGATATTTTGGCGATGGGTTACAAAACATAAAACCATTGGATAGCCATTCGCTTTTACAGCTTTTGCCATTTCAATTTTATGTTTAAAAGCATCAGTACCTGCAATCAAATCATTTAAATCTTCAGAGCTTGCTTGGAAACTCACTTGAATATGATCTAAACCTGCTTCTTTAAACTCAGCAACTTTGTCAGCATCCATACCTACACCAGATGTAATCAAGTTGGTATAAAAGCCCATTTTTCTTGCTTCAGTGATCAGCTCAACCAAATCGGGACGGGTCAGTGGCTCACCACCAGAAAGCCCTAATTGTGTTGCTCCCATTGCACGTGCTTGACGGAAAACATCAAGCCACTCTTCCGTTGTAAGCTCTTTCTTAAAGTTAGCGTAATCCATAGGATTTGAGCAATATGGGCATTGTAATGGGCAAGCATAAGTTAATTCAGCTAACAACCATAATGGTTGGCGAATATCGTTATGAGCGCCAATGCCTGATGTACCGCCGGTGCTTCCGGCCGCTTTATTCTGTTCTGATCCAGTCATTGTCATATGCCTCTTCTAAAAACCGGTAAACATCATCATCTAAATCAGCGCCACCAAAGGCGACTTTTAATTCAGCTATGAGTTCAGCTACAGTTTGTTTATTCTCACTAATTCGTTTTAATATCTCGCCTGCTGCACCATTCAATTTAACCATACCTTCAGGGTATAACAACACATTACAATTTTGTGCTTGTTCCCACTGAAAACGATAGCCAAGTGCTAATACAGGAATACTACTAGCATTAAAAACCGGATCACTCATTTATTAAACCTCAAAGGTGTAGGGAGGACGTTTTTCAATATAGGCCATCCACATAGCATCACACATTGACCAAAGTACATCCAGTTTAAACTGCAGCAAACTCACTGCGTATTCTTGTTCTTCACGTGTTTTAAAATGATCTAATGTAATTTGGACACCGTGCTCAACATCACGTCTTGCTTCACTTAAACGTTTACGGAAATAACGGTAGCCATTTTCATCAATCCAAGGATACAGTTGAGGCCAATTATCTAAACGCGCTTGATGAATCTTAGGTGCAAACATTTCAGTTAGTGAAGAGCTCGCGCCTTCTTGCCATGTCGCTCTACGTGCAAAGTTACTGTAGGCATCAACTGCAAAACGTACACCTGGCAACACATGCTCTTCTGACCACAATTCTTCACGTGTTAGGCCCACTGATTCACCCAGTTGTAACCACGCTTCAATGCCACCCTCTTCACCTTCAAAACCATCATGGTCAAGAATGCGTTGAACCCAATGCTGACGCACCTCGCGAATGGGGCAGTTAGCCATTATCGCTGCATCTTTCATCGGTATTGTTGTTTGATAATAAAAACGGTTTGCAACCCAACCTTGAATTTGCTCTTTATTCATTTCACCTGAATGCATTTTGACATGCAATGGGTGGCGAATATGATAAAACTCTTCTTTCGCACGTAATACTTGCTCAAATTCTTCGCGAGACCAAGGTGTTTTGTCTGACATTATATTTCCTCTATTCTGCTATTTTTTGAACGCCGCTTAAATCTTACAACTCGATATCCATTCCATCATAGGCAAGTTCTATATCTGATTTATTCAAGGTTTGGCGTTGTGGTGAATCTTCATTCAAGATCGGGTTTGTATTATTAATATGAATAAGTATTTTACGCGGTTTTTCCATTGCATTAAGTATACTCATAATGCCACCATCACTCGATTGGTCAAGATGACCCATTTCACTAGCACGTTTATCACTAATCCCTTCATTAGCCATTTCGTCATCAGTCCAAACGGTGCCATCGACCAATACACAATCTGAGTTACGCATGTATTCCAACACATGAGGCTCAGCAACTCCTAGTCCAGGCGCATAAAACAAGCTTTTACCTGTTCGTGTATCTTCAATGTACATCCCAATATTATCGCCAGGTACCGTATTTCCGCGATGCGGTGAATATGGAGGTGCTTCACTAAGTAGTGGTACAGCAGTAAATTTCAATCCCTCAGCACTCGGTATCGTAAAAGGTGTTTGATCCGTGGCTATTTCATGATGATTAATACCCCGGAAGTGACCAAGAATGTTAAAAACAGGAAAACCGGTGGTTAAGTCTTGGCGTACCGCTTCTGTAGTATAGACTTCCCAAGGCGCAATATGTTCACGTAACGTTAACATTCCTGTTACATGGTCAATCTGAGCATCGGTAATCACAATCGCACTAATAGCAGTATCTCTTACTGCACGACCTGGTTGTAAGGCAGGAAAATCATCCAACTGCTTTTTAATATCAGGAGAGGCATTAAATAAGATCCAATCAATACCATTAGCACTAATGGCGATTGAAGATTGAGTTCTTTTTGTTGCTTTAATCGTACCTTCGCGAACACCTTTACAATTTACGCAGTTGCAGTTCCATTGAGGAAAACCACCGCCAGCGCCTGAGCCCAAAACATGTACTTGCATTATATTTATTCCGTTGAATTACAACTAAATCGAATAAATCTGTTCATTAGAACTATTTGATTTAGTGATTAAGGTACTTAGGGCCCAATAAAGGGCCCCAAGCATACATCAAAAACCGATATTAACGGTTACAGATGTACATTGTTACTTCAAAGCCGAAACGCATGTCTGAATATTCTGGTTTAGTCCACATAATAATTCTCTCTTTAAGTTTAATTATAAAACTGAGCGAACAGCTCGCATCAGCAAATGCAATATTACTCTTCGTCCATCATTGTTTCGTCAGGAATACCCGTTGCTATTCTAAGGATTTTCCTTAATCGCAACCGGCATAAATAATAGACAAAAAAAAGCCCCGATATCTTTCAATATCGGGGCTTCTTATCTTTTAGCGATTCAAATTAACGATTGCAGATATACATCGTTACTTCAAAGCCAAAACGCATGTCTGAATATTCTGGTTTAGTCCACATAATAAATACCTCGTTTAGTTAGTTATGTCAGGAAAACTGCTTTCTCCTTGACCTTGGAAACTACTATACTCGGAGCACTAAAATAGTGTTAGAGGAAAACGCTCGACGTTACTCAGGATTTTCCTTAGTATTGAATTATGCTTCCAATATGCCACTTCTAATCGCTAACCTTGCTAGCTCGGCAGAATTAGAAACATTTAACTTTTGTTTAATGCTGGTGTGATGCGTGCCTACTGTTTTTGGGCTTAAGTTCAATATATCAGCAATATCATTGACGGTTTTACCTTCAGCTAACAAGCTGAACACTTCAAACTCACGTTGACTCAACGTATCTATAATACTTTCTGAACCCGTTACTTTTTGCAAGGCAATCAGCTGTGCGATCTCAGGGTCAATAAATATTTTGCCCTGCGCTACTTGTTCAACCGCTCGAATCATTTCCTCAGGTGCGCTGCGTTTTGGTATAAAACCTTTGGCGCCCGCTTGTAAGGCTCGAGAGGTAAAAACCCCATCTTCATGCACACTAAGTACTAAAATTCGGGCTTCTGGGTTACGTGCAATAATGCGCTCAATAGCCCCGATGCCACCAATACCAGGCATAGAAATATCCATTACCACCACATCAGGATGATGCTTACTATAATCCTGTACAGCTTGTTCGCCACTACCTGCTTCAGCGACCACAACCAGTTTATCCCCATCCTCTAATAAACGTCGAAATCCTGCTCGCACTAACTCGTGGTCATCTACTAGTAATACGGTTGTTTTATTATCACTCATACGATTTTATCTGCTCCTAGTGGAATGGTGACATGGATTTTTAACCCTGTGCCAAGACTACTTTCCAAAATAAATATTCCACCTAAACTATGTGCTCGCTCACGCATGCCTAATAAACCAAAATCGACATCAGAGTGAAAGTCTTGAATTTCCATCCCTTTACCATTATCAGTAATTTCAATGACTAACTGATTCAGCTTAATTTCTTCATTAAATTTATTACTTACAGACACGTTCATCTCACTTGCATCAGCATGACGTACAGCGTTGGTAATAGCTTCTTGTACCACCCTGAATACAGTCATATTCATGGCTTCATTTAAATTATCTAATTTTCCTGATACATCTAAGGTAAACGTTATATCAGGTTGGCGCTTTTTCCAAGCCGAAATGCATTCCTGTAACGTCGGAATTAAGCCTAAATCGTCCAATGGACTAGGTCGTAGGCGAGTAATCATATTGTGAACCACATCATAAATATGACTGGCAACATCAATAATCGCTTGGGCACTTCTGTAAACTTTAGGTTCTGTAGCTTCACTACGGTTACGGATTAGTACTGCATCGGTTTTAATCGCAGTTAGACACTGACCTAATTCATCGTGCAACTCTCGCGCTAAGTGTCGGCGTTCAGCTTCTTGTGCTTCTGCCATATGATGTGTCAATAAACGCGTTTCACGTAATTGGTTTTCAGCTGCTTCGGCCTGTTTATGTTCCGTAATATCTCTTAATGTGCAGATGACACCACGGACTCTTTCATCAGCATCGACTAGTGGGACAGTCGAAAATAAGATCGAAGTCATCTCGCCACTAGGTAAGGGCAAAGATGTTTCTAAATTTTCTACCGTCTCACAGTTTTCCAGAATCTCGGCAATGCGGCTACGATACTCTGTAAACCCTAAGTTCGCTAAAGCTTCGCCGACTAACAAAGTAGTTTGATGACTAAATAAACGTTCCGCAGCTGGATTACAAAAAGTAATATTCCCAGCATGGTCTAAAGATAAGATAGCGTCACCAGTCTGCTTGACGAGTGTCGCTAAACGACGGTTCTCTTCTATGCTTCGTTCAAGTGTTTGCCCCATGCGATTGAAGCTCTGACTAATTTGATTCATTTCAGCCAAGGAAAAACTT
Organism: uncultured Methylophaga sp.; assembly: GCA_963975785.1. GTDB lineage: Bacteria > Pseudomonadota > Gammaproteobacteria > Nitrosococcales > Methylophagaceae. The sequence continues at coordinate 6,729 of CAXBIM010000061.1, forward strand.
GGCAAGCGAAGGTGTAAATCACCACGCTCGAAACCAGATAAGGCAGCTAGCAACCGATCGAGTGGCTTAAGTACCCAACCTACGCCCCAATATAAAAATAAACCGACAAAAATAAATATGCCAAAACCTAACTCTAAAAGGCTGCGAAGATCTAACCAGCGATCACCAATTTCCTGTAGAGGTGCAGCATAAATAACCATATGTCCATTACCGAAACGTTTTGTCAGTGGTTTTACTTTTGGAAACAATATATTAACAAACCAATCAGGGGGTTCTGCACCACTATCTGCCTGAGGTTCACCTTCAAATAACAAGCCTTTAGAATCAAATAACAAGATATGTAAGCTGCGAATCTCACTCAAGGCTTTGACTAATTCATGTAAATGCTCATAAACCCCAATTTCTCTATTAAGCGATGATCCAGAAAGTGAAACGGTGATTAGGCGCGCAGCTGCAGCCATCGTATCTTCCATTTCAATCTTCACTGATTCACGAGCATTACTGACCAATACTCCAGTACTGGCCAGTAGTGATGTTATTAACAATACGGCAAAAAACAGGTGTACTTTTACCTTTAGACTCATCCGACAATAGTTTCCGCTGTGCCTTTAGCACCCAGATTATCCACCCAACGAATGGTAATTTTATCGCCTAACTGACCTCCTACCAATTGAAAAGAAAAATAAGGGTTTCGCGCCGTTGCCGTGCCACATTTAATCGTGAGCACCTCATCTGCATTTCGCCAACAACGAATATCTTGAATAAACTCAGCAGGGATCAATTCCTCAACCTCATTTTTGCCTCTTCCAGTATGCATCGGGTGAGCCAATAACAACCTTACTGTTGTTTCATTCTCCTTAAGTTTTGCACGAATGCGATCTTTTGCTGCTAAGCCCATTAGGCACATCCCCCAATATCTACTTCTACCATCCGTGATGTTTTATATAATTTACCACCTGCGTTGATAACCGCAATCACTAAGGAATCCTCGCTAATTTTAATCATACTTTTAAAAGGTAATCTTACCGCAGGCGTGAAATCCAGACTCATCGCTAATGGATTAGGATTTTTTTCAACCAATACCGAAATGCGTTCAATATCTTTTAACGTGCTTCGTATTTCGATAGGCACCGATGCTCCATTCACTGCATAACTAGGTGGGCTACCTACTTTAAATTGCACAGCAGAATCATCAAGTACTTCTGCATGCCCAAGCAATGCCATCAACGCATCGTCAACTGTTTTGGCATTAAATGCATCCATTGGCCAATGAGCCAAGAGACGCTGCGGTAATAACAGTCCACTGGCCGCTACTAAAGCCAGCGTCGATGCCGAAATGGCACCTTTTAAAATTGTTCTACGTTGTTCAAACATTTCATCTACCATCACATTTTTTCCATCTGCGCCAATGTCACTTCAACCTCACGTAACCGAGAACTTATTTTAGCTAATTGATACTCATCATGTTTTGCAAAATCTGCCGCTAAACGCAATTGATCCGCAGCCTGCTCTAAGCGACCCGAACTATAATAATACTCTGCAAGCCAACTATGAGACTGACTTTTCTCTCCCATCGATGCTTTAGCTTGTGACAATAACTTATAAAGCTGTCGAGATGGCGAGCCTAGTTCTAACTGGGTTTGTAATAAGCTTACCGCCTTTGCAGGTAGGTTAGCCTGTAATAATGCCCCAACTTGCTTTAATGTCAGTGCTTGATCGTCAGGGTACAATTTTTGATTATCGTTATAAATGGTTAATGCCGCGGGTAATCTTCCTACAGCCACTTCAAGATCTGCTAATGCTAATTGATAGCTCAATCGATCTTTATCTTGATCTATCAATTTTTGTAATACGGCACGTGCCTGAGTGTAATCGCCTTTAGCCGCTAAAGCTAAACTATACCCATACTCCGTTGCTGCATTGTTCAGGCTGCCTCCTGATTCCAATGCATTTGCATAATACTGTGTTAATTGATTTACATCAGTCGCCGCCATCACCCGCAACTTTTCACGAATAAGATAGAACTGTAAGTTATCCCCTAGCTGTTTTTTTAATGGGTAAGCTTCAGCGCGTCCTCGCGCATCAGCGATACGAGAAGTTGTTACTGGATGAGTACGTAAGAATTCTGGCACGACACTACTGGTATAAAATCGACTTGTTTGTTGTAATCGCTCAAAGAATGTAGGCATTGCTTGGGCATCAAAACCTGAGCGCACAAGTGTCAACATTCCCAAATTATCAGCCTCACTTTCATTTGCCCGCGTAAAGTTTATTTGTGCTTGAATTCCGCCAGCTTGCACCGCCATGATCGCTGCCGTTCCCATTTTGGCATCTGTCGCAGCACCTAATAATGCCGCTGCAATCATTGCCACCGTCATCGGTACACTCATCTGCTTGGATTGTTCAAAACTTCGTAAAAGATGACGCTGTGTAATATGTGCGATTTCATGCGCCATAACTGAAGCCACCTCATCTTCACGCTGGCTAGTCAGTATCAATCCACTGTTCACGCCAATAAAACCACCTGGTGCAGCAAAGGCATTGACGGATGTGTCGGGCACCATAAAGAATGTAAAGTTCAAAGAAGGTGCATCACTATTGGCTGCTAAGCGGTAACCTAATGACTGCAAATAACTATTTACTTCGGGATCATCGATTAAATCAACCGACTGTTGAAGCCGCCAGAAAAATGATTGACCGATTTCATGTTCTTGCTGAGGCGAAATCAACGCACCCGCACTATCACCCATTTCAGGCAAAGCGATATCAAGCGCATGTACAGATGACAATGGCCAGCTAATTAAACCTAATAATATTAATGCATTAATTTTTTTCATAATGACACGTAGACATCTCGACTCCGAAAAGGGTTCCTACAAGACAAACGATCTATTTAAGTTTATTATTACACTATTATATAGATACGAAACTTAAGGAAAAAATCATGTCACATTTTGATGTAGAACTCGACACTTCAGGCTTAAATTGCCCATTACCCGTCCTTAAAGCACGTAAAGCTTTATCAGAAATGACTGCAGGCCAGCGATTACACCTGATCGTAACAGATGCCGGTGCAAATCAGGATATTCCTGCTTTCTCGAAAATGACAGGCAATCCATTGATTGAAACGAACGAGCAAGACGGTAAGTTGCATTTTATTCTTGAAAAAGGTGCAGCATAATGACTAAAAAACTCGCCATCATTGCTAGTAAAGGTACATTAGATTCTGCCTATCCGCCATTTTTACTTGCTTCAACAGCTATGGCGCTCGGATTTGAGGTAAAGATATTTTTCACTTTCTACGGTCTGCAACTACTCAATAAAGAACTCAATTTAAAAGTATCGCCACTTGGCAACCCTGCAATGCCGATGCCCGTTACCATTCCCAGCATCATACAAGTCATTCCTGGCTTAGAATGGTTTGCGACATGGATGATGAAACGTAAACTAAAACAAAAAGGTGTAGCCAGCGTAGAAGAGCTTCGTGACATTTGTATTGAATCAGGTGTCGAGTTAATAGCTTGCCAAATGACAGTTGATCTATTTGACTTCAAAAACGAAGATTTTATTGATGGAATTAGTTGCGGTGGCGCAGCAACATTCTTAGAGTTTGCTGGTGATGCAGACGTTACACTTTACATTTAACAGTTCACTGCCAAGAAACATCAAGCGGTGAAGTGACACAATCAATGTATTAAGCTTTCCATATGAAGAACCTTAAATTAGCCATGTCTTTTAGCTTCAGATAATGTTGATATATACTTCAATCTAATAACAACTTTAGAGACCTTTACTCAGCATTTAATCTGTGCGAAGGTCTCGTCTAAGTATTTACTTGAACTGGGTATTTGTAATGGCTGAGAATGAGACTGATAGCACTTTAGAAGAAATCTCCCCAGAAGAAGGCGATTCGAACTCAGCAATCAAAGCGCTTTTGACACCAATGCGCATCAAAATTGCTATCGGCTTAGTTGCATTAATAATCATTGCAGTTGGTGCTTATTTTTTCTTTATGCCTGCTGATGTACCTAGTCCAGAAGAAGTATCTGTCGACATAGCCGACCAAAGCATTTCTCCAGACACACCAATGCCAGAATTAGTTGATATGGAAACGGCATCTCCTGACTCTTTATCTTCCCCATCTTCAAGTAATGATTACACCGCTGAAGATATAGAGCGGCTAAAGATGCGTGAAGAAGCCGTCGCCCTAAGAGAAGAAAATCTACAAATGAAAGAGCGGCTGAGTAAATTGGAATCTCAACAAAATCCAATTGCTGAACCTATGATTCCTGAAGAAGGTACAGCTACTAGTCTAGGAGAAGGTACAACTAGTCCTGAAGGCGATAAAGAGGTCAGTGTTGTTGTGCCTATACCTAAGGTAAAATCGAATCCATACGCCAATTTATATTCAAGAGACTACACTGTCGTGCGTGAACCTCAACGTGAGCCACCACCAGAACCTAAATGGGGTAACTTTGATCCGCTTTATCGCGGGAAGTAAGCCTTAGTCATCTCGCATCTAGATCGCCAAGTCTGATAAGACCCAAGTACTTAGACTATTTGTTAAAAGAGCTTACGTAAAGGCACCTGCATACTAAGTTCATGCTGAACGTGAAATACCCAGAATTTATTCTCTCCAGTTTGAAGGTCATCGTTCATTGGGACGCTATCGACTGACATCGTATCCTAACAAACGGGTTACTCGCAGCACTTGTTTGCTGGATATCATTATGGGCCTTTCGCAAAAGTAAGCAGCAGCCATGTTAACTATCTAGCTAATACGCCCGTAGAGAAGTCGTTCCAGAAATTTTCATCGGGTAAGAAGGCTGTTGCATAAGAACCCCGAAAGCAACAAAAAAGCCTCAGCATAATTAAATGCTGAGGCTTTGAATCTGTTGGCTCCTCGACCTGGACTCGAACCAGGGACCTGCGGATTAACAGTCCGATGCTCTACCAACTGAGCTATCGAGGAACAGAAAGATGGCTATTATAGAGCTTTATTTTACTGGGTCAAGCACTATCGTTATTTTATTTTAAGCAATGAAATCTGCGATGCGTTTTAAAGCATTTTCAAGATTTTGTTCACTGGTGGCGATAGACAAACGGATATGATTTTTAAGGCCAAACGCCGTACCGGGGACAACGGCAACGCCTTTATCAACCAATAATGCCTCGGCAAAATCAAGATCATCAGTAAATTCTGGCATCCGCGCTAACACCTTGCTGATGTTTGGAAAAACATAGAATGTGCCATCGCTTTTCAACGATTCGATACCATCCATTGCGTTTAACTTATCTACAACCATATCATGGCGTTTTTTAAACTCAACCAACATAGTTTGAATACATTGCTGATCGCCATTCAGTGCTTCCACTGCTGCTGCTTGT
>CAXBIM010000062.1:0-11662 GCA_963975785.1 uncultured Methylophaga sp.
ATGACGGCAATCGTGCAGGCAGACGTATGGATACGACCTTGTGATTCTGTTTCTGGAACACGTTGAACACGGTGAGCGCCTGACTCAAATTTGAGTCGTGAATAGGCGCCATCACCGACTATTCGCAGAATAATTTCTTTATAGCCGCCGTGTTCACCTTCTTGCGCATTGATGATTTCTATATTCCAGCGCTGTGATTCAGCATAACGGGTATACATGCGGTATAAATCACCAGAGAAGATAGCGGCTTCATCACCACCTGTACCGGCACGTACTTCAAGGAAGATGTTTTTCTGATCGTTAGGATCCTTAGGTAATAATAGTTTTTGTAAGGTGAGCTCTAATCTATCTTCATCCGCTTCGGCTTCAGCTAGTTCTTCTTTAGCCATTTCTCGCATTTCAGCATCATCTTCTTGCATCATGCTTTTAGCGTCGACGATTGCTTGTAAAGCGGTTTTATAGGCCGTGAAATTACGTACTACAGGCTCCAACTGCGCGTATTCTTGAGATAGCGTGCGAAATTTATTTTGATCGGCCATTGTTTGAGGATCGGATAATAAGCCGCTAATTTCTTCTTGGCGCTCAATTAAGCTTTCTAGCTTACTTTTTATGGAATCTTTCACGGTAAATCCTTAATATTGAAGAGGCTACGCGCTGCTTCAATTAAATTGTTGTCGGTATCAAAGCCCGATTGGCGTAGCTGTCTACTTGGCTCATGTAATAACTTATTGGTTAGGCTTCTGGCCAGATCGTTCAATATATCTTCAACTGGCAGACCTTGTTCTAGTTGTTTTTTTGCTTTTTCAAGTAAGTATTCACTCTCAAGCTCTGCTTTTTCACGAATAGCTCTAATTACTGGTACGGCATCTTGTGTACGCAGCCAAGCAATAAAGTGCTCGACTTGGTTTTCGATAATTTCTTCTGCTTGCACAGCCGCTTCTCGTCGCGATTGCAGGTTTTCTTCGATGATGCCATGTAAATCATCAACACAATAAAGATAGATATCTTCTAAATTACCGACCTCTGGCTCGATGTCCCTAGGTACGGCAATATCGACCATAAATATCGGGCGACGTTTTCGTTGTTTAAGAGCTCGTTCTACCGTGCCTTTGCCTAAGATAGGTAGTTGACTTGCTGTTGAGCTAATTACGATATCTGCTTCGGCTAAATGGATAGGCATTTCACCTAAACTAATGGCATAACCGTCAAGCTGCTTAGCTAAGTCATGTGCACGCTCAATCGTACGGTTAGCAATAATTATGCGACCTACACCATTGTCGTGCAGATGCCGTGCAACAAGTTCAATCGTTTCACCCGCACCAATTAATAGTGCTGTCGAATTAGCCAGATCACTAAAAATTTGTTTAGCAAGACTGACGGCTGCAAATGCGACAGATACCGGACTATCGCCAATAGCTGTGTCAGTGCGTACCTGTTTAGCAACGGTGAATGCATGTTGAAACAATCGCCCTAACATTTTGCCTAATGTTTCAGCATTAAGCGCATCGCTATAAGCGGTTTTAATTTGACCCAGAATTTGGGATTCACCTAACATCATCGAATCTAGACCGCAGGCGACTCGTAATAAATGTCGCATTGCATCGTTTCCTTGATGGCAATACATGTGTTCGTCTAATGAGTTTTCTGCTTGCTGATGAAAATCATGAAGCCACTTGTTAACAAGTGTGTGGCAATCGTCATCAATATAGCAATAAATTTCAGTACGGTTACACGTCGATAAAATTACCGCTTCAACGACATAAGGCTGCTGCTTGAGCGAGGCCAGAGCAGCAGGCAGCACGTCAGCATTAAACGCAATATTTTCACGAATGCTTACAGGTGCGGTGTTGTGGTTGATGCCGTAGGTGACAAATTGCATATTTTTGGTGATAAGTCGTCGTTAAATACTGGTAAACTCTACAACCGTTAATTAATATTTTGGGGGCAGATTGTTTAAATCAATCTGTCATTCTACCAAAATCAATCGCTCAGGTTGTTTTATTATGGATTTATTACCATTGCATTGGCTTCGTTCAGTGTCGTCTCTTCAACGAAGCTTGATTTTTGCTTCATCAATATTGTTGGTAGCGTGCGCTGTTGCGCCTGCTGAACCAATAGATATTTCGTCGCCGCAGGTTGCTCCCAGCGAAGAATTACCTGAAGACAAACCCTCTATACCATTAAGTGCTGAATTGGTTTACGACATTTTGACCGCTGAAATAGCTGGTCAAAGAGGTGAAATAGGCATTGCAGCAGACTTATATAATAATGCGGCAAATCTAGTCGATTCTCCGGCTGTGGCTGCGCGTTCAACACAGATTGCTAATTTCACACGTAATCAACCGCGAATCAATCGCGCATTAAAGAGATGGATCGAGGTTGATCCGACTGATGCAGATATCTATATCATGCAAGTGCCATTTCTAATGTTGAAAGGTGATTATGATGGCGTTATTAAAGATGTAAATACGGCACTAGCGCTCGCCCCAGAACAATCTCAAACTTATTTGGCCCGATTGTCTGAGTATTTGATTGAACTAGCGAAACCAGAACAAGCTCTGAATGTGGTGCAGCAATTAAATGCCTACAAAGACAATGATCTGGAAGCTATTTTTGCATATGCGCGGATAGCGGCCTTTTATAAAGACTACGATAACGCGTTACTACATGTTGATAAAGTGCTCAAAGCACAAGCTAATCGTGAAGATGCACTCATTTTAAAAGCAGAAATACTGCAACGAATGGGTAAAGGCGCATCGGCGATGGCTTTGCTCAAAAAGCACGCTACTAATAACGACGCCAGTGAAAATCTACGTTTTTCATATGCAAAATTATTGGGAGAAAACAATAAAACGGCAGATGCCCGTACTATTTTTTCACAGCTCAATAGCGACTTTCCGGAGAATGAAGAAGTCATTTTTGCTTTAGGTTTAATCGCCATTCAGGAAGAAGATGGTCAACAGGCCAAACGCTATTTTAGTCAATTGATCGCACTAGGAGACAGTGGCAATCAAGCAGCATATTTTATGGGCTTGGCGGAAGAGGTAAATAAAAATAATGAGGCAGCAATGATTTGGTTTGCCTCTGTGCCTGCGGATAGTCAACGTTTTCAGGCTGCACAGTCAAGCTATATCAAGTTATTAGCTGATAGCGGCCAAATGAAAAAAGCTAGGTTGCACTTACAATTGTTAAGGGCGGAGCAGCCAAGCAAAGCACTGCAATATTACTCATTTGAGGCGTCATTTTTAAGAGAACGTGATCAAGATCAAGCTGCATTTGACTTATACACTGAGGCTTTACAGCAATTTCCAGGACAAACGGAACTACTTTATGGCCGCGCTATGGTCGCAGAGCCATTGAATTATTTAAGTGTCTTGGAAGATGACTTACGCGCTATCTTGAAAAAAGAGCCTAACAATAGCCATGCCTTAAATGCATTGGGTTATACCTTGGCAGATCGTACAAATCGATATCAAGAAGCATTGGTATTAATAAATAAAGCGGTCGAGTTAAGCCCGAACGATGCTTTTTATTTGGATAGCCTAGCGTGGGTACATTATCGCTTAGGCCACTTAGAATTGGCTGAGCGTTTTATGAAACAAGCGGTCGAAATTCAATCTGATCCGGAGTTTCTTGCTCATTTAGGTGAGATCTTATGGCTGCAGGGCAAGCAGACAGAAGCAAAAAAAGCATGGAGTGACGGCTTGAAAAAAGATGCTAATAATAAGCTGCTCCTTAATACGATGTCTCGATTTGGTTTGTGAGAGTATTTATGAGATTAGTGGCAGTCATCGCGCTGTTGTTGACGACAACAGCCTGCGCACCGTTATGGCAATCGCGACCAGCAAGTAACCCCGACTTATTATGGCAACAGCGTCATCAGGCTTTAGTTCAGCTTGATCAATGGCAGCTCCATGGCCGCACGGTAATTACACAAGGTAAAGAAGGTTGGAATGCTGGCTTACGTTGGCAAGAAAACCGCGGTGAGTATCAAATCAAAATTGAAGGCCCTTTTTCCCAAGGGGGTATCACACTGGATGGTAATGACGATCAAGCTATATTGACGATGGCTGATGGGCAGAAAATATCCGCTGCTGATCCTGAAGTATTAATTAAAGCTGCCTTAGGCATTCAGCTACCAGTGAGCGCATTACGAGATTGGGTGCGCGGGATTCCATATGCTTCGCTTAATATTAATCAATTAGAATTAGATGATGAAGGACAAGTAACACATCTTATTCAGGATGGATGGGATATTAATTTTTCGAAATATGTACCTTTCGGAATCTACACCATGCCCACAAAGATCTTCATTAAGAATCAAGATTTAAGTCTTCGGTTAGCAGTAACCAGATGGAAACGAATCGAGTGATTGAGTGGCCATCACCTGCAAAATTAAATCTTTTTTTGCATATTACTGGTCGTCGTAGTGATGGCTATCATGAACTGCAAACAGTATTTCAGTTTTTAGATTATGGTGATAGCTTGTCTTTTGACACTACTACTGAGTCCAATATTCAATTATTGACACAAATAGAAGGCGTTGAGCATGACAGTAATTTAATTGTCCGCGCGGCAAGATTATTGCAACAACATACAGGCGTTACTCAAGGTGCTTTAATTTCTTTGGATAAGCGTCTGCCTCTGGGAGGTGGTTTAGGCGGTGGGAGCTCCAATGCCGCCACCACATTAGTTGCACTTAATAAGCTATGGGGTTGCCAGTTATCAGGTGATGAATTAGCGGCAATTGGCTTAGAATTAGGCGCGGATGTTCCCATTTTTATTCATGGTCATGCCGCTTGGGCCGAAGGCGTGGGTGAAAAGTTGAGTCCAATATCACCCGCTGAGCCTTGGTATATCGTCATTATTCCCCCATGTCAGGTGTCAACCAGTGAAATATTTTCTACAACAGAGTTGACGAGAGACTGCGAACCTATCACAATACCGCGCTTCCTTTCGGGGGAAGGCAGAAATGTTTGTGAAGATGTAGTGAAAGACCATTATCCCGCTGTTGCTGAATCATTAGCTTGGTTAACACAGTACGGTCAAGCAAGAATGACTGGAACGGGGGCATGTGTTTTTGTTGGTGTTAATAGCCAGCAACAAGCGCAAAAAATAATGGATGACTTGCCAGAAACATGGCAAGGATTTGTGGCAAAAGGGTGTAACCGCTCGCCACTAACCTACATTTAACGAAAGACTTCAAAAAAAAGAAGTCATAATGTGGCTGCAAATGTTAGAATGATTTTTTTACAGTTGGGGTATCGCCAAGCGGTAAGGCACAAGGTTTTGATCCTTGCATTCCCAGGTTCGAATCCTGGTACCCCAGCCATTCTCTTTTGACAGAACATTCGGCATTATAAACTGTGACAAAAAATAGACTCCTCAAGTTACAAGAACGCACAGCTGATAACAGCATGATGGTTTTTAGCGGCAACGCCCATCGACGCCTCGCACAAAATATCGCTCAATTTCTAAATGTACCGCTAGGTAAAGCTACGGTCGAAAAATTTAGTGATGGTGAGATTATGGTCGAAATTCTTGATCATGTTCGTGGTAAAGATGTATTCATTGTGCAACCAACATCTCGTCCTACCAATGATAATTTGATGGAATTGATGGTAATGACCGATGCTATCCGCCGTTCATCTGCAAAACGTATTACGCTGGTTATCCCTTATTTTGGCTATTCACGCCAAGACCGCAGACCGCGCTCTGCTCGGGTGGCGATTAGTGCGAAAGTAGTAGCAAATATGTTGACTGGTGTTGGTGCCGATCGTGTATTAACGGTTGATTTACATGCTGACCAAATCCAAGGCTTCTTCGACTGTCCAGTAGATAATGTGTATGCGTCTCCTGTATTGCTGGGCGATATTTGGAAGCATAAATATAATGACTTAGTCGTTGTTTCACCTGATGTAGGTGGTGTGGTGCGGGCAAGAGCACTCGCTAAACATTTAGGTGTTGAACTCGCTATTATCGATAAACGTCGTCCAAAAGCTAATGTTGCCAAAGTAATGAATATTATTGGTGAGGTTGAAGGACGAGTATGTATCTTGATTGACGATATGGTCGATACTGCTGGTACCTTGTGTGCGGCAGCTGAAGCATTGAAAAAACAAGGTGCGACACGTGTAGTCGCTTATTGTACGCACGCGGTACTCTCTGGGCTTGCGATTGATAACCTTGAAGCGTCAGTATTAGATGAGCTCATTGTTACGGATACTATCCCACTACAAGACAATGCACGTAAATGTAAGACGATTCGCCAGTTAAGTATTGCTGAAATGTTAGCGGAAGCGATGTATAGAATAAGTAACGAGGAATCAGTTAGCTCCTTGTATATGGATTAACCACGTTAAATAGCATTATTTAGCGGGTTGCAAAGAACAGTTTATGTTCTTTATATGCTGACCCTGGTCGCGGGGAGGCAAAGCGCCGCCGTAAGGCGGCATTTTTAATGGACAAACGATGTTTGTTCATGATTTTGGAGAAAAAAATGAAAAATTTATTTGAAGTTCAAGCTGAACTACGCACTGACTTAGGGAAGGGTGCGAGCCGCCGTCTACGTCATGCGGGCAGAGTTCCAGCGATTGTATACGGATCTGATGAAGCCCCAGTTTCAGTTACCGTAGAGCACAACAAGTTTTTACGTCACCTTTCTGAAGATGCATTCTATTCACACATTTTGACATTAAATGTTGATGGTAAGAAGCAACAAGTTGTATTGAAAGATTTACAACGTCACCCTGCAAGTGATGTAAAAATCATGCATGCTGATTTCTTGCGCGTTAGTGCAAACCACGCATTAACAATGAATGTACCATTACATTTCAACGGTGAAGAACTTGCTCCTGGTGTTAAAGCGGGCGGTTTAGTGGCTCACTTAATGTCAGAGGTTGAAATCTCTTGTTTGCCAAAAGATTTACCTGAGTCTATCGACATTGATGTATCTATCCTAGCTATGGATGAAACAATTCACTTGTCTGAACTTGTTTTACCTACAGGCGTTACATTAACTGCTTTATCTCATAACCAAGATGAAGAGTTAGAAGAAGGCGAACGTTCTTCTTATGACCAAGCGGTTGTGAGTATTCATGCACCTCGTGGTCCTGCTGCGGATGCTGATGAAGACGAAGGTGAAGGCGAAGACGCAGCGGTTGAATCTGCTGACGCTGAGTAAGACTTTTCAGTAGTAATCATTGAGGGGCGGTGAGTGGCTAACTGGTTAATCGCTGGATTGGGCAATCCCGGTCCTCAATATGAACACACCCGGCATAATGTTGGGTTTTGGTGGCTGGACCAGCTGGCACATGATTTATCAACAACGTTTTCCGTTGAAAATAAATTTCATGGCCAGTTGGCTCAGGGCCAATTATCAGAACACAAACTATTTCTGCTCAAACCGCTGGTATTTATGAATCGCAGTGGTCAATCAGTAGCAGCATTAGCCAATTTTTATAAAATCCCCTTAACTAATATACTCATTATTCATGATGAGCTTGACTTGCCTACTGGTATCGCACGTTTAAAAAGCGGTGGCGGCCATGGTGGTCATAATGGCTTGCGTGACATTATTGCCCGAACAGGAAGTAAGGATTTTTTACGCTGTCGCTTAGGTATTGATCATCCCGGAGACAGTCGTCAGGTGGCCGATTATGTATTGAGTAAGCCATCACAACCTGATCGCCAACTTATTCTCTCGGCAATAGATGATTCGTTAAGGGTTCTGCCAGATATATTATCAGGCAATTTAGACAAAGCCATGAACTGGCTACACTCACAATAGGAAATATCATGGGATTTAAATGCGGCATAGTAGGCCTGCCTAATGTTGGTAAATCAACTTTATTTAATGCGCTGACAGAAGCCGGTATTGATGCACAAAACTATCCGTTTTGTACGATTGAACCTAACGTCGGTATTGTCCCTGTACCTGATCCACGAATGGATGCATTAGCTGACTATGTTAATCCTGAACGGATATTGCCAACGACTATGGAGTTTGTTGATATCGCGGGCTTAGTTGCTGGCGCATCAAAAGGTGAAGGCCTAGGCAATAAATTCCTTGCCAATATTCGTGAAACAGATGCCATTGCTCATGTTGTGCGTTGTTTTGATGACGATAATGTTATTCATGTAGCGAACAAAGTCTCGCCGCTTGATGATGTTGAAGTTATTAATACAGAGTTGTGTCTCGCTGATCTAGAAAGTGTTGAAAAAGCGATTACGAAGACGACTCGTGATGCCAAAGGTGGCGATAAAACAGCGAAAGCTCGACTTGAGTTATTAACTGAAATTCGTGAAGTTCTTAACGAAGGTCAGTTGGTCAGAACCATGACATTAGATGCTGATCAATTGGCATTATTGAATGAAGTTCACCTGATCACAATTAAGCCAACCATGTATATTGCAAATGTGGCGGAAGATGGCTTTGAAAATAATCCTTTGTTGGATGCGTTAACCGCATTTGCAGAAAAAGAAGGGGCACCAATCGTTAGTATTTGCGCTGCCATCGAATCTGAAATTGCCGAACTTGATGCTGAAGAGAAAAATGAGTTCTTAGCTGAATTAGGTCAAGATGAGCCTGGTTTGAACCGCGTAATTCGAAGTGGTTATGCCTTGTTGGGCTTACAAACCTATTTCACTGCCGGCGTCAAAGAAGTGCGCGCTTGGACAGTACGAGTTGGTGCTACTGCGCCACAAGGTGCTGGGGTTATTCATACTGATTTCGAAAAAGGCTTTATTCGAGCCGAAGTTATTGGCTATGAGGACTATGTGCAATATAAAGGCGAGCAAGGCGCAAAGGATGCCGGTAAATGGCGTCTAGAAGGCAAAGATTACATTATCAAAGATGGTGATGTAATGCATTTCCGCTTTAATGTTTAATTTAAGCCGATAATTTACGATATAAAACTATGTAGAGTCGGGATGTTTTATCCCGACCCCAGTAAGATTTACAAACTGATGGATTTGTTTGAATCGATCAGCCTCAAAAATTAAAACCGCCCAGCGCCGATAAAACCGCCAATTACACTAAAAACGATTGTTCCGATAATCGATAGAATGATAAAAGCAGGGATTGAAGCGATAGAGGCTTTCACCATGAAAATGACCATGGACCAAAAAGGCATTTTTATATCGGTGATGTGTACTTCGGTGAGATTATTATCTTCCATCGGTATATCCTTTTATTTCATACGCTATTAAATCAGTTTGGGCTATGCCGAAGGCAGTCTTGAACTTAGTCTGCTTTTAGATTTTCAAAAGATTGATTGGCGATAATTGCTGCTTGTTCAGTACTCGTGGCCAGCACATTAAAATGGCCCATTTTACGTCCAGGGCGTGCTTCTTTTTTACCATATAAATGTAATTTGTTACTCGGCTGCGACAGTAATGTATCCCAGTGCGGAACACTGCTACCCCAGACATCACCGAGGATATTGATCATCACTACGGGCGACTTCAGTTCACAGTTGCCAGAAGGTAAGCCGCATAACATACGTACTTGTTGTTCAAACTGTGATGTTTCACAGGCATCAAGTGTGAAATGTCCTGAGTTATGTGGCCGAGGTGCTATCTCATTGGCGATGACATCGCCTTCTTGAGAAATGAAAAACTCTACAGCCATGATGCCAACATAGCCTAGGCCCTCGGCAATTTTATCTGCCATTTGGATTGCGGTTTGTGCCAGCTGTATAGGTAAGCTACTAGGAACAGTTGTTGCGTGCAAAATGCCATTGATATGTACGTTTTCGGCTACGGGAAAGTTTGTAATCTCTCCAGATTGGCCGCGCGATAATACAGTGGATACTTCACGTTCGAGGTTGATGCGCTGTTCTAGTACACATTCAACTTCACCTAATGCTTGAAATGCTTGGCGAACAGCTTCTATCGTTTCACAGACAACTTGGCCTTTACCATCGTAACCAAAGTTAGCCACTTTTAAGATAGCTGGTAGCTGAAAACTGGCAGCAATCGAATCAATATCATTTATAGAGCGAATGGCGGCAAATGGTGCAACAGGAATTCCAAGTGAGGCAATGAACTGTTTTTCAACGATGCGGTTTTGAGTTGTTGCCAATGCTTGTGATGATGGATGAACTATAGTTTGAGCTTCTAAAAAAGAGAGTGTTGGAGCTGGAATGTTCTCAAACTCAGTAGTAACTGCATCACATAGCTCAGCTAATTGTTGCAATGCAGCCTCATCGGTATATTTCGCACAGATATGTTGATCAGCAATAATACCGGCAGGACTATTAGCATCTGGATCTAATACGATGACGTTATAGCCCATAGTTTGAGCCGCTGAGGTAAACATACGGCCTAATTGACCGCCGCCGAGCATGCCGAGAGTTGCGCCAGGTAATATCATAGTGATGAGTCTTTAGTTTAAGTTATAGCGTTATTGCGGAGGAAGCGTCATATTTAGCACTGCCGTATGCTGATCTTTGCGGAACTGTTCGAGTTTAGCTGCGAGATCACTGTTTGTAGTCGCTAATTGTGCAATAGCGAATAGTGCGGCATTTGCAGCGCCTGCTTCACCGATAGCAAAAGTAGCAACAGGAATGCCTTTAGGCATTTGCACGATTGATAATAAGGAATCTTGACCTTTTAGATATCGTGACGGTACAGGTACACCTAATACTGGAAGTATGGTGTTGGCAGCTAACATACCCGGTAAATGTGCGGCGCCACCTGCGCCAGCAATAATGCAGGATATGCCTCTATCTTTAGCTGTAACAGCATATTCAGTAAGTAAATCTGGGGTGCGATGCGCGGAAACAACTTTGGCTTCATAAGAGATGCCAAAGGCTTCAAGTTGTTCAACTGCTTTTTGCATCACAGGCCAGTCACTATTACTCCCCATGACGACGCCGATTACTGGATTATCCATGATTTTTCCATTATATTTCTTTAAATCAACATGACATTTTAGCTATTTTATTGAAATTAGGGAAGTTTGTAGGGGATTTATGACACGTAAAAGTGCTCTAGTCATTGAATGGAGTTAGATCAGTCGCTATAATAGTTGATCCAATTTGCCGTCTTTTATTTTTAAAGACAGTGCTCCTCATCTGGATTAGGGTGACGAGGAGACAGGCGCTAACTGTAATTTGAAGGTACGGACGTGAGTCAGCCAACAGAATTAACACAAGGCCTTTATCGGCCAGAATTTGAAAAAGATAACTGCGGCTTCGGTCTGATCGCTCAGATGGATGGCAAGCCTAGTCATTGGTTAGTTGAAACTGCGATAGAAGCATTAGGTAACCTAACGCATCGTGGTGCAATTGGTGCCGATGGTAAGACCGGTGACGGCTGTGGTCTTTTGATGAAAAAGCCCGATGGGTTTTTCCGTGCAATTGCCGCTGAGCTTGGTTTTAAGCTAGCTGATAATTACGCCGTCGGTATAGTGTTTTTATCGCAAGATGCCGCAAACGCTGAAACTAATCAGGCAGTTGTTACGCAACAACTGACCGGACAAGGCCTTGAAGTATTAGGTTGGCGTGATGTGCCTGTCGATGCTGAGACGGCATGTGGCGAGACAGCCTTGGCCTTATTGCCAATAATGCGTCAAGTATTTGTGAATGCAGCTGCAGATATGGATGTCGAAGCATTTGAGCGTCACTTATATATTGCACGTCGTTTAGCTGAAAAAGCG
>CAXBIM010000063.1:0-11376 GCA_963975785.1 uncultured Methylophaga sp.
ATGTCTGAGGAAACTCACCTAGTCCCACAACACATTGCTATCATTATGGATGGCAATGGTCGTTGGGCAAAAAAACGCCTCCAGCCCCGATTTATGGGGCATAGAGCTGGCGTAAAATCTGTCGAAAATATTGTTAAACACTGTGTGGAACGCAACGTAGCTGTACTGAGTTTATTTGCCTTTAGCAGTGAAAATTGGCGTCGACCAGGCAAAGAAGTCCGTTTGTTGATGGAATTGTTCGCCTTGTCATTAAAACAACAAGTTAAACAGCTACATAAAAATAATATTCGCTTGCGAATTATTGGTGATGTCAGCAAATTTTCCTCCAGCTTACAAAAACAAATTTCTCTAGCTGAAAAATTAACTGCGACTAACACAGGTTTAACGATCAATATTGCTGCGAACTATGGCGGGCGTTGGGATATTACGCAGTCCGTTCGGCAATTAGCTGAAAAAGTAAAAGAAGGCGAATTGTTACCTGAAGATATTACTGAAGAGACCATTTCCGCAGGGCTCACTACATCCGAAATACCTGAACCAGACCTGTTTATTCGAACGGGTGGCGAGCAACGTGTCAGTAATTTTTTATTATGGCAAATGGCCTACACAGAATTCTTTTTTACTGACACATTATGGCCTGATTTTAATGGTACCGAATTAGATAAAGCCATTAACTCTTTTTGTCAGCGCGAACGACGATTTGGCAAAACATCTGAACAATTACGAGAAAACGATAATGCTTAAACAGCGATTATGGACCGCGGGTATTTTAATTCCTGTGGTGATGTTAAGCATTTTATATATACCAACATCAATTTTGCAGTGGTTGATAGTCGGTATTATTATTTTGGCAGCGATCGAATGGTTTGCCATCATTGGTTATGCAAGTCGTCCCCAGATGCTATTCGGGATGGCGTCACTGGCAGCTGTGAGTAGTATATTATGGCTGTTATCTACTGAAACATTAATATTAATGCCTATGATTATATGGAGTCTTATATTAGTTATTGTCAGTCGTTATGCTCATCGAACTATGCCGACGTATATTCAAACATTGTTGATGAAACGATTTAATGCCTTAATAGTAGCCTCTATAGTTTTGGCTTTATTCGGCCATGGCGCTGTGATGCTTCACCAATCTAGTGATTTAGGTCCACAGCAATTATTGTTTGTGATGGTATTAGTCTGGCTTGCTGATACAGGTGGTTATTTTGCAGGTAAAAGATGGGGAAAAACACCGCTCGCTAAGGCAATCAGCCCAAACAAAACATGGGAAGGCGTTGCAGGCGCTATAGTACTGGGTAGTATCTGGACTGTAATTGCTTATGGCATGGGGATTTCTGGCTCGCTAAGTTGGTCTCACTGGTTACTGTTATCATTATCTGCATTGCTCATTTCTATAGTGGGTGATTTATTTGAAAGCTTATTTAAGCGCTCACATAACGTTAAAGATAGTGGTAACTTACTACCTGGTCATGGCGGTATGCTGGATCGAATAGATAGTTTAATTGCTGCAGTACCTGTATTTACCGCTGGGTTGTTTTTATTAGGAGCATTTTAAATGCAAGCTGTCACCATCTTAGGTTCAACAGGATCAATTGGTGTTAGCACCCTGGACGTATTGTCTCAGCATCCTGATAAATATTCGGTTTATGCACTGACAGCGAATCGTTCTGTCGAACTGCTATTTGAACAATGCCTGTCTTATAACCCAAACATCGCCGTAATGTTGGATGAGCAAGCAGCTACGCAACTAGTCGAAAAATTAAAAGCTGTTGGAAGCACGACTCAGGTTCTATCGGGTTTAGAAGCATTGTCGGCTGTCGCGGAGAGTGAACATACAGATTATGTCGTTGCTGCAATTGTAGGTGCCGCAGGATTATTACCTACACTAGCAGCCGCTCGTGCAGGCAAACATATCATGTTGGCGAATAAAGAAGCCTTAGTGATGAGTGGTGGCTTGTTTATGCGTGAGGTGGAAGCAAATGGTGCAACATTATTACCCGTAGATAGTGAACATAATGCGATTTGGCAATGTTTGCCTGTGGGCGCTAAGCAGCAATATCATTATGATGGTAAAGGTGTTCGCAAAATTATTCTAACAGCATCCGGTGGGCCTTTTAGAGATTATGCATTAGCGGATCTTGAACATGTAACACCAGAACAAGCTGTCGCTCATCCTAATTGGTCGATGGGTCAAAAAATTTCGGTTGATTCTGCAACTATGATGAATAAGGGCTTAGAGGTGATCGAAGCGCATTGGTTGTTCGGTTTACCCACATCGCAAATTGAAGTGTTATTGCATCGCCAAAGTATTATTCATTCGATGGTTGATTATGTTGATGGCTCGGTATTAGCTCAGATGGGTAATCCCGATATGAGAACCCCGATTGCCAATGCATTGGCATGGCCAAATAGAATTGAATCAGGTGTAGAGCCTTTAAATTTAGCGACGGTTGGTAGACTCGACTTTTCAGTAGCAGATCATAAACATTTTCCTTGTTTAGGGCTTGCATATCAGGCATTAAATGCTGGAGGAACAAGCACGGCAATTTTAAATGCTGCGAATGAAGTGGCTGTTGAAGCCTTTTTACAAAGACAGATAAAATTTACTCAAATTCCACAAATTATTGATCAGGTATTATCAAAAATGACTGCTCATAATGGTGACACTTTGGAGCAAGTGTTAGCTGATGATGCTTTAGCACGGGCCTTAGCGATAGAGCTGACACACTAATATGCAATCACTGTTATTTTTTATAATAGCGTTAGCGATTTTAGTCGTCATACATGAGTTTGGTCATTTCTGGGTCGCTCGGCGCTGTGGTGTCAAAGTACTTAAGTTCTCAGTAGGGTTTGGTAAGCCTTTATGGAAAAAACAGGGTAAAGACGGCACAGAATATATTTTAGCGGCTATCCCCTTGGGTGGTTTTGTTAAGATGCTTGATGAGCGTGAAGGTGAGGTTGCAACTGAAGATCTTGACAAAACGTTTAATCGAAAACCATTACGATCACGCGTTGCAATTGTAGCTGCAGGACCTATAGCTAATTTACTGTTTGCAGTGATGGCATATTGGATTATTTTTATGGTGGGCATTCCTGGTACACGGTCTATCATTGATGACGTGGCACCTGAATCACCAGCAGCCTATGGGCAATTGATGGCAGGCGATCAAATTCTAAATGTTGATGGTCGAGACACACCAACTTGGTTAGCGGTGCATAAAGCCTTGGCACGAGTCGCTGAAAGTGGCGGTGTTGCAGAGTTAACTGTAAATACAGGTGGTGTTGAACTCCCACGTTCTATTGACATACCTAAGTGGCAGTTTGATCCTGAAGCACCTGAATCGTTGATCCAACTACTGGGCATTAGTCCAATTAGCATTGCTTTAAAACCTGTTCTTGGTTCTATTTTAGAGAATGGCGCTGCAAAGCGTGCCGGTTTACAGATCGGTGACGAGTTAATTTCTGCCGATGATGTGCATATTGATAGTTGGTCTGGTTGGGTAACATTGGTAAGAGCTAACCCTGATAAAGCACTTAATATTAAGATTAAACGAAACGGGCACGATGTCAGTGTAATTTTAACACCGGAGAAAGCTACAGATAATATTGGAAAAATCGGAGCGGGTGTTGATGTTAGTAGTACCTCGATGCCAGATGATTTCGAGGCGGAATTACGTTATTCACCTTTATCAGCAATGGGTCAAGCAGTACTTGAAACGTGGCAGTTTTCAACTTCCACGCTGAAAAGTTTAGGTGGAATGTTGTTAGGAACCGTGTCGAGCAAAAATATCGGTGGCCCCATTACTATTGCGCAATATGCCGGTGCGTCAGCGGAACGCGGTGTAATGTCATTCATCAATTTTTTAGCAATGATTAGCATTAGTTTAGGAATATTAAACTTGTTGCCTATTCCAATTTTAGATGGTGGTCACCTTGCTATGTATTTTATTGAATGGTTACGTGGCTCACCGTTATCTGAACAGGCCCAGTTACAAGGGCAAAAGGTAGGTATCCTCTTACTTTTGATGTTGATGTTCCTAGCCTTTTTCAATGACTTATCAAGACTGTTTGGATAATGCTTCCGTTTACGGTTACACTATCGTTTTTTCGCCCGTAAAAATTTAATAATAATGACAAAAATACTTAAGATAATTGCATTACTGTTACTCACTAATATCGCTTTAGCTGAGTCTTTTATTATAAAAGATATTCGGGTCGAGGGATTGCAGCGCATCTCGGCGGGTACCGTCTTTAACTTTTTGACGGTAAAAGTTGGTGACGAAATGACTGATAAGGATGCAAAAAGCATTATTCGGGCGCTATTTAAATCCAAGTATTTCAATGATGTTGAAGTGGAACAACAAGATGGCGTATTAGTCATTAAGGTTAGTGAGCGTCCAGCAATATCCAGTATAGAATTCGTCGGTAATAAAGATCTAGACAGTAAAGAGCTATTGAAGTCTCTTAGTCAGATTGGTTTTTCTGAAGGTCAAGTATACGAAAAAGCAATGCTAGAGCGTGTAGAGCTAGAATTAGAACGACAATATTTCAGTCGCGGTAAATATGGCGTTACGATTGAATCAGAAGTGACACCCTTATCGCGCAATCGCGTTGCAGTACGGATTACTATGGCTGAAGGTGTTATTGCGACAATCGGTAGCATAAACATCGTAGGCAACACTGCCTACGATGAAGAAGATTTAATGATAGATTTTGAATCAACGACAGGTAGTTGGTTGTCTGTTTTTACTAGTGACAATCAATATTCACGGCAGAAATTATCAGCTGATCTGGAAACATTACGTTCATTTTACTTAGATCGAGGCTATGTCGATTTCACAGTAGAATCAACACAAGTAACGATAACTGATGATAAAAAACACATGTTTATTACCATTAATATCTCTGAAGGCAATCGTTATAAAATAAAAGAAGTACGACTTGCGGGTGCTTTAATCGTACCTGAAGAAGAATTGTTTGAATTAGTGACGATTAGAAAAGATGCTGTTTTCTCGCGCAAAGCAATTACAAAAACAACCGAGTCACTAACAGGCCGCTTGGGCGATGATGGTTACGCCTTTGCGAATGTTAATGCGGTGCCGTCAATTGACCGTGATAATAAAGAGGTTTCACTTACCTTCTTTATAGATCCTGGTCGTCGTGCGTATGTTCGCAGAATTAATATCGCGGGTAATAGTAAAACGCGCGATGTGGTATTACGTCGCGAAATGCGTCAGCAGGAATCGTCATGGATTTCAACTAAAGACGTTAATCAATCGCGCGCTAGAATACAACGCCTGGGTTATTTTGAAGATGTAAACGTTGAAACTAACCCTGTTGCCGGCACGACTGACCAAGTCGATCTCAACTATAATGTGACCGAAATGGCATCAGGTAGTTTATCTGCAGGTATCGGGTTCTCACAATCAGATGGTTTGATTTTTAATGCCAATGTTACACAAAAGAACTTTTTAGGTAGTGGTAAACATATTAACTTTGGTTTTAATAATAGTAGCATCAATACCGTTTATAGCTTTGGTTACACAAACCCGTTCGCGACAGTTGATGGTATTAGCCAAGGTTTTAATGCCTTCTACAGACAGACAGATACAACAGAAGCTAATTTAGCTCGATATAATACCGATGTATGGGGGGGGGATATTAATTTTGGTATCCCCATTTCAGAATCAAATCGTATTCGCTTAGCATTAGGCTATGAAAACACATCATTGAAGCTTCCTAATGATAATGTTATTCAGCGTTATCAAGATTTTATTGATAAGGAAGGGTCGGAATTTGATACTTGGTCAATGACCCTAGGCTGGTCGAATGATACTCGCGATAACGCCACGCTACCAACAACCGGTATGAACCAAAGTTTATCCGCTGAGGTCTCAGTTCCTATTGGATCTCTACAATATTATAAATTACGTTATAAAAATGATTGGTATCACCCAATTAGTGATTCATTGACTCTGGCTTTAGGTGGTAATCTTGGCTATGCAGATGGTTATGGCGATACAGAGGAATTACCATTCTTCCAAAACTTCTATGCTGGTGGAATGAGAAGCGTACGTGGCTTTCAATCAAATACATTAGGTGTTAAAGAAGATGGACAAGCACTGGGTGGTAACTTCTTAGTAACAGGTGGTGCTGAAATTATATTTCCTGTGCCATTTATGAAAACAAAATTAAAATCGTTCAGATTGAGTGCATTTACTGATTTTGGTAATGTCTATGATGTCAACGAAGATTTTGATGCTAATTTATTACGTTATTCAGCAGGTCTTTCTGCTATTTGGATATCACCGTTTGGTGCGATGTCATTCAGTGTCGCAGCACCATTTAATGAGCAAGAAGGCGATACAACAGAAGCCTTCCAGTTCTCATTAGGGTCAACATTTTAGTTAAATTGCAATGGAGAAAAGTGTGAAAAAAATGAAGTTAAGTTGGTTGTTATTGGCACTTGCTTTTGTAGGTACATCAGTGAATGCAGCAGAATTAAAGATAGGTGTTGTAAATGCAGGTGCGGTCCTTGACCAATCTCCTCAAAAAACACAGGCGTTGTCACGCCTAGAAAAAGAATTCTCGGCGCGCGGTAAATCATTAGAAGGTAAGTTAAAAAACCTTAGAGCCGACCAAGATAAATTAGCAAAAGATGGCGCAATCCTCGGTGCTGATGAGCAAAAATCTAAAGAACGTAAAATTTTGGCGGATCAACGTGAATTAAAACGTTTGCAAGATGAGTATAGTGAAGACTTATCAATTCGTCGAAATGAAGAATTGCGAAAATTAGAACAAAAAATTGCCCAAACTATTGTTGATCTTGCTAAAAAAGAGTCTTATGACTTGGTTGTTTATCAAGGCGTCATTTTTGCTAGTGAGAAAGTAGACATGACAGCTAAAGTTTTAGAATTACTTAAAGCCCAAAAGTAGACAGGATTTATAGTGGCTTGGACACTAGCTGAAATAGCTAAAAATATTGGTGGTGTAGTGCATGGTGATGAAGCATATCAAGTAGATAGCTTTGCAACATTAGAGCATGCCACTGAAAATCAAATTAGCTTTTTATCGAATCTAAAATATAAAAAATTTCTTGCTAAGACTTCAGCTGGTGCAGTTATTGTGTCAGTTGAAGCTGCCGCATTGGCACCGAATAATGCAATAGTCGTTGACGATCCTTATGTAGCCTATGCTAAGGCTGCCCGATTGTTAAATCCAATAAAATCCTATGAGGCTGGAATTGCAACTAGCGCAGTAATAAGTCATACAGCAGTAATACATAAAACAGCTTCAATAGCAGCTCATGTTGTCATTGAATCAGGAGTTGAAATAGCTGCAAATGTCGTAATTGGCCCTAACTGTGTTATCCAATCTGGTGTTAAGCTAGGTATAGGATCGAGACTAACTGCTAATATTACCTTGTGTGAAGGTGTTCAAATTGGTGCTCGTTGTATCATTCACCCTGGTGTAGTCATTGGTGCAGATGGTTTTGGTATTGCTAACGATAATGGATCGTGGATCAAAGTACCTCAGGTTGGCAGTGTGTGTATTGGTGATGATGTCGAAATTGGTGCAAACACAACAATAGATCGTGGTGCAATTGAAGATACGATTATTGGCACTGGTGTGAAGCTTGACAACCAAATCCAAATTGGGCACAACACAATTGTTGGTGAGCATACAGTGATCGCTGGATGCGTTGGTATTGCAGGAAGTACGACAATTGGCCAAAACTGTATTATTGGTGGTGGCGTTGGTATTGGCGGACATATTTCTATTGCTGATGGCGTGATATTGACCGGTATGACCATGGTTACTAAGTCAATCACTAGCGCTGGAGTGTATTCATCAGGTATACCCGCTGAGCCAACTGCACAGTGGCATAAAAATGTAATACGTTATCGACAAATGGATAAATTAGTGGCGCGGGTAAAAGAATTAGAAGAAAAACTATTATAGAGTTATCTAATTTACTACTACGAAGCTAAAAATAGATATAAGATTAAACTAATTAACAAAACGTTAAGGATCAAAGCATTGAACACTATCGATATACACGAAATACAGCGATTGTTACCCCATCGGTATCCTTTTTTATTAGTCGATCGTGTTATTGAATATACGCCAGGCGAACATTTAGTTGCGATTAAAAATATTACATTTAATGAGCCACAGTTCACTGGTCACTTCCCTCAGAGAGTAATCATGCCAGGAGTCTTAATACTTGAGTCCTTGGCCCAAGCGACAGGCTTATTAGCATTTAAAACTGCTGATGATGTACATTCTGATAATGCACTTTATTATCTTGCCGGAATTGATAATGCAAGGTTCAAAAAACCTGTCGAGCCGGGTGACCAACTAAGATTAGAAGTTAAATTAGTTAAGAATAAACGTAATTTCTGGAAATTTAGCGCCGAAGCATCAGTTGATGGTGAGGTAGTGGTTACAGCAGATATTATGTGTGTTCATCAAGAAATGCCTAAATGATCCACAAAACAGCAATCATAGACCCGTCGGCGATCATCGCTGATAACGTTAGTATAGGTGCTTATTCAATTATTGGTGCCAATGTAGAAGTGGGTGCCAATTGTGAAATTGGTCCTCATGTTGTGATCCATGGGCCGACAAAAATTGGAAAGAGTAACAAAATCTACCAATTTTCATCAGTCGGTGCAGATCCACAAGATAAAAAATATGCTGGGGAGCCTACATTATTAGAAATTGGTGACAATAATCTCATTCGTGAAAGTGTGACTATTAACCGAGGAACAGTGCAGGGTGGTGGCATTACTAAAATAGGTAGCAATAATTGGATCATGGCATATGTTCATATAGCTCATGACTGTATCTTGGGTAACGATAATATTATTGCTAACAATACATCACTAGCGGGTCACGTCATCATTGATGATTATGTTGTTTTAGGTGGCTTTAGTTTAATAAGCCAGTTTAATATGATTGGTTCTTATGCTTTTAGTGCAATGGGTAGTGTGATTTCACGTAATATACCGCCATATGTATTAGTATCTGGGCATATGGCAAAACCAATTGGTGTTAATGTTGAAGGCTTACGCCGCCGAAAGTTTACGGATGAGCAAATAAAAAATATCAAACAAGCTTATAAATTAATCTATCGTTCTGGATTACGTATCGAAGAAGCTGAGTCGAAACTAGAACAACTAAGTCAAAATCAACCTGAAATAGCCATTTTATCTAAGTTTCTGAACTCTCAAAATGGCGGGATAATCCGCTAAGTAAATCTGTTACTTGTATTCTGGTATTTGTAATCTTGGGTTCCTCAGCACAATATTACTCACTTTAAATTTAGCCTAAGATAATATTCTATGTAGGATGATTGAGGGATTTCAATTAAATACATCCATGTATTTAATTGGTACTACTCTGATTAATCGTTGGCTGGTGTAGAACTTATCTTATGAATGCTTAAATCTGCGCCATCGTATTCTTCTTCCTGCGATAAGCGTAAGCCCATGACCTTTTTGAGTATTCCGTAGACAATATAACCGCCGATAAACGCGATGCTGACACCTAAGGCTGTACCGATAAGTTGCGAGGACAGACTTACGCCACCTAAGCCCCCTAATGCCTGTTGACCAAATATACCTGCTGCAATACCGCCCCATACACCACAAATACCATGTAAAGGCCAGACACCAAGAACATCATCTATTTTCCATTTATTCTGAGTTAGGGTGAATGCATATACGAATAATCCACCGGCTATGCCACCTGTCATAAGCGCACCAAGTGGGTGCATTACATCCGAACCTGCACAGATGGCCACTAAGCCTGCTAATGGTCCGTTATGTACGAAACCAGGATCATTACGGCCGACTAAACAAGCGACTAATGTGCCCCCCACCATTGCCATTAGCGAGTTGACGGCTACTAGGCCACTAATGCCTTCGACTTCTTGTGCTGACATTACATTAAAGCCAAACCAACCTACAGTTAATATCCATGCACCTAAGGCTAAGAAAGGAATGTTAGAAGGTGGGTGGGCAAATACTTCGCCTTTTTTACCGTAACGGCCATGACGGGGCCCGAGATGTAAAACAGCAGCTAATGCAATCCAACCACCTACAGAATGCACAACGACTGAACCTGCAAAGTCATGAAAACTTGCTCCGAAGGTACTTTCTAACCATGATTGAAAGCCAAACAAGTTATTCCAGCTTATCCCCTCGAATAATGGATATATAAAACCAGCTAGCATAAAGGTTGCTATAAGCTGAGGATTAAACTTAGCGCGTTCAGCAATACCACCAGAAACGATAGCTGGAATAGCTGCTGCAAAAGTAAGTAAGAAAAAGAATTTCACAAGCTCATAACCATTACTGGCTATTAGAGTTGGTGCGGCTTGGAAGAAATTGACACCATAAGCAATACCATACCCGATAAAAAAGTACGCCATGGTTGAAATGGCAAAATCCATAATGATTTTGACTAACGCATTAACTTGATTTTTTTTACGGACAGTACCTACTTCTAAAAAAGCAAAGCCTGCGTGCATTGCGAGCACCATAATGGCGCCAAGTAAGATAAACAGAACATCAGTAGCGTTTTGCAATGTGATTTCCTTTACAATTGTTAAAAATGGCTACATTTGAAGCAATTTTTGCACCAAAATAGACATTCTCATTAAATACAAGGAGATAAAGATAGCCGTTTTAAATATAATGGAATTGGAAGTGCGGTTTTGGTGCGTGAACTTAATCTTGCGCTTTATTTTGGTGCGTGTAAATGTCTTATCCACTTTAGCACTAGATCAACGTATAATTAAGGCTTGTATAAATTAATAATTTGCCACTATGGCAACCGAGGACTGAATAGATGGATATTTACGCTTCAGATGATGAGAAAGGTGAAGAAATTAAACAGTGGTGGAGAGATAACGGCCGCGCTGTAATTATCGGAATCGTGTTTGGTACCGCCCTAATCTTCTCAGGTCGCTATTGGCTTAATTACCAGACAACATTGACTGAACAAGCATCGTTAAACTATCAACATTTAGCAACATCACTGCTTGATGATAATAACGCTGAAGCAGATGAAAAAGTGCAGCAACTGTTTAGTGAGTTTTCATCAACGCCTTACGCTGTGTTTGCTGCGTTTGATATGGCTAAAAAGGCTGTTGAACGTGATGATGCTGAAGCTGCGAAATCTTATTTACAGTGGGTCATTGACCATGCTGAGTTAACAGGTCATATATCAATTGCACAGTTACGACTCAGTGAACTATTGCTATCAGAATCGAAATTAGATCAAGCACTTGAATTGGTAATTCAGCCCACATCAGTTAGCTTTACGTCACTCTTTTCAGAAGTACGAGGTGATATTTTAGTG
>CAXBIM010000064.1:0-11365 GCA_963975785.1 uncultured Methylophaga sp.
CAGCTTGTTACCCTGGAATTTTAAAACATAGGTGTAGTTCGCTAGACGCTCACGTTATATCTTTGCATGTACGCAACATATTTTTGGTGTTAGGGGTTATATCTTTGCATGTACGCAACATATTTTTGGTGTTGAGAGCTTGTACCTTTGTATGTACATAACATATTCTTGGTGTTTTATTTATTTGTAGGGCTATATTCGTCGTATTTTATGGGAAGTTATTAAAAATAGGTCTACATTACATATTTTTGGTGTTATTGAGAGCACATACCAAAAATATGTAATATGCTTTTTAATATGGAATATCTAAATTATCTATAGTCAGTTTATTCGCAATATCTATTTCTTCTTTGCTGGATGCTTGTTCTGCGCGGTTATTACGCCTTTCAATCAAGGTTGTAGCTATTTTATTAGATAGCTTCTCATTACCAGTGTAATTGTATGCAGAAAGTAACAGTTTAAGTTCTGCAGTTGATAATTTTTTACCATTGCCTTCAGACTTTAATTGCTGCCTTTTAAGCTCTAGCTTTTTAATAGTTGTAATAGCATCGCGTTCATTAAATTCCTCAATATTGCCTTTTGTTATCCAACTCATAAGGAATTTGATAGCTATATACATTCTAATAACATTTACACTTCATAAGCTCAAGTGCTGAATAAATACACCAGCCCATATTAAAGTTGCGATGATAACGCTCACCATCACAGCCAAAGAGCCTAAGTCTTTCGCTAAACCTGACAGCGGATGAATTTCCGCGCCAATTCTATCGACTACTGCCTCAATAGCGGTATTGAAGATTTCTGCCAACAATACGAATAATAAAGCGCACCAAAGAAACACGTACTCAAAAAGTGAAAATGGAAAGAATAAACAGCCCACAACGAGAAGAACTGACAGCCAGAATTCTTGTTTAAACGCTGCTTCATTTGCTATCAGCCATTTAAACGCTCTGAGTGAATGCCCCGCTGCTAGGTATATTCGTTTTATTCCCGTCGGCTTTTGCTTAGTACCCATTGATTGGCTCCTGTTGGCTATTCTTAGCATTAGGTTTGGAATTAGGAAAGTGTAAGGTACGAAACACTACCGCGGCTATCAAACAAATGATTAACCATGACAACGTCATCGTTGTTAGTGTGTGACTTAAAAAATGGTCACCTATCGCCATCTTATAACTCCCCATAATCCAGCCAGTAGAAACAGCAAACGCTATCGCAATACATTGGTATTTCGGACGATAAAACAAAAAGAATAATGACATTAAGGCAAAACCACCGCTGGCATGACCCGCAGGAAAGCACTTGTACTTTTTAGTTGACTCAAACGATTCAGGCATTAATTCAAACGCCTTAACATAAGGGACATCGCCGCCATATAGTTCAAGCTGCGCAGGACAAGCACCATTGGTTGTTGCTTTTAAACCGCCGATGACTGACGGCACTAACATCAAAGAGAAAATAACCACTAATAATCGCTTTTGAAAGTGCTTAGAGTACTTGCGTCTACAAGCGATAACGTAAAAAGCAATGAGCGACAGTGCCAACAAAATAATGCTGTATTTAGGCAACAAGTAAAAAATAAAACGATAAGGCTCTTCATATTTATCAATTAACCACGTTTGGTTGGATGCATTGAATAACAAATTTTGAAGCCAAATATCGCTATTTGTTGTTTCAAATAAAAAAGCAATAAGCGTTAATGCATACATTGAATAAAGCAGGTGTTTACTCAAGTTCAAAACAATTCTCCATTTGCAAGGTGTTCCCTACTACCACTTCTATGGTCGAGTGGTGAATACCGTATTGAGCTGCGAGCAAATCTTTAATTGGCTTAAGATCTTGGAATTGTTCCATCGTTTTTAAGTTAACACTGGTTTCTAAATACACTTCGCTATCATCTAATTGCCACACATGAATGTGTCTTACTTTTTCAACATTCTCCATTGATTCGATATCCTTACAAATCTTATCGATATCGATATCAACGGGGACCGCTTGCATTAAAATACGAATACTTTGCTTAGCTAAAATAATACCGTGGTACACCACATAAACCGAGATAAGTATGGTTGCCAATAAATCGACAACATACCATTGATATAAAATGATCAAACTACCCGCAACAATGACAACGACAGAAGCAAAGGCATCAGATAAATTATGAATAAATGCCGCTCTGAGATTCAAGTTATTCTTCGCGCCTGCTTGATAAGTCAACCACGCGGTTATGGAATCAATCACTAAGGCTATTGTCGCAATCCAAACAACAATCCAACCATCAATAGGTTGAGGGTTAAAGTACTTCTCAACTGCGGCATAAATGAGATATATACCAAGAATAATAAGGGTAGTACTGTTGATTAATGCCCCGATAATTTCAGCCCGTTTAAAACCAAAAGTCATTTGGCTATTAGCGGGTTTTCTTGCAATTTTTCTCGCAACAATCGCAATAACGATAGCGCCTGCATCACTGAGGTTATGAAGCGCATCAGCAATCAAGGATAAACTACCTGATAAAACCCCGCCGATAATTTGGGCCACAGTAAGTAAAATATTGATAAATACTGCCATGCTTAATTTTCCGTCATGGTTATGTGCATGGCTGTGCGTATGGTTATTATTTGACATTTACTCTTCCTCTTGCATAACAAATAGTGGTGATGGCGCTTTTTCAGGCAATGACATATCTGTGCTGATATTTAACGCATGTAGTAAAGAAAAAGAAAAAGCATCGTGAGAACTTTCTTTTTTACTTTGTTTGACCGTACTTTCCATATCAACGTGTGATGAAGAGCCGAACCAAGCAATTAAAGGTACATGAGTCTGTTCTTCAGGCGCCAGCATGTAAGGCATACCATGTAAGTAGAGTCCGTTCTTACCTAACGATTCACCATGATCGCCAATATAAAACATGGCAGTTTCAAAGTTGGTATTGTTCTCTTCTAATAAATTAATGGTTTCATTGATAAAGTAATCGGTATAGAGAATGGCATTATCATACGCATTAACAATTTCGCTAGTTTCACAGGCGGAGAGTTCGCTTGTTTGACAGGCAGGAGTGAACTTCTCAAAGTCTTTGGGGTATCGTTTGTAATATGCCGGGCCGTGGTTGCCCATTTGATGAAGCACTATGAGTACACTACCTTCTTGATCATCAATATACCCCTGTAAACCGTCTAACATACCAATGTCACGACACTCTATATCGCACACTGAATTTAGCTCAGGTGATTTGAAATTTTGGTATTCGACACGATCTGCGACGCCTTTTGAACTAGAGTTATTGTCTCGCCAAAGGACACTTACCCCGGCTTTGGAAATAACATCTAATACGTTTTGTGTTCGCCGTGCTTTTTTATTATCAAATGACTCTCGGTTATCGAATGAAAACATACAAGGGACCGAAATCGCGGTTGATGTGCCACAAGCATAGAATTTATCAAAACTAATTAAATCATCTCTTTGAGCTAATAATGGTGTAGTTTCTCGTTTATAGCCATTTATAGAAAGATTACCCGCATGGACAGTTTCACCGACAATGACAATGTAGAGTTTTTTATGCGACTCTTTATCAATATCATTGGCAGAGTTTACTACCATTAAAAATTCGTTATTTTCTTGCTGTTCAAGCACGTCCTTGAGGAAAAATCCCGTAGAGTAAATGGGATAGATAGGATTTAAGTAAAATCTTAATGGCTTGTGTTCTCTAAAGAAATTAGTGAATTGAGCACTAAAAATATAAAGTGAAACAGTAATTACACCAAGTGCCATGATGGTATTACTTATTTGTAGCCAACAGTTTTTTGTCCATGACGATTTATCTATTTTGACCATAAAAAGGCAAGCTATAGGTACTATGGCTAACAACAAAACAGTTAAAAAATACTCAAATGACAGTAAGTCAGTTGCTTCATCGATATTCGTTTCAGCAATGTTTTGAATCATTACATTATCAATGATGGTGCCAAAGCTATCGGTATAATAACCAGCCATGGCAGATAAGAGTAAAAGACTGCTCAGTACTATTCGAACGGGAATGATAATACTGAAAAATGACACAATAATGGTTAATACACTCATTACCACAAGAGTCAGCGCGATAATAAAACCTTGATTATCTTGCCACGGGTATACCGAATTAACTTGTTCAAAAAATGTAGAATTGCCCGTCACTATAATAAATAGCACGGTGGCGATAATAAGGAGGTTTGGCGAATAATTGAAAAACGACAGCTTTTTCATCATTATTCCCTAAATTTAGGATGCAAAAATTCGAAGCTAATAAAAGCCTACTATTGAATCTCTGCATCGAGTGAAAATGACTGGCTAAGCCCTGCTTTTGACAAGAGCTTAGCTAGTAGCGATTTATAGTGCTATCAAATTAGTTACTTACTTTATTAATTTGTAAGTTAATGAGTAAGTCACTAAGTTATCTAGCGCGTTAGTCTCTAAGATCTTTGATTTTGGCTTTTGAGAACCAAGCATATAAAACCGGTAACACAAACAAGGTGAGTAACGTTGCAGTAACCAAACCGCCAACAATAACACTCGCCAGTGGTCGTTGAATTTCAGCGCCAACTCCATTGGACATCAGCATTGGAATTAAACCTAACGCAGAAGTAATGGCGGTCATTAATACTGGACGTAAACGAGATACTGCCCCATCAAAAACAGCTTTTGAGGTGTCTATACCATCTTTTACCAGCTGGTTAATGCTTTCTACCATGACTACACCATTAAGCACGGCGACACCAAACAAAGTGATAAAGCCGACTGAACTTGGCACTGACAAGTATTGA
This sequence comes from uncultured Methylophaga sp., assembly GCA_963975785.1. Lineage (GTDB taxonomy): Bacteria > Pseudomonadota > Gammaproteobacteria > Nitrosococcales > Methylophagaceae. The sequence continues at coordinate 4,797 of CAXBIM010000064.1, forward strand.
CCTGAAATATACAGTGAGAAAATACCACCTATAACGGCCAAGGGTACATTCACTAAAATAAGCATCGCTTGACCAACAGAGCCAAAGGCGAAATAAAGTAGCAAGGCAATTAGTGCCAATGATAGAGGCACTACCACTGATAGTCGCTGCTGCGCACGTTGTTGGTTTTCAAATTGACCACCAATCACTACAGAATAACCTGCAGGTAAATCTACTTTGCTATCAATAACTGCACGAATGTCGCTAACAACACTTCCCATGTCTCGACCTTGAACATTGGCTTGAATTACCACGCGTCGCTGTACATCATCACGTCGCACTTGTGGTGGGCCAGATTCAAAACTGACGGTAGCAATATCGCCTAAACGTACCCAAGCACCCGTAGGTGATTGTATTCTCAGATCTGCAATAGCTTCTTGGTTATCACGGTATTTTTCTTCAATGCGAACATAAATATCATAACGTTCATTACCATTGATTATTTGGCCAGCGCTAACGCCACCGATACCGTTTTTAACCACTTCCATGACATCGCCAACTGACAAACCAAAACGTGACAATTGCTGTCTTTTCGGTTTAATCACTAACTGTGCTTCACCAGCGATTTGCTCTAAGGCTACATCTCTTGCGCCATCAATTTGTTTGATTGCCGCTTCAATTTCTTGACCTTTGCTCGCCAACATATCTAATTCTGGTCCAAACAATTTAATGGCAAGTTGCGCTTTAACTCCTGACAGTAATTCATCTACACGAGTCGCTATGGGCTGTGAAAAGTTAAGTAATAACCCTGGGAATTGCTCAAGTTTCTCTTCCATTAAACCTTGTAATTCAACGCGATTTTTGGCACTTGTCCATTCTGAAACAGGTTTTAAGCCAATGTAAATTTCGATGTTATTAACTGGTTCAGGATCACCGCCGATTTCAGCACGTCCAATTCGACTTAGGGTATATTCAACTTCGGGGAACTCCATTAACTTTTCTTCAAGAATTGGAGCAACCGACAAGGCTGTTTCTAAACTTGCTGATGGCGCTAATGTTGCTCTTAGGTTAATGGTACCCTCTTCTAATTCTGGTACAAATTCAGTCCCTATTTGAGGTATTAAAGATGCTGCACCCACAAGTAACAATAATGAAGCAATAATAACTACTTTCGTGTGTTTCATCGCGGCTTTGAGGCCTTTTCGATAAAGCTTATCTAATGGTTTTAAGACAAAACTTTCTCTTTCTTTAACGCCTTTATTAAACATAAAGGTTGCTAAGGCTGGAACCACAAACAGTGCCACTAAAATAGCCGAAATAACCGCTAAAATAATACTGATAGCCATCGGCTGGAACAATTTAGCTTCCACTCCTTCAAAGCTAAATAACGGTGTAAATACCACTAAAATAATAGAGGCAGCAAAAAATACCGGGCGTGCAACTTCTTTTCCTGCTTCTTTTAATCGTAGAGGAATGCCTTCTTTATCATGTTCTACATCGTGGGGATCAGCATCTGTGCCTAACGTTCTCGCTTGCGCATTTTTGTAATGTGTTGAATCAGGTCTATTAAGGTGTTTGAACATGTTTTCAACCATCACAACAGAGCCATCAACCAACATACCAATAGCAACAGCGATACCACCTAACGACATTAAGTTTGCCGATAAACCTATCCAAGACATCACCATTAAGGCGATAGCGATTGAAATAGGAATTGAAATTAACACTAAAAAGGTTGCGCGTAAGTTCATTAAAAACAGAGCAAGTACGATAGCGATAAATATAAATGCCAGCGCTAATGCTTGCACTACAGTATCAACTGCTTTAGTAATTAAATCTGCCTGATCGTAGAAAGGTTCAAAACGTACGCCTTCAGGTAGTGCTTGGTTGATCATTGGAATACGTGCACTTATACCGTCGATTGTCGCTTTAGTATTTGCGCCCATACGTTTCAATACGATACCTGAAACCACTTCACCTAAGTTTTCAATGTTACCCTGTGCATCTCTGCGCGTCATAGTAACTGCGCCTTGGCGTATTTCACTACCCAGCGAAACCTTGGCTACATCTTCGATAGTCACCACAGTACCATCAACCGTTTTAACCGGTACTTGTCTAATATCAGCTAAACCTGCTTCGCCACTATTAAACCAACCTGTGCCACGAATAACTAATTGCTCTTGTCCACGGTTCATGTACCAACCGCCAACATTGGCATTGTTGTTATCGAGTGCAGTAACAATATCGTCTTGCGTTAACTCATATGATAATAATTTACTTGGCTCAATGTTGACTTGATACTGTCTGACGTTGCCGCCAAAAGATAAGACGTCGGTAACACCATCTACCGGCATAACCAATAACTTTACTATCCAATCGTTCAAGCTCCTTAAGGTCATAGAATCATAACCAGAATCTTTATCTGCAATTAACAAATACTGAAAAACTTGACCCAAACCTGAGGTGTTAGGTCCCATTGCTGGTGTGCCCACGCCTTGCGGAATTAACTCTTTTGCCGCTTGTAAACGCTCAAATACTAACTGGCGAGCAAAGTAGATGTCTGTGCCTTCTTTAAAGACAACAGTAACACCCGATAAACCCGTTTTTGAAATAGAGCGTACTTGCTCTACATCAGGCAACGCATACATTACTGCTTCAATGGGATAGGTTATTAACTGCTCTACTTCTTCAGCGGCTAAGCCCGGTGCTTCAGTATTAACCGCTACCTGAACATTGGTTACATCAGGAAAAGCATCTAAATTTAGTTTTGGGATCACCATAACAGAGCCTGCCATAGTAGCAATTAGGGCGATAATTACTAAGAGTCGATTATTGATCGACCAATCAATCATTTTATTAAACATAATCTTATTCCCCTAGTGGCCGTGCGGATCAAATCCGCCTTTTGCTATTTCTGACGCAACAAAAAAGGCACCTTTTGTTACCAAACGGGTATTAGGCTCAATACCGATAATTTGACGGTAATTGCCTAATGGCTGACCTAATTCAACTTCAACGGCTTTAAATTCACCAGGATGGTCTTCAACAAATACCGTCCAATCACCATCGGCACCACGCATTAATGCTGTTTCTGGTACTGCTATTACAGGGCTTTGCGTATCAAACTGAAAATTTACATTAACAAACATGCCTGAATGCAAACTGTCATCAGTATTTTCAACCGACAGTCTAACGATTCGGGTACGCGTACTTGGATCAATGGTATGTGCTTCTTGAATGACCTTGGCAACATGCACTTGCCCGGCAAACTCAACTTTTGCAATGGTGCCAATAGGAAGACTTAATTTTTTATTTGGCGAAACACGCGCTTCAACCCATAAGTCTTTTTCATCAGCCAATACCATGATTTTTTCACCGGCAGGCACACGTTGTCCTTGAGAGAAATCATCACTTAAAACCACACCAGAGCGCTGAGCGACTAAGGTATATTCACCAAGATTTGATGAGTTGTTTTTTACAATATCTTTAATGGCTGCTTTGGTTAAACCAAAGGCAGTTAATCGACCATAAGCTGAAATGTAATCTGTTTCACTGGCTAATAGGCGGCTTTCACTGACGGTGCCAAGGCCCAATTTTTTAGTTCGTTGCCACTCACTGTAAGCAACACGATATTGTGCTTGTGCTTCGGCCATTGATTCACTAAATAAGGTAACTAAAGACTGACCCTTAGTCACATGTTCACCTAAAATAGCATGACGACTGATCACTACCGATTCAGTACGTGAAGAGACAATGTAACTGGTATAACCGTTCGCTTTTATTTCTCCTGGTGCATAGATACTTTTAGCAAAAATTGCCGGCTTTAAGTTAGTCACTTTGATATTGGCGAGTGCCATTTTTTCTGGACTAAAACTTATGCCTTCTTCATGTTCTTCTTCAGCTGTTTCTTTACTCGCTGTTTCACTACCATGGTCATGACCGTCATCAGATTTCTCCTCCGCAGCATGGTCGTCTTTGCTTTCATCACTACCATGTTCATGACCACTTTCGTCATGCACTTCTTCACTTTCAGAGTCATGATCATGGTCAGTTTTTAATACGATGGATTGCTCTACTGCTGGCGTTTTTTCTAGAGCGGCATCGTTATATGATAATGCCGTAGTTGACACGACAGCTAAGCCAGTAAATAAACTACTTAGGGTAATGAGTTTTATTTTTTTCACTATTTTATGAGATGTTTTATCAGTTATTTTATTTTTCATTTTTAATTCCAAATTCTGTAACAATTCACGCTCATCAAGCCGCGTAAAGTGATATAATAGGTTTAGTTTAATAGCTTAGTTGCCGCATTTAATTGGCCTACATCGAGTAGCCATTGCACTTCGCTTATTTTGAACTGGGCTTGTAATTCAATGCCCGCGTATAAACCTTCCGCTCTTTGTTGTAATGCCAATAAATAATCCGAGGTATTTAAATCACCTACTTGCCATTGTTTTTGCAATAACTGCGCGCTGTGTTCGCCGCGTCCTTGCATTAACTGTTGCCAACGGCCAAGGTATTTTTTATTAGAGATTAGTGAGGCAGTACTTGCCTGTATCAAATACTTTTGCTTACGCATTACTGAACGAAAATTTGCTTCTGCGGCGATAGCTTGTTGGTTTTGTGCTTTGGCATTAGCTTGGTAATCATTACGAATATTTAACGGCATAGAAAAAGTAACTCCGACAACATTATCGACATCATTTTTTCCGGCACTAATTCCAATGGTAGGATCGGCTTTGGTTTCAAGCATGGCATATTGAGCTTTACTTTTTTGCATTTGCCACAGTGCTTGAGAGGCTAATACTTGCGGGTGCTGCGTTAACCACTGCTCAGCTACTTGAAAGTTTGTAACGCCTAAGCCCTGCTCTGGATATGCTTGTGTATCAGGACGCCAATCAGGCAACAACTCATTAACCTTGGCTTGAGCTTGTGTTAACTGTGCTTGTATTTGGGCCGTTTTATTAAGCATTTGCGACAAATTCAAGAAAGTTAACTCAGCATCAACCTGACCAAGATCGCCAGCTTTCTGCCTTTTAGTTACAATTTTAAGCAAGGTTTCTAACTGTTGCTCTTGTTCAAAAGCAAGTGACGACTTATCCATGGCAAGTTGCCAATTAATAAGTGCTTTTAAGGCTTGTGCTTTTTTCTGCTCTATCGCATAAGTGAATTGTTTACTGGCCGCCGTTAATATTTTATCGCCGATAGCAGCATTAACAGCCTGCTTATCCCACAAGTCAATCGTTTGGCTAATACCAATATTGTAATTATTTCCGTCACCTTCACGCTCGTAACCTGTCGATAGTTCTGGGTTGTAAAGTGGTAACTTACTGCCCTGTGCTTTGGAAAATTCAGCATTCATGAGTTCACGTGCTGAGACAATATCAGGGTGTTTATTGATTTGCCGATCGAGCCAGTCACTCGATAGCGTTGGCTTAGCAAAAGCGAAGCTACTAACAGATAAACTTGCTGAAAAGCCGATAAATAATGCGATTCCAGCAGATTTTGCTGAGAAAAATTTCATAATAATCTCTTAATTTAATAATAAAATGCCGCAACTAAACCAACTAGGCTACATTAAGCGCTAGTTAAGAATAAATTTGTTACGAATATAGCTTTAAAACTAAATTAAACGATTGGGGGGCGTATAGGTTCTTCAGTGAATATTTTATCTACATGATCAGCATAAAAATATTGATTTGTAATAATAAGTTTAGGGGTCTGTAGTGTAGATTTATTACTGGCAACCCACTGTGTGTGAGTGCCTTGACAGTGACCACAATGATGGCAATCTTTAATATTATGTTCAGTGTCAGATGATTCATCGAAAAGTTCAATATCATCACTATCATGGGAATGTTCTGTTTGAATATGTAGAGAGTCAAACTGGTGACTTTCATTTGAATTAGCCACAGAAGCAAACGACTGCAATGCAATCGATAGTACTACTAACAAACTAATCCAAGTATTTTTCATTTTTACTCTAACATCAAAATTTTAAAAAACATGGTAGTCAAGAAACCCACTCAAGTCAATCAAATTAAGTAGTTTATACAGGACAATCCACGGCAAGATCATTATAAATTGAACTTCTAGAACAAGTAGCGATCAGATCAAGGCATTATAATCACCTTGGTCACTTAATATGAGCGCTACTTTTCTGAAACACTTTGATTCAATTACCGATCCTCGCATTGAACGCTGTAAAAAGCATGAACTTATCGATATTCTCCTCTTAGCCATTAGTGCTGTACTCTCCGGCGCAGAAGGATGGGAGGATATTGAAGATTTTGGGCATCTAAAACTTGATTGGTTAAAAAAATATGGCGCTTTCAAAGAGGGTATCCCAAGACACGACACCATTGCCCGTGTCATTTGTCGGTTAAAATCAGATGAAATAGAGCATTCATTTCAATCTTGGATATCATCACTTATTGAAACCACTGGTGCTGATATCATTGCCATTGATGGAAAAACAGCACGTCGTTCATTTACAACCAAAGATAGAAAAAGTGCCTTACATACCGTCAGCGCATGGAGCTGCCAACACCAATTAGGGGTTTTGCGCCCATCCCCTCGAAATTAACCTT
>CAXBIM010000065.1:0-11120 GCA_963975785.1 uncultured Methylophaga sp.
AGTGCGTTTGCCTTCAGGTGGTGCTTTAGTTATCGACCCAACAGAGGCGTTGATTTCAATCGACGTTAACTCTGCCCGTGCAAATAAAGGCGGCGATATTGAAGAAACAGCATTTAATACCAATCTAGAAGCCGCTGAAGAAATTGCCCGTCAATTACGGATCCGTGATTTAGGTGGTTTAGTGGTGATTGATTTCATCGACATGGGGCCAAGTCGTCATCAACGTGAAGTTGAAAACCGTCTTCGTGACCACCTTAAAGCTGATCGTGCACGCGTCCAAGTGGGCCGTATTTCACGTTTTGGCTTATTGGAAATGTCACGTCAACGCATTCGCCCATCATTAGGTGATGCACATGAAGAAGTGTGTCCTCGATGTGCTGGTTTAGGTCATATACGAGGCGTTGAATCATTAGGTTTAGCTGTCTTAAGGTTGCTAGAAGAAGAAGCTACAAGAGATGGTATCGCACAATTAGTCGTGCAACTACCTGTTTCTGTTGCTACGTTTATGTTGAATGAAAAACGTAATCAATTAGATACGATTGAACGTCGCCATAGTGTGAAACTGTTGTTAATTCCAAATCCACATCTAGATACACCACACTATGATATCGAACGGATTAAAGACGGCGGCGAACAAGGCAAAACAAGTCATCATTTGATGGTGACGCCCGAACCAGTAACACCGGAAGCCCTAAAAGATAAGCCAGTTATCGAACAAGCTGCTGTCACGGGTGTTTCACCTGCAGCTCCTGCACCAGTAATTAATGCAGAAGCAAAAGCGAAAGAAGAGCAAACAGCCGTTGTTAAAGAGAAAAAACCTAACTTATTAAAACGATTATTAAACGTATTAACCGGTAAAGCAGCAGATGAAGAACCTGAGGTAGAGGCAGAAGTTGAGCCAAAAGTGGAAGATAAACCTGCCCGAGATCAAAACCGCCGCCCACGCAATCGTAATAACAATAATAATCGTCGAGGTCCACGAGGACGTCCTGAGCAGGATAATTCTGAACAAGCGTCACAAGCTTCTACACCACCTAAAGCAGCCGACACTGGTAATAATCAACCACGTTCAGTGGCTCCAGCGACCGATGCAGCATCAACGAATGATGACGAACAATCTGCAACGCGTAATCCAAATGCTAAACGTGCGCGTCGTGGTGGACGTCGTCGCCGTCCTGCTGGTGCAGGTCGTCCTGACGGTGAGGCGAATGTAATTCAAGCTGAAGTTAACATTCCAGATAATGCAGGCAATAAGCTACCGCCGCAAAAGAAAGAGGTCGAAGGAAATTTAATTCCTAAAGCAGCGCCTGAAGTAAATGGTAATGTTCCTAGTCAGCAGACAAAAGAAGTTGATGGCAATAAACCGACTGAAGATGCAAAGCCTCGTCGTGGTAGAGCGCCAACTGCTGGTAACCCACGTCGCCGTCGTGCACCTGCTAAGAGCAATGATACTCAATCTACTCCAACACCTGCGGCAGTAATGCCTGCAGAAAGTGTGGCAAAAAAGTCAGCAGTGGCAGATAATGTTGAAGTGAAAGTAAAAGTGGTACGACCAAAACGAATTGTTAAGGAAGTGAAACTTAAAGAAGATGCCAGCGAATCTTAATCTGAAATCTGAGCAGTTGCTGACCTTAATTGGTCAGCAACTTGTTTATCAACAGCAGCGATGTGAAATTATTGAGCTGTTAGATGACTGTAAGTTAGTGTTGCAGGTGTTGCAGTCGGAGAGCAATATCCAAGCTACACAATATGGAGAAGGCCATCGTGCGGTTCCTAGAACCTACACGTTACCAGTTTATGATGGTGAGGGTGAGTTACACCCCGAACTTGTTATTGCTGGTCTTAAGCAGTTACTGGTATAAAATAACCCCGCTTTAAACCCAGATAAACTTCTAAAGTCTGGGCTTTTCAAAATACCCTTTAAACTAAATTTAATTCAGTAATTGACGCACAGCGATCAAGTCTTGTTCGGTATCAACACCATGACCAGGATCAATTTGTGCGGCGGTAAGGTGAATTTTCTTGCCATGGAATAGTGCACGCAATTGTTCCAATGACTCTTCTTGTTCCAAAATACATGAACTAAGCTCCGCATAGTGCTTTAAAAAGCTCGCACGATAGCCATATAGACCAATATGACGATAATGAGGCAACAGTGGCGGTAGGGGGGATTCCTTGTCAAAATGGTCACGCATCCAGGGAATAGGAGCCCGACTAAAATAGAGGGCGTAACCTTGACTATCCATGACCACTTTAACCACATTAGGATCAAAGACTTGCTTTTCTTGCGTGATCTGGGCGTATAAGGTTGCTATATCAGCATCTGAATGTTCAGCTAAATCTTCGGCCACTTGATTAATCAGACTGGCGGGTAAGCATGGCTCATCACCCTGAACATTAATAATAATGTCTGCATCTGTGAATGATCGTAGTGCGGCGACTTCTGCCAATCTATCTGTGCCTGAGATATGATCTGAACGGGTCATACAGACATCCGCACCAAAGTCTTTTGCTACTTGTGCAATTCGTTCATCATCAGTGGCGATAATCACTTCACTTGCTAGACTTTCCTTAGCCCTTTCATGCACATGTTGGATCATCGGTTTGCCAGCAATATCTAATAGTGGTTTTCCAGGAAGACGAGTGGATGCGTAGCGTGCTGGAATGATGATTTTAAAAGACATTTATAATTCTTCATTATCAGCAAGTGCACGAGCTTCATCTGTGAGCATTACTGGAATGCCATCATTAATTGGATAAGCTAATCTACAAGTAGGGCATATCAGTTCATTTTCAGATTTACGGAAGATCAGGCTGCCTTTACAGTTAGGGCAGGCGAGAATATCAAGTAGTGCTTTATCCATTTGGTGTTATTCCTGCTAATTTTTGTAGAATATGTTGGTTAAGTTTACCGCTTATTGTAGCTTCAATGGGAATATACCATGTGTTGCTATTAGCAAACCTTTGGCATTTTACCGCATCTTTTTCCGTCATTAATATTGGTTGATTGTCATCAAAGTTGAGATCTTGAGCCTGAAAGGGATGATGGTCATCAAATGCGTGACTCATGACCCGTAAGCCTTGCGAGGATAACTGTTCAAAGAAACGTTGAGGGTTACCTATACCAGCAATGGCGTGAACGTTTTGACCCGAAAAGCTTGATAAAGGCCGTGTTTTACTAGGATCTGCTAAATTAATGGCGTGCAGCTGGGATAATATCATGGTGTAATTTTCTGAAGCTGATCCCTGATTTTCAACAATAAAATCGACGTGTTTCAAACGAGACAAGGGTTCTCTCAATGGACCTGCGGGTAGACAAAGTTGATTGCCAAATTGACGTTGCCCATCAATAATGACTATTTCAATATCGCGGTTTAAAGCGTAGTGTTGTAAGCCGTCATCGGAAATAATTACGTTGCAATCATAGTCTTGTAGAAGTGTTTCACCTGCGGAGTGACGGTCAGGTGCAACTACCATCGGGCACATAGTATGACGACTGATAATAATTGGCTCATCTCCTACAATGCTTGGTTCACTATCCGGCATAACTTTCTGAGGATAAGACTCAGCTTTGCCGCCATAACCACGGCTAATAATGCCTGGGCGATAGCCTGCTTGTTGTAATTGATGGGCTAACCAGATGACAAACGGTGTTTTACCAGTACCACCTACTGTAATATTACCAACGATGATAACGGGAACCGGCAAACGATGTTGTTTGAATATGCCAGCACGAAAAAGCCCATTTCTTACTAGCAGTATAGCCTGATAGACTAATGATAATGGCCATAATAGCCAGCGAATGGGCTGGGGTTTATACCAGCTATTAATCAGCCATTGTGTCATTAGTAGGCGCTATTTTTCCTGAAACTGTAAACGATACAGTTCAGCATAATGTTGACCTTTTGCGAGCAATTCGCTGTGTGTGCCAGTTTCTATGATTCGGCCATTATGCATGACGATAATTTGATCAGCTTTTTCGATAGTGGACAATCGATGGGCAATAACTAGCGTTGTACGTTGTTTCATCAGGGCTTCTAATGCTGCTTGGATATGGCGCTCAGCTTCAGAATCCAATGAGGCAGTGGCTTCGTCTAAAATCAGTATTGGCGCATCACGCAATAATGCACGAGCGATGGCTAGTCGTTGGCGTTGACCGCCAGATAATAGCACCCCATTTTGTCCAACATGAGTAGCCAAACCTTCAGGAAGCCGTTCAATAAAGTCCCAAGCATGGGCCGCTTTGGCGGCAGCAATGATTTGTTCATTACTAACCTGTTGTTTCTGGCCATAAGCTATATTATTGGCAATAGTGTCGTTAAATAAGACTACTTGTTGATTTACTAAAGAAATTTGATTTCGTAATTCAGATAATTTGAGTTCATTAATATCCGTGCCATCGATCAAAATCTGACCGGTACTACTAGGGTAAAACCGGGCTAACAAGCTGACTAAAGTCGTTTTACCGCTACCTGAATGACCGACAAAGGCGATTGTTTGTCCTTGTTTGGCATGGAATGAAATATCTTCTAAAACAGCACCTTTGTTAGCGTTGTAGCTAAATCCCACATTCTGATATTGAATATCGCCCTGTGATCTGCCGATGGTTTTTGTCCCAGTATCAGACTCAGAATTTTGATCTAGTAGGCTAAAAACACTTTGTGCGGCAGCAATACCTGCTTGAATTTTACCGTTTATTTTTGTCAGTCGTTTGAGTGGCGTCAACAGCATGAACATGGCAGTGATAAAGGAAATAAAACTACCAGCGGATATTTTATCCAACATCTCTGGCAAAGTAGCGATATAAATAACGCCTGAAAGTCCCAGTACAGAAATAAGTTGAATAATCGGCTGACTGATAGCATCAGTGGTAATCATTTTCATCCGTTGGCGACGATTTTGCTGATTGATCACATCAAAGCGTTTCAGTTCATATTGCTGACTACCAAATGTTTTGACTTCACGGTGACCTTCAATTATTTCGTTACTGACATGACCTACATCACCCATAGAGTCTTGTATGGTTTTACTAATACGACGAAAACGATAACTTACTTTGTAAACGAGTAAAGCTATCAACGGTACGGTTAGCAGAATAATTAAAGACAACATACCATTGAGATAAATCATCCATGCCAATAAACCGATTATAGTAAGTGTGTCCCGAATCATCGTTAAGACGGCATCTGTGGCAGCATCAGCTACTTGCTCAACATCGTATAGTAGTTTGGACATTAACTGGCCAGAAGTACTTTGATCGTAATAACTTGCGGGTAGGGTGATAAGTCGCTCAAACATTTCAGTACGTAACTGTTTAATAACGTTACGGGCCACCCAACCGAGGCCATAAGAGGTGACAAAATTTGCTGCACCGCGAATTAAAAATAAACCAATAAGTGCTAAGGGGATAAATTTAATCGTATCGGGATCTTTATTAACAAAGCTACCATCCATTAATGGCTTCATCATGGCTGCTAAACCTGTTTCAGTGCCAGCAAAGATAGCCATAGCAAAAACGGCGGCTGAAAATGCGGGCCAATATGGCTTCACATAATTTAATAAGCGCCCATAAACTTCACCGGCACCAATGCTTTTAGTATTATCAATCATGGTTGTTCGTTAGCTTTTTGTCGTGTTGCGAGTGTCAATCTGGAGTAGCCCAACTGTTGTGCACTATCCATTGCGGTGACAATATTTTGGTAATCTGCTTTAGCATCTGCCGTAATAATAATATGTGGATCGACATTTTCCCCTACAGCGAGTTTAAGTTGTGCTGATAACTCGACTTTATTAGGTGTTCCGAGTGAAATATTATTGACGGTAAATTGACCCTCAGCACTGATAATGATGTCGATGGGTTTATCTTTTTCAGCTATAGCTTGACCCGTTGCCTCAGGTAAATCGACTTTAAGAGAACTTTCACGGATGAAACTAGTGGAGACCATAAAAAACAATAACAACAAAAATACCACGTCAATCATTGGCGTCAGATTAACATCAGGCTCATCTGATTTTTGTGGTGATAGGTTCACTTGTCATGTTCCTCATCAATATTAAACTCACGATCGCCGTGCAAAATCTCAATTAATTTCATCGCCTCTTGTTCCATATCAACTACTAAAGAGTTAATTCTGCCTCGAAAATAACGGTAAAAAATAAGACTTGGAATCGCGACAATAAGACCTGTAGCTGTAGTAATCAATGCAACAGAAATGCCCCCGGCGAGCGTTTCCGGGTTACCCACACCCTCTGTGGTTATAACCGCAAATACTTTAATCATGCCAAAGACAGTACCTAACAGGCCTAATAATGGCGAGATTGCAGCAATAGTACCAAGGGTATTGAGGTTGCGTTCGAGCGATAAAGTGACGTGGCGACCTATATCTTCTATGCCTTCTTTAGTTATTTCACGGGAATTATCCCGGTTAATTAACCCTGCGGCTAAAATTCGACCTAAGGGTGAGTTGCTTTGTAAGGCTTTAATGCGATTATCATCTACCTGTTTAAAGCGTAACCACTGCCATATTTGAGTCATCAATTCTGGTGGAGCGATACGTTTAGTTTGAAGACTCCAGAATCGTTCTGCAATAATGCCGATCGCGATAATAGAGCAGGCAAACAGCGGTATCATCAGCCAGCCACCAGATTTAAATATCTCTAACATGATGTCAATCTCGAATTAAAAAACTGTCGTTATCATACGTTAATGGTGCCCGTTAGTCAGTAATCTCAGCAGACCAAATATATTTGGCTTGTTGGCGGTAGAGGAGCGGCGCTGACATTATATTAATGCCCATTTTAAATTGGATGGCACCATGGGTGGCACTACTATACTGGCTGATATGCCTTTGCTGATATCTATCGGTGACTGTTTTAGCTGGAAAATGATAGCGGTTATTATAGCCAACAGGAAATAAAACAACTTCTGGTCGAACTGTATCAATGAAGGCCGTACTCGATGAAGTTTTACTGCCATGATGTGGAGCAATCAATATGGTGGCATGCAGATGGTCACCATGCCTCAAAATTAATTGCTCTTCAGCCTGTTCTTCGATGTCTCCCGTTAACAAAACACTACCAGCTTTATTACTCACTTTTAATACGCAAGATAGATTGTTTTCATTACCACTATCACCTTCTTCGGGGTAAAGCATGGTGAAATAGACTTGGTTCCATTGCCATGATTGTCTCGCTATACAAGGCAAAGCATCAGGAAGCTTGTCACTTGGAATACTCGTCAATAATGTATCGACGGTTATATTTTCAATTAATGGTTTTGCACCACCACTATGGTCATTATCTGCATGGCTGATAATAAGGGTATCTATACGCTCAAGACCTTGCTGCTGTAAAAATGGCAGAACAAGCGCTGTACCAGCATTAAAACTATCACTATATTTAGGACCAGCATCAAATACGAGAGTGTGATCTTTGGTTTGTATCACCGCAGATAAACCCTGACCTACATCTAATAAGGTAAACCAATACTCACCTTGCTCAGGGCGATTAGGATGAAATAATAGCAAGGGTGATAAACCTATTATGCCTAACCATCTTGCAGGAACGCCACGAGGTGCAAGGAGAAGTAACGTACCAATTATGACCACTAGATAATAGTAAAAAGGTAGACGAGATACTGTCCATTGCGCGAATGGTAAGGTGGCAAGAAAAATGTTAATAAATTGTCAGCTAATTGAAGTAGTCCGGATGCTATGGGGTCATATATCCAGAGCATTAGACTTGCTAACAATAGTAGTGGCACGATAATTAAACTGATAAAGGGTACGGCAATGATATTGGCGATAGGCGCAATGAATGAGGTTTGCATAAAAAATAAGAGCAACAATGGTGTAAGACCAAATGCAATTAAAGTATGAATTTTTAACGACTGCCAAGGTGGGGATGGAAATCTGTTTTGACTAGTGAAAAGAATGATAGAAACGGCGGAAAAAGATAACCAAAATCCTGCGGCTAATACAGCAAAGGGGTCCCAAATCAATACGAGTAATAAACTTAATGCTAGGACAGATGATGGCGCCACTGGGCGGCGGACCAGCATGGCAACCATGACGGTCGCGACCATAATCAGCGCCCGTTGGGTCGGAATGGCGAAGCCTGCCAACGCCGCATAAAATAAAGCAGCAAAGAAACCTGCTATTGCGGCAGCTTCCATTGCTGGTAATAACAATAAGTTATTAGCGCGGCGTGACCATAACCAGCGAAAGCTGAAAAAGCCAATGGCTGCCGCAAGACCTATATGTAATCCAGAAATTGCAAGCAAATGATTAGTGCCTGAGAGCCGCAACGTTTGCCATTGGGAGGGGCTAATATTGTCACGAATACCGGTAGTTAACCCCTGGATTAAACCTAATTGGGTACTGCCTTGTAAATGATTACTTAATTTAGTTAATAGTGTCTGCCGTAGAGCATTGATGGAGTAAAAGGGCGCAGCAGCAAGCTGTTTATTATCCTTATCATGACGAACATAGCCTGTAGCCGTAATTTTTTGCTGAAATAACCAGCCTTCATAATCAAAACTAGCCGGGTTCGCCATGCCGTGAATTTGTTTGAGCCTTACTTTTAGTTGCCAGTGTTCGCCCGCCCTGAAACCTAAAGGCAAGGGTTTATACCAGTTGAGACGGAGTTTACGAGGCAGGACAAGGCCCGCTATTTTATCGGGTGTAAATTCAAAGCGGATAGATTGACCGTTATGCTCGGGTACATTTGAAATGCTACCGCTAATGATGATGTCTTTGCCTTCTAGTTCCGGTGATAATTGGTCGTTGAGTACGCTATTAGCCTGTATCAATGCCCAAAACCCACCCAATAAAAGCAAGGCTAATAATCGAGTTTTAGCAAAGATTAGTAGTGTAATGGCTGCAATGAACATCACCCACAACCAGACTGAATCAGGTAAACTGGGCAATTGTAAAGACAACAGGCAGCCCAACATAAATGAAATGGCAGTTTTAATCATATATCCCTATAATGACGGCCGACTTAATCGTAATATGAGACGCTATGCCTCGTAAATTCCTTAAACGCTTTCTGCCTGATCATAAATCAATGCAACAGCATCCGCACCTGCAAAAATTTGGTCAGCGTCTTACCGACCCCAAGTTATGGTGCTTAAATCGGCGAACCATCGCTGGTGGCGCTGCATTGGGCTTATTCGTTGGATTTATGCCCGTGTTAGGTCAAATGTTTATCGCTACAGCATTAGCCATTTTCTTCCGTGTGAATCTACCGATTGCTGCAATGGCGGTTTGGATTACTAATCCATTAACGATCGCACCTATTTATTTCTTTACTTATAAATTAGGTGCATGGGTACTTGATATGCCCGTAGAGCAATATGCTTTCACGATGACGTGGCAATGGTTTACCCATGAGTTTTTGGCTATTTGGCAACCTTTATTACTCGGTAGTTTTATTTGCGGCGTTGTCGCAGCTTTGCTCGCTATATTATTTGTACGGCTATTTTGGCGGCTAATGGTGGTGCGCAGTTGGCTACAAAGAAAGAAAAAACCAAAATCTAATGACTAAGTTTGCCATCTAATAGCGTAAATATTTTATTCATTCGACCTGCTAGTTCATTGTCATGAGTAACGATAACCAATGCGGTACCCAGCGACTCATTCAACTCCAAGATTAAATCAAAAATTGCCTGTGCTGTACGATGATCTAAGTTGCCGGTAGGTTCATCAGCCAGCAAACAGTCAGGTTTAGTAATTAAAGCTCGAGCTAATGCGGCACGTTGACGTTCACCACCTGACAATTCGCTAGGTTTGTGTTCAAGACGATGACCTAAACCGACTTTGATCAGGAGTTCTTCTGCCTCTTGCTGTGCAAGTTTTGGTGATATGCCGCCAATAATAAGTGGGATAGCAACATTCTCGGTAGCAGTAAACTCAGGTAATAAATGATGGAACTGATAAACGAATCCTAAGCTCTGATTACGCAGTTTACTTAAGCTGTTGACAGACAAAGCATTAATATCTTGACCATGAATTTCGACCTTACCACTGCTAGGTTCATCTAATCCACCTAGTAAGTGTAGCAGTGTACTTTTTCCTGAACCTGAACTACCCACGATAGCTAGCTTATCGCCTTTATTGATAGTTAGATTGATGTCATTGAGTACATCTGTATCTAAACCGCCATCAGTAAAACGCTTGGAAAGTTGACTGCATTGAATAACGGCTGGATTAGTCATAACGTAGTGCCTCAGCTGGACGTATTTGAGCTGCACGCCAAGAAGGATAAATGGTAGAAAGTAATGACAGTACAAAAGCGGTTAAGCCTATTACAGTAACGTCATTCCAGTGTAAATCAGACGGTAAGCTGCTGATGTAATAGACGTCAGCTGGTAGGAATTGATAGCCTAATAGACTTTCTACGCCAGCAATGATGGATTCCACATTAAGGGCGAGTGTCACTCCGCCGACTACGCCTATTAGCGTGCCAAATAAGCCAATTAGAGTGCCCTGCACCATAAAAATAGTCATGATGTCTTTGGGTGTCATACCTAGAGTTCTTAATATTGCGATATCGGATTGTTTGTCAGTGACCATCATAATTAAGGTTGAGACAATATTAAATGCTGCGACAGCGACAATTAGCAATAAAATGACGAACATCACAATTTTTTCAGTCTTCAGTGCACGGAAAAAGTTAGCATGCTGATAAGTCCAATCTGCAGCACGGTAATTGGCAGGCAGGTTCATCATCAATTCACGAGTAATATTCGGAGCCTGATAGACATCATCTAATTTGAGACGTAATCCTGTTACTGCGTTAGGTATGCGAAATAGCTTAGCCGCATCCTCAATATTCATAATCGCTAAGGCACTATCATATTCATACATGCCAATTTCAAATATGCCGACTACATCAAGTCGCTTTAGGCGAGGGATAATACCTGCGGGTGTTGGGCTAACATCAGGAGTGATTAAGGTTATTTTATCGCCGGTTGCCACGCCCATAGCAACGGCTAAATCTTTACCGAGAATAATGCCAAAACTGCCTGGGCTTAGCGCAGAAAATTGACCTTGAATGATTTTGTCGCCGATAGTCGAAACTTGGCCTTCTAAACTAGGATCAATGCCGCGGATTTGCGT
>CAXBIM010000066.1:0-10985 GCA_963975785.1 uncultured Methylophaga sp.
GGCCACATTTATAACCAGAGTTTGTAAACAAAAGTTAAAGCAAACTGTAATTCAGGATTACTGACCAAGCTATGGATTAAATAGGGGTAAATGTATCGTCAGCACCTAATAACGTATTTATCTTTGTGTTTAGGCCGAAGGATTGGCAATGAATACTTTTGGATGTTTATTTGCGGCCCAAGTACCGTTTCTCCATGCGCAAAGAACCATAATATTTGAATTTAAAGATAATAAAAGACTGATCCTACGCAACAAATTTCATCCATGTTATTCCCTCGCTATCTGCATTAATCAGGATTAACGCTAGCTAATGAAACAAAAGAAAGCTAAGTGAAAAATAATTTCAGAGTAGTACCAAAGTACACTATCTATAGTGCTTCACTAAGGAATAAAATTTCATTTAAGTCTTGAAGTCGTTGTATTCAAACGACTCAAATTGATTGTAAATGTTCATGGTCAAATTATCTTGGGAGAGAAATTATGGCTACTCAAATTGGTATTATTAAAGCACTTATCGGTACCGTAACAGCAACATCTGCTGACGGTGTAGTTCGCAATCTACACGTTGGCGATAATGTCTACGCTGACGAATTAGTATCGACAGGCACGGGCGGTGCCGTTGAAATTGAATTTGCTGATGGTAGTGTTATGGATCTTGGGCGTGATTCCCAAGCCTTACTTGATAACGCAGTATTCAATCCTGACGCTATAGCAGAAACCGCCTCAACGGCAGAATCAGATGTTGATGCCATTCAAGCTGCTATCTTAGCGGGTGTCGATCCTACTCAAGTTACAGATGCAACCGCCGCAGGAGCAGGTACACAAGCAGATGGAAATGAAGGTCATCAGCCTGTTGTTATAGATTACCTTGCGCCACAAGTCACGCCTACCTCTGGTTTCGACACTACGGGTATTTCAGTGGCTTTCCCTGAAATTATTGACGAGTTGCAAGCACCGATTGAAGAAGCGCCTAATGTCAGCGTTTCAGTTTCTGTTGATGTGGAAATTGGTGATCCAATTCCTGGTGATGAGCATGATGATGTGATTTTGATTCCTGCTGGTACGATAGTTCCTGTGGGAGTGGGTTCTGTAAATATCCCTGAAGGGACTTCAGATGGCGGATCACATCCAGTTACTTTTTTAATTACACTGAGTAAAGTAAGTACTGGACCTGTTTCGATGCACTACCAAGTCATTGCAGGCACTGCGCAGAATCCAGAAGACTTCTTTGATGGTAACTTGCAAGGGGACGTTATTATACCTGCTGGCTACCTTGGTTTTACTGTAACTGTATATATTCGTGAAGATAATATTCCCGAAGCAAATGAAACATTTTCAATCGTATTGTCAAATGTCGTTGGTGCGACATTAATAAATGGCACCGCGACAGTCACTATCATTGATGATGATGTGTCGCTGAGTATTGCGAATGTGTCTGGCGATGAAACTGATGGTTTAGTTACGCTAAATGGGGATATTAATGTTGACTATGGTCCAGGAGACACCGGCTCAATTGCACTGACATTGAATGGTGGAACATGGACTGGAGCTGTTTCAGGTGCTGGTAGCAATACCTTAACTGCAAATGATGGCAGTTGGACGCTGAAAATCAATGGTGATGGTACTTATACATTCACTCAACATACAGCACTGAATCATCTTGATAATTCTGATCCAGATGACTCTCTGACAATACAAATTTCTGCGGTTGCAACCGATTCTGCTGGCAATGCCAGTGCGCCATCGATATTTACAATTACCGTGGATGATGATGGCCCGACAGCAGTATTAGACACCGGTAACGTCAATGAAGGTGCCTTATTAACCGTGGATGCAGCAAATGGCGTCCTAGCGAATGACACATCAGGTGCTGATGGCTGGACAACAGCGAATGCGGGTGTTGTGGGCGTCGTTGCGACAGGTGATAGTCCTGTACTGAGTAATCTTGATAATGTCGCGACCTTGAATACGGGCATTGTGGGTCAATACGGCACATTAACGTTGCAAGCGAATGGTAGTTACACCTACAAGGCGAATGCAAATGTGATTAATGGTGAAACAACAGACTTGGTTGATACCTTTGTCTATACCGTTAAAGATGGTGATGGTGATTTAACCTCTACCACCTTAAAGATCACATTAGCTGATGTAACCGGTGTCCCTGCAAATACAACTGGTCAAGTATTTGAAGCAGGTCTATCAGCAGGTGCGAATGTACCAGCCGATGGTACCAATGCAAGTGGTGATAGTGAAAAAATCATTAATGGCTCATTAACATTTACTGGCGGCTTTAATAATGTTGCAGTACAAAGTGGTACGACTGCCTTAGGTATTTGGAGTGTGGCTGCCGATGGTAAATACAGTTATGAATTGACCAGTGTGACCCCCGATGTTGCTGGACCAGAGACCGACAGTTTCAGTTACACCGCGACCGATGCCAATGGCAACAGCGTAGTGAATACGGTGACCATTACCATTGTGGATGACGTACCGACAGCAGTATTAGACACTGGCAACGTTAATGAAGGTGCTTTATTAACCGTGGATGCAGCAAATGGCGTCCTAGCGAATGACACATCAGGTGCTGATGGCTGGACAACAGCGAATGCGGGTGTTGTGGGCGTCGTTGCGACAGGTGATAGTCCTGTACTGAGTAATCTTGATAATGTCGCGACCTTGAATACGGGCATTGTGGGTCAATACGGCACATTAACGTTGCAAGCGAATGGTAGTTACACCTACAAGGCGAATGCAAATGTGATTAATGGTGAAACAACAGACTTGGTTGATACCTTTGTCTATACCGTTAAAGATGGTGATGGTGATTTAACCTCTACCACCTTAAAGATCACATTAGCTGATGTAACCGGTGTCCCTGCAAATACAACTGGTCAAGTATTTGAAGCAGGTCTATCAGCAGGTGCGAATGTACCAGCCGATGGTACCAATGCAAGTGGTGATAGTGAAAAAATCATTAATGGCTCATTAACATTTACTGGCGGCTTTAATAATGTTGCAGTACAAAGTGGTACGACTGCCTTAGGTATTTGGAGTGTGGCTGCCGATGGTAAATACAGTTATGAATTGACCAGTGTGACCCCCGATGTTGCTGGACCAGAGACCGACAGTTTCAGTTACACCGCGACCGATGCCAATGGCAACAGCGTAGTGAATACGGTGACCATTACCATTGTGGATGACGTACCGAAAGTAAGCTATGTTGAAAGTACTGTTGTTGATAACGTAGTGGGTACGTTCCTAGGTGACTGGATCTATACCTCTGGTGCAGATGGGTTAGCAGTGAGTGGCATTAATGTTTCACTTCTCAACCAGCCTGCCTTGATCGAGCATTGGTCAACAGTCGATGTTGGCAGTGATACGGTATTAACTGCGTATCTTGATTCTGGAAATACTAAGGTATTCTTTAACTTAACGATGAAAGCGGATGGTACGTATACGTTCGAGTTAGTTAATCCTAATCCAACGAGTACAACCACTGAGACAACTATCTTCAATAAAACGATAGGTGGTTATGGAAGTGACTTACATCTTGAAGACATTACTGTAGCGAAAGGTTTGGACAGTCCAAATACAGATATCAAGTTTCAAGCATATTATAATTATCAAACTGATACTAATTTGGGCACGGTTTCTGGAATGAATACCAGTAATAATGGTCTTGGAGTTAGTACCAGCGGTGATGGCGGTGGCGGGATAGCTATTAAAAAAGGTGAAACAGTAAAAATGACCTTCCTGCAAGGTGATTTAGATAATAACGCCAATACTGAAGCGACTATCCCCAAAACAATTAACTCTGCATTAATTGGCTTTGATGTGAAAACGGGTGGTTCTGGAGGAGGTAATGATAACCTTGCGAATGTAAGATTCATTCTACATCTGGATAATGGCACTACAGAAATTGTGACTACTCAACTAGTGGCTGGACAATCAACATATTTAGTTAAAAGTACCGATGCTGACAGAAGTATTTCTATTATTGATGTCGTTAATACTGATAATGATGGCGAGACATATTTAATCACTTCAGTAGCAACAAACATTACTACAACAATACTGCCTGATGATTTGAAACTAGACTTCAATGTTGAAGTGATAGACGGTGACGGAGATAGCAGTAACTATAACTTCAGTATCGCGATTGATACTGATGGCGCATTGACTGGAACGAGTGCAAATGATGCGATTCTAGGTACTAGTGGTGCAGATATATTAATCGGCGGCAAAGGTGATGATATTTTAACTGGTAACGGTGGTATCGATACCTTCGATTGGAACTTGGGTGACCAAGGTACTTCAATTGCTCCAGCAGTAGACACTATTACCGATTTCGGTGCTGGCGATAAATTGGATCTATCTGATTTATTACAAGGTGAAGAATCCGGAACATTAAGTGATTATCTCAGTATGTCATTCGGTGGTGGAGTAACCACTATTGATGTAAGTCACGACCCTGCAAATACTTCCGGTATCACACAAAAGATCATTATTAACGGTGACTTAACAGTTGGCAATACCGTGTCAATTGATGATCTAGTGGCTAGCGGGACGATTATTGTAGATCTGTGAGCATAAACCAAATGAGTCAAAATCAAAGGAATCAGACTCGATTGTTCTAACATGAGATAGCGAACAAGCCTCGGCAGTGATGCCGGGGCTTTTTTTTGAATGTTATTTAGATTATTCCCAATAGGTTTATATCTATACTTTGAATCTATCGCAGTCAGGGGTAGTTGTGGTATCAGCTTATTTCCAACGAATAAGTCGCCAAAACAGATAGGTTTTATATGGACATTAAGTTGCTTACATTTCGCAATGGGGATATGTAAAGAAAAATTGTGATTTTTAACCGAGTCAGATGTTGATGGTATTAGTAAGCTCCAACCATATTTCATCATCATTACGGTGCTCTAGTGTCAATGTTGTTAAGCTTTGCCCTGCACAAGGTCCGGCAATGCAATAACCATCATCTACTTTAAATAATGCTCCGTGAGTAGAACATTGAATATGGACGTCTTCAAGGCATAAAAATTGGTCAGGTTGCCAATTCAGGGGAATACCAAGATGAGGGCAGTGGTTTTGATAAGCATGCACGTTATTATCTTGGCGGACTAAAAACAATTCAAGTTGACCTTGATCTGTTTCAACAGAAAATCCGAGCGTTTGCAATTCGGCAATATCTTTATTGTGGCAGAGAAAATAGCTAGACATAACAGTTAAGATTCAAAAGTTTGAGTAAGATGATTAAAGCCGACTTGGCCACATTTATGACCAGCGAGTCGGCAAGCGAAAGTTAAAGCTAATTGTAATTCAGTATTATTAACTAAGCTATGGATTAGACCCGCGTTAAACGTATCGCCAGCACCTAAGGTATCTATTACCTGTTCTGGCGGGAATGCAGGGCTGTGGAATACTTTTTGGTGTTGATTGATCGCCCAAGCGCCATGCTTTCCCCATGCACAACTAGCGATGGTCTTTGACTTTAATGAGGATAATAGGCTGATGGCATCTGCAAAACCACGCGCTTGGGCATAGTGCTGAGAAAATAGTAAAACAGTTGGTAACTCAAATAATAGTTCAATATCAGGACGTGGTTTTTCTATTTCTAATGAGCAGGGTAGCTGGGGATGATATTTTTTGAGGTGAAGTAACATGAGTCGTGTTTCAGCTACGTTGCGTCCTTCAAAATGTACCCAGTCAAATTTCGTGAGATCAATTTTAGTGAAATCTCCGAAGCTGAATTCAGGGCAGTCTCGATGATGAACAATGGTTCGACTGCCAGTTTGTTGGTTCAGTGTGATGTACGACGTGGGCATTTTGCCATTAGCAAGTCGCTTGCACGCTGTAAAATCAATATGGTGACTATGCAAGTCGTGTTGAATAATTTGGCTGTCAGGTTCATCAATTAATACGCCGCCCCAAGCAGAATGATGGCCCAGTTGGCTAAGTACTGTTAGCGTGTTGGTGGCATTACCGCCGCGTGTTTGATATTGGTTTATAGCACGTTGTTCGCTATCTTCATCGGGGTAAGATTCAACCGTATTAATGATGTCGAGTGTTGCGATGCCGATTGCGAGAATGTTTGCCATAGAGTGTGAAATTCCCCTCCCGAGCTGGCAAGAGGGGATTAAACTTATAGTTAAATTGTATCGAAAACAGCTGCTACGGCTGAGGTAATGTCATTAACGTTACCGACACCTGCGATAGAGTGTAATTTTCCTTGAGATTGATAATAACCAATCAATGGTGATGTTTGTTCGATATAAACGTTTAAACGGTTGCCGATAGTTTCTTCGTTATCATCGGCGCGTTGAAGCAACTCACCATTGCAGGCATCACAATGTCCAGCCACTTTAGAAGGTGATAAATGGATATTGTAAATTGCGCCACAATCTTTGCATGTACGGCGGCCGGTTAAGCGTTGCAGTAACTCTTCAAAAGCGACATCCAGCAATACTACGCCTTGTAAAGGCTGGTTTAGTGCCGTTAGCATGGTATCTAAGGCTTCAGCTTGGGCAATGTTACGTGGGAAACCATCGAGAATATAGCCCTGTTTAGCATCATCTTGCGAGATACGCTCTCTGATCAATCCAATCACAATGTCATCAGACACTAAAGCACCTGCATCCATTGCAGATTTTGCCTTTTTACCTAATTCAGACCCTGCAGCGACGGCTGCTCTTAATAAGTCACCAGTTGAAACTTGGGGAATGTTATATTTTTCTGATAACACTGCGCCTTGTGTGCCTTTACCTGAACCGGGTGCGCCTAATAAAACTGTTCTCATGGATTGCCTCTTTACAATATATTTAGGGTATTAATTTAAATCGGTGTAACAATTAACGGATACTGACAGTTGATGATTGCAGCATTAGTTGACTGATTGATGTTCCCAGTTTTCCTGCAAACTGATCAAAATAACTAGGTCTGAGTGTGTAGTCAATGATCTCTTCTGCGCCAATAATATCTCGTGCTACGGTGCTGCTGTTAGCAAGACCGTCAATCAGACCTAAAGGTAGTGCCTGTTCTCCTGACCAAAAGAGGCCAGTGAATAAACGGGGATCATCACTAAGACGGTCACCTCGACCTGCTTTAACTACATCAATAAATTGTTGATGGATATTATTTAACATTTCGTGAGCAAATTCTAAATCTGCTTCTTTCACTGGTAAAAATGGGTCTAGAAATGATTTGTTTTCGCCCGCAGTGACTGAGCGACGTTCAACGCCTATTTTATCAATAAGTCCCGTAAAGCCAAAGCTATCCATTCTCACGCCAATAGAGCCAACAATGCTGGCTTTATCAGCATAGATTTCTTTAGCCGCTGCGGCTATATAATAGCCACCAGATGCACAGACATCTTGAATGACTGCATAGACAGGGAAATTGGGACGTGTTGCCTGTAGACGTTTAATTTCATCGTTGATAATACCGGCTTGTACTGGACTACCACCTGGCGTGTTTAATCTAAGAATTAAGCCTTGTGCATTTTTGTTGTCAAAGGCATCACGAATCCCAGTAACGATACTGTCAGCATTCGCTTCCGCATCGGCAGAAATTACACCATTGATTTCAACCAGTGCAGTATGTATGGATTTATGTATGGGTAAATCACCTGAAGGAATCATCAGCATCAGTATGGCGAATAAATACAAAAACATCAGGCCCTTGAATACATAACCCCAACGACGACTTTTGCGTTGTTCTTTTAATGCAGCAAAAGCGAGATCTTCGAGCACTTTACGTTCCCATGAACCTGAACTTTGATTAGTCTCGTTACTAGCATGTGAAGCATTGCTGCTAGAAGGTGGAAAGTCACCAAATGTGGTCATAAATTTTTTGTCCTGAGTAGTCCGCTAAAATTTTTTAATATGTTTAATTTTAATCTAATGCAGTAAATCATATCAAAGCCGTGACGACAAGTTGATTAACCATTGCTCGGCCTGGTGTAGGTCAGCGACTATACCCTTAGGCGAGCAAGCCTGTAATGTCTCCACGCCATGAGCGCCATGGCTGATCCCTAAACTATCTGCACCTGCATTATGTGCCATTTGTAAATCATATTCAGTATCGCCAATCATTAGCGTTTTATTGGCATCAACGCCAAAATATGTAATTAACTCTTCCAACATTTGTGGGTGAGGTTTGGAATGGCATTCTCCCGCACAGCGGGTGGCATGGAATAAAGGACCTAATTGACTGCTGACTAACACCTTGTCTAAACCACGGCGACTTTTCCCAGTTGCCACCCCAAGAAAATAATTTTGCTCATTTAGTGATTGAATAAGATTGCGGGCGTTGGCAAACAAAGGTGTATCTAAAGGATTGTTCAGCCAAATATCGCGATAGGTATCTGCTAATAAACGGATGCTTTCTGGGGTAGAGTCGGGATAGAGCGCATAAGCTGCTTCGTTAAGACCTAGACCAATAATATGACTAATGGCACTGTCATTTAAAGGCGCTAAATTTAACTGTGTGATGGCTTGTTGCATGCAATTGACGATGTGCCCAGTCGAGTCCATCAAGGTGCCGTCCCAATCAAAGACAATAAGATCGTACTGACTCATGCTTGTTGTCTTAATTTAGAGAGTACATTTTCTAATTGCTCGGGCAATGGCGCTTCTAGCATTATGGCTTGGTTGGTCGTTGGGTGGGTAATACCTAATTTCCATGCGTGCAAAAACATCCGTTTTAGGCCAAATTTCTTCATGTCTTTATTAAAATTACGCTGACCGTATTTATCATCGCCCGCCATTGGGGTTTGCATAAAGTGAGAATGAACTCGAATTTGATGTGTGCGACCGGTGTAAAGTACAACTTCTGTTAGTTGTGCTTGTTTAAATGATTCCACAGGAATAAATACTGTTTTTGCGTATTTACCTTCAGGATCAACACGTACCATACGTTCGCCAGATGAGACGGTGTTTTTGAGTAATGGTTGTTCAATAAGGCGCTCTTCAGTGCCCCAACTTCCTTTTAATAAGGTGAGATAACGCTTATTGAGATCGTGATTGATCATTTGTTGTTGTAAATTAAGTAAAGCATCACGATTTTTGGCTAATAATAAACAACCAGACGTATCACGATCAAGCCGGTGTACTAATTCTAAAAAGGGTAATTCAGCACGAATAACCCGTAATGCTTCAATAATACCTTGTTGAATATTACTGCCAGCATGTACGGCTAGCCCACAGGGCTTATTTAATACGAGTAAATCATCATCTTCTAGTAAAATACTTTCAGTAAGTTGGCGTCGTAAAAATTCACTGACCGTTGTCGGCGTAGTGTCTTCGGAAACATGTAGCGGGGGAACACGGACGGAATCACCTGCCTGAATTTTGTAGGTTTGTTTGATACGGCCCTTATTAACTCTAACCTCGCCTTTTCGGATGGCACGATAGATACGACTTTTAGGCACACCTTTTTCCAACGTGAGTAGGAAATTATCAATTCGTTGACCAGCTTGCTCGGCGCTGATATCAATGAATTGAACTGGAGTTGAGATGAGATTGGATTTCGTATCACTACTTGTCATAAAAATGTCTGGTTGGCTATTGCTGATATGATTGCGTACTGTTATATTCAGTCGGTGGTCATTGCGTTAAATGGAGTCAGTATACCGACTTTTATACAAGGTAACCTGAAATGGCATAGTCGCGCCTTCACTTAAAATACATATTATAGAAGTTGATGCGGCAAAGCCCAACAAGTTTTGATTTAACACGTTTGACTCCGGTCAGGCGTGATTGGTGCTCAATAGTGAGCAAGAAATAAAGTAGTTCTCATGTCTTGGTGATAATGAATAAATACAGTACCAAGCAGGGCATTGATAGGTAATTAATAAAGATAAATATCCGGCCAGCTACACCATGGGGTGAAGCGCTGATATTGAGTGGATCGTCGCAGAATATTATTGCGACAGTAGAAAGTGTCTATAAGGCACACACTACACGTAGGGTTAAACAATGTGCAAATGTAAGACGCGTTGTGACTATTAATTGCACAAAACAAACAATGTTGTCCTGTAAAAGTCAGTCTTTTATGTCTGATTAGGCACCTGTAACCTGAAATATTTAGGAATTAACCAGCGTGAGAACCTCAACAAGAGGTTAGTGCATGAAACGAATTTTAATTAACGCGACGCATGATGAAGAGCTGCGCGTGGCGATGGTCGATGGCCAACGCTTATTCGATTTAGATATCGATATCCCGTCCAGGGAGCAAAAGAAAGGCAACATTTACAAAGGTAAAATTACTCGAGTAGAACCTAGCTTAGAAGCTGTTTTTGTTGAATACGGATCTGAACGACAAGGCTTTTTACCGCTAAAAGAAATTTCAAAAAGTTATTTCAAACAAAAAAATGGCGATAATGAATCTGGCCGTATTAATGTTCAGGACGTATTGTCAGTTGGCCAAGAACTTGTAATCCAAATTGAAAAAGAAGAACGTGGTAATAAAGGCGCTGCCTTAACAACCATGATCAGTCTTGCTGGCCGTTATTTAGTATTAATGCCGAATAGTCCTCGTGCAGGTGGTATTTCACGACGTATTGAAGGCGATGAACGCGCCGAATTACAAGAAGCTTTGCGTTCGTTGACTGTGCCAGAAGGCATGGGCATGATCGTGCGTACTGCTGGTGTAGGTAAACAAACTGAAGAGTTGCAATGGGATTTAGAATACCTTGTGCAATTGTGGACAGCGATTGATACAGCAACTAAAGAGCGTAAAGCACCGTTTTTAGTTTACCAAGAAAGCAATATCATCATTCGTGCACTACGTGATTACTTACGTAAAGATATTGGTGAAATCTTAGTCGATTCACCTGAAATGTATCAAACGGGTTATGACTTTATGCGCATGGTTATGCCGCATGAGTTGAGTAAATTTAAACTTTATCAAGATAAAGTGCCACTATTCACACGCTATCAAGTTGAAAGCCAGATTGAAACGGCATTTCGTCATGAAGT
>CAXBIM010000067.1:0-10762 GCA_963975785.1 uncultured Methylophaga sp.
CCTTTGAGTACCGCAATGCCGCCATAGCGTTTTTGTAATTCGTTGACCGCAACAAAACGATCTGCTTGGATTTCTGCAGATGAACAACCTAACAAACGTGCTGCTTCACCAGGGTGTGGCGTCAATATCCAATTATCATGATGCAGTGAGCCTTTACTCAACATATTGAGTGCATCAGCATCAACAACCATAGGTAAATTACTTTCAATCGCTTTTTGAAATAGTGCTTCACCCCATTCACTCTGACCGAGGCCGGGACCTACAGTAAGTGCATTTGCACGCTGAATAAGTGTTTCGAGGTCATTAACATCTTCAACGCCGTAACACATCAATTCTGGGCGAGCTTGATTAAGCATAGGGCTGTGTGCGGCACGAGTAGCGATGCTGATTAAGCCTGCACCCACTCGAGCACCCGCTTCTGCGGCAACCCGAGCTGCACCAGGCATGCCGTGATCGCCACCAATAATTAATAGGTGACCATACAATCCTTTGTGACCAGTACGTTCACGAGGCGCCAAGCGCGCGCCATCCTCTTCTAAACTAACGCGACGTGCAATCGGCGTGAACTCTTTATAAATAGCCGATGGGGTTTGCAAAGAATCAAAACACACAGTGCCACAGTAGTTAGGGCCTTCACCAGTGAATAAACCTTTATGAAGGCCAATAAAACTTAATGTAATGGTCGCTTTAACTGCGATGCCCAAAGCACTGCCAGTATTAGCATGTAAGCCAGAAGGTATATCTAAGGACAATACAGGTACGCGTTTTGCTGCTTTATTGATAGCGGTAATCACCGATTTGTATTCACCCGTACATTCCCGATCCAAACCGGTGCCAAATACGGCATCAACAATAATATCGGTAGAGGGGAGTTTTTCATTAAAACGATGAATTTCTGCACCCGTGATGAGTAATGCATCCCGTGCTGCGGTGCTTTCAGCACTCATTTTTGCTTCATCACCCACTTGTATTATAGATACGCGGTAATCATTGGCGAGTGCTTGTCGTGCTAGCTCGAAACCATCACCACCATTATTGCCTATGCCACAGATAATTAATAAACGTTCTGCTGGACGCCAATGATTTTTAATCGTTGATAAGGCTGCTGCGCCTGCACGCGACATTAATTTGGCGGCAGATATATTGTGTTGCTCTATAATAATTCGTTCTAATTCGCGTGTTTGTTCGGCAGTATAAAGGTCATGTGGCAGATTCAGCATAGACATTAATTCCAATGTATAAACATAGTTGTTCACCTATAATAGCCTGCATGGAAGAAATAAATACAGTTTTAGCGATGAATGAATTGCTGAATAAAATGCAAGGCTGGGCGCAATCGTTTGGTTTTCAGCAACTTGGTGTGAGTGACCTAGATCTTGCTGATAGCGAAGAAAAACTGCGTATCTGGTTAGCGGCTGGCTTTCATGGCGAGATGGCTTATATGTCTCGTCATGGCACTAAACGTACTCGTCCAAGTGAGTTAGTCCCAGGCACTATGCGTGTCATCACATTGCGTATGGATTATTGGCCCGATCCTACTGCGGAACCTTGGTCAGTATTAGAAGATGACCAACTGGGTTTTATTTCACGCTATGCCCTAGGGCGTGATTATCACAAATTAATGCGTAAACGCTTACAACTGCTAGCAAGTAAGATAGAAGAGGAGTTGGGAGAAGTTCAGTATCGTGTGTTTTGTGACAGCGCTCCGGTCATGGAAAAAGCATTAGCAGCCAAATCAGGCATAGGTTGGGTTGGCAAACATAGCAATATCTTGAATCGCTCTCATGGATCTTATTTCTTTTTAGGTGAGATTTATACCGATTTACCTTTACCCGTGACTGAGCCGATTTCCGATCATTGTGGATCATGTACAGCGTGTATTGATGTCTGTCCTACCCAAGCTATAGTGGCACCCTATCAAGTTGATGCGAGACGTTGTATTTCATATCTTACAATTGAATTACGAGGCTCAATTCCTGTGGAATTTCGTCCTATGCTGGGGAATCGAATTTATGGTTGTGATGATTGTCAGTTGGTATGCCCGTGGAATAAATTTGCTCAAGCCACGGTTGAATCCGATTATTTACCTCGTCACGGTTTAGATGCACCGCAATTAGTCGATTTATTTGCGTGGACAGAGCAGGACTTTTTAACAAAGCTAGAAGGCAGTCCAATTAGACGTATTGGTTATGAATGTTGGTTGCGTAATATTGCTGTGGCATTAGGTAATGCTACAACTAGCGAGAAAGTATTGAAGGCTTTAACTTCACGGTTAAATCATACTTCAGAATTAGTGAAAGAGCATGTTGAGTGGGCGTTAGTGCAACATCAATGATCTAGGGATAAATGAGTGTAGAAGTCTAATGTCGAACTTACATTATCCAAGATTTATTATGGCGGTGTAATGGCTTTGGCTGATGATTTAACATAACCCTTATCTATATACATTGCTTGTGTTGCTTTGGATAATATCTCATCAGCGTCATCACCATGATCTGGATAAATCGCTATGCCGATACTGACAGAGTTTGGAATAGCATAACCATCTATTAGTATTGTTTGATCAACTGTTTTTTTTATCTTCCTACTAATCTGCGCAGGGTCTTTATCCGTATCATTTACTTTGAGTATGAGCAAGAATTCATCGCCTGCTGTTCGAGCTGCAACATCACTTTCACGTAAATTGTCACGTATTTTGGCGGCGATAGTTATTAGTAATTTATCACCGACCTCATGACCAAATTTAGCATTAACATCCTTGAAGTTATTTAGATTTAACAGGAAAACAACCAGTTTAGTCTCTGTACGCTTGCATTCTGCTAGCAGTAAGCGAAGCTGTTCATTGACCAGATCTGCATTAGCTAGCCCTGTTAGTGTGTCATGAATTTTTCCATGTTGAGATAGTAGGTATTCATTTGCTTTCTCTAATGTTGATGTTCTTTTTTTGACGATGTTGAATAGCTCTCGGTCGTTGTTTCTTAATGTATCGAGGAGTTGGTTCTGCGTTTGAAATATTTCTTGTCGAGAAATGTTATTTTCTCTATTTAGGAGTGTGATTTTTTGTGCCAGTGTAAACAGCAACACCAGCATCTCTAATGCACTACCGTAGATTATGCTGTCATGAGTCCAACGGTTATTAGGCAGCAATTCCAGTATTTGGGCTGAAAATAATGCGGCGCCCACTAAAAATCCTAACCAACAAATGAGATAAGTGCGTCCCAGTCCATTACCTCTTATCCAGAGAGCTATAGCCCCAGTAAAAGCAATAAGTGTAAATATTAGTGCGCACAGTGCAATTATTTGCATGCTTATCGTGCTAGAGACAAAAGTGATGCTAGCAAGCGTTACTGCAAAGGCGACAGCAATGAAAATAAAAGCCTTATCTAGGATTGGCGCATCTGATTTGGTTTGTAGAAAAGATCTGGCAAAAAATGCTGCAAATAATCCAGAAACAGCAAAGCTCATGGGGATCGACATTGTCTGCCAATGAGGCAGAGTAGGCCAGAAAAGTTCAAACCATATACCTTGGTATGAGCCCACTGCCCACAACATGGCACTAGAAAATAAGGCGTAGTAAATATAATGACTGTCGTGAATGAGACTAAAGAGAAATAGGCTGTATAAAATTAAGCTAAGGAGCAGCCCTAAATATAAGCAGATTAAAAAATAAGTGAGCCTGTCTTGTTCCGCAAAAGCATTGGGTTGCCATAGTGTGGCTTCTGCCGATACATGCCTATCAGACTGAACACGAAAATAGAAAGTGAGATCTGATTTGGCTGGAAGTGTGACAGGGAAAATAAAATTTGAATGTTGGTAAAGACGGCTATTAAATGACTGATTATTATTGGCATCAAAACGAGCCAGTATACGTTTACTGTGCTTATGAACGATGTAAATGCCTAAATCGTTCAGTAATGGGAAATTAAATTCGAGTAACTGTTTAATGTCGTAGGCGTTGGTATTACTTACGCTAACCCTGAACCATAATGCTTCTTGTTGAAACTCAAACTTAGAGCCATGATCAGATAAAGCAGAAAATTCAACATGCTGACTGGGTGATAAGATGTCATCTATGCTTAACTTATGTTGACTATCAATATGCAGCTCATAGTGCGGCGCTAAGGCGATAGGGCTCGGATTGTCACCCTTTAAAATAATTGGTTCAGCATGGGCAATAGATATCAGACCTAACAACAATAATAGGGAATGCGTTAACCAGAAGGTGATCTGATACTGAATCGTCATCATTTATTTATTCCATGCTTAATTACTTGCAATGAGTCATGTTCCGACTATTGCAAGTATTGCCTACTCCGGTAGTTTTATAAAGTGCTCTCGATAATGTTGTAGTTCACGAATGGAATCTTTAACATCATCCATGGCAAGGTGAGATGACTTTTTCTTAAAACTCTTTTCGACTTTAGGTGCCCAACGACGAGCTAATTCTTTTAGTGAACTAACATCAAGGTTGCGGTAGTGAAAAAAGGCTTCCAGTTCAGGCATGATGCGGGCCATAAAGCGTCGATCTTGGCAAATACTGTTACCACACATAGGTGAGGTGCCTGCAGGTACGTATTTTTTTAAAAACTCAAGGGTTTCTTGTTCTGCTTCCGATTCTTTTATTGTGCTATTCCGGATGCGTTCTACTAGGCCTGAATTACCATGTTGTTTGGTGTTCCATTCATCCATACGCTCAAGCACCGTATCAGGTTGATGTATGGCGATGATTGGACCTTCCGCTAAGATATTCAAATCAGCATCGGTAACAATAGTCGCAATCTCTATGATTTCGTCATTATTGGTATCAAGGCCAGTCATTTCTAGATCAATCCATATTAGATTTTTTTTACTTTTAGCCATAATATTCGTCTTTTTTATAGTGAGTGAGTGAACTTACTTGCCAGAGATTGTATCAAAGGCTAACCTGCATAGCATGTATGAATTTTTAGGATGAAGATATGAATGAATTTACTTTGGTTTTTCTCGCCGCATTAGTATTGATGATAGGCATTGAGTTGTGGTTATCACTACGACAAGGCCGTTATGTGCAAGCAAATAGAGGACAAGTTCCTAGCGCATTTAAAGATCAAGTTAAATTAGCTGCGCATCAAAAAGCCGCCGACTATACGGTGGCCAAAGGTAAATTAAATAGAATTGAAAATGTACTCGGTGCCGTGTTTTTACTCGTGTGGACATTAGGTGGCGGTTTGGCATTGTTATCAGATGCATGGCAAAGTTTGGCTTGGTCCACAACGCTAACGGGTATCGTATTTATTCTGAGCTTTTTTGTGATTGGTTCATTATTAGATCTACCTTTGTCACTGTATCGTACCTTTGTTTTAGAACAACGTTTTGGCTTTAATAACAATACCATGTCTTTATACTTTGCAGATTTAGTTAAACAAACCTTATTAATAGTGATCATTGGTGCACCATTAATTTGGGGTGCTTTAACATTAATGGATAGTGCAGGTGAATATTGGTGGCTATTGTTATGGGCAGCATGGATTGGCTTTGCCATCTTAATGATGTGGGCATATCCTGCTTTTATTGCTCCTTTGTTTAATAAATTCACACCATTAGATGACGCGAGTTTACAAGCACGTGTAGAGGCATTATTAGCGCGCTGTGGTTTTAAAAGCCAAGGAATTTATGTCATGGATGGCTCGCGTCGTAGTGGCCACGGTAATGCGTATTTCACTGGTTTAGGTAATAACAAGCGAATTGTATTTTTTGATACCTTGTTAAAAACCTTAAATGAAGACCAAATTGAAGCAGTATTGGCACATGAATTAGGTCATTTCCGACGTAAACATGTGATTAAAAACATGGGTGTAATGGCCGTATTAAGTTTGATTGGCCTAGCTATTTTGGGTTGGGCATCTGCTGAATCATGGTTTTACACTGGATTAGGTGTAGACACCCAATCTAATGCGATGGCATTAATTCTGTTTATGATGGTTATTCCTGTATTCAGTTTCTTTTTGCACCCGATGATGACCGGTTTATCGCGCAAATATGAATACGAAGCTGATGCTTATGCCGCATCAGTCGCGAATGCTGATGATCTCGTTACTGCTTTGGTTGCTCTGTACCAAGAAAATGCCAGCACCTTAACGCCGGATCCTTTAGTGTCAGCTATTTATGATTCACATCCGCCGGCGAGTTTGCGTATTGCTAACTTGCAAGCCAGTAAAGCGTGAATAGGGTAGCGTTACTTTCTATAGGGCTTCTTGTGCTATCACCGATGGTGATGGCACAAGGCAAAGATTTGCATGATGCCTCATGCTTACAATGCCATTCCTCACTAACCAGTGGTAAGCCAACTAGCCTTTATTCACGAGCTGATCGAAAGGTAACAACGTTGGCAAGTCTGCAACAGCGAGTAAAAGGCTGTGCTATAGCAGCGGATGCTAATTGGTCAGATGCTGAGCGTGAATCAGTGGTTGAGTATTTAAGAACGACATTTTATGGCTTTTAACCAAGCCATAAAATGGGGTCAAACAGAAGCTATAACAAAACAGTGACTTGGTTTCGACCACTATTTTTTGATTGATATAAGGCCTGATCAGCGCGTTCAGTAATGCTTGATGGCGAGTCTTCCATCTTTAACATACTGACACCTGCTGACACGGTTACTTGACTAATATATTCTTCTTGGCCTTTCTTTTTTAAACGGCTATTAGCAAGCGCAACACAAATTTTATCGGTTATTGATGCTGCTTCTTCAAGCGATATATTCATCAAAATCATCGCCATTTCTTCGCCACCATATCGTGCAACTAAATGATCTTCACCGGCATGCTTTTGAAGTAGTGTTGAAAAATACTGCAAAATTTTATCGCCTAATACATGACCATAGGTATCATTAATTTTTTTGAAATGATCGATATCAAACAGTGCTAAAGCAATATCTGTTTTTGGATGCTGGCAAACTTCATCTAGTTCTTGGTTAAACGCCCCACGATTTAATAACCCCGTCAAACCATCAGTGCGAGAGGCTTCTTTAACGGCGTTTAACTCTTCCTTAAGCTTTGCTATTTCTAGTGATGAATTTTCTAAATCTTGCTTAAGATCGCTACTCGCTTTGGTCAGCATTTGCGTTGATGCAAGTATGTCACTGACTAAATTATGAAGTTCGTTAATGTCACGACAGTTATTTAATAAACTTTTGGTATTGTTCAATTCACTAATTGAATGTGCTGCGTCTGCTTCGGTTTTGTGAAGGTTGCCTAAGGTATTGTCTACGACCAGTTTTAAACCATTATTAGTTGATTCAAGACGTTCTGGCATGTCCATGAGCACATGTTTCTCAAACAAATGTTGAGCAAACTCAGCGGAGATAGGTAAGTTTTGGATAAGGCGATTATTAATTTCTTCAACTAAAGTGCGGTTTTCACCTGACACATATTCATACCAAACTGCATAATTAGTGGGGTTAACAGGGATCTTATGTTTACTAATTAACGGTATTACTTGCCTCAGGTTTTCCGACGCCTTTTGGATAGGGTCACTGTAAACAGGGGGAAAAGAAGATTGATTAGACATTAAAGCTCTCTCTCAAATAGCGGCATCATTAGTTTTCATATTTACTTATTAATAGATCTAAGTGACAAAATACGCCTAGAAATCCATTATGTAAATACTTTTTTTTGTTATATTTAAGTAAGATACAGCTTAAAGCTTGGAAATGGATTAGGTTTAATTGGATCTTGTTAATCAAGTTGCGACTCATAAAAAATCAAGCTAAGTACTAATTAAATCTTGGCACAAACTCTGCATTAGCTTAAATAACCTAGCTATTTGGAGAGCGATCATGGCATTTTTGATTCGATTTTTGGTCCTAACCAGTCTGATATTACTGACGGCATGCACGTCAACTGCCGTAAAACGTGACCCCGCATATGCTGCCGTTAGGCCAGTAGCGATGCCGGATCAGCAGAAAACAGATGGTGCGATTTTTGATGTCGGTACGAACATTTCTTATTACGAAGATTATCGTGCGCGTCGTGTTGGCGATATTTTGACGGTTAAATTAGAAGAAAAAACAACAGCCGAAAAAACATCGGCTACGACGGTCAGTAAATCAAACAGTAACAGTGTCACTTCACCGACGATCCTCGGTTCAGGTGTGCAATTCAATGCGCCTGGAATATTGCCCCTAGCGAGCAATAACAATAATGATTTATCGTTGAGCTTGGAATCGGATCACGAGTTTGATGGTGCTGGCGATAGTGATTTAAATAATAAATTAAGTGGTGATATTAGCGTGTCAGTGGTCGAAGTTTTACCGAATGGCAATATGGTTATTCGTGGTGAGAAGGTGATGACCATTAACCAAGGTAATGAGTATTTACGGATTGCAGGCATGATTAGTCCGCGTGATATTGATGCCACTAATTCGATTTCATCAAAACGAATTGCAGATGTTCAAATGTCTTATGTCGGTGATGGGCCTACCAATGATGCCAATGTAATGGGTTGGTTGGGTCGATTTTTCATCAGTTCATTGATGCCGTTTTAAGGGGAATAAAATGAATATTAGAACAGTATTAATAACACTGACTATGTTGATCATTAGTCAAATAGCCTCTGCGGAACGAATTAAAGATCTAGCTTCAATTGCCGGCGTGCGATCTAATCAACTGGTAGGTTATGGTTTGGTAGTAGGCCTAGATGGAACGGGTGATAAGACAAAGTTCACAGGTCAAAGTTTACGAAGCATGTTACGTGAATTGGGGGTAACGTTACCACCAGGTACCGATCCCAAGAGCAAAAATGTTGCTGCAGTAACGGTTCATACTGACTTACCTGCTTTTATCAAACCAGGTCAAACAATAGATGTCACGGTTTCATCATTAGGTGATGCCAAAAGTCTACGAGGCGGTAGCTTGATTATGACACCGCTTAAAGGTGCTGATGGTCAGATTTATGCGATGGCACAAGGTAATTTAGTGGTGGGTGGTTTTGGTGCCGAAGCGAGCGATGGTTCGCGAATAACAGTAAACATACCAAGTGCCGGCCGTATTCCTAACGGTGCAACCGTCGAGCGGACCGTAGGTAATGCATTTAATGTCGGTGACCATATCATTTTGAACTTGCACCAGCCTGACTTTACTACTGCCAGTCGATTGACTGATTCAATCAATCATACTTTAGGTAAGGGCACGGCTCACTCAATGGATGCCTCTTCTATTAATGTAAATGCACCCCGTGATCCTAGTCAGCGTGTGCCATTTTTATCATTGATTGAAAACCTTGAACTTAACCCTGGTGAAGCGGCTGCGAAAATTGTTGTTAACTCACGAACGGGTACGATTGTTATTGGACAGCATGTTCGAGTAAGCCCTGCGGCAGTGACTCACGGAAATTTGTCAGTCACTATTTCAGCTAATACTGAGGTAAGCCAGCCTAATGCCTTCTCGAATGGTGAAACGGTGATTACTCCTAATTTTGATATCGCTGTAACCGCTGAAGATAGCCGAATGTTTCTTTTTGATTCTGGTGTCTCGCTAGAAGATATTGTAAAGGCGGTTAATCAAGTTGGAGCTGCACCTGGTGATTTGGTGGCTATTCTAGAGGCATTAAAACAAGCAGGTGCATTACGTGCTGAGTTGGTTGTTATCTGATGCTTATTTGTTATTACCTTTATCTTTGCACTATAGGCCACTCGAAGAATAGTGAGTCAAGGCTAGGTGGGGAAATATAAGTCATGGCACTTAATACGCACATTACTCAAACGGCTGTTGATTTTAGTGGCTTGAACGAATTACGACGATCTGCAACGGTTGATCAAAACGATCAAGAAACCTTAAAGCAAGTCGCGGGTCAGTTTGAATCCTTATTTGTCGGCATGATGTTAAAAGGTATGCGACAAGCTAGCTTAGGTGATGGCATTTTTGATTCTTCACAAAGTGATATGTATCGAGATATGTCTGATCAGCAATTGGCGATGGATCTCTCAGCCAATGGTGGCTTAGGCTTGAAAGACGTCATTGTGCGTCAACTAGGCGGCCAACTAGAGTCTAAAATAAGCGGCAATG
Source organism: uncultured Methylophaga sp. (assembly GCA_963975785.1). Lineage (GTDB taxonomy): Bacteria > Pseudomonadota > Gammaproteobacteria > Nitrosococcales > Methylophagaceae. The sequence goes on from CAXBIM010000067.1 coordinate 10,044, forward strand.
GTGAGATTCAAGCTTATGGAATCGACACGGTGCCAGTTAGACCTGCATTACAATCTATTGAAAACCCCGCTTTATTCCAGCAAATAATGCAGGCTAAACCTACTGTTGAAATTCAAACGAGAACCATGCAGACAAACATGACGTTTGATTCACCAGAAAGTTTTGTGCAGCAATTATTACCAATGGCAAAACAAGCAGCACAAAGAATAGGGGTTACCCCTGAAGTTATATTATCGCAAGCAGCACTAGAGACTGGCTGGGGACAACACATTATTGATAAGGCAAATGGCAAATCAAGTCATAACTTATTTAATATCAAGGCCGATAGTCGGTGGCAGGGTGAACAGGCTACGATAGGCACCCTAGAATATCGTGATGGCGTTGCGGTTAAAGAACAAGCGCAATTTAGGTCATATGATAATTACCAAGATAGTTTTAACGATTATGTTGATTTTCTTCAAACGCAGCCACGCTATCAAAATGCATTAAAACAAACACATGATCCAGAACGATTTATTGAAGGCTTGCATAAAGCAGGCTATGCAACCGATCCTGACTATGCCGATAAAATTAAACAAATTATGAACAGTTCGACATTGGCACAAATATCGCAGGAGCTAGAGCATTCATGATCTTCGTCGATAAATTGACGAATAGAGGGCTTTTAAAATGAGCATGTTAAATATTGGTACGTCGGCGCTTGTCACAACTCAAGCTTC
>CAXBIM010000068.1:0-9988 GCA_963975785.1 uncultured Methylophaga sp.
AGCTCCGCTGGGCGAGCATCGCCCTTACAAGGCGAGGGTCACAGGTTCGAGCCCTGTACCACCCACCAAGACGACTTCTCACACTGTCTCAAAACTTCCTAAATCTCTTTTAAAAATGCGACTTACGTCGATCCCCCTGTATCACTCCGTCCCGTAGAATTTGTAGATGTGTGACGATGATAAGTAGCCTATAACCGCATCTCAATATGTGGAATTCCGGCATCCAAAAACTCATCACTGTGTGCTGTAAAGCCATGCTTTTTATAAAACTCTTGAGCATGCGTTTGAGACCATAGTTTAATTTCTCGTAGTCCACGTTGCTTAGCAGCTTCAATCAGATTCACGAGCATCATTGCTCCTATACCTTGTTTGCGATGAGCCTTTAATACAGCCATGCGACCAATTTTTCCATTTTGTGTCAGTCTTGCCGTTGCTACAGGTTCACCATTCTTAATCGCGATGATATGGAGTGCAGTGCTGTCTTCATCATCCCATTCTTCGTGTTCAGGAACGTGTTGCTCTTGAATAAAGACACTTTCGCGAATAGGTTTTGCTAATGCCTCAGCATCAACCCAGCCTAGTTGCATTAGCTTTACTTGTGTATGTTCAGTTTTAGGCTTCATAAATATTAATCATAACAAGTTAGTCGACTCTCGCCTTAGAAATAAACGAGTAAGATAGCCCGTTAAGGGTATATCCTGTCGTGCAAGGTAATTTAAATACGCTTTTCTTCAAAAATATTAGGTGGACAGTGGTTAAGTTAAATCCAAATATAAGTGAGATACCAAATTATAAAGCCTTTGTGATGACTGGGAATGATATGGCCCCAACAATTAATGAAGGTGACCATGTTGTCGCTGATATAGATCAACGTTTTATTCGTAGTGGCGATATTTATGTAGTGGGCTATAAAAAGTCGACTATTATTTGTAGGTTATTATTAGATATGGATAAGGTCAAACTCATTTTTGATGGTGCCTCACATGAATTAGATGAGTTTGTCAGCGCCCTCACTGTACTCGGTCGCGTTATAGAAATTAAAAGTTTAAATTAGTCATCAATGCTGAAGGTAACATCCTAATGGAGATAATGATGCAGACAAAACCACCTTTACCGCCGTTTACTGAGCAAAGTGCTATTCAGAAAATTCGTATGGCTGAAGATGCATGGAATAGTCGAGATCCGGAACGTGTATCGCTTGTTTACACAGAAGATACCTATTGGCGTAACCGTTCAGAATTTGTAAATGGTCGCCAACAAGTTAAAGAGTTTCTCACTCGAAAATGGGAGAAAGAACTCGACTATCGTTTGATAAAAGAACTTTGGGCTTTTACCAATGATCATATCGCCGTGAGATTTGCCTATGAATGGCATGATACGTCAGGTCTATGGTATCGCTCATATGGCAATGAAAACTGGGAGTTCACTGAACAAGGCTTAATGCAACGTCGTTTTGCGAGTATTAATGATCTCATCATTAATGAAACAGATCGAAAATTCTTTTGGCCGCTTGGTGCTCGTCCCACAGTCAGTCCAAGTTTGAGTGATTTTGGTCTATAAGCATTAGCTTGGTGGCGGTTTCTTGTTAGTCACTCAAAGTCTACTTCACTGCCTTAGCATTCTTATGGTGCAAGCCGATTAATAAGCCAGTGACCCTCAATATTTTCATAAACAAATCGGTCATGCAGCCGGTTTTCTCTACCCTGCCAAAACTCTATGGTTTTAGGAACAACACGATAGCCACCCCAAAAATCAGGTAACGGCACCTCGCCATCTTTAAATTTGTTTTTCATCGCTTCAAACTGATTGAGTAATAATTGTCGTGATGATAAATGGCTAGACTGTTGTGAGGCCCAAGCGCCCAATTGTGATTCTTTGGGCCTACTTGCAAAGTATTTAATCGATTCAAGTGTTGATACTTTTTCTGCCCTACCGGTTATTTTGATCTGTCTTTGTAATGACAGCCAAGGGAATAATAAAGCTACTTGAGGATTTATCGCTATTTGTTTGGCTTTTATTGAACCGTAATTGGTAAAAAATACAAAGCCATGCTGATCAAAGTATTTTAATAACACTGTGCGAATACTGACATCGATACCATCTGTAGTTGCCAAACTCATAGCACTAGGCTCGATAATCTTTTCTTGTTCAGCCTGTTGAAACCATAATTCAAATTGCTTGAATGGATTTTCATCTAGCTCTGAGCGTGCTAGCCCATTTTTTAAAAATTGGTTTTGATGGTGAGTTAAATCCATAATTAAATTGTCCTAATTTAGCCAAAGCACTTTAGCAACACAAAACGTTTAGATTTTAGGAGTACATTGAATAGACTAAACTTAACCTAAACTGAGACTGTCGCCTTTGATAATATTGACTTATTTCATCTCGCTATTTTCCATATTTTACGACAGAATTGCCTGCTATTTAAAGACTTAACCTAATTTCCATTATCTTTGATAAGTGGATCATCAAACACTAAATAACTAGCAGAATAAGTTCATTCTGTTTACAATTAATTAATACTATGAAAAAAATTCACGATAAAATACTTCTCCGCGAAATAATCATCATATTGTTCGTCAAACTCATTGTATTGTTTTTTATTTGGCACAGTTTTTTTAATGATGACCCCTCGCCCGTAACAGCTAAGACTATTGCAGATAAGTTTATCAGCGATGGTACTCTAGGAGACAGCCCTTGATTTCTGAACATCTGGTCGATATATCGCGCCTACAGTTTGCAATTACCGCTTTATTTCACTTTCTTTTTGTACCGCTGACCTTAGGTTTATCATGGATGTTAGTCATCATGGAATCAGTCTATGTGATGACGGGCAAGCAAGTTTATAAAGATATGACCAAATTTTGGGGGAAATTGTTCGGGATCAATTTTGCACTTGGTGTCACAACTGGCCTCACGATGGAGTTTCAATTCGGGACTAACTGGGCGTATTACTCTCATTATGTAGGCGATGTTTTTGGTGCGCCACTTGCCATTGAAGGCATGATGGCCTTTATGCTGGAATCAACGTTTGTGGGTATGTTTTTCCTCGGCTGGGATCGACTCAGCAAACAACAACATTTGACGGCAACATTTCTAGTCGCATTTGGTTCGAACATGTCCGCCTTGTGGATATTAATCGCAAACGGTTGGATGCAAAACCCCGTTGGTGCTGAATTTAATTACGAAACAATGCGAATGGAAATGAGTAATTTTGCTGAGGTCATATTCAACCCTGTTGCTCAAGTGAAATTTATTCATACCGTTGCTGCTGGTTATGTCACCGGAGCCATGTTTGTTTTAAGTATTAGTGCTTATTATTTATTAAAAGGCCGAGACATTGGTTTTGCTCGTCGTTCTTTTGCCATTGCTGCAGGCTTTGGTCTCGCTTCAATATTCTCAGTAATTTTACTCGGAGATGAAAGTGGCTATGAAGTCGGTGACGTTCAAAAAACTAAACTAGCTGCAATAGAGGCTGAGTGGCATACCGAAGAAGCTCCTGCTGCATTTACCTTGTTTGGTCTGCCTAATGAGGAGACCATGGAAACGGATTATGCAATTAAAATTCCATATTTAATGGGCATTATTGCTACCCGTTCGTTTGATACGCCAGTCATGGGTATTAGCGATATTATTGCCGAGGATGAATTACGAATTCGTAATGGCATGATAGCTTATGGCTTGTTACAACAACTTCGTAGTGGCCAAAAAGATGAAGCGACTATTCAGCAATTTGAAGCGGTCAAACAAGATCTAGGTTATGGCTTATTATTGAAAAAATATACTGATGACGTCACTAATGCCAGCGAAGAGCAGATCAAAATGGCAGCACGTGACACCATTCCACCTGTCGCCCCATTATTCTGGAGTTTCCGAATTATGGTGGCGAGTGGCTTTACGATGTTAATTATCTTCTCATTAGCTTTTTACCACTGTGCCAAACGTCAAGAATATAAAAAGCGATGGTTATTATGGTCGGCACTATTTGCTTTGCCGCTGCCTTGGATCGCCGCCGAAGCGGGTTGGATTGTAGCTGAAGTCGGTCGGCAACCATGGACAATTAGCGGTATTTTACCGACACACTTATCCGTATCATCACTATCATTTGATTCAGTTTTTAATAGTCTTACTGCCATTATTATTTTTTACACGCTGCTGTTTATTATAGAAATGTATTTGATGATACGTTTTGCTCGCCTCGGGCCTAGTAGTTTACATACCGGTCGTTATCATTTTGAAAAAAATCAAGACTAAGGGGCTAGAGCAATGATATTAGATTACGAAACACTCAAAATAATCTGGTGGGTCTTAATTGGTGTGCTGTTAATCGCATTTGCACTGACTGATGGCTTTGATATGGGCGTTGGCGCTTTGTTACCCATCATCGGTAGTACGGATGAAGAACGACGGATTATGCTTAATACAGTGGGACCGCATTGGGAAGGTAACCAGACATGGTTAGTCACTGCTATTGGCGCCCTATTTGCTGCGTGGCCGCTGGTTTATGCGATGGCATTTTCCGGTTTTTACTTGGCGATGATGATCACTTTATTTGCTCTATTTTTGCGTCCACTCGGGTTTGATTACCGTAGCAAATTAACCAGTACAACATGGCGAACAAGTTGGGATTGGGGCTTATTTGTCGGCAGTACTGTTCCCCCTCTTATTTTTGGTATCGCTTTTGGTAACTTATTATTAGGTATCCCCTTTCATTATGATGAGTTCATGCGTCCTTATTACACAGGTAGCTTCTTACAGCTACTGAGTCCTTTCGCCTTACTTACAGGTATTGTAAGCCTGAGCATGATCGTGATGCATGGTGCTGTCTGGTTGCAAGTGCGGACATTAGATGGTTTAGAAGCTCGTGCACGCAGCGCCGCTAAAATTGCAGCGATCGTGGTTATAGTCAGTTTCGCTGCTGCAGGTATTTGGCTAACGATGAGTATTGATGGTTTTGTGATTAATTATATGCCTGATGCAAATAGTGCTTTTACTCCCGATCTTAAACAGGTCAGCCAACAGGCCGGAGCATGGCTCACCAACTATCAAACCTATCCATGGATGATGTTGGCGCCTATTATGGGTTTTGTTGGTGCTATCTTCGTCTATATTCTGGCACATAATGAGCGTTCTGGCTGGGCTTTCATCGCCAGTAATATTTCAATCACCAGCATCATTTTAACCGCTGGCTTTTCAATGTTTCCATTCATTATGCCTTCAAGTAGCGATATGAATAGCAGCCTAACAATATGGGATGCAACATCTAGCCTGATGACACTTAGAATCATGTTTTGGCTGTCACTCATTTTTATACCTATCATCTCAGCTTATAGCTTCTGGACTTATCGCAAAATGTGGCGTCGCTTAGATGTCCATTTTATCCGTAACAATCAACACACAACATATTAGGAACAGATCATGTGGTATTTCGCTTGGATTTTAGGTGTTTTGTTAGCGGTTGCATTCGGCATTATTAATGTAATGTGGCTGGAATCAGATGATATGGATTCTACTGAGTAAACGTAGGAGATTTTAATGTATAGCTTTCTTAGCAGAACCCTTTCGTTCTTATTGGCAATGGCCTTATCCGGCCTTATTCTATTCTTGCCGCAGGCACTGACGAATCAAGACAATACAGTCAATCATTCCTTGTTAATGGTCTTACTGATTGGAATAATGATTGGGTTTATTCACGGAATTGGATTCCGAGTCAAATCGGCATTTATCGGCTATGTCATTAGCCCAATACTTGCTTGGCCGTTGATGAGTGGCGGACTATTTCTGATAATACAGAAAGTCAACATTACTCCTGTTTGATAATTACAAATCAAACTATATAGCTTCATCAATGCGTCTACATAATCAATAAAAAAGCCTTCGCAGATATCTCACTCTACGAAGGCTTTTTTTGATTTTTTTGAAAATCTTATTTCAATGAAATAGTTTCTGTACGTCCTTTCATTTCAATATTTAATTTATTTTCATTTGCTAACCAACCAATTGCGCGTTGTAATACTTTAATCTCCAACGCTGAATCCTTAGCAATTTTTGCAACGCTACTTGCTCCATTGAGATCAAGATATTTCCACACCACACCTGCTGCTGAACCGATTAACTCTGACATGACTTACTCCCTAATAAACACGAAACACGCATTAACCATAAGGCATACACCATGCCATTTTTATAATCCATGGAATGGTCACAGTTTACGCCATTACTCGTCCCCATTAAGCGAGGGACACTTTCCCTGTTTTCACCTTAATAGGGCAAATCTAGTATACAACGCTCTAAATTGGTGAGTAAACACGTCGTAAATGTTTTATTTCAATGCCTCTTTAATCCTTTCTAAAGCCTGCATAATGACGACTCGTGGCGCGGCAATATTCATTCGCATAAAACCACTACCTCCCTCGCCAAAACTAATACCCGTGTTCATACCGACCTTTGCTTTTTTGATGAAGAATGATTTCAGTTCGTCATCATTTAAAGCCATTGCCCGACAATCTAGCCACAATAAATAGGTACCTTGTGATGCTATCACTTTAATCTTCAATTTATTCGTTTCGGTATAGTTGCTCACTTGACGGCGCGTCTCGTCAATATACGCCATTAATTCATCTAACCACTGTTCGCCACCACGGTAAGCGGCTTCAAAGGCAGTAATGCTAAACGGATTACATGCACTGATATGCATGTTTTCAAATACGGTATTAATTGCTTTGCGATGCTGCGAGTCATTCACCACCAAGCAAGATAAACCCAAGCCCGCAATGTTAAAGGTTTTACTAGGTGATACTGCCGTTACAATCACTACATCATCAGCGAGGGTTTGCAGTGGGATATGGCGATAACTTGGATAAATTAAATCTGCATGGATCTCATCTGAAATAATAGTTATTTGATAGCGCCGAGCGATATCAAGCATACTTTCTAGTTCATCTTGCTGCCACACTCTACCCACGGGGTTATGTGGTGAACACAATAGCAATAATTTGGCTCCAGATGCCGCACACTGCTCCAAATGCTCGATATCGATACCATATCGACCCTGGGCTAATTTCAGTGGATTCAACAGTATTTCACGCCCTGTATCTGTCACGGCTGAAAAGAATGGCGGGTATACCGGAGTCTGAACAATCACTTTATCTCCAGATTCCGACAAGGCCATAATCGCTGCATGTATCGATGGCACGACGCCCGGACACATCACAATAGTATTGCGTGAAATAGTCCAGTCATACCGCCCCTGAAACCATTCCTGCATCGCAGTAAACATCGTCTCAGGATATAAACTATAACCATAAATGGGATGAGCAGCTCGCTGCCTTAACGCCTCACTTACAGCCTGTGGAGCTGCAAAGTCCATATCTGCGACCCACAATGGAATAATATCGTCAGTGCCAAATACCGCCTTACAAGCATCTAGTTTCACACTCGCAGAACCCGCCCTATCCAGTATTTGGTCGAAATCATTCACCATTGTTTTATTTTTTAACCCAAAGCGTGACATCAGATAAGGTATGTTGGAATTTACGACTGGTCTCTCTAATCACAAACGGTACTTGTTGTGGTGCTTGCATTAACTCAAAGTGTTCGCCCAATAGGCTCTGTAAGCCATCTAAAGTAGTCACATTCTCCCCATCTTTTTTAATGCCACCCACCCAATTTTCTTTTTTGGTATGTTCTTCTAGCCATGTGTAAGGCGGCGCTATCAATAACACCCCACCTGTATTAATTCGCTGATGAATCGATGATAAAAACAAGCTAGGATCATATAAGCGATCAATCAAGTTAGCCGCCAGCACTACATCGTAGTCCGTAAAATGTGGCATTAAGTTACAGGCATCACCCTGCAAGAATTCAACTTTATCGGCGACAGTAGCTAAGCCAAGATCGTCTAAACGACGTTCGCGATGAAGCATTAACTCGCCTTCATCGGCAATGCTATATCTAATAACGCCTTGCGATGCTAATTGCACCCCAAGATTAATCAGCCTTGCTGAAAAATCGATACCCGTAACATGGTCAAAATGTTTAGCTAATTCAAAACTAGCTCGGCCAACAGCACAACCAATATCTAGTGCTCTACTAGCAGGTTTATTGCCTAATGCCTTAATAGCAATATCAGCTAGTGTTTGGGGAAAGTTTGCCACGTCATAATAGGTATCACCATAATGAAATTCAGCATATTCAGATAACATTTTATCGTTTTCATAATTTGACACAGGTTGTTCCTCAAGTTCATCTGCCACAACATAACGAAAACCCGCATGCTGAAAAAAGTGTTTGCGAAAAGCATAACGTGCGGCTTTTCGACTTTCATTACCGCTTGATATCCAAGAACCGCCTTTAAATAGATTGTGACGACCATCAAATGTCGGCATAGTGAAATCATCGTAAAGTGGATGCACTTCAAAACCGTCAAGGGGATAAATCGGTGTTTCAGTCCATTGCCATACGTTGCCGACCACATCATATAACTCACCATGAGCAAACTGATTAACTGGGCATGGCGAAGCAGCATGATCACAATGAATGTTCGCAGATGCTTGCTGTGTTGATGTTAACTCTTCTACACCGGCAAAGTCATAAATCCGTAGCCATTCATCTTCTGTTGGTAAGCGTACTGATAAGCCTGTTTGAGCTGCCTTCCAGTTACAAAAAGCTTTAGCTTCATGATAGTTCACTTCCGCTGGCCAATCCCATGGCATAGCGATCATTTCTGTCATCAAGCGTAATTGCCAACCTTGTGCAGATTGATACCAAAAAGTGGGATGACTTGCTTTAGAAAAGTTTTTCCACTGTAAGCCTTCTGCTAACCAGTAATCATCATTGTCATAACCACCCGCTTCAACAAAAATAAGAAACTCTTGATTACTTACTAAGAATTTACTGGCTTTGAATTCGCTTATTTCGGCTTTATGAGAGCCATATTCATTATCCCAACCATAAATCGGGTCATCGGTGGACTTACCTAAACTCACGGTTCCGGATGAAATTGAAACCAACTCATTATTGGGTGCCACGGCTGTTTTAGTCCATGGCTGCCATGCTTCGTGTGTTCGTACTAAGCCTAGTGTTTGTTGACGAATTAAGACTGATGAGGTTTCTATGTGAATTTGTTCATGCTCAATCCCCATAATGATCGTCCACCATGGGTTTTGCCAATCGATCGGCAGGACCAATGGCGTAGTGGCAATGATGTTATTAACAATGGCCTTTAATTGCTGACGATAGTCTCGTACTTCGGCAATCGTCGGCCAGTCGTAATGTGCATCATCCAAATCATCCCAGCTCATTTCATCGACACCAATAGCAAACATCGACTCAAACTTAGGGTCTATACGCGTATCCATCAAACCAGCTAATAATAATTTATTAACAAAAAAGGTGGCGGTATGACCATAATAAAAAATAAGTGGATGGCGAAGTGGAATTGACTGTTGATAATAAGCTTGATCATCCGCCAGCATTTCAAACAATGACTCATAACGCTCAAATGTAGCATTAAAATAAGCGGCAATTTCTAAGCGTTTGGAATCAACATTATCACCCGTTAGTAAAGGTGTTCTTAAATACTGTTCGGCCGACATGTAATACCCTTTGTTATATTCAAAACCTTTAGACATACAAACAGTATAAACGTTACAAATAATGCAGGGCTAATTTAAGCGCTTTAATTTTCCGACAAAAATACAGCTTGAGTTCGCTGGCTCTTACTCTAAACTTGAGACAATTAGCCTTTTCAATGACGTATATTTCTAAAACTTAAAGTCGAGGAAAATCGTAGGGGATCCGTGTAAGCCGAGTTGAGTTGGTATTTAGGGCGAAGTAGTCAGTCATCTAAACTGCGACGTTCAACGGCCATTTATAAAACAAAAAAGCCCCAGCACATAAAGTACTGGGGCTTTTTTTTACAATCTGGAGCGGAAAACGAGATTCGAACTCGCGACCCCGACCTTGGCAAGGTCGTGCTCTACCAGCT
>CAXBIM010000069.1:0-9518 GCA_963975785.1 uncultured Methylophaga sp.
TTGATTTAGAAGTACAGCAACGTTTAGCTGAGATTGATCGTATTTCAAGCCAAACTTCATTTAATGGTCAAAAGATCCTTGATGGTACTTTTGGGAATGCTGCATTCCAAGTAGGGGCTAATGTTGGTGAAACGATTGGTCTTGATCTAACAACAAGTATGCGTCAAGGTGCGATTGGTAATATTGCAACGGCAACTAGTACCAACAGCATAGCGGGAATTATTGATGGTTCAGCGGCGACATTTGCAACGGCAGCATCGGGTTTAATTGCTGATTACAGTACTCTTCCTGCAACACTTGGTACCTCTACAATCGAAGTTACAACAGCGGCAGTGGCTGCAGATACCATTGATATCAATGGTGTTACATTTACGTTTGCTGAAAATGGCAGCACAGATGCCTTCACAGTCAATAGTGCCACTAGTGTAACTATCTCTGCTACTTTGGGTAGTGATACAGCTACTGATTCAGCTCAGTTGATTAGTGACGCTATTGCAGCATATAAATTAGATGCTGATCCTACGTATACTGCTTTTGATGATGTTACGGCCACAGACAATACTGGTACAGTGACACTTACTTATGCGACAGCAGGTTTACCTAGCACGAATGGTAATACTATCGGAACTCCAACAGGTACATTGGCAACTACAAATACTGTAGATGCAACGGGTGCTGACCCAGATACGTCTGCTAATAGTGACTTTACAGTGACCCCTCCAGGTGGCTCAGCGTTTACTGTAACCCTAAATACAGATATTACAGATGCAGCAAGTCTGTTATCAGCAATTACGAGTTCAACAGGGTATGCAACAGCGGGCTTCACAGCTGCTAGTGATGGCACTAACATTACATTTACAGCTGATGACACAACTACAGGTAATATTACCCTTGGTGGTACGGCGACCGTTACTGCAATCACTGATGGTGATGTTGCAGGTGCAGCAGGCACATCAGTGACTGTGGATGGTGACTTTAGTATTCAATTGGGCACTTCAACAGCCGTTAATGTAGCTGATGGTGTGTATGCCACATCCCAGTCTCTTGTTGATGCTGTAAATACTGCTTTGGCTGGAAATGCGACGGCGGAAATTAATGATGATGGTACGATAAGTATCTTTGCAAATGAAGCAGTTACAGTAACAGGTACAACAGGGGTTACAACTTTGGGGCTTCCTGCAACTACAGCTTTAGATACTACAGGTATGAGTAATCTGACGGTGACTAGTGTGACTAATTCTAATGATGCGATTCGACGCATTGATGCGGCGTTAGGTTCAGTGAGTGACTTACGAAGCACCTTTGGTGCGATTCAAAACCGTTTTGAATCAACAATTAGTAACTTAGGAACTGCGGTTGAAAACTTAAGTGCCGCACGTAGCCGTATTCTTGACGCTGATTTCGCATCAGAAACTGCAAACCTAACACGAGCTCAAATCTTGCAACAAGCGGGTACTGCCATGCTGTCACAAGCCAACGCTTTGCCACAAAATGTATTGAGTTTATTAGGCTAAGCTATAAAGGGAAGGTGAGCCTAATAGGTTAGGCTCACCACTTCTCTTTACGAAGATGAAGGGGACATTGTGATGGAAATTACAAATAATATTGTCAACCCAGTTGCTTTGGAAGGCCGTGCGTCGACCAAGGCTTCTTCCGTTGTATCGTCTGTGAATGTGGTTGCTGATAAAGTTGCTACTACTGCTCCGGCTGAAACCGCATCAACGGTCAAACGTGATGAAGTCAGTCAGAGTGATTCTTTGCAGAGTGCCGTGGCACAAATCAATGAATATATGCAAAATGTGGAACGAAGCTTGCAGTTCACTATCGATGAAGACAGCGGTAAAGATGTTGTCACTGTGCTAGATAAAAAAACTGAGGAAATTATTCGTCAGTTCCCATCAGAAGAAGTGCTGGTTATTGCAAGACAAATAGCCGAGCAAAAAGATGGGGTAGTGAGTTTATTTAGTTCACAAGTTTAAGTGGATTAATATTGGGAGTAGAGGATGGCTATTACGACAAGCGGTGTAGGTTCGGGCATTGATATTGAGAGCCTCGTCACCCAGTTAATAGCGGCAGAAGGTCAGCCAGCAACAAATCGCATCGATAGAAAAGAAGCAACGTTGCAAGCTGATTTGTCAGCCTATGGCAGTTTGAAAAGTGCATTAAGTACCTTTCAAACAGCTGTAAAGGCTCTGAACGATCCCGCCGATTTTTTAGGGCGGACATCCACATCAAGCAACACCGAAGTGTTTTCTGCGACAGCTGATGAAACAGCTGTTCCAGGAAAATACGATATAGAAGTGATTCAATTGGCTGCAGCAGCTAAGTCACGTTCAGGTAATTTTACGTCAGCAGATGAAGTGGTGGGAACAGGTTCCTTAGCCATTAGCTTGGGCGCTACTACCTTTAACATTACCGTTGATAGCGAAAATAATACCTTAGCGGGTTTGCGTGACGCTATTAATGCGGCAAGCGATAATCCCGGCCTTACAGCATCGATCATTAATGTTGATGGCGGTTCACGATTAGTGCTTACCTCTGACAAATTAGGAGCTGCAAATACGATTTCTATAGCCGTGACTGATACTGATGGAATGCCAGTAGATACGGCTGGTTTGTCTCGATTAGCAACGGTTAATTTAACGACTGTACAGTCAGCACAAGACGCCATTATCAAGGTGGATAGCCAGCAGGTTACGCGAGATAGTAATTCGTTTTCTGATGTCATTGCCGGTGTTAAATTTACACTGGATTCTGCGTTACCTGGTACGGTTGAATCATTATCAATAGGCTTAGATAAAGGTTCACTCATTAAAAATGTGAATAGCTTTGTAACTGCCTATAATTCTTTAGCCGATACCATGGCTAACCTATCTTCCTTTAATGCTGATACTGGTGCGGCTGGAACCCTGCTGGGTGACTCAGCATTACGCAGTGTACAAAGTCAAATTAGACAAACATTGACGAGTTCTGTTTCGGGATTGGGCTATGATTCTTTAGTAGCAATTGGCATTACTACCAATGATGAAGGGCATTTAGAAGTTGATTCCGCAAAGCTCGATAAGGTAATGACCGACGATTTTACCGCGGTGTCGCAGTTATTTTCATCTGAAAAGGGTTTAGCCAAATCATTGGATAGTGTGTTGGAACGTTATATTTCAACTGACGGTATTTTGACTGCGCGACAAGATGGCTTGCAATCTAATATTGATTCTCTTGATGGTGACCGTGAGCAATTAAATCGTCGATTAGCGACACTAGATGCACGCTATCGTGCACAATTTACGGCAATGGATATATTGGTCGCTCAGCTGACATCATTGGGTGATTATATGACACAGCAATTGGCAAGTTTACCCGAACCTAATTCTATTGGCCGATAGCCGGGGTTAATGCTGCTGGCTAATTTATGTTGATTATCATGTAGTTTGATGTTCTTGCAGTACAAAACGTCATTTTTCAACGAACCTTTTGCAGATTTAATTTCAAATCTTTACTATGTTTGACTAAAGATCCCATCCAAACTGACGATATAGGAGATAAGAGCAATGTCACTTGATGTTGTTTAAAAAGATATGGAAAAGGATAAAAACATGAATGCCAGCGCTGCAATGAAGCAATATCAACATAACTATATTCAAGGTGGCGCTGAAACTGCTTCACCACATAGATTAGTTCAAATGTTGATGGAAGGCGCATTAGATAAACTGCTGGCTGCAAGACGTTTTATGATTGCAAAAGAGATCGCTAAAAAAGGCGAAAATATCAGCTGGACGATTTCTATTATCGACAGCTTGCGTTCATGTTTGAATGTAGAAGTGGGCGGTGAATTTGCTCAGAATTTATTCGCTTTATATAGTTATATGGAACAGAAGTTGTTGGAAGCGAATATTAAAAATGATCCTAAACTGATTGATGAAGTGGCGAAATTGATGCTTCAGGTTAAATCTGGTTGGGATGCTATTCCCCAAGAACATCACAATACGACGTCTAAATAATAAACAGTATGGAGACGTTATTTGATTTAGCCACTGATATTATTGTGATAAGTCGGCAATTGATTTTACATGCCGAAATGTCAGAGTGGGATGAGTTTGCTGAATTAGATGCGAGACGACAGTCGTTGGTTAGATCCATAAATCTTGAGGCGTTTGATTTATCTGATGATGACAACGTGACATTCCGTGGTTTGATGACTGAAATGATCGCCCTGAATGAAGAGTTAGGCATTATTTGTACAGAACAGCGATCTGAACTGGCAAAGAAATTAAAAGAAATACGTCTTGGCGCGAAAGCTAAAATAGCTTATTCCTAAGTTGTGAATTGGATTCTTAAAAAACTATTATGAGCGTCATTAACACTAATATTTCATCTTTAAATGCTATGCGACAGCTTAGTAGCAATAATAATGTAATGGCTCAAACGTTACAGCGATTATCTTCTGGATTACGTATTAATAGTGCCAAAGATGATGCCGCTGGTTTGGCTATTAGTGAGCGATTCACTACGCAAATAAGAGGCCTGCAACAAGCTGGACGAAATACCAATGATGCGGTTTCTTTGGCTCAAACAGCAGAAGGTGCATTGGCGAGTTTATCCGAATTAATGCAACGCGGTCGTGAACTCGCAGTTCAGGCAGTTAATGCAACTAATTCAACATCAGATCGTCAGGCATTACAAAAAGAAATCACTCAGATTCAACAAGAAATTGGTCGAGTGACCCGCGATACTTCATTCAATTCAGTTAAAGTTTTTCAGCCATCAGGTGCAACGGGTGGCTCGTCACCATTATCGGTTACTGAAAAACGAATTGTGACTGATTTACAAACGTCATGGCTTCAGCAAAGTGAAATAATTATTAAAGATTATTTTGGTATTGAGGCTGATGGCAATGTCACTTTAAAAGTGATCTTAGATGAGTCGATCTCTGCTTCTGCATACGTCAGCTTTTATGATGCACCGACGAACACAATGGAATTACACATTGATGTGGGTGAATTTGAAACGCTTTATGCGGCTTTCGATGCCGGCAATCAAAATGCAATGAATGCAATGGATCAGCTTATTGCTCATGAAATGACTCATGCCGTGATGGCAGCAACAACTAATTTAGAACAATTTCCTCTTTGGTTTACTGAAGGTACAGCAGAGTTTATTCCTGGTGGAGATAGCCGATTAAATAATGTACTAACAACATTGGGTGGTAATAACAGCACCAATCAAGCAACGGTTGTTAACAATATTGATAACATGGATGGGCTAGCGGATCCTGCTTGGACTGCTACGCAGCTAGAATATGCTACTGCCTATGTGGCTACACGTTATTTAGACTCTATAGCTACGGGTGGCGTGCCGACGGCACTAACGTATTTAAGTGGCGATGCTAATCGTACGATGGATGATTATTTTGCTCAAGCTGGCATTGCAGGAATAGCCAGTCAGGCTGACTTTGCTGCTAACTTCAAAACTAATGGTGTAGCGTTTATTGCTGGTCTTGATTTAAGTAATAATGATACGGGTGGTATTGGCGGCGCTGATGCTAGTGGTGGTAGTCGTATTACGACTGAGATAGGAACCATACCCGATACGGCTAATTTAACGGATAATCCTCTTGTTGGATTTATCGAGGTTTGGCCCGTTGAGGAAGCGGTGTTATCAACATCTACGGTATCCTTCCAAGTTGGCAGTAATGTTGGTCAAACGATAGATGTCAATTTAACCAGTTTGAGCCTACAAGATTTAGGTTTGAATGAGCTTGATGTCGTTAGCTTGGGTAATACGGCGATTAGGGCATTTGATACTGCATTGAATAACGTAAGTACTATGCGTGCCCAGTGGGGCGCTGTTCAAAATCGTCTTGAATCGGTCTTAGCTGTCACCGACACAGAAATTGAAAACCTTTCTGCTAGTCGTTCACGAATTTTGGATGCAGATTTTGCATCAGAAACGGCCAGTTTATCTCGTGCCCAAATTATGCAGCAAGCCGGTACAGCAATGCTAGCACAAGCAAATACACTGCCGCAGCAAGTATTAAGTCTACTGGGCTAGCGAGTAATATTCCCTCATTTAAAGCAATAAACGTCATTTTTTTGACAATCAAAAAAAAAGGTGTTTAACTCTATTTTTCTTAATAATTTGCATCAGTCTATTCGATGTGACATTAACTTCAATGGCTGGAATGAAAATGAGTTCAAACAATGTATTGCTGGTGGATATTGATCCTGTCCGACGAGAGCTGTTATCGACATTAGTCGAGTTTATAAATTGCCAAGCGGTTATTGTTGAAAATATTGATTTGTGGTTTGAAGATGCCGGTGAGTTATCTAATATTGCAATGGCCATTGTAGGTGACTGCGGTGATAAACATCAGACCAAACAGTTATTACGTGAATTAGTTAATCATGAAACTCGAGTACCTGTTTTTCAATTAGATATACCTGATTCTGAAATTATTGATTTCCCTGGCACATTAGGCACTTTATCGATACCTGTTAAATATCCTCAATTAAGTAATGCTATGCAACAAGCGATTATTTATCGTGGCCAGCAGGATGGTGCAAGTGATAATCAAGCTTATGATTTTCGTCGATTAGTCGGAAATAGCCGTGCAATGAAGGCTGTACAACGGATGATAGACCAAGTGTCTGAATCTGACGCTAATGTTTTGATCTTAGGTGAGTCTGGTACCGGTAAAGAAGTGGTGGCACGGAACCTTCACCATATGTCTACACGTAAACATAAACCTTTTGTGCCGGTTAACTGCGGTGCCATTCCAGCTGAACTATTAGAAAGTGAATTGTTTGGCCATGAAAAAGGATCGTTCACCGGTGCTATAACGTCACGGAAAGGTCGTTTTGAAATGGCTGAAGGCGGAACACTGTTTCTTGATGAAATAGGGGATATGCCACTGCCCATGCAAGTAAAGTTATTACGTGTTTTGCAAGAACGCACCTATGAGCGTGTCGGCAGTAATAAAACGATGGTCGCTAATGTACGTGTTATAGCGGCTACACATCGTAATTTGGAAGATCACATAACGGATGGTCGCTTTCGTGAAGATCTATTTTATCGCTTGAATGTGTTTCCGATAGAAATGCCTGCATTACGTGAACGCCCTGAAGATATTCCTCTGTTGATTAATGAATTAATTACCCGTGTTGAACATGAAAATCGTGGCACGGTACGTTTAACCTCGGCGGCGATTGCTTCCCTGTACCGATATCAATGGCCGGGCAATGTACGAGAGTTAGCCAATGTTGTTGAGCGATTGGTGATTCTTTATCCTTATGGCACCGTAGATTATGACGATTTGCCAGAGAAGTTTCAGGTGGACGGTGATGACTTACCTGCATCTGTTGTTACAGTTATTGAAGAGACGCCAGTCTCAAAAGTAATGAAATTGGTAGAAGCTAAACCTGTTGTCATTATTTCTGAAAGTGTTTCCGACAATATGCCGGTAGCAGAAATAGATAGCTTGCCAGAAGAGGGCCTAGATTTAAAAGAGCACCTGGCAAACCTTGAGTATTTATTGATTAAACAAGCCTTAGATGAAGCTACAGGCGTAGTAGCACACGCAGCAAATAGATTAAAAATGCGCCGTACGACGTTAGTAGAAAAAATGCGTAAATATGGTATTCAACGTGATGGTGACTGAGTAGCACTAAATTCAAGAATATCTAGGTAGTTGTAACTAATTATCTCTAGGTCCCAGCTGGCTTCATTAGTACAACGTAGTATTTGGCCTTTGAATCTATGGCTGTAGAGTTCATAGACAGTCAAAATACTGGCATTGAGCATGGCATGGGTAGTCGTTTAAATGATGATTTCCCTAGCCACGAACAGTGGCATATTATTGAAGGCTTATAAAATAACAACAGGGTAATACGAGCTACAGCAAGTTATTTATACGTAAGTGAGCACTCGCCAAGGTGTAATGTTATCTGCTTTACAGAGCTGGGCGTCATGATTCGAGAGAAGGTTGGCAAGAAGTCTGCATAAGGAAGGTTAACCAAAGAATTACTGGAGAACCATGATGATTAATGCCATTGACCCAAACCAATTATTAATGCAAATGCGTGCTGCACAAGCACAGGCATCTCAACAAACCGCTCAAATTACGGCGCCGACTCAAGGCCAAGGTGGCGATTCGGTAAGTTTCTCGAGCTTAATGAAGTCAGCAGTTGATCAGGTTAACGAAACACAAAAAGCATCTGGTAAGTTAAAAACAGCTTTTGAAATGGGCGATCCTAATGTCAGTTTAGCTGATGCGATGATTGCATCACAAAAAGCAAGCGTGGCCTTTCAAGCGACATTGCAAGTACGAAATAAGCTAGTCTCGGCATATGAAGAAGTGATGAGAATGAGCGTTTAGATTTCCTAAACTCTAAATTGATACTTAAAGAGAAAAATCATGGAAAACGTCCCCACCACTACTAATCAAGCAGGAATGATGCCTCTGCCAACTACACCACTTGGTGCAATGCAAGCGAACGTCTCGCGCCAACCTATCATGAAACAAGTGATGTTCTTAGTCGCTATTGCTGCCAGTATTGCCCTTGGTGGTTATGTGTTGATGTGGTCACAAACACCAAATTATCAGGTATTGTTTTCAGGCATGCAGGCGAAAGAATCTTCTGAGGTTGTCGCTATCTTGCAGCAATCTAATATTGATTATAAGTTAGATCCTACTTCGGGCGCTTTATTAGTGCCTGCTTCTGAAGTACAAGCATTACGCATGAGACTGGCTGCTGAAGGTTTACCTCGTAGTTCAACTCAAGGCATGGAAATGTTGGATGGTGATCAAGGCTTTGGTACCAGCCAATTTGTAGAGCGAGCCCGTTATCAACGTGCAATGGAAGAAGAACTATCACGCTCTATCTCCCAATTAAATAATGTTCAAAGTGCCCGAGTACATTTAGCGACACCAAAACAATCCGTTTTTGTTCGTGATCGTAAAGCACCTACTGCATCCGTTATATTAAATTTATATGCAGGAAGAAATATGGAGCCGGGTCAAGTCACGGCCATTACGCACATGGTGGCATCAAGCGTACCTAATATGTCTAACGCAGATGTGACTGTCGTTGATCAGCGAGGACGGTTGCTGAGTAAAAATGATCGTGATGCAAATGTGGCATTAAGTGATACGCAGCTGGAATACACTCAAAAATTAGAAAAAGGCTACATTAGCCGTATTGAAGATATCTTGTCTCCAATAGTAGGTATGGACGGTGTGCGAGCACAAGTTGTCGCCGAAGTAGATTTCACCGTCACAGAGCAAACCCAAGAAAGTTATAACCCTGATCTGGCAGCAGTACGTAGCGAACAAATTCAAGAAGAAAAACGTGTCGGCGCTGGTGGTGCATTTGGTGTACCTGGTGCCTTAACCAATCAACCTCCGGGTGGTGGTGTTGCTCCTGAAACAGCGACTAATGCTGATGGACAAGCTAGTGTGACAACCCCCGGTAGTAGTAGCATGAACAGTACGCGGAACTTTGAATTAGACCGTACGATAAGTC
>CAXBIM010000070.1:0-8737 GCA_963975785.1 uncultured Methylophaga sp.
TTAACTCGCTTTGGCTCATTAGATTTAGATGGAGCACTTGGCGCTATTGGGTAGACTCTAGTGCTTCTTGAGGCTCTCCAGAATTGGCAGAAGGCGGTTGGTTAGCAGTTGTGACATTCAGTATGGTTATCTGAACCGAGTCTGTTGCAGACGCGCCATCGTCATCAGTTACAGTTAGTTCAAATATTAATTGCTCATCTGTAATTACCTCTGGAGCTTGAAAAGTCGCAGAACTGCTGTCAGCATTTTGCAGAGTGACTGATTCTCCACTGGTTTGTGTCCAACTATAACTAACAATGGTGCCATCAGGATCTGTCCCTGAACCCATCAATGTTACTTCTGAGTTTTCATTAACAGATTGATCTGTTCCTGCACTTGCAGAAGGAGGTTGGTTTTGAGGTTGTGGATTAATGTCCCCGTCCTCACTAGAGCTACCTCCACAAGCGCTTAACCCCAGGGCTCCCGCATGAGTGTTTAATTTTCAAACACTCTGCTGCTGAAACCAGCTTTTAAGACATCTTCCAAATAATCCGTTTTCATCCAGGCACGTTTTTGTTTTGCGGGGATGCTGCCTTTCGATGGCTCTGCTCTTAGCATATTTAAAGACCATTGCCGTAGTATTGACCAGTTTTCCGCCGCGTGATTCTGATAAATCTGGCAAGCATCTTCTTTCATGCTGACATCCAGCACCCAATGTAGGCTATTTTCAACGGCCCAATGAGCTCTAACCGCCTCGGCTAACTGTACTTCCTTCAGCTTGGCTGAACTGATGTAGTAACGATAAGTGAGTTCCGATTTTTTTCCTTTTACTTCCCGGTAACTTAGATTCATTCCAACGGTTTGCAGACCAACCCATTTACTAAAGTTTCCCTTCAGTTCGCTGGCGTCTTTTACATGGTAACTTCTTGCTTCTATTCGGCCTCGGTTCTTTTCTATGACAATCCCATCAAGAGGGCGACTTCGTTGCCCGGCAAATAACGCTTCTACTGCGTTGTATAACGTTCCCTGGTTTGCCTTAAGCGCCAACAGATAATCCCCATTCCCCTCTATCACTTGCTCTGCTATCGCCGTTTGACATCCCATCGCATCTATTGAAACCAGGGCGCCTTCAATATCCAGCAATCGAATCAGCTCTGGGATGGCTGTGATTTCATTCGATTTTTCCACGGTCTTCAGCTGCCCCAACACCACTTTGTTCGCACAAGCAAAGGCGTTCACCATATGGATGGTCGATTTTCTGTCTTCTGGTGCATAAGAGCTACGTAGCGTTTTGCCATCTATGGCAATCACTTCTCCCTGCGTTAGCTTGTGCACCGCTTGCATCCAGTCGATAAAACATTGCCTGAATTGTTCCGGAGCAATTTTGGAAATAATACGCGCTATCGTGTCATCTACCGGGACGCCATCACTTAAAAAACCTTGTTTCTGAAACCACTCGTGATGACCTTTAGCATAATCATGGATCTCCGACCATCCCTCTGCGCCTGCAATCACGCCACATAAGGTCACGAATAAAACATCAGATAAAGGATAGGTAACTTTTGCAGACTGACGGTTGTCGATGATGGTGTCAAAGTGTGTAGTAAAGAGTTCAAGGTACATGGCATGCTCCCAAAAAAGGAGTATATGATCACAACTAGATCAGATCGTCAAACTGATCGTTTATTGTTTAAAAAACGTTCGCGATCTCGCCCTGCGCTTAACCCGATAAGAAAGGTGGCTGAAACCAGTAGGTTTCTTAATGCTATCGGAACTCCTATCGTCCCTGATATATAAGGCATAATTATTTTCCTTAGTTTTGTGATTGAAATACGTGCTCAATCTTAGTGCATAACATTTTAGAGTTTATACGACACACTACTTGAGACGCATAACCGCTTGCTGAGCCTAGCCGCTAGCTATTCGGTAGTTCAGAATTGGTTTTGTTTATGCTATGGGGGCTTTTTATGACATAAGCTTTGATAAGCCTATTTAATCGGCGTGACTGTCGCATTTAAGCTTTCCCTGCATTGCTCAGTATTTATTGTATTATTAAACTGAAAAATTAACAATAAAGCAACAATATTTTTTCTCATATGTCACCTCTATATAGTTAGCGTATTTTAATATCAGACTCTAACAAAGTTGAGCGGTAATCATCATTAATAGCTGTTGAAGCCGTTAAAACACATTAGTTGGAATGACGGTGACACAGAGTTCTGAACACCCATCGACTAAGCCTCAGACTTATTACTTTTTCCAAGTTGAGACCGCTGACCTTCCAAGGTTAAATTTACAGCAGACTATTTGGTGTTTAGGCAAAGCAGCGGCAGCGTCTATCTGGTGTGGGTAATCCCTATAAACTATGGTTACTCCCCATAAATAGGCGATAACGCAGTATCAATGCCAAACCATTACGGTGCATTTTCAATTTTCACTTAGTTAGCTGCACATTTAAAACTTCTTGGTATGTTAAATGGCTTGCTTTATACTGTATAAATAAACAGTATTGAGGTGCGTATGTTTGTTATTCCTATTTATATTGAAGCGGGTATTACTGGCTTTGAGTCCCCTGCTGCTGAGTATACAGAGCTTGGTATTTCACTAGATGAGCTTGTTATTAAACACCCAAATGCAACCTTTATTGGGCTTGCATCAGGGCAGTCGATGCAGGATGTGGGAATATTTGATGGCGATTTACTCATTGTCGACAGAGCTGAAAATGTGAGTACCGGTGATGTGATTGTGGCCAGTTATAACGGCACCTTTGTTTGCAAAATAATAGACAAAGCTAATCGCTTACTTATTTCTGCTTCCAAAAATTATAAGTCTGTTTATATTTCTGAAGATGATGACTTTAAATTAGAGGGAGTGGTTACATCGAGTATTCGTCTTCACAAAAATAGAGCTGAGTTAAGTCGATGTTTGCCCTCGTAGATTTGATTTTTAGGCTATTACAACATGGATTTAAACAGCTTACCGACTAATAAATCACACGTTCATTAAGCTAAACATTCAACCATTATCAAAAATAGTTGAATGTTTAGCGCGTGTTGTTTTAAAAGTTGATGAACACCGACACTTGCAATAATACAATAGCAAGCACGATATAAATTAACCAAAGTGGAAAAATAAATTTAGCCCATTCGCCCCATCCAACTCGTGCGGTGGCTAGGTAGGCTAATAAAGTGCCTGAGGTAGGGGTAAGAATATTGGTTATACCATTACCAAACAAAAATGCGACTATCGTTGTTTGCTCAGATACGCCTGCTAAATTACCGATTGGCCCTAAAATAGGCATGCTTACGGCTGCTTGCCCCGACGTTGAAGGAATTAGAAAATCTAGCATTAATTGTGATACAAACATGCCTGTCGCAGCGAAGTAAGCATTACCTTCACCTATAAATGACATTAAAAAATGTACAATTGAATCTAAAACCATGCCTTGCTTTAGCACCACAGCAACTGCAGTTGCTACGCCAATGAGTATGCTAGCAAGTAACACTTTTTTCATTCCGTCAACAAACGCTTGCGCGGCTTGGTTTGCACTGAGACCTGAAATAGCAGCAAGCACCATACTAAGTGCGATATAATAGGCGCTTAGTGCATGGTGTTTCCAATGCCATTGTGTTGATGCATAAACTAATAAAGCAATACCACTAGTAAGAGTAAGCAATATGATGACATGGCGTGTTGATAGTTTTTCGCTATGAAAATGTACTTGCTCATTTTTAAAACCTTGGCGCTTAATCATAAAAAGTACAAAGCCAATGCCGACAGCTAAAAATGCTAGATAAAAGAAAAACCGTACACTTGCTCCACTGAAAATCTGTAGCCCGAGTAGAGGTTGAGCAATAGTTAAAGGTAATGGGTTTGTCACCGATGACAAATACCCTGCCTTTACTGCCACACATACAATAGCGAAGCCTATAATATTAGGTAACCCTAATCGGTTGGCCATGCCAACCATGAGTGGGATTATAAGTAAATATTCAGATGCTAAACCTAAAAATGTACTGCCAGCGGAGAATACGATCATGAGCAGAATAACGAGCACATAAATATTACCCTGTACTAAGCTCAGTAACCTTTCAAGCCCTGCATCTATCGTACCCGCCTTTGTAAGAATACCAAACATACCACCAATGATAAGTACCATAAATATTAACCCTGAGCCTTGTTCAAGGCCTGAAGGGATCGCCATAAATGTACCAATAATACTCACCGGTTCGGCTTTTACTAAATCCGCATCTTGATAGTTAAATAGGTTTGATAACGACTTATCTTTATCAATAATATTATAACTGTTGGCAACTACCATATTGCCGTCTCTTTCATATACTCCCGAGTCAACAATATAAGTAAGTAGCGTAGCTAAAAACAAGATACCTAACAGTATGATAATAGGGTTCAAGCCCTTCTTTTCATTACTATAATTTTTTTCGCTCATTATTATTTACCTACTTGAGCAGACACATAGGCAGCTAATTGTTGAGCCACAAAGGAGGTATCACGCTTAAATTGCTCATAATTTTCATTTTTTTCGAATTTTTTCTCATTCATATATAAAGCACGATTTACTTCGATTTGTACAGAGTGGCGATTTGCAGCGACATTACCGTAATTACTCACCAAATACCCGCCTTTATAAGGTGTATTTTTTACCACTTTATAGCCTTTATGAGTGAATGCTTGGGCAATCACATTTACAAATTCAGGCTCTGCTGATTGGCCATCTTTATCACCCAAAATTATATCAGGGCGTGCTATACCTGCATCGATGTTCATACCATTGCCTACTGACTTCATAGAGTGACAATCAACATGCCATACACCTTGGTGTCGAGTGTATAAATCATCTAATAAAGTCTGCAGTTGGGTATGGTATGGCGAATAGTAATGATCAATACGATGGGTTACTTCTTCTCGCGTTAACTTTCTATCGTACATGGCTTTTCCGGGTAAGGCGTAGCGACGAATTAAGCCCATGCCTCGGTCGCTATATTTAGTTGGTTTACATCGCTCCCATGATTTATCTAATAATGCGGGATCAATATCATCTGGTGCACGATTTGGATCTATATACATACGTGAGAAATTTGCATGTAATAAGTAACCTCCCTTTTCAGTAATGGGTTGCCAAATATCGTCTATAAAGGCATCCCACCCCGACTTTATAAACTCTAAGGGTACTTGTGCATTAAAATCATCGGGACAATGAATTCCGCTGTGTGGTGAATCGAACACTAAGGGTATTTCTTCTGACTCAATTGGGGTTAGCAAACTGAAAGCCGACTTCATAAATTTATCTCCTAGCTATATAGACATAGCCTGCCCAAAAGCAGACTTAACGACTTTCATTAAAGTGAGTAAGTAAGTTGCAAATACATATAACGCCCAACTGGATTATAGGTGTTTTGATCAAAGTTAATATTTAAATTAGTTAACGACGCAGGTGGCTGCTTATCGCCAAGGTTATTAACCCCTAATTTAACACCAAGGTTGTTTGCAAACTGATAACCACCAGAGATATTGTGATAGGTCACAGAGCCTATACCGCGAGGCTCTCCTAGAAATTGCTCAGTCGTAGAGTCGATATGACGAAGGTTATAATTAGCTGTCCATCCATTATATTTCCACGTACTTGAGAAAGTACCGCGCCATTCAGGGTAAGATTCACGTGATGCTGCAGTGCCTACTAAATCTTCCTGCTCTATTGAGCCATCAGACAGGGTCGAGTATTCAGTTAAAGTGTTTAATTTTGATGCATTCGCATTAAACGACCAGTCACCAAAGTCTGTTTGTAACGTGTAATATGAGACAAAATCAATGCCTGAAACACGTGTCGCATTAAGGTTTACTGGGCCATCTAAAATATCTACGATTTCACCGCTACTATCTCGCGTAATGGTGTCGCAATTTTTGTTTTGGTAAGCACATAAATCAAGGTTATTTTGCGCACCAAACTCACTTATAGTGTTATTTATTTCGATCTCATACCAATCTAAAGTAAAGCTTAGGTTTTCAATAAGGTTAGATTCGTAAATCAAGCCTACGGTTTTGTTCTTTGAAGTCTCAGGTACTAACTGACGGTTACCGCCTGTTGTTACTTGTACGTTGCTAAATGGCTGCGAATAATCGTTTGGCACACCGCTGCAACCTGCTAAATTATTATCAGCAGAGCAAGGATCATTCACTGCTTTATAAGTTAAGCGTTCACCTTCAAAAAGTTCTAAAATTGATGGCGCTCTGAAGCCTTCAGCCCAGTTTGCTCGTAAAGTAAGTTGCTCAAATGGTGTATAAAGTAAGCCAACTTTGCTATTGGTAGTCGAACCAAACGTACTGTAATCTGAGTAACGTACCGCTAAACTCAACTCTAAATATTCAGCGAGAGGCTTATCATCAAGAAGAGGAATGCTAAACTCTGCATAAGCTTCTTTTAAGTCGTATTCACCGATAGTCCCTTCACGAGGTGAAGATGTGGTTGTTCTATAAGTATTAATACGTGGATCTGAATTGATGATACTGTCGGGTGTGTCTTTGCCCTTTTCTTTTCGGTACTCAATACCAAAAGCTGCACCAATATAGCCTGCAGGTAGTTCATATAAAGAGCCGGTAATATTTGCGGTAAAGTCTAGTTGGCTAGCTTCATTTTTATCATGGCCAGTAAAGTTTATATAGTTAACCATGTCGTCGGTCAGTGGGGCAAAAATATTTACTGGCACACAACCTGAAACTAAGTCTGTCACATCGGCATCAATGCCTGTCGTATCACATGCACGTAAGCCTAATGCTAGCTTATCTAAATTCATTTGGTTATTAGACGTAAATTCACCTTTATTGCTTGCCCATGATGCAAAGCTATCCCATGACCAATCATTAGACAGCTCACCGTCTAACCCAATAGCAAATCGTGTGGTTTCAACTTTTTGCTCGTTGACTCGATAGCCATTATTCATAAAGAAAGCGTTATGTTTGAAGTCGCTACCAGAGAACTCAACCCCAAAAGGGTTTACCCTTGCGTCATCAGCAATAATAAAGCCGCGACTTCCTCGGATCGGAGATAGTGCGGGTGAAAACTGTTGATCTGATTTACGTGAATTATACAGCGCTTCAGCTTTAAAGTTTACTGAGCCTATTGGCATAACCAATTGTGTATATAATGAAGAACGCTCGCTAGGACCTGTTACATAGTTATTGTAATAACGGTTATAGGTATCATCGCTATTCACTTTACGCCAGTTATCAATATTATTACCGTCCTTGCCAGGATCGCGAGTTATCCCCCCTGAGGAAGGAGTAAGGCCGTTTACGGTCGCTAAATTATTTTCGTAAAAAAGCCCTTCTGGTGTCGCCGACGTTAATCCATTTAATGGAACCGCGGTTATATTTCTATCTTGTGTATAAATAGGCTTTTGATCAACATGGCTTGCAGCGAACATTAAGTTGGCATCGTTAATATTGACACCAGATAAAATATCAATATTGAACGTTTCTCTATCGCTTTTAGCTGTTTCACCATAGGTAGTTTTTACTTCAAGTCCTTCATAGTCATCATAGGTATACAGGTTCACTACACCGGCAATAGCGTCTGCACCATAAATAGCTGTAGCACCATCTTGAAGCACTTCTACGCGTTTAATAATTGCTTGAGGTATCGTATTCATATCAACGAAGTCACGAAAGCCGCGTGAACCGGCACCATTCACCCAGCGATGACCGTTAACAAGCACTAAGGAGCGGTTAGCACCTAAATTACGTAAATTTAAACTAGATGAACCGTGACTCGAGCCTGCTGAGCCATTACCATTTAAGCTGGAGCCAACTGAGGGAAGTTCTTGTAATGCATCACCTAGT
This sequence comes from uncultured Methylophaga sp., assembly GCA_963975785.1. GTDB lineage: Bacteria > Pseudomonadota > Gammaproteobacteria > Nitrosococcales > Methylophagaceae. Next base: position 7,837 of record CAXBIM010000070.1, read on the forward strand.
GAGAGCGAACCATTAGCATTTAATGCCTCTAAATCAATATTTTGTATTGGACTTGCTGTCGCAGATTGGCGTTTAATACGCGAACCAGTTACCGCGATTCTTTCGACACTTTTTTCTGCCGTTACGTCTTCAGCAGATACAGTATGACTCGCAGTTAGGCATGCTGTAGCAATGGCGAGTGATATTACGGATTGCTTAAACATTAAACGTTCCATAGGTTGAGCTCCAAAAGTTTAGGTTATCATTTTATTAACCTAGACTTTACTATCTACTAAAGTGTATGCAATATTATATCTTTTAATCATTAGGCTATAACAATTCGTTATGAATGATATGCAACAGAACCAACAAAAAATTACTTTGAACAGCTTGGAAGCGTTTGACGCAGTAATAAAAACAGGCTCTGCAACAGGGGCTGCTAAATTATTAGGGTTAACTCAACCTGGTATTAGTCGACTTATTGCACAGCTTGAAAGTAAAGTTGGTTTTTCTTTATTTTATCGAGAGAAAGCACGTTTATTTCCTACTGATGAAGCGGTTTCCTTACATAAGCAAGTAGAAACGTCGTTAGCAAGTGTGTACCGAGTGGAACAACTAGCAAAAAATATCCATCAATCGCATGTAGGCCATCTCAATATTGTTGCCCCGAGCAGTTTTGTTGCGGGGCCTTTGGCCGAAGCCGTTGCATCATTTTTAAAAGATCACCCAAATGTAAAAATTAACTTAGATAGTCACAGTCCTGCTAGAGCTTGTGAGTTAGTTGCAAATAAAGCATTCGATTGTGGTTTTATACAGCTTCCTGAAAATCATGATAATTTACTTTGTGAACCTATAATTAGTAGTAATCTAGTGTGTGCTGTATCGAGTAGCCATCCTTTTGCTAATGCTCGAGAACTTCAGC
>CAXBIM010000071.1:0-8496 GCA_963975785.1 uncultured Methylophaga sp.
CATAGACTGGAATCAGCAAGCAGAAGTCATTTTTGGCTGGACTAAAGTGGAAGTGATTGGAAATAAACTATCTGATTTGATACTCCCTGAGCAGTATCGTCAAGCACATATTGATGGACTTAAACGCTATCTAAAGTCGGGCGTAAAAAAACTTATCGATACTAGGTTTGAAATAACAGCGCTACATCGAGACGGTCATGAATTTCCTATTGAATTGGGCATTAGTCATATCAAAACTAAAAAAGGCCATGAATTTAGTGCCTTTATTCGTGATATCACAGCTAAGAAACAAGCCGATCAATTAATCTGGTCCCAAGCAAATTTTGATATTCTGACGGGCTTACCGAATCGCTATATGTTTCATAACCGTTTAGAGCAAGAGATTAAAAATGCAGCCCGTTCCAAAAACCCACTCGCTTTAATGTTTCTTGATCTTGATCATTTTAAACAAATAAACGATAGCCTAGGACATAATATGGGCGATTTACTACTAAAAGAAACCGCCCGACGCATCAGCTACTGTATCCGTGACAGCGATACGGTTTCTCGTCTGGGAGGAGATGAATTTACAGTTATTTTACCTGAGCTTTCCGATTTTATTGATGCAGAACAAATTGCTAAGCATATCCTTCACCAATTGGCATTACCTTTTCAGCTTGATGATGAAGTGGTTCATATATCAACCAGTATCGGCATAACGCTTTATCCTAATGATGCCACTACTAGCGTGAATCTCATAAAAAATGCTGACCAAGCGATGTATCAAGCAAAAAAAAGTGGTCAAAATAGTTTTAGTTATTTCACTCAAAGCATGCAAGATTCAACCTTAGCTCGCTCAAATTTAATTACAGCCATGCGAAGTGCGGTGCAAAACAATGAATTTATTCTCCACTACCAACCTATTTTTGAGTTAGCAACTGGGAAAATTCGCAAACTAGAAGCTTTAGTACGCTGGCAACATCCAACAGATGGCATGATTAGTCCCATGACGTTTATTCCTCTCGCAGAAGAAACAGGGCTCATCAATGACATCGGTGATTGGGTATTTGCTACTGCTGCCAAGCAACTCAAACAGTGGCAGTTAGACTTCAATCCATCATTAAAACTAACCATTAATAAGTCACCCATTCAATTTTACAATGATTATGGACATCAACACTGGCTTGATATATTGAAAGAACTGAACCTAGCAAGCAGTGATATCACCATTGAAATTACTGAAGGTTTATTATTAGATTCAACCAGTAAAACGACTCAGCAGATAGCAAACTTACGCCAAGAAGGCTTTAAGTTTGCTATTGATGATTTTGGTACAGGCTACTCATCACTGTCCTACCTCAAAAAGTTCAAACTGGATTTCTTGAAAATAGATCAATCTTTTGTTAAAAATATCACGCTAGGATCTGATGATTTAATTATTACCAAAACTATTATTGTCATGGCACAATCGCTGGGACTCAAGGTGATTGCGGAAGGCATAGAAACGGCAGAGCAAAAAGAGATTCTAACTCAAGCTGGTTGTGAATTTGGTCAAGGCTATTTCTTAGCTAAGCCGCTAGCGGCATCAGATGTTGAAGCTTTACTTTCACTGTCAGACTCTGACCTCACTTAAACGATTGGTCCCGAAATTCCAGGCCCACTAAGTCTACTTCGCCCGCCTGAACTCGGACTAATTTGAATTTGCGTACTAATACGTTCTTTCAATACTTGCACATGAGAGATCACCCCAATCAATTTGCCTTCTTGCTGAAGGCCAGATAAGGTTTCTAAGGCGGTATCTAAGGCTTCCTCATCTAAGGTTCCAAATCCTTCGTCCAAAAATAATGAATCAACTCGGACATTTTTGCTCGCCATTTGCGATAGCCCTAATGCCAATGCGAGACTAACAATAAAGCTCTCTCCGCCCGATAAGTTTTTCGTCGAACGTGTTTCGCCTGCTTGATAATTATCAACCACATTAAGTTCTAGCGGTTGTTGCTCATCGCGGATTAATAAATAACGATCAGTCATTTTCTGCAATTGGCGGTTAGCATGACCAATCATCATTTCAAAGGTCAGCCCTTGTGCAAAATTACGATATTTTTTGCCGTCAGCTGAACCAATTAATTCATGTAAGGTATTCCAACGTACACATTCTCGTTTTTGAGCGTCAATCTGTTCCGCGCGTGATTTTTGCTTAAGCCTTATGTTGTCATTGTCACTGAGTTTTTGTCTAATGGCTCCAATTTGTTGCTGCAAATCAGTTAACTCTAAACTCAACTTTGTAAGCTCACCTTTTAGCTCAACAAGTGATTGTTCGGTGATCTGCTTTTCTCGTTGTTTAGCTAATTGCGTGGTTTTATCAAATATCCGAGTCCCTAATGCATTGTGTTCATTTATAAGTTGCTGTGCCTGTTCCTGTAACGTATTACGTTGCTCATCGTTCAGGCTAGCTACCTTGTAGTTTTCTTCATCACTGAACCCAGTGCTGAGTAACCGCTGTTTAAAATCTGTTTCTACCACGTTTAATTGTGTGTCTCGAGTAGCAATTTCTTGCATTAAAGTATCAATGCCATGCTTAAGTTTATTCAACTCTTGTTCGAAGTTTTGAGCCGATTTCCTTTCTGCATCTAGGTGTTGCTCTGTGATCTCAACTATATTTATCAATCTATTTTCTTCACTATCAGGATCTTTATCTGCAAAAAGGGTCTTTCTCTCTTGCCTGAAAACATCACATTCTCGGCTTAGCTCATCAAATACAGTCTGGTTAATTTTCACGTCAGACTCAAGCTGAGTTATTTGTTCCAATTGATGATTTATTTGGCTATTCAAACTCGTAATTAATGGTTCAACAATCCCTTTGTCTTTTTGCCATACTCGCCATCGGTCTCGCCGTGTCGTTAACATCTGCAAAGTTTGGTCTAGGCTTTCGGTTGGCAGTTCTTCAACACCATAGATGGCAACATTACTTAAAGTAGACTCATGTGCTGAGGTAAGTTGTGATGTCACATTGCCTAGTTCTGAGTTCAAACGTTCACAAGTTTGTTCAGCCAAAAGCTGGCTGTGCTTAAATTGTTGTAATTGTTTATCCACATCTGAAACTTCAGCTCGTTTTATATCCAATGCCTCACGTTCACGTGCTATCTGTAGCTCCACATTTTCAACTTCACTAACAATATCCGTTAGTTGCTTAAGCTTAATATTATTATCTTGCTGGTTTTGTATCAGTAATAAGTCAGTTGCTTCGCCTTTAATCGTGAGTAAAGTCAGGTAATGCATTAATTGCTGTTCTTCATCACCAATCTTATTCGCCGTTTCTTGTTGCTGCTGATTATTTTGTTGCTGATCTTTTTTATTTTCAGCAATCTTAACGCTAAGCTTTGTCACCTCTGCTAAGCTGAGTTTTAAATCGAGTTTCGCCTTATTTAAATGACTTAAGGTGTCATCCAAAACCGGAATATTGCCTTGAGCATAAGGATGGTCATTCGAACCGCAGAGTGGGCAAGGTGTGCCATCATGCAAGTGTTGACGGGCGTCTTCGTATGACTCTATTTTTTTCTGCAAGAGATATTGTGTATCAAGTAAGTCGACTTCGCGCCCTAAAGCGTTACTCGCTTCAGTTTTCTGCTGAAAGTCCTGACTAAGACTCGCCTCTACCGCCACTAATATTGACTCTTGTTCAACCAGCTTATTGTGAGCATTTTTAAAACTAAGCACTAACTGCATTGATAACTGACTTTGTTCTAACACGATTTTACGCTGTGTAAGCCTAGCCAAATCTTGTCGTAATTCACTCATAGTACGTGAATCTAAGCGTTCAGTTTGCGCTTGCTGGTATTGTGACAATTTAAGATTAATCAGCTCATACTCTTGTCGCTGAGTATCTAATAAATTCGATTGTGCCTGCCAAGCGTTAGCTGTTTCTAGCTTTTTCAACTCTGCACCGGCTAATTCATTTGTCTTTTGTCGCTGTTTCTGAGCTAGTTCAGCTAAAAACGTGAATTGATTATGAATACTCTCAAGCTGCTCAATAAGTCCTTCATCTGTTTTATTATCTGTAAGTAAACCTGTAAGGTCAGTTAGCCTAGCCTGATTCTGTTTAAGCTCATGGTTATTCTGTTGTTGCTGACTTTTAACTTTCTCAAGCTGTTGTTGATTAGCAAAGACAGTCTCTTTTGCCACTTTAATTGGTGCTTGTTTTTCTTGGATCTTAAGATCTAATTCTCGCGCTTTTCTAATCTCAATCTGAGCGTGTTTCTGATTTTTTTTGACTTCTTCTAGTGATGCTATAGCAGCATTTAAGTTTTTTGTTGCTAGTACATATTGTCTGTCTAGCTCAGGTAAAGTCTGTTGACTGGTCATTAACTTTTGTTGACTGCTTTGCTGTTCATTACGCATCGCTTTGAGTCCAGCATAATCAGCCGATAACTCCAAGGCTTGTTTTGCACGTTCTAATCTGTCGAGCTCAGGTTGAAAATTAAGTTGTCGAACAGCCAAGTCCCGTTGCTGTTCATTTAGTATTAATAACTCTGCTTCACTAGTTATAATTCCTTCTAACCACGAAATTGCCTGATTTTTTTGCTTTAGTTGTTCAGTTGAATCACTATTCGTCTGTGATTTTTCAGTTAAGTTGACAACTAATTGTTTTTCATCTTCTTCACTGAGTAATTGCATACCAGCAAGTTCAGCTTGTAAGAGATCCAATTTTTTAGTTTCTGCAACGCGAAGTTCATGTACTTTAGTCGAAATATGACTATAAATTTCAGTGCCGGTGATTTGTTCTAAAATGGGGGCACGCTGATCCGCATCGGCCTGTAAAAACGCAGCAAAACCACCTTGAGCCAGTAACATTGAACGAGTAAAACGGTCGAAATCCATCCCTGTCGCTTTTTCAATTTGCTCAGCGACACCCCGAATTTTCGCTTCAATAATTTTGCCACTAATAGCATCTGAAATCTCGTGCTTAGCTGATTGCAATTCACCTTCAGCTTTTTTACGAGCCCGATGCTGGCTCCAATGACAACGGTATTGTCCTGCATTGGTTTCAAATATAACCTCAGCAAAACATTCACCGGTCTGCCGAGACATAATTTCATTACTACTTTTACTGATGTTACGTAATCGTGGCGTTCGACCATAAAGCGCTAAACAAATCGCATCTAAAATTGTCGATTTTCCAGCGCCAGTTGGTCCTGTTATCGCAAAAATACCATCGGCTAAAAAGGCAGGATGACTAAGATCAATCACCCATTCGCCGACCAAGGAATTCAGATTTTTAAAACGTAGCTGAAGGATCCGCATTATCGACTGCCTTTATTCTGCATGAGCATCATCTTCATGTAACTGGGTCAGTGTTTCTTGATACGAACGCAGCAATTCAGCTCGTTGTTCGTCAGGTACTTTGTGCTCATTTAAGCAACGCTCAAACACATCATTTTCATTCAAATCATCGAGGGTTTCATTGTCATCAATTCGATTTAAAACGCGGTTTATAATGCGATTATTTTTAACTCGCAACAACTCCATCTCGGTGTCAGCTATTACCACTTCAAGTCGTTCACGCAAATCCGTCAGTACATCATCGCCATCATAAATAACCTCCAACCATGCTTTTTTGTCCGTTACAGCTAGGGCTATGATCTGAGTTTCAATGTCGAGCCAATTGCCTTTTATTTGCTGTAATTTTTGAAAGCTAGGTACATTGATCAAACTAAGTGTTGCTACTCGCTTATCAAAGCTGACTAAACACACACTTTTTTGCTGCTTTGCTTCACCAAAGCCCATTGGCAAGGGTGAACCACTGTAGCGTTTTAATTCCGAATCATTAATCTTTTGTGGCACATGTAAATGACCTAAGGCTAAATAATCAATGCACTCGGGGAAAATCCCAGCTGTCACGTGCGCTAATGAACCGACATATAACTCACGTACGCCATCACCATCAATGGTTTGTCCACCAGCAGTAAATAGGTGGCCCATAGCAATTATAGGTATTTCTAAGCCTAATTTTTGTCGTTTTTGTTCAGCAAGATCGCAGACATCCAAATAATGCTGACGTATGCCATTAATCAGCTTTTGTTCTTTATCGTCGATACTCTCTCCCGCTTCGACGGAACGAATATCACGATCCCGTAAATACGGTACCGCACACACGATCAGTTCCGGTATATCAGCCAAATCATTTAATACCAACACCTCTTCTTCGGGTTGTTCACAAATGGCGCCAATCACATGGACATCTAAAGCACGCAGTAAACTTTTAGGGGCATTTAAAAAGGTGGGAGAATCATGATTACCGGCAATAATCACAATATGACGACAGGCAGAGCCGGCTACTCGTGTCAGAAATTTATAATACAACTCTTGGGCACGATTACTCGGCGTTGTCGTATCAAAGATATCACCTGCCACCAGCAACACATCAACATCTTGTTGCTGAATAGTCTCAACTAACCAGTCTAAAAATGCTGCAAATTCATCATAGCGCTTTCGGCCGTATAAGGAACGACCGATATGCCAATCTGAGGTGTGAAGAATATTGATGCTACTGACTCCTTTAGCCATAAATGCTATTTAGATCTTCACCAGCTTCATCTTAGCTGCCAATCCTAATCGTCCTGTTTTTACGGCGTTACGACGTAAGCCTTTCACCGGCGCAATGAAAAACACATCGCCATTTTTACCTAATAACTGTTGGTCTACACCGACAGATTTGGCTATTTTAGCATTCGCTTGTAAGTGATGTATCTCACCGTGAACAGGAATTGCACAGGCGGGTTTAACCCAGTCGTACATTAACTTTAGCTCATCCGCTGCCGGATGACCCGACGCATGAATTGGCAATACACTGTCTTCAGCGGTAATCACCGTCAACTGCATTGCTTTTAGGCGTTCGATTAAAGATTCTACTGCTAGCTCATTACCAGGGATCAATTTGGAGCTAAAAATAACGGTATCACCTGGCTCCAACTCCAAATCTCGAAAAGCATTAACGCTCAAACGATTCAAAGCAGTATGTGGTTCGCCTTGGCTGCCTGTTGCTACTAACAACACACTATTTGCTGGTAAATAGCTAAGATGTTCTGAATCAACCAAGGTATTGCCATATTCCCATACGCTCGTTGCTCGAGCAGCAGACACCATATTAATCAGCGATCTTCCCAATAAACCAAGATGGCGATCCGTCTCTTGAGCAATTCTGGCTAGCGTCGATAATCGGGCGATATTACTACCAAAACACGTTACAACCACTCTGCCCTTCGCTTGTTCTATATGTTTTTTTAACCCTTGATATAACTGCGATTCACTTAAGGAATGACCTTGCACATTGGCATTCGTTGAATCACACACCATGACATCAATATTCTCATCAGCCATCGCTTGATAACGCTGTTCATCAAATCGTTCGCCTACTAGTGGCGATGGATCAAGTTTCCAATCTGCCGTATGAAACACCCGTCCTACTGGCGTGCTGATAATTAAAGCATAAGGGTCGGGAATAGAATGCGTTAACCTCACCCACTCCACATCAAAGACACCAATTTTTAGCTTATTGCTATTGTCGACATCGATAATGTGTACAGGCACTTTTTTATCCAAACCTACTTCGACCAATTTTCGTCTTAAAATTTCAGCGGTAAATGCCGTGGTGTAAATCGGGCAACGTAATTGTTGCCATAAATACGGTACAGCACCGACATGGTCTTCATGAGCATGGGTAATCACCAATCCGGCAAGCTGAGCACGACGATCAACAATAAATTGTGGATCAGCCATTTGCACATGAGGACGTGGCCCGCAAATTTCTTCGCCATCTACATCGGTATTTTGATCAAACATGACCCCGCAATCGACCATCAGCCATTGGCCATCATGACCATAGAGGTTCATATTCATGCCAATTTCGCCCGTGCCGCCCAAAGGCAAGAACCAAAAGTCTTTTGAATCCGGTGTCATGTTATTCCTAAGCTAGCGTAATAAATCTTATTTACCACCAAGTAAAGAACCTAACAAACCACGCACCAGCCGTCCGCCAATTTGAGTGCCAATTGAACGCATGGCACTTTTGAAAAAAGCTTCAACAGCTGTTTCACGTTGCCGACTTGCCGCTTTTGGTTTTTCGGCTTTTGCCTGCTCCTTAGCTTGGCTAGCAGTGGCTTCATCAGCCACCTGTTTTTTAACTAGCTCTTCAGCACGTTGTGTTAGAATCTCATAAGCTGATTCTCTATCAACGGTTTTTTCATAAATACCCGCCACCAGCGAATTAGCCATCAGCACAGTTCGTTGGCTATCACTAATCGGTCCAATTTGGCTTTTAGGCGGTTTAATCATCGTGCGTTGTACAATTTGAGGTCGGCCTTTTTCGTCCAATAATGAGACTAATGCTTCACCCACTCCAAGCTCGGTAATCACCTGTTCCGTATCTAACTCAGGATTATCACGGAAGGTTTGTGCTGCTGCACGTACCGCTTTTTGATCACGCGCTGTATATGCACGTAAAGCATGTTGAATTCGGTT
>CAXBIM010000072.1:0-8130 GCA_963975785.1 uncultured Methylophaga sp.
TGCCTGCGGCTACCGTAACAGCAGCATCTAATGGTGCATCACTACCATCTTGCATACGCATAAGACCATCACTGTCCTTAAAAACATTATTAAGCTCTGGTTTCACCAATTTAATACGATCTAATACCGCCAAGGCATTGGCATCACCGCCAATAGGACGAATAGTAATGGTGCCATCAGCCCCGATTTCAATTTTTTCTGCGGGTGGAATAGCAATTGGGCCACCTTCGCCCATCACCGCTAAACCTGTGCCTGTTACTAACTGCCCTGATGCCGTAATTTGTAAATCACCTGCTCGGGTATAACCTTCTCGACCATCTTTGCCTTGAACTGCCAAAAAACCGTCACCTTGAATCGAGATATCTAATTCACGACCGGTCGACTGGACTGAGCCTTGTTGATAATCAGTAGCAGGACGCTCACTCATAGAATAAACACGGCTTGGTAAACCTTCACCAAATACAGGCTGGCTTCGGAACTGTTCAAAATCAGCTCTAAAACCTGTCGTATTTACATTGGCAAGATTATTACTATTTGCAGCCTGCGACAGCATTGTTTGCTGTGCAGCGTTCATAGAGATATAAAGCATGCGATCCATAGTGATGTCCTCCTATCATGCCCTCCCCAATGAGGAGAGGGCTAGGCTATAATTTAACGAATATTGATTATCGTCTGTGTAATCGTATTATTGGTTTCTATCGCTTTTGAGTTAGCTTGGAAATTACGTTGTGCTGTAATCAATCCCACTAATTCTTTAGTCAAATCGACATTTGATGTTTCCAAAGCGCCTGACTGAATTTGACCAAAGCTGCCTGTTGCGGCTTCACCAGCAATAACAGGACCGGAATCAGTCGTTTCTTTCCACTGCGTATTACCGATCTTATTAAGTGCTTGAGTATTAGCAAAATTAGCTAGGGCAATTTTACCGATAGGCACCGCTTGACCATTACTGTATGTCGCACGAATTAGGCCATCATCACTCACATCTACACCCGTTAAACGACCAGTTGGGAAGCCGTTTACCGTTAATGCACCAACGGAAAAAGAACCAGAATTCTGTGTAGAACCGTTTAAGTTAAGCGCTACAGTTAAATCTGCTGCTCCACTCGCTAATGCCGTACCTGGAGAGACCATCGCTAATGTAACTGGATCTGTTGGTGTAACCGTATCTAATGTCCCATTATTATTAAACTGAACAATTGTGGTTCCCCCCAATTGAACTAATTGATTTGGGGCAATGCCTACTGGCGCTGGCGTTGATGGTTGCTTAATATCACTTGCCGCGATGTAAACCTGCATATTCCATTGATTATCAGTTCCCGGTGGTGTAGCAGCCGCTGAATCTACTTTTTGGTAATAGGTCGTAACAATATGCTCATTACCTAATGAGTCATAAACTGTTGCTGAAGTAGAGTTGTTATATGTTGAAGTATCAAATGGGTCAATTGCTACTGCAACCTCAGCAGTAACAGCATCTGAACCAGTGACATCTTGAGTTAAGGTCGGCGCAGTGCCACTTACAGTACCCACACTCACATCACGACCTACAGTCGCAGCTAAACCAGCATTAGTGTCTGAAAGCGTAGTTTGTGCACCAACTGTACCGACACTCAAAGTAGAAAGAGCCGTCGATGCTGCTCCGGATTTTGCCAAGTTAAACGCCGCATTGAATGCCGCTGCAGCATCTGATGCTGCTGTTGCACCGCCTGACAAATCAACTTGTACATCAACCGTTGTTGAATTAGTCACCACTGATGGCCCTGTGCCATCGGAGATAGTAAATGTTACACCTTCAATAGTGACAGAGTCTCCAACCGTTGGAGCTGCAAAATCAAGCGTATCACTACCTGCAACAGCTGGCGTCACAATTGAAGTTTCTGATATTGGCAAACCATTCGATGGTAAATTAGTAGAGATTTTCAATTCTGTAGTAGGCTCTGGCGCACCTTGCGATGATGGCAATTGCAACGGTTTAGCTGCACTCATACTAGTAGCAGAAATATTACCATTAGCATCTACAGGGAATGTACGTAAAAAACTACCTTCACTATTCACTACATAGCCATCTTTGTTTATGCCAAAAGCACCTGCTCTAGTGTAAGTAATCTCACCACTATCTTGTGTCGGTGCCATAGCAAAGAAACCTTCACCACTGATCGCTAAATCAAGTGAGTTATCAGTGAACTCTAAGTTACCTTGATTAAACTGCTGAGCAACATTTGATAGTACAACCCCACTACCAATGGCCGTCTTACTTGATGTGCCAAATGCTGATACAGCGAACACATCACCAAATTCGGCTCGCGACGCCTTAAAACCTGCGGTGTTTACATTGGCAATATTATTTGATTTTACATTGAGATCGGCAGTTGCCGCGTTCAATCCACTTAGTGCTGTACTAAAAGACATATCGATGCCCTCCTTAAGTTATTTCTTGTGCTTCGCTAAATGGTACTGAACCAATACCACCCAAATTCAGGACTAAACCCTGCCCACCACTTCCCACTAATACACTATCAACCTTCGCTACAGTTGCAGTTGCAAAGGCAGTGTTAGTGCCACCTACTGATCCAGTCGCCTTAAATTGGTAGACTCCTGGCGTTAGTGCCTCACCATTATCATTGAGGCCATCCCACGTAAAGTTGGTGTATCCATCTGCAGAGCCCATTTCTATTGTTCTGACTGGCACACCATTTTCACTGTAAATTTGTACTTTTAAATCAGTCACTGGCTCAGCAACATTAATTTGACCTTTCATGCCATTTTCAGCCGTCATATTGCCAATTGATGATGGTACTAGCACTGAGCGCCCTACCAAAGCAGAGCCTTGCAAAGCTTGATCTGATTGCATTGACTTAGCAAAACTTTCAAAAGATGTTTGTAAATCTCCAATTCCGCTGACCGTACCAAATGCCGCAATTTGTCCCAAAAAGTCACCACTTTCCATTGGTTTCAATGGGTCTTGGTTCTTCAACTGGGTGGTCATCAGTGACATGAAATCTTCCATAGCCAATGTGCCTGCATTTTTTTCTTCAGTGGTATCTTTTGTACCTTTATTCAAAAAGGCATATGCACCATCGGTATCTATTCCGTTAATTGCCATGATTCAAACTCCTATTGACCTAGCTGCAAAGTACGAAGCAGTAATTGTTTTGAGGTATTAGCAATTTCGACGTTGTTTTGATAAGAGCGTGACGCTGACATCATATTGGCCATTTCTGCCATCGGATCCACATTTGAGTGGAACACATAACCATCTTGATTAGCTAATGGATGGCTGGGGTTATATTCCTGACGAACGGGCGCCTGACTTTCGACAATGCCTCTTACTTGCACTCCACCTTGTTTATAGCCTTGCTGGGCATCATCTAACACCGCAGCAAAAACAGGGCTTCTAGTACGATAAACTTGATCGACACTACTGCTCACACTATCGGCATTCGCCAAATTACTGGCGGTAGTGTTCAGCCGTAAAGACTGTGCACTCATGCCACTGCCCGCGATATCAAATACGTTAAATAAAGACATTAGGACCTACTCCCCTCTAATTGCGCTTAACAGACCACTGAATCTTGCACCGAGAAAATTCAAACTAGCCTGATACTGGACAGAGTTCTGCATAAATTGTGCCTGTTCTATTTGTTCATCTACCGTATTGCCATCGAGTGAATCTTGTACCGTCGCTCGATACTGCATGGCAGGTGATGACATCTGGTTATTTGAAACCTTAATATGATTAGAATGCGTCGTTTCCATTCCTGATGATTGACCACTTGCCGCCATTTTCATGGCAGACTGAAAATCAATATCTCGTGCTTTATAATTGGGGGTATCGGCATTAGCCATATTCGACGCGAGTAACTCTGCCCGCTGAGAGCGGACGCGTAATGCATCGGCATGAATACCTAAGGCCGTATCGAAGTTAATTGACATAGTGTTCTCCTACTTATCTGTTGATTCAACGTAAGCATAAAGCACGCCAACAAATATTAACCATATAAATCAATAGCTTATTTTCAGTCTTGTTTTTATGTCAAAAATTTAACGGGGGGGCTAATTTAATCGTAGACTATCGGCTTCATCGAATAACAAAATCTATCGTACAAAATAAAAAAGCACCCTAAGGTGCTCTATTTATTAATCATTATTCACCATTCACTAAGAATCGAATAGCAAATTAATAAACCTTCATTTAGCTACGAATTGTCTGTGACTCAAATCGATTCAACATCTCGGCAACGAGTTTTCTCGGTAGCCATGCTTCACCAGAGTGTACCGCGCGAACAGCTTTATCAATCTCTGCTTGCTGCCCTTTCACAATATAACCTCGTGCCTTAAATCCCGAGTCCCTCAACATATCAAACGTCGGGTCCTCATCCGTTAAAATAAGACTTTGAGCCGCCGGGTAATGCTTACTTAAAAAGTGGCACAATATATCGCCATTTATATGCTCGGAATCTTGCGTGATAACAAAAATGTCCGGGTGCTGATAACCTACTTGAGTAATGACATCATCTAAGGTTGACGGTTGAACGTCCGTCAGCCACATATCAGACTGCACTTCTATTACATGTTTCACAGCATCTGAAACAGGGCTAAAAATAACGACATTAATCATACATACGCTCGCAATATTGGGGCAAGTAATTGCCATTGTTGTTCCCAACTAACCAGCGGTGACTGACGATAACCCGTACGAACAAATTGCTGTAAATGCCCCTCAACAACAGTGAGCAACAAATTTGCCGTTTCATTAACAGGGCGACCACCCGCTTGTGTTAGCGTTAATTCTCGTTCGCGTAGAATTTGACGAAATTGCGTTTCTAAGCGTTCAAAAAACTGATTCACACGCTGACGCAACCGCTCGGTCTCACCGGTTAACGCCGTACCAACCAGAATACTGCTAATACCTGGATTTTTAGCACTAAAACCTAATAACAGAGTAATGATTTTTTCACACCTAGCTACAGCATTGTGCTCATTTTGTAAGATCTGACCAATCAAACGAAAAACAGTGTCTTCAGCAAATTCAATTAGGCCTTCAAACATGCGTGCTTTACTTGGAAAGTGTCGATACAAGGCCGCTTCTGATACGCCTAATCCTTTTGCTAACTGAGCAGTGGTAATGCGTTCACCTGGATTTTGCTCTAACTCGCGCGCCAGAGCTTCAAGAATGGCTTGTTTACGTGAGCTTTTCACTTCATCTCTACTCGGTTTTTCTTGCTCGCTCATTGCCAGCCTCCACGAATTAAGGTGCCGACACCTTCATTGGTAAACATTTCTAATAACACAGCATGTTGCACGCGACCATCAATGATGTGAGCTGTCGTAACGCCCGCTTGCACAGCGTCTAAAGCACAACCAATCTTTGGTAGCATGCCGCCATAAATGACGCCCTCATCAATCAATTGATTGACTTGTTTAGCATTCAGCCCCGTCAATAATTCACCATTAGCATCCAATAAGCCCGCCGTATTAGTCAACAATATTAGTTTTTCAGCCTGTAATACCTCTGCTATTTTGCCAGCGACCAAGTCTGCATTGATATTAAACGATTGACCGTCTTCCCCTACGCCTATCGGCGCAATAACAGGGATAAAGTCACTCTTAATCAACATGTCGATGACACTAGTATCAATACTTTTAACTTTACCAACATGACCTAAATCAATCAACTCAGATACGTTTAAGGCTGGGTCATCACTGTTTTTAGCAACATGTAGCTTTTCAGCACAGATTAAATTGCCATCTTTACCCGTCAGTCCTACTGCCCGACCACCATGAGTATTAATTAAATTAACAATGCTTTTGTTAACTTGACCGCCCAGTACCATTTCAACGACATCCATCGTTTCGCTATCAGTAACGCGCATGCCACCAATAAATTCACTTTCCTTACCGATACGCTTGAGTAGTTCACCAATTTGTGGACCACCACCATGTACGATCACAGGATTAATCCCTACCGCTTTTAATAACACCACATCGCGAGCAAAACTATTCTTTAATGTTTCATCAATCATGGCATTACCACCATATTTAATGACTAGGGTCTTGCCTGAAAACCGCTGAATGTAAGGTAGCGCCTCAGTTAAAACCTGAGCAATATGCGACGCGCGCTGGGTATTAATACTCATGATTTACTTGGTATCCTTTAATGTTAAACCTGATTTTGTTTCTGAATCTTCTGGTAATGCTTGCTCTGGATCTGATGAAATGGGTTCGTCGAAAGATAAAGATGTTGGCTCTTCCAAGGATAAAGACATCGGCTCATCTAAAGACAAAGATGTCGGTTCATCCGAGGATTCTTCCGATGCTTGATCTGCGGCTAATGGCGCGGGCTTTCCTGAAAAAGGCATGATTAATGTGGGATTAATACTCAACATTTGCCCTTTAAATATTTCTTGAATATCACCTAAATTAGCGTCCGTATCACCCTCAAAGCGCAAGGTAAGTCCAGGTACAGTGTTTGATGCACGTACCAATCCCCAACCATTACTATAGTCAGCACGCAAACCGTCCATAGTTGTTACCTGTGCATCAGGGAAACTGCCTTCCTGTTGAATTTTAGTAATAAACGTTTTGCTTTCTACGGCATCCATTGCTAATAAAAGTTCTGGTGTACTTTTCCTGCTTGGGAGCGCTGCAAATATATCTGTCGGTGTGCGCTCTAATGGATCTTGACATAAAAGCTCTAGTAATCGTGCCGCAGCATACATACCGTCATCAAAACCGTACCAACGCTCTTTGAAAAAGATATGCCCGCTCAATTCACCAGCCAGTTGCGCATCCATATCCATCATTTTATTTTTGATAACAGAATGACCTGACTGCCACATGATAGCCTCACCGCCAGCTCGCGAGATCTCATCGCCCAATAAATTGGTACTCTTCACATCGTAAATAATCGTGGCGCCTGGCTTCCGTGACAATACATCATGTGCAAACATCATCATTAACCGGTCTGGATATATGGTATTACCCATCGTATCCACAATACCGAGGCGATCACCATCACCATCGAATGCAATACCTAACTCAGCATCATGCTGTTTAACGGCTTTAACTAAATCTTGTAAGTTGTCAGGTTGACTAGGATCTGGACTATGATTTGGAAAATCACCATCAACCTCACAATATAACTCAATAACTTCGCAACCTAACGCCTGAAATAATTGAGGAGCAATACTGCCAGCCACACCATTACCACAGTCGACCACAATTTTTATTGGCCTAGTCACTTTGATATCAGCGGCGATTTTTTGAATATAATCTTCCGTTACACTGCCTTTGTGGCGAGTCCCTTGTCCTTTTAAAAAGTCACGCTGTTCAATACGCTGATAGAGTGCCTGTAAATCATCGCCCGCTACAGATTTACCTGCCAAGATTATTTTTAGACCGTTATAATTGACTGGATTATGGCTACCGGTGACCATTACCGCTGATTGCGTGCCCAGATGATGACTAGCAAAGTAGAGTACAGGTGTTGGCACCATACCTAGATCAGTCACATCACAACCACTGTCGATAATGCCAGTAATTAACGCTTCAGAGAGTTCTGGGCTAGAGTGCCGACCATCACGTCCTACCACTAAATGCCTTACACCTAAGCCTTGTGCCTCGCTACCTATTCCATGGCCAATGACACGAACAACGTCACTGTTCAGCGATTCACCAATAATACCTCTAATGTCATAGGCCTTAAAAATGCTTTGAACAATACCTACATTATCTTCCAGCGTATCTAAAACAGAAGGATCCATTAAGGTGTTGTCTTCTATTTTTTTGCGGATAATTTCGGCCGTTGTTTTCTTTTTCACCGACGGCTTATTTGATACCGTCGCTTCTACCTTGGCTTTGGGCTGTACTTGAATATTGGCTGAAACTTGTTGTAAAGAACGATCAATTATTGTGTATTTTGTTTTCATTTCTCCGTTCTTAAGATCAAGTAATTGCTGTTGTAGTGTTTCTATATCGACCTTATACACATAACGACGAATGGCTACTAACAGTAGCCACATTAAAACTACCACGACAAAAATAATTATTATCAGAGCAAATGACTGGGAGATGACTGGTACATTTTCAGGCCAATAAGCGATTTTCCAATGCGTTCCTTCTATTTCAACT
>CAXBIM010000073.1:0-7744 GCA_963975785.1 uncultured Methylophaga sp.
TCAAGACAGTCAGTCGTCAGAACAATCAGATGAACAACAGGATCAACAAGATAAATCGTCAGATGACTCTTCTAGCGATCAAGCTAATAAAGACCAGCAACAAGCGGAAAGTGAACAACAAAAATCGACTGAAGCGGAACAGCAAGATAAAGACAAACAAGCTGAATCAGAACAAGCTTCAAAACAAGATAAAGAAACTGAGAATCAAGCGGCACAACAGCAAATTGATCAGAGGGAAAATGATGACAGTGAACAAAAGCAGGCGCAGGAACAATGGTTAAAACGTATTCCCGATGATCCTGCTGGCCTATTAAAACGCAAATTCAAATATCAATATAGTCAACGCAATCAAAGCTCACAACAGGAAAAATCATGGTAAATACGTTTACATCAACCATTTTAATAGCCTTTGATAAAGGTCGAGTTGTCAGTATATCTATCTTAATGATGTTACTGCTCATCCTGTTCTCAGCGTCGATCAGTGCCGCTCAAATTGATGTATCTGTTGATAGAAATCCTATTGCACTTACCGATTCATTTCAATTGATCTTTACTACAACCGACTCACCCGATGACGATCCTAACTTCGCGCCATTGAAACAGGACTTTGACATTATTAATCAACAGAAAAGCAGTCAATTATCTTGGGTCAATGGCGCAACGAATAAAACGATTCAATGGACATTGAGTGTGATGGCAAAACGAAGTGGTGACTTACAAATACCAGCAGTTTCTTTTGGCGATGATGCATCCTCCCCCTTATCCATTACCGTCATTGAAACAACACCATTGACTGCTATATCCGATGATAATGAGTTATTTCTGGAAGTCGAAGCAAGCCCTAGCAATCCTTATGTACAAGCTCAGATTTTGTACACCGTACGTTTTTATCACCGAATTAATCTTGCTCAGGCAACGCTCTCCGATCCTGAGCTTGATAACGCCGTGGTTGAAAAAATCGCTGAGGATAGTCAGTACAATACAAAAATAAAAGGCATGACATACCGGGTAACTGAACGTAAATACGCCATTTTTCCTCAGCAAAGTGGGGCCATGACCATAGCCCCTTTAGTATTAACCGCAGAAGTTGTCACTGATGATCCCCGCTCACGATATAACAGTTTTTTTAGTAGTCAAAGCACTCAGACTAAGCGTATTTTATCTAAAGCAATTAACTTAAATGTACAAACAACCCCAGCCACTTTTAATGGTGATCATTGGTTGCCTGCCGAACAACTGGCTTTAAAAGATACATGGTCGAATAATGATCTGACGGTTAAAGTCGGCGAACCCATCACTCGTACCATAACCATTCTCGCCAAGGGGGCAACTTCAAGTCAGTTACCAGATCTAAGCATTCAACAAACTAAGCCTGATCTTAAAATTTATCCCGATCAAGCAGTCATTAACGATCAAAAACGCCCCGATGGTGTTATTGCTGTGCGCGAACAAAAAATGGCGTTTATACCTTCAGCTGCTGGTAGCTTTACTTTAGCGGCAATTGATGTTCCTTGGTTTAATACACAAACCCAAGAAATGGAACTAGCTCAAATTCCAGCAGTGACATTAGTCGCCATTGCAGCCAATCCAGTCAATAACACTGCAAATAGCACCAGCACGCCTCCAACAATACAGCCGGCACAACAGCCCACAGTGATTGCAGCCACACCCTCCTCTATGGCATCTAATAGTATATGGATGTGGACATCACTAGCATTTGGCTCTGCTTGGTTACTCACTTTATTATTTATTTTCTGGTCACGATTTAATAAGCCTCGCACTAAAGCAAAATCGAAAATTAAAGATACACCAGTTAAACTAAAAGAAATTTTCAAAGAGCTTAAAACAGCGTGTGATGACAATAACCCTCAAGCCGCACAGCAAGCGCTGATTAAATGGGCAAAAATCAGCTATAATATTACCAATTTAGCCGAACTAAATGTTTATTGTGATGCTTCTCTGCAAGCAGAACTAACGACACTCAATCACGCTTTATATGCCAAGGAAAAATTGGCATGGGATGGTTCAAAATTGTTGCAAGCCGTTATGACTAAGCAATCAAAACCCTCAAAGTCTAAAAATGCCAATGATCCCTTAGTGCCACTCTATCCTTCACAACGATAGACGATCAATAATCGCACCAATGGCAGTAGTCAAATGGTTCAAGTCTGCTGTACTAATAACATAGGGCGGCATGATATAAATCAGATTTCTAAAAGGTCGGATCCACACGCCTTGTTCAACAATAAACTCTGGCAACCAATCCATATATTGATCAATCGGCTGATGTAATTCTACGACCCCAATTGCCCCTTTCACTCGTACATCTTTTACTAAGACTTTTGACTGGTATGGCAATAACTCTTTTATTAATTGCTGCTCAATAGCGTTAACTTGTCCTTGCCAATCTGATTCCAGTAACAAATCTAAACTCTCACAAGCCACACGGCAGGCTAATGGATTACCCATAAATGTAGGGCCATGCATTAATGCTCCACTGCCATCGCTTGCGATGCCATTAACTACTTTATCTGAGCACATCGTGGCTGCTAGGGTCATATAGCCACCAGTTAATGCTTTACCTACACATAGAATATCAGGACAGATATTCGCTTGTTCGTAGGCAAATAAACTACCTGTTCGACCAAAGCCTGTGGCAATTTCATCAAGAATTAATAAAACATCGTACTGATCACACAAAGCGCGGACTTGACGGAGATATTCCGGACAGTAAAAACGCATTCCGCCTGCGCCTTGAACTAGAGGTTCAATAATAACTGCGGCTATTTCCTGTTGATTATCTATTAATAACTGACGAAATTCCGCAATATCGCTATCTTGCCACGCTTCATCTGTCCGGCAGCTTGGTGCAGGAGCAAATAGATGTTTGGGTAATACTTGCTCAAACATGCTGTGCATACCGTTTTCAGGATCGCTGACCGCCATCGCGCCAAAGCTATCCCCATGATAGCCATTGCGAACCGTTAACAACCTTTGTTTCTTGGTAAAACCTTGAGCAAACCAATATTGAATGGCCATTTTGATCGCGACTTCAACCGAAATCGATCCAGAATCCGCTAAAAAAACATACTGCAAAGGTGCTGCAGTCATATCGACTAGTTTACGAACTAAATCAACTGCCGGCTGGTGCGTTAGCCCGCCAAACATCACATGTGACATCTGATCAATCTGATATTTTGCGGCATCGTTCAGTCGTGGGTGGTTATAACCATGAATAGTAGACCACCACGAAGACATGCCATCAATAATCTCACGACCATCCGACAAACAAAGTCGAACCCCTTTAGCAGAGACTACTTCATGTATAGATGAAGGTTTAACTACACTGCTATAGGGATGCCATATGTGTTGAGCATCATACATCTGATTTTTATTGTTTTTCATAGTGATAATTTTAGCAGTGTTCAGACTGTAAACAAGGATAATTACTGGATTTAAGCATAACTGTGAACCAATACGCTTCCCATACTGCGTAAATACTGAGAGAATGTCGAATTGTGTATCTACTATAGAGTTTAGCGATGAAACGAAATAGACTAATCCCATCATCTAAACAAGCGAATATATTTTCTACAAAGCCACGCTTCGCCAAGCGTAGCCACTTATTAGCATTGTCTTTACTTACCTTTGCAGGCGTATTCATTACCGGCATTGTGTTAGCAACCAGCCAGCCTGCTGATACTAGCTATCAATCTAGAATTATAGACTTACCAAATTTGTCCGCAGAAATGCAGTCAATATCATCTATAAATACACCCAACATTCCCGCCGCTAAAAATGAAAAAATAGCCACAATTAGCGCTGCTGAAACAACTGACCTCCCAATTGTCACTAGTTCTGCCGATAAACATGACATCGAACTTGCTGCCGTTGAACAGCAAGCAATTGATGAGTTGCAATTTTCAGATCAGACTGAAGAAATCGTTAACATTATCTCTGAACAGACGACTCTCCCATCTGAGTCCTCATTGAACTGGAAAGAAGTAACCGTTAAATCAGGAGATAATCTATCACTCATCTTCCAAAGTGTTGGTCTTGGTGCTAGTGATACTCATAACATCGCTCAATTAGGTAAAGACATAAAACCATTACTTAACCTTAGACCTGGTCAAGTATTACGATTTGGTTTTGATAATACACAAGAACCTGAAACGCTACAGGAACTACAATTACATCTCAGCGCTATTAAAACCTTAGAAGTTAAACAGACTGCAGAAGGTTATAAAACAAACCTCGTCACTCGTGAAGTTGAAAAACGTCAAACACACACATCAGGCGTTATTGAAAGCTCTTTATTTGAAGCTGGAATAGCAGCAAACTTATCAGATAACTTAGTCATGGAGCTTGCTTATGTATTTGGTTGGGATATCGATTTTGCCTTAGATCTTCGCCAAGGTGACCATTTCACTGTCGTTTATGATGAAGATTATTTGGATGGCGATAAAATTGCTGATGGTGATATCTTAGCCGCAGAATTCACTAACAATGGCAATACATACCGCGCTATTCGTTACATGGATGACAAAGGTTCGAGCCATTATTACACGCCGAAAGGTGACAGTATGCGGAAAGCATTTAGTCGCACACCCGTACATTTTTCTCGGATAAGCTCTAAATTCAACCCTAATCGAAAACACCCTATTCTAAAGACTAGCCGTCCACATCAAGGTGTTGACTACGCTGCCGCTATCGGTACACCTATTCTTGCTACAGGTGATGGAAAAGTTGATTTTGTAGGAAACAAAGGTGGTTATGGACGTACAGTTGTCCTATCTCATGGTGGTAAATACACCACGCTGTATGCACATATGTCCAAGTTCAAAAAAGGTGTAAACAGAGGCACTCGTGTTAAGAAAGGTGATGTAATAGGTTACCTTGGCATGAGTGGACTAGCTACCGGCCCTCATTTACATTATGAGTTCCGAATTAATGGTGTTCATCGTAACCCTCTTACGGTTGCCTTGCCTAAAGCAGAAGCATTACCTAAGAAATATCGTAATGATTTTCAGCAAAAGTCAGCTCCTTTATTAGCTCAGCTTAACAACCTTAGTAAAGTACGTTTAGCACTTAACGAACAATAAACAGCCAGTGCATTATTTTATAGGGGTAATGTCAGGGACTAGCCTTGATGGAATTGATGTTGCATTAACATCGTTATCCGACTCGGGTAAATTCCAGCTTATTACGGCACAAACGTTTCCATTTCCTGAGTCGCTTTATCACAAACTGCAATGCTTGATTGTTAATCAGGTTTGCTCGCTACAAGATCTCGGTGAAGCCGACATTGCTCTAGGAAGATTAATTGCTGCATCAATTAATCAATTACTTATATCACAACAGTTAACCGCCAACGACATCACTGCAATAGGCAGCCATGGCCAAACTATATTCCACTCTCCCGTTGGAGAATTTCCATTTAGCTTGCAAATTGGCGATGCTAACCTTATAGCCGAAATCACTGGCATTACGACTATATCTGATTTTCGGCAACGTGATATCGCTGCTGGAGGCCAAGGCGCTCCTCTGGTACCCGCATTTCACCAGGCATTATTTAGCAGTCCTAATGAAGATAGAGTTATCGTCAATATTGGCGGTATTAGCAACCTTACTTTGCTACCAGCTTCATCAGATGAACAGATTATTGGCTTTGATACTGGACCAGGAAATGTACTGCTAGACTGTTGGACAAAACGACACCTAAATAAATCTTATGATCATTCCGGTGAATGGGCAGCTTCAGGAAAATGTAATAATAATGTGCTTAGGCAACTAAAAGACGAGGCTTATTTTAAACAAGCGATTCCTAAAAGTACGGGACGTGAATTGTTCAACCAGCAATGGTGTGAAACAAAGTTAGCGGGTTACTTACAGGAAGTAACGCCTGCCAATATCCAAGCAACACTTACCGAACTAACCGCACAAACTATTGCTGATGATATTACTGCTTATGCTAAGTCTAATAGTTCAATATTTGTCTGTGGTGGTGGCGCTCACAATAATTATTTAATGAACCGATTACAAGCCTTAGTTGGCGATAGAACAGTCCATACAACCGCCGCGTTAGGGCTACACCCAGACTGGGTTGAAGCGTGCGCATTTGCATGGTTAGCCTATAGAACAGTTAACAATCAATGCGGCAATTTACCTTCTGTTACAGGCGCTAAGAACTCAGTAGTTCTAGGCGCTATTTATCCCGCCTAACAATCATTATTCATCTAAAGATTGTTCGTAAGCCTCTGCTGATAAAAGTCCATCCACGTCAGTTGCATTATCAGGCTGAATTTTAAACAACCAACCATCGCCAAACGGTTCTTGATTTATCAGTTCTGGTTCATCGACTAAAGCCATATTAATCGCCGAGATCTCACCACTCACCGGCATATAAATATCTGATGCCGCTTTGACTGATTCTAACAACATACATTCTTCTTTTGCTGCAAAACGCTGTCCGACTTCTGGCAGCTCAGCGAACACAAGATCACCGAGCAAATCTTGTGCATGCTCGGTTATACCTATAGTTAATTCGCCACTTTCTTCAGAGCGTATCCATTCATGTGTTTCAGCATATTTCAAAGAATTCGGGTTACTCATATTTAACTACGTCCATACAATTTATTTAATTTTTTCAACCTTGGAGCACAGTGTTCATCAACCATATTCCAATCAAATCGCCACTCCCAGTTACCTTCAATAGTACCTGGTACATTCATTCGATGTTCACCACCTAAAGCTAATAAGTCTTGCATTGGTACTACAGCTAACTGCGAGACTGACTGTAGTGCTGCACGAACCAGTAACCATGGCATGGCTTCTGTCGTTTCGCCAAAGTACTCATAAACATGCGCCCTCGCACCATCATCCAAGGTATCAAACCAGCCGACTGTTGTATCATTATCATGCGTTCCTGTATAAGCAACGCTGTCTTGGCAATGTTGATGCGGTAAATAAGGATTACTGGCATCACCACCAAAGGCAAACTGTAGAATCTTCATACCCGGCATGCCATATTTTTCACGTAATGCGGTCACTTCGTCAGTAATTATACCAAGGTCTTCAGCCACTAAAGGTAATTCACCAAACGTACTTGATAAAGCATTAAACAAAGCATCACCAGGTGCCTTAACCCACTTCCCATCAATCGCAGTCTCACAATCAGCAGGAATTTCCCAACAGGCTTCAAACCCCCTGAAATGGTCAATGCGAATAAGATCAAATAAATCCAACTGGGTTTGTAAGCGTCGTTGCCACCATAAAAATCCAGTTTTGCTATGTTCATCCCAGCGATAGAGTGGATTCCCCCAGCGTTGACCAGTGGCAGAAAAATAATCTGGTGGTACGCCAGCCACTTTCTCTGGCTGCCCTTCACTATCTAAAGTGAATAATTCAGGATTAGCCCAAACATCAACACTATCATGAGCAACAAAAATCGGCATATCACCGAACAATAATACACCACGTTCATTGGCATAACTTTTTAACGCTTGCCACTGTTGGGCAAAAATAAATTGCTCAAAACGACGAATATTCAAGGCATCTTCACGATCATGAAGCACTTTTTGTAGTGCCATTTCACCTCGATCACGTAATGCTGCTGGCCACTGAAACCAAGCTGTTTGCTGTTGCAATAGCCTGATTTCACAAAATAACACATAATCTTCTAGCCAATATTGCTGTGAATCAACAAAGGCACTAAAGGCTTGTTTATCTTCCTCACTTGCTCGTT
>CAXBIM010000074.1:0-7427 GCA_963975785.1 uncultured Methylophaga sp.
AGTACCCACACAAATTACTTGATACTATTTTTTTAAAGAGCGTTTGAAGCAACGTGTTGTCTGCAACAAAGAAGCGAGAATTATACAGGCTCTCACCAAACTGTCAAACTTTATTCTTAAATATTATTTCTAATACCAATCTAACTAAATTCTTAATTTGGTGGGCCGTCCGCGACTCGAACGCGGGACCATCGGATTAAAAGTCCGGTGCTCTACCAACTGAGCTAACGGCCCAAACCAAGACGCGAAATAATACCCTATTCTGACGAAATAACAACCCTTTTAAGATTTATTTTCTCATTTAGCGTGATAAACATTATGGTTATCAATTAAAATTCTTACAGAGCAATAACTTAAGCTGAAGCTCGTCTAAAAACCAACAAATGAATTCCTTTGCATTAGCAAGCGAATACTTCAATCATGCGTTTGTTTTTACGGTAACTGCGTTACTTGTAGCTCAAAATTACCTACCTACTATATATAATATAGTTAGATACTGAGTTTGGCTTAAATCTTGTATTGGGTAGGATCTACTATTCCGGCTTGTTCAAATCCTTGTCGTCTCAAGCGACATGAATCACACCGGCCGCAAGCCTGACCCATATTATCAGCTTGATAGCATGAAACGGTCTGACTGTAGTCGACACCTAATTTTATACCCTGCTGAATAATTTCTGCTTTAGACATATTAATTAGCGGTGCATGAATTGAAAGCTTATTTCCTTCAACTCCTGTCTTAGTTGCTAGATTAGCTAAAGTCTCAAACGCTGATATAAAATCTGGGCGGCAATCTGGATAGCCAGAATAATCCACGGCATTAACACCTACATATATAGCTTGAGCATTTAATACTTCAGCCCAGCCTAGTGCAATTGATAGAAAAACGGTATTTCGTGCTGGTACGTAGGTGACAGGAATACCTTGCTGTTCTTGCTCTGGTATTTCAATCTTATCATCTGTTAAGGCTGACCCACCAATAGACCGCAAGTCTATATTTATAACTTTATGCTCAATGGCTCCGTACAACGTCGATAACTTAGATGAAGCAACTAGTTCAGAGTCGTGGCGTTGGCCGTAATTAAAACTCAGGGTATAACATTCATAGCCCTGATTTTTTGCTATTGCTAGTGCGGTTACAGAATCGAGACCGCCGGATAATAGTATTACAGCACGTTTCATCGACCTTGCTCATCGTTCCAGAGGTATTTGTGCATTTGTATTTGCATTCGAACAGCTAAATTGTCTGCAATAATCCACTCAGCTAGATCTGCTGGATTTAATTTGCCGTGAATAGGTGAGAATAGTACTTCACAACGATCAACAAGGTTATATTCAGTTAACTTCTGACAAGACCAGTCGTAATCAGCACGATCACAAATAACAAATTTGACTTGATCTTTAGCTTTTAACTTATCGATATTGCTATATTTATTTTTGGCTTCTTCACCTGAAGCAGGTGTTTTTAGATCCATGACACATACAACGCGTGGATCAACGGCTGATATATCTATTGCACCACTGGTTTCTAAAGAAACTTCGACATCAAGATCACATAAAGTCGTCAATAATTCGAAACACGTTTGCTGGGCAAGGGGCTCGCCGCCAGTAACAGTGACATAGCGAGGCTTATAAGCAGACACTGTACTAACAATATCTGCAATCTCCATTTTTTCACCGCCGGTAAACGCATAAGCGGTATCACAGTATTCACACCGTAATGGACATCCGGTTAAACGGACAAATACCGTTGGCAAACCAACCGTACGAGTCTCACCTTGTAAGGAATAAAAAATTTCTGTAATTCGACACTGCGCCATAGCGACCTCTTCTGCCTTTATGGCTATCGTGTTTCTTCTTTAATGCGATCCAATCTTACTTTTGCTAACTTAGCCGCAGAGGTATTTGAGTATTGTTGCATCACATTATTCAATATTAGTTTAGCGCTATCAACGTTACCCAGTTCATATTGACTAAAACCTTGCTTCAACATCGAATCAGGCACTTTAGTGCTCGCTGGGAATTTATCAATAACAGTCTGAAACGCCGCTATTGCAGCTTCAAAGTGGCGAAGCACATAGTTTGCTTCGCCTTGCCAATAATAGGCATTTGGTAAATAACTACTTTGTGGATACTGCCCAGGAAAAGCAACTAATGCCGCGACAGCCTGTTCATACTGTCCACTGCGTAAAATCTGTAAGGCCGACTGATAAGCTGCCTCTCCATTTTCTACAGCGACTGGAGCACCTTCAGGTTGTAGCGTATTTACCGGCTGCTCCATTGTTTCTAGCTCAGTATCGTTTGAAGATGAACTTGGTGGTGACTCTACTTGATTAGTTTGCGGTATCGCGGCAGGTGCAGGTATAGCTGCAACCTGTGCTTGTAATCGCTGATCAAGATCAAGATACAGTTCACGTTGTTGTTTTTTCATCGATTCTAATTCATGGCGCAATGATTCATTCTCACCATGTAATTTCTGAATTGCATTTTGCTGTTGGTCAACACGGCCTAGTAGTGATACTAGGCCTTGTCCTTGGATAATCCGTTCCAAACGATCTATACGCTGTGATAATGCTGCTTCATCAGCCAGAACGACGGTCGACATTATCGGTGATAACATCATGGCAATCACTACGGCTTTTTGGGTCAACATTTTCATTTGTTTAGCGTCCTAGATAAGTCAATTCAACACGACGATTTTTAGACCATACAGATTCGTCATAACCTTCTGCTGCTAGGCGTTCTTCACCATAGCTAGTTACTTGGAACTGATTAATACCCGCACCTTGTAACATTAATATTTGACGAATTGCCAATGCACGGCGTTCACCTAATGCCAAGTTATATTCACGAGATCCGCGATCATCAGTATGCCCTTCCACACGAATAGTTACGTTTGGATGAGAACTTAAGTAAGCAGCATGAGCTTCTAATACAGGCAAATCTTGTGGTCTAACAGAACTACTATCATAATCGAAATAGACAGTACGATGTGATAATGGGTTAGAAGGATCATTAAACTGGCTATCTGAATAGCCGTCTTCACCCACTGTAACTTGTCTTTCAGAATTCACATCAGATCCATAAGCCTTACCACCTTCAAGACCCGAAGAATCTGCACTACGATCTTCAATTGACACATCACCATTTTGCATAGCATCAGCGCCTTTTTTGCTTGAGCCTAAGCTGCTGCAAGCGGACAAACCTATAAGTATCATTGATACCGTTAATAATTTAATTACTTTCATTTAAAATGCTCCTCGAAGCTCGTTATTTCGTTATTTCGTTATTTCGTTATTTCGTTATTTCGTTATTTCGTTATTTTCTTATTGGTGACCATGCGGGTTCGCGTACGTCAATCCCGGCCTCTCCTAAACGTTGTTTAATCCGACCATCAACCGACACTGCGGCTAATACCCCTTTACCATTTCTTTCCGTAGCGTACAGGATCATACGGCTATTAGGCGCAAAGCTCGGTGATTCATCACGCCCCGTTTCAGTCAAGACTTGAACAGCCCCAGAGGCTAAGTCTTGTACTGCAATATAATATTTACCTTTTATCCCATGCACCATGGCTAGATAACGTCCATCAGGCGACACATCTGGTGATGAGTTGTAGTTTCCTTCAAATGTTATCCGACTTGCCGTGCCGCCATCAACAGACACTTTATAAATTTGCGGCCGACCACCACGATCTGATGTGAACAAAAGGTTATCACTGTTAGGTAACCATACCGCCTCAGTATCAATAGATTGTGAGTTATGCGTTACTCGCGACAAACTACCAGACGCAAGTTCTAGCACATAGATTTCTGGATTACCGCCTTTCGATAAAGTTAACGCTAGTTTTTTTCCATCGGGAGACCATGATGGTGCGCTGTTTATCCCTTTAAATGCAGCAACTGAATCACGACGGCCACTACTCATTTCCTGCACAAATACTTCTGTCTTACCATTTTCAAATGATACATAACTTAAGCGTTCACCATCTGGAGACCAGTTTGGTGACATGATCGGCTCTTTAGACTGCAACACCGTGCGTGGATTAGCGCCATCAGCATCAGAAACTTGCAATGCAAAACGCTTACTACCATCAGCATTATTAATAACCGTTACAAAGGCTAGTCGAGTAGCAAACACACCAATTTCACCGGTTAATGCTTGATATATTTGGTCAGCTATTTGATGAGCTAATCGACGCAAACCAGACGCAGGTACTTGGTAACGCTTACCTACCAATTGTTGCGCTTTATAAACATCAAATAATTGGAACTGCACGTCATAAGTTTGACCATCAACGCTACTTACTTTACCAATCACCAATCCTTCCGACCGTAATAAACGCCAGTCAGCAAAATTAACCTCTGCTTGCTCATGTGGCTGAGAGATAAGATCTTGCTTTGGCAACGGTGCAAACCGACCACTACCCGCCAAATCATTTCGAATAACTTCTGACATATCTATTGGTGCGGTAAAACCTTCACTACCAAATGGCACCAACGCTATAGGTAGTGCAGCTTCTGAACCACCGGTTATTTCTATTACCAACTCAGCATGTGCTTGCCAAGATATTGCTGAAATTAATATTCCTAGTGCAATTAACCATCGTTTGGTCATTACGTTACCCTCTTACTCAGGTTTAAAAATAAATTGAAAATCGCGTAAAGCAGCCGCGGCTTTTGGATCTGTTGGTTGAGGCCATGGTGCAGCTCTATAAACTGCAGACTCTGCCGAACGATCAAAAATCGCATTACCACTGCTTTTTACCACTATTACTTGTTTTATATCTCCACTCGGCAACAAGGTTACTCGCAAGGTACTTTGTAGCCCCGTCTCAGCTATACCTGGTCGTAGCCAATTACGATTAATACGTTGTTTAATCATTAAAGAATATTGATCAACCACGCCTGCAATCCGTTTTGACTCTTGTTCTTGTTGCTCCGATGCTAAGCTATCCTGCAATAATCTATCAGCCTCGGCAATTTGTGCTTTACGTTCAGCTTCGACTTTACGGGCTTCTTCTGCCTTACGTGCCTCTTCGGCTTTTTTACGGTCAGCTTCTGCTTTAAGCTTGCGTGCTTCTTCTGCTTTACGTTCTTTCTCCGCCTGAAGCTTGCGTGCCTCTTCGGCTTTGCGTTCCTTTTCTGCCTGAAGTTTACGTTCTTCTTCTGCTTTACGATCCGCCTCTGCCAACTGTTTTTTCTTCTCGGCAGCTTTACGTTCTTGTTCGGCTTTGTTTTTTAACTCTTCTTCGTGCTTACGTTCCTGCTCAGCTTGTTTTTGTTTTTCTTCTGCAACTTTCTGCTCTTGCTCAGCTTTTTTCCGTTTTTCTTCCGCAATTTTACGCTCAGCTACCGCTTGCTGTTGTTTAATTTCTTCCTGCTTACGATCTTGCTCTAATTTTGCAATTTTTTCTTGTTCTTGCTTAGCCTTTGTTTCGCGTTGTTGCTGTTCAATTTTGGCTCGCTCTTGTTGATCTTGATACTCTAATTCCTTACGCGCTAACTCTTCTTGTGTGTCTTCTAGCCGTTGCTGAACAAGATCTTGCCTTGCTTGTTCGTCATTACGTTTTTTATCTTCAACTTCTTGCTGACGTACCATTTCTTGTAGAATATTGGCCTCATCCATCATCGTTGCTTGCACAATTTCAACTTGTTCGGGTTGCGCAATAGGTGTGGGGATTGATGGTGAATCCATCCCAATCACAAATAAGCCCAGTAATACGATATGCAGTAACAATGAAAAGCTGCCAGCGGTAATATTTTCTACAAATGTATTTTTCATTAGTAAGTTAGTTTGCTGCTGTTATTTCGGGTTGCTTAGTAATTAAACCTACACTTGGCGCTCCCGCCAATTGTAATAAGGCCATTACTGTCACAACTTGTCCATAATTAGCGGCATTATCGCCTTTTACCATTACAGGTGTATTTGGACTACGGCGTAATACGGCTGCGACTTTGACCTGTAATTCCTGCGCATCAATAGGTTGGTCTTGCTTATCACCAATTGCAACATAAAAATAACCATCTGCATCAACCGAAACGACCAATGGTTCACTATTGTCGTCTGGAGGTACGACAGCATTAGCTGCTGCTTCGGGCAAATCAACCTTTACGCCTTGGGTAAGCATCGGTGCCGTGATCATAAATATAATCAGCAATACCAACATAACATCAATGTAAGGAACTACATTGATCTCAGCCATCGGTTTACGACGTTGTCTTTTATTATAGGTGGCCATGAGTGTAACTCGTGATTAACTATGTTGACGGTGTAAGATAGAAGAAAATTCTTCTAAGAAGTTATCGTAACGATTAATCAACCGTTCAGCCTTATGCGAATAACGGTTATAAGCAATTACCGCAGGAATCGCTGCAAACAAACCCATTGCCGTGGCAATAAGTGCTTCAGAAATACCTGGCGCTACCATCGCTAAGGTGGCTTGTTGAACTTCGCCGAGGGCACGAAATGAGTTCATGATTCCCCATACGGTGCCAAATAAGCCGATATAAGGACTCGTTGAACCTGCTGTTGCCAAAAAAGGTAATGTCTCTTCTAGGCGATCAATTTCACGAGCAAGCGAAATACGCATTACACGCTGAGCACCATCAAGCACTGCCGCAGAGGCCGGTTCTGCTTTTTTAAGTCGCACAAACTCTTTAAAGCCTACTTCAAATATACCTTCCATGCCTCGACTAACATGGGGACGAGATGAAATATCTTCATATAAGCGGTTTAACTCATTACCTGACCAAAATTTGTCTTCAAATGCATCAGCTTCACGTGTTGCCTGTCTCAATTCGCTGCGTTTTTTAAATATAATCGTCCATGAATACACGGAGACTAACAATAATATCAGCATCACTAACTTAACCAGCAAGCTGGCTTCCGCAATAAGGGTCACTAAAGAAAGATCAGCGTTCACCTTGTATCTCCATCAAAATAAAGGGGGGGATCGACATTGGTCGAAACCGATTGGAATCTAAACAAGCAATTTTGACCGTCGCTTCGCACAACAGTTCATCATTGCGAAAAATTTTTTGTTCGAACGTCATACTAGCACCTGCCGCCCTAACTAACTGTGAACGAATCAGCAAAGCATCATTAAAGCGCGCGGGGCGACGAAAGTTTAACTGCATCGAATGCACCGCAAACAAACACTGATGATCAGTGATTAATTTATCTTGCTCAAAGCCTAAGGATCTTAGCCACTCAGTACGTGCACGTTCCATGAAGTTGAGATAGTTTGAATGATAAACAACGCCTCCGCTATCAGTATCTTCATAATAAATTCGGATTGGCCATTCAAAGTTTTTCATACTCATTCCCCGATTGGCGTTAAACCTAAATGTAGCCATGCTCGCTTAGTCGCTACACGCCCTCGTGGCGTACGCATAATAAATCCTTCTTGGATTAAAAATGGCTCTAAA
>CAXBIM010000075.1:0-6705 GCA_963975785.1 uncultured Methylophaga sp.
ATACTACAATCAGCCTAGTAAACCCTGCAGGTGTGAATGCTGACTGGTCTAAGCTGGATGGCGCAACGCCAGAGCAAGTAGCATCATTTAGACAGCGCACCATACGATTTACTGGTACTGGTAGTAATTTTACTGGTTGGAAGTATTCTGGGTCAAAGGACACGACAGGCTTTATTCTGAACTTTTTGGCTAGTAACGGTATCTATGAAGGAGATAAAGCAAAGCAGGTATCAATAGAAGTGGAGTATCAGATGGTAGGTGATGATGGTGTCCCTTATGGGCCCATCATGCGCCATGGCGATACTATGGAAGGTCAGGCCAATAACCGCTCACCAGTGGGTATGACCATCAAAAAAGAGTTGCCAGAAGCGGGTAAGGTGCGCTTTAGAGTTAATCGCCTTAATGACAACGGCAATAGTGCACAGTTAATCGATGACGTGGTATTTGAAAGCGCCTACAGCTATTACGAGACTAAAAAATCAGTCTATGAGCACGATACGGTTATTCGATTGCGCCGTATGGCCATTGGTTCTGGCACAAACGCAAGTGAGCTAAATGCAATCGTGCATCGTAAGCTGAATACTATTGGTGGTTTTCTACCTACCAGCGACTTTGCTGACATATCAATTGCTATGGCGCTTGATCCTTACATTGGCCGGATGGATGAAACTGAGGTTGATGTCGATTCCTTTTATGACTTGAGTGACGAGATAGCAACTTATTTCGGTACCGATAAAGCGACTGAGTTTAACTACACGTTTGATGATAAATACAGCAGCTATCAAGAGATGATCTTTACGGTTGCTGAAGCTGTGTTTTGTACTGCAAGACGAGAAGGCGGTCTGCATTATTTTAACTTTGAACGCGAAACGCCCAATAGCTTGGTGTTGTTTAATCATCGTAATATTCGCCCAGAGAGCATGGTTGTCACTGAATTTTTTGGTATCCAAGATAATTACGATGGCGTAGAGCTGAAATGGCGCGACCCATTTGACAACTATAGTGAAGCTGTCATCAGACTGCCTGACGAGCTTCGAACCAACTATAAGAAGATTGATACCCAAGGTGTGACCAATTACGCACAGGCGCATTTCTTGGCGCATAGGGCGTGGAATAAGCTGAGATATAACCGTAAGGCGATAGAGTTTACAGCTTACGGGGAGGGCGATTTGGTGACTCGTATGGATAGAATTGCAGTTGTTGACTCGACTGTGCCGATATTATGCAGCGGGCAAGTGGATCTTCAAGAGAATACGATACTGACCTTGGACTATCCAGTTGATCTGGATGAAGACAAGAGCTATGTCGTTCATCTGCAGATTAAAAACTGCACCGTTGATGTGATTGAGATTATTGACCAAGTTGGTCACTATCAAATTGAGCTGGCACGCATACCAATGATGCCTCTGGTGACCAGTGGTGTGGCTCATTCAGCATTTAGTATTACTGAAGCTGTGGATATTGAAGCTGAGGCGTATTTGATCAATGAAAAGTCTGGTAAGGGAGTGTTTGAGTCGACGATAAGTGCAATGGCCTATGACAGCAGGTACTATCCAAACGATAAAGATCATATAAACGGCCTAATAGCCTAAAATTAAATTAAACATACGCCCTCTTAGTTGAGGGCTTTTTTGTGGGGAAAAGAAATGTCAGAGATTATGACCACACAGGATTTTGTAGACGGACGTTTAGACACGCAGACACTAAAAGAAGCTGTGAACGAAGATAAGATGATCACAGCACGATTAGGTAAAGAGTACGCTTCAATACCCATGGCATCAAGATTATTAGTTGAGAACGGATTGCTTGGTGCAACGCCTTTTAGCACTTACGCAAAAATGACAGCGCCGGATGTTGATCCTCCATTAGTTGACGGTGATTACGCAATTGTTACTAATGATCCTATTAAAGATAATGGCGTTTATCAAAAAATCAACGGTGCTTGGGTTTATATTAAATATAATTTATCCAATGCTATAACAACCATCAAGGCGGACGTGCAATCAATAAAGCAACTGTCAGAATTACAACAACTCAAAGTAGATTTATCGAATCCACTGTACAGTGTGCAAATTCGATTAATTGGCGACTCAATCACATGGGGCGTGGGCAGTAGCGGCACATCGTCAGATGTAGGACGTAATCACACGCTAAACGATCCACGTAATAATTTGACAAACGGTAGTTGGGCTAACTTATTGCGCAAGTGGCTAGGTAAAACCTATTTTGACGAAGCCGCTTTGGTTGCCGAACCCCTAGTAAGTGGGCTATCTAGTGGCAGCGGTTATTATTCCAAGGCTTTTTATATTGACGCCATTGACCCTGTATCAGGTATTGAGTTTATCAATGACTTTGACGGCACAAAAATATCACTAGATAGCATCATAGTTAAACAGCGAGTTGATGCATTTTTTATGCATCATATCGACTTAGCTTACTACACAAACGCAAATAAACCTCTTTACAACTACAACGCTCGCGTTGAATTTGAAATGATTGGTGATAATTTTACTGTTGTGCATGCGGGCAATGGTACGGGTACAAATGGATTTGTAGACGTTTATGATAACAACGTAAAAATTGGTGAGTTTGACTACTCTGCTCCTACCGCTTGGAGTCTTGAAAAACCATTTACTGTACCATACGGCTCACATCGTATCAGCCTGCGAAACAGGTCAAGAGATGGCGGCTTGTTTAGATTCGAAGCTATCAAAGTCAATCAAAAAATAAGAGTCGCTAACGATGGCATATCAGGATCTTGGACGCAAGAATGGTTGCCTAACGGGGGGTTGCTACAACCAAGCAAGCCTGATGACTATGTATTTATTATGCTCGGCACTAATGACAGATCTCAATTAGTAAAACCTCTTACAGCTCAAAAGACAAAAGACAATCTGCGTATTATCGCAAATGCATTAATAGCGACAGGTAAGCGAGTTATCTTAATGTCAGCAAATGCAGCAAGCACTAGTGACGAAGCTAAAGATAGAAAATATAACCAGGGCGACGTTGCTCGTGTCACTCAAGACTTAGCAGCAGAATTGGGTGTTGATTTTATTAGTAACTACGCGGCCACCGTACAAGCAAAGATTGATGGGATTGCTTACACAAGCGATGGGTTACATCCAAATGATTTAGGCCACAGAATTATTTTTGATAATATACGCAATACCATTATAAACGCGTAAGAGTAATCTAGCAGACTTTGCTATACTTGTGATATTGAAAGTGGTGTAAAAGGCTGATAGTTGTTGGCCTTTTATTTTTGGATAATAATAATAGGCAATAATATGCAAGGTTTTAAAGAACAAATTTGGGATAAATTTGCACGTGTTGACAATAGTGACTGTTTATCCAAGGTTTTTCAAACTGTCAATATTGAAACTTTCGATATTAGTAAAAATTTCGCAGCATCAACCGACCTAGTTCAATCATTAGTAGAACTCACATATTTTATTGCTAATAAAAAGTTTGAAATTAAAGGCAAACGGCTGCTTATTTTATTGAATGCATATGACCGTGATATCTCCGAAATAAAGAACGTAGCTGACTGGGCTAACGATAACATCAGCAGCTCTCTCTATCACTTAGTTATTTTTACCAATAATGCTGGGGTACGCAACAACCCAAAAACTACTGTGCAACATGTTCCTTGTGCTACAGAATTAGAGTTTGCAAAAAAAGTTTCTCGGCACATGGAAATATTACTGTCTAATCAACCGAAAGGATCGACATTAAAGCCCAGTAAAGCAGCGTATCCAAAAAGGACAGTTAATACGGATGATTTAAAAAGAAGCGATATTAAGTTTGATGACAATTACATCCTGAATGTAAATACACACTTTCAAATGTTCATGTCATTAAAATCAAAATCTCGCAAGTTAGTAGTAATGGGACAGGATGCTATTAATCGTAACAATATAGATCTACCCGCTTTTTTCAGATGGAGCTGGGCTACTGACTTGCCATATTCTGTAATTGTTTTGAACGATCCAACTCTGTATCTAAACGATACTCTCAATGGTGGTTGGTTTGTTGGGAGTGGTGCTGAGGATTATGCACAAATTCAAGCTGATATCATAAGAAAGATAGTGGATTGGTTTACTCTAACAGACGTGACTTTTTTTGGCGCATCAGCAGGTGGATTTTCCTCAATTATGCTTGCTACATGCTATGGAAAAGGGGCACAAGCGATTGTTGATATCCCTCAAATAGATCTTCAGACCTATCATGCTCGCAATGAAGTTTTAAATCTTTTCAATGCAGCCTTTAACATTAATGATACGGTAGTACCTGAAGACATGCGATATAGGGTTGATGTTACAAAACGCTTTGAAAAGTATGGGTTTATTCCAAAGATTAAATATATGCATAATGTCAAAGACAGTTCTCATATTTCGCAGTTAAATTATTTCATTAACAGATGGTCTGAGATTACCCACACGTTAGATCAGAGCCAGGTCGGTGAATTAACTATTCATACTTACGCAAAGTGGCACCTTACAAAAGGTGGACACGTACCATTAAGCAGACAAGATGCTATTGAGCAAATTATATCTTTTGTTGATTAAATTGTTTGATCTATTACCAATTTTATTAACCCACCCAATGGTGGGTTTTTTATTATCTAAAATTTGAGGGAGGCGTTATGCCACAAAACACACCATTTTTAGAACTAATCATACTAAAGCTGATGGTATTTCTACCTAAAGTATTCGCCGCAGTGATTGGTGCAATATTTGGATTGATGCTATCAGGCGATATCGGCAAAGACGGTAAGATACAAGTTAATATGTCAGTGATAATCAAGTTTACCATTGCTGTCACAATCTCGCTGTTTGGCGGGGCAGCGCATATTGAATTTATGGGTTACCAAGATTATAGCGTCATGACACAGGGTGCAATCATGCTTGTTTGGGCAGTGTTCGGCATGTTAGCAATCGGTATTGTTTATCAAGCCGTAGCATTATGGCAGGGCAAGACTATTGCCGAAGTCATTAAAGAAGTAAAAGACGCAGCGTTTGCGATTTTTGGCAAATAATAGGAGTAAATCATGCAGTTTAATTTCATCAAAACAGCACGTCAGCTGACAGATATAGCTATCAAAAACAGTGAGATTGTCCAGCCATACATTAAGGCAAATCATTACCGGCGTGGGTTGTTAGTTCTAAATGCTCTGCATTACGCGCTACGCATTGCAGATAAAGACAAATAATAATCAATATTAAATACAGCTTCAATTTTGGGGCTTTTTTTACGTCTTTAAAAAGGTGAGACATATGCAAAAATCTACAATAAAAAACCTACAAGCGACAATGAAGATTCATGGGTTCTATGATGGCGAAGCAAATGGGGTGTGGGATAATCAAGCTCATGCAGGGTTTTATGCCATGGCAGAAGCTGCTATTCATTGTAAAGCGCATAGTGATAAAAACGCTGTGAACAAAGAGGACAAGCGAGTTGAGCCGAAACGTAAGTACAATTTGTCCGCAAAGTCACTAGATAGATTAAAAGGCTTGCATCCTGATTTGGTAAAAATCGTTGAAAGAGCTATCGAAATTACAGATATTGATTTTAGTGTAGGCGAAGGTCTGCGTTCAATCACACGGCAAAAAGAGCTATATCAGCAAGGCGCTACCATGACAATGAATAGCCGTCATTTAACTGGACACGCTGTAGACCTAATCGCACTTGATGAAGACGGCAAGGTTACATGGGATTGGAAATACTATCAACCATTAGCAGCAGCGATGAAACAAGCGGCCAAAGATGTATGTGTGTCAATTGAGTGGGGCGGTGACTGGAAGACTTTTAAAGATGGGCCTCATTATCAATTGCCATGGTCAAAATATCCCAAGTGATCTGAGATAAGCCCTACCAATCGGCGAGGGCTGTTTTTCTTGCACATAAGATTTAGGTTATTTAATGAATATACCGTAAGATGGAGAAAATTCTTGAGTATGTATGGTCAATAATTCTTTTATCGCATCTTGTACATCAGGGCTATCTTTGTAATCCTCATACCAAGATTTGACCCCTTGACAAATCTCAAGACAAAATTCCTGAAGATTAAGAATTAGTAGGTCTTCAATCATTGCGCGATGGGATCCTGTTGTAGAAAATGTAATCTTTGAAAGAACTTCTCTACGAGCTTTTTGGCTTGTTATGTCATCTCTTCCTTCGTGAAGAAGAGCGCAACGTAAAGCATAGCAATCCCCTCCAGACATAAAGATAAATCCTTCTCCGTGAAAAGGACTCTCATAATGATGTAGCATGTATCTATCAAACCACTTTATATATCGCTTTTTAGAATTGCTGGAGCCCCTAAGGTCTGGGTAGCTAATTTGACCACAAATATCTGGCATAGTTAATGCTAACGTTAACGCTGCATACCAATTTTCAGACTCAATACTTTTTTCAATTGCTTGTGTAAAACGTTCCATGTTTATCCTTAATCGTCTAAAGTTAATAATAGTTATCTTAACGAGAAACTATATAGTACTCTAATATAAAACTAACAAGTTTTAATTCTGTGACATGATTCTTGACAGCCTATGATCGTACACTATCACATACAATCACATTGCATAACCGTAAGTCATTGA
This sequence comes from uncultured Methylophaga sp., assembly GCA_963975785.1. Lineage (GTDB taxonomy): Bacteria > Pseudomonadota > Gammaproteobacteria > Nitrosococcales > Methylophagaceae. Next base: position 6,606 of record CAXBIM010000075.1, read on the forward strand.
TATTATTAAGAGCGAATTTGATAGCGTTTGATAGAATGTGATGGTATCGGGTTCAACTCCCGCCATCTCCACCAAACATTAAAAATCCGATCACTTAGGT
>CAXBIM010000076.1:0-6658 GCA_963975785.1 uncultured Methylophaga sp.
TAGTGAGGTGCTCTTCTTTTTTCAATCACTTTCGAAGTTGAGAGTGGGGTAATAAATATGCCGATCTATTAGTAATTATTCCTAAATCCTTATTAGTTCAATCGGGTTTTAAGACGCTAAAGCCTGACATTAAGCTAACTATCGTGTTTAGTCTAATTAAGTTTCCTATGTTTGGCATCAAAGCGGCAACTTTTTTATGTGCTGATCGTTTGTATACTAGTGCTGAGTCAATGCATGATGGTGTTGATGAGAGTAGATATGTTCTCGCGGAATTTTATGAAAAGTTAGGGTCTAGTGGCTCTAAAGAAAAGTATCGATTCTCTATCATTGGTAGCGAAGATACCGTCGATTTTACAGATTGGAACAGTCAATTAAGCGGTATTGCTGATCTAGATAAGTACCGTTATAAAATGCGTATTAAACAAAATAAACAATATCTTAATGTTAAAGAGATGATTTCAGCGAGCATAAAATGAGCAAAACTCTACAAGTGTTTTATGAGCAGATGAGTTTTGACTCATTAACCAAGCTTAATCAAGCCAAACGTAACAGCTTACCCCATCTTGAAGATATAGAGTCTTGGCCAACCATGCTCAGTCAAGAAATAGTATTAGGCAATAACTCGTCTTTTAAGCCAGAGCAACGCTACTATGTACTTTTGGAGTTTGTGAAACGCGGAGCTAAACAGGGCTATGTAGTATTGGCAATACCAGTCACTCTTGATATACCTCAAAAAAACCCACAGTGTCTGCACCTATTACCGAACATTACTGAAAGCATCTCATTAAATGCAGAATATTATTTAGGAGAGCATAACCATGACATACCTAAGATACAACTAAACGATAGTCCTTTATCAACAGAGGCGCTCACATGCTTCGTTAGTGTTGGTACAGCACAAACTTGGTTTGAGAAAGCCTGTCAGTTTCTTTATAAAAGTTGCAATGTCACATCTCTACAGGAGCTACAAGAAAAACTACAAAAGCAATTAAAAGATCAGGATATTCATCCTCAATTGTCTTTGGTCGAAAAGCCTGATGGTGGTGCGAAGAAGCAATTGATAATGTTGTATGAGGGTTTACTATCTGATGGGGCTCACGCTTATCAACATACTGCTTTATCTAAGCTGTTGTCAGTTTATGATGTGGATTCAGTGAATACTCAGGCAATGGATTTCACGGCAGATGATTTGTATGATTCGCTGTTGACCACAGCTCAGGATGACTATAATCCGGATATGCCTTATCTACTAGGTCATATGGATACTCAGAAAAAGAGTGATCAGCCAATCTCGCTAAGACATAACCGTGAATTATTTCCTTTAGACAACACCCAACGTCATGCCTCGCTAGCCGCTGCCTATTTAGATAAAAACTATCAGAGTAATGAGAGCTATGGTCGAGTGCTAGCGGTCAATGGTCCACCAGGTAGCGGCAAAACCTCAATGCTCAAAGCTGTGGTTGCTCATTACGTAGTAAAAGCGGCGCTGCTTAAAGAGCCATGTCCTATCATTGTAGCCAGCGGTGCAACTAACCAATCGGTAAAAAATGTTACCTCTGCTTTTCCTGATGTGGTGCAAGATGATAGTGATGAGTGTCTGCTTGAGTATCAGCGCTGGATTCCACACTGTCCAACTTACGGCAGTTTTTTTGCCTCACAAGGTGCCGAAAAAAAGTTAAGCAATAAAGAAAAAGCGCAAATCCCAATTCTAAGTATCGCGGGACAAGATAAGCCGTATAACTTTGAGTGGAAAAATGTAGGGGCGCAGCTTAACGACTTGCATGATAATGATGAGTTGGCCGCTTATTATATGGAAAAGGCCAGAGTGTTTTTCAATCAACAAGGTCTATCATTACCAAATGATGTGCAACAAGTCGTTGATGGTCTGCATGCGTTGTTGTCTAGCACTTATCGTCAGATGGCAGGGGCGTTGCATACGGCAAGAGTGCAACTTTTCTCAAATAATGCGGATTTGGATAAAGTATTTCCGTTACAGCAAAAAGAGCAGCACTTGCCAGCCTTTAAGGATACTCGTGAGGACTTAATCAAGCTTTATAAATATGATGACGTAGACGTTTATAAAAAAGTATGCCGTGAAATGATACGCGATGAAGCTATTGAGCCTGAATATTATCCACTTGTATTGCGTCGAGCAGCACTAAACTTGTTAATCGAGCAATGTATTGATTTAGAGTATCGCACCCAGCTGTTTCATCTGGCTGCTCGTTATTGGGAAGGTCAGTTTGTTATAGATCAAGCGTCTCATTTGCATTTTTCTCGTACCGAAGACAATATCATTGCAGGCTTAAGACGGGTGTGTATGATTACACCGGTTATCATCTCAACGGTCAATCGTTTGCCAAGTTTATTAAAGATTGGCAGCTATCCTCCAGGCGCGCCTCAAAAAGACTATATCTATGGTGGTATTGATCTGTTGATTACCGATGAGTCCGGACAAGCCACTACCATGGCGGCATTGCCATTAGCAAGTCTAACCAAGCGATTAGTATCTGTCGGTGATACCTCACAGTTAGCTCCAGTAATTGATACAAAATCAGAGGTTTCAGCCTTTGATGAGTATTTGATATGGTTAAAAAATGGCTATTCGCTAGAGCGAGTGACAGGTCTATTTAAACGACAGTTATCAGTTTCAGACGGTAGCTTTTTGCATGTGGTTCAAGCCGCTTCGAGTCTGAACTATCAAGATAAGGGTTTTATGCTGCGAGGGCATTATCGCTGCTATCAAAATATCATTGAGTACTGTAACCAACTGGTATATGACAACAAGTTATTTTATATGCCGTTTTTAAAAAAGGATCAGAAAGACGAGGGCCTGCCAGCAATGGCTTATGTCGAGTCGACCGGGTCTTCTAGCAAAGGGAGTAGTGGTTCGTCTAAGCAAAATAAAGATGAAGCTAACATGATTGCTCAGTTGGTTGTTGATAGCTATAGCACTTGGCAGACGCTGCTGGCAGACAAGGGAGATAAACCACGTTTACAGGACATGGTGGCTATTATCACTCCGTTCAATCAGCAGCCAGATTGCATACGAGCCGCTTTAATGGCTGAAAATAGCACCCAAGGTATGATTATTCCAAAAGATGAGATTGCAGGGACCATTATCGATACCATTCATACGTTACAAGGTGCTGAAAAAGACATTGTTATTTATTCTGGCGTACAATCTCACGATGATGGCGACACCTTGTTTTTTGAGAATCAGCCGTATCTATTAAATGTCGCCATTTCTCGAGCCAAAAAATCATTTATTGCCTTTTTATCACCCACTTTGTACCGCTTAAATGACCCTGAAGTAATCAATAATCCTAATTATCAAGCGTCAAACTCAGTACATTATTTAGGCTGGTATATGGCCAGATATGGTGTACGGCTTTTCCCAAATTATCTGTTTATTGTAGAAGCACTAGGTAAAGTAAAGTCACTTAAAAAGATTTTAAAAAGTGACTATATTGTGCATGCCACAGGTGGTGCCATTACTAATATGGATCTTGAAGATGCCTCCTTGGAGATTGCAGGGCAGCAGCTACGACCGCAGTATCAACTGATAGATGAGGGCAAACAAGCGCTTGATGTGATTTTAGAGCAAGGGCCACGTGTCAAAAAAATATATTTGGCTACAGATGATGATAATGTCGGTGAGACTATCGCATGGCATCTGTATCATGCCACAAAAAGTGAAGATCCAGAGCTTATCAGTAAGTTTGAACGGGTGGCACTGCGGTCAGTAACTGAAGGTGGGATACGTGAAGCACTTAGTAATTCCAGACAGATTGATCAAAATATGGTATCCGCTGAGGTTGCTCGGCAAGTTATTGATCGCTGGTTAGCACAATATATGGGGATGTTGCTAGCAGAGCATTTATCTTCTAGATACGCTGGTCGTCAAGGTATGGGGCGAGTAAAGGCGGTAATATTGGATTTAATTGCACAGCATGAAGCAAGCGTTAAACGTCGCAAATCAAGTACCCTAAAGGTAACGTTAACCGTCAATGGTCGTCAAGTCACTGGACATATACAGGATGTGCCTCAAGATTATTTGCAAAAAGCTGCAAAACTTATCAATGATAAGGGAAAAGCTATTCAAGCAAAGAGTGAAAATTATAATCTGGTCGATACTCAAACTGAGGAATTAAGTTATGAGCCTTTTAATCGCTCAACCTTGGATGTTATGTCACTAGCATGGCAACGTTATAGTATAAAGCCAGCAACAACCATGCGGATATTACAACGCTTGTATGAAGGAAATTTATGAGGAGGTTATATGACAAATAGTGCTCATGATGATATCTCAATTATCGATAAAGATGCTCTTGAGCATATTCATGATGCTGATATGCGTGATATATATCAGCTAATTGAGGACATGCAGTCAAGCCAGCAGATGGGAGCTGCACATTTAATACGAGAAAAAATAAAATTAGAATTAGACATGCCAGAGGGTGAAGATAACCTTTTCGTACATCTACAAAGTAATATGGTAATGACAGAGGGCTGGCTGGCTGGACCATTAGCATCATTTTTTAAGGTCGAGCAGTCAAATTGTCTAACACAAGCAGACATTGATGCGATAAAAAGTAATGACTTTCAGATGCAAGTCGATTTATGTGATGAGGCGGAAACCTTATCATTAACTGAGCTTTTGCATCATATGGATGTCTTTGAAGTAGGCCGCCCTTCAACAGCAGCAGGTATCATCGAAGATCTGATTCAAAAGAGCGAGTTGATTGAAATATCAACAGAAGGAGATGCAGTTAAAATGACGTCGCAAGGGCGTGAGGCCTATCAAGTACTGCAAACCCATTTAGCGACAGTGGCAAATGTAGAGTGGAATAGCCAGCTTATGTCACAGCTCTCTGAAGTTGAAGCAGGTGAGCGCTCTGCTGATTCTGTTATTTTTGAGGTATTAGAAACCTTGTATGGTACACAAGCTGCTGAGTCATTACAGCATCTAAGTTGGTCAGATCCTGATGTGTTGTATGAGCCACAAGCACTATCGCAAAGTATTGGCAAAATATCTATTAGCCGCCAGCACAATCAAAAACAGAGTGGGAACGATAAGCAAGACAGTCCTCAAAAAAATAGTGATAATACTTGTAGCAGTGGATCGTAAGCTATGGGATATATTACCTATCCACGCACTAACGGTTCAGCAAAAAACATTAAGCGCGCTGAGCATGCGCTGCTGTTAATTGAGCAACTACTGCAACACTTTAATTCTGGTGATTTAGGTCTTTTATTAACTTTGCTATCTCGCATTGAATGGGTGAATTTACCGTCAGCATTATGTGAACGACTACTGCGATTACTTTACTATAACCTATATACAAGTATGAAAGAGCATACTGTTGAAGATGCAAGCGCCCATAGAGAAATGGCGCAAAGTTTTACCCAGACAATAGTTGATGTCGCTTTAAATAGTTCTAATAGGACTGATCTACCATTACATGAACGTATTAATGCTGGAGGTGTTATCAAGGTGTCATTAGCGCCAATCGTCATGAACGAAAAAACTCGTAAAAAAGTGCTAATCCAGGATTTACTAATATTTAATAATGGCATGCATGTTATTTTGACTGCTTGTACAACTAATATGAAATACATTGTAGATCAAGGAAAGGACATCTGTGTCACACATAGGTATCATGATTCTTTGTCTAGACTAACGATGAAAAAAGCACAAAAAGAAGGGAGTCTGGTTACTCTTAATCTGCTATCTGATTACATAAATAAAGATGCGAAAGGTATTAATGAACATACGATTTATAATATTGAAAAAATTCCTATAGGTTTGCTTGAGCATGGTGAAGTTAGATGTGAGTTGTTACGTTCTATTGGTCGACCTTTTGACACATATAGAGAACTAGGCAAAATAAAGTTTCCGAAAAGAAATGAGGAAGGATACAAAGAGCGTGAACATTTTCTTCCGCATTCCTTGTTTACTGACGGAACAAGGGAAAAAGGTAATAGCCGCTCAAACATACCACTACGTCATGATATAGGTAGTTATACAGAGAGAGATGGACTTGCTTATCCTGTACTAGATAGTCAGACTGAAGGTACTGAGCATCGTCTATTAACAGAAGCTGCCATTAATATTGCTTGTAATTTTATAAATGATGGGCAAGAGGGAACTCTTTTAGAATGGCTTGATGAAATTGAAAAATCGACTATTAAACTTTTTTCTCAATGGTCAGCATATTCTGAATCCAGTGAGCTGGCACGTAAATATACCGAAATGGAGGCAAAAGTGATAAGCGCTTGTCTTAGAAAGCAAGCAGAGCAACACTATACACAAAAGTTAGGAATTTCCTTAAATTGCAAGCTCAGCAATGCAATAGGATATAAATATGCTAAAAAAGATGATGGGAATTCCAAGGAAGCCGCCTATGAATGATAATTTTGATTACATTACAGTAAATATGATGTTGCCTTTAGGTGGAGATATTATTTGCTTAGTCTCATACCAAAGCGAAGGTCATCTGTTTTCTATTCCATCAGCTATTAAGAAATTAACTTTGCTTGAAGGTAATTGCTACAATAAAACTTTATTTTCGACGAACCTCACCTTGAGTAACATATCTGTTTGAGCTATGCTGAAAAAACCGTACACCTAAACTTGGTAAACTAAGCGTATTAA
>CAXBIM010000077.1:0-6577 GCA_963975785.1 uncultured Methylophaga sp.
TCGTGCCATCAATATCGGTACCCGCTAAGACAATCGCTTTCGCGGTATCTTCTGCGGTTGTGACACTTTGGGCTGTCGCACTCGGGACATCATTAACACTACTAACGGTAATAGACACTGTCGAGGCGGTGGAAACGCCACTCTCGTTATCGGTCACCGTAAAGGTAAAGCTGTCGCTGCCGTTGAAATCGGCATTCGGGGTGTAGGTTAGATTCGGTGCCGTACCGGACAAGACACCATCACTGGCGGTGCCGACCGTGTAAGCGGCAATCGTGCCATCAATATCGGTACCCGCTAAGACAATCGCTTTCGCGGTATCTTCTGCAGAACTGACACTCTGGGCAATTGCACCGGGCACATCGTTCACACTGTTGACTGTGATCGAAACCGTGGCTGTGTTTGAATCCAGTACACTGTCATTGGCTTTAAATGTAAAACTATCGTTACCAAAATAATTAGTATTTGGCGTATAAGTCAAGTTTGGTGCTGTGCCACTTAATACGCCGTTTGATGGGCCTGCAACAACAGAATACGTTAAGGCATCTGACTCACCATCTGTCGCTGCCAAAGTAATCGCCTTCGCAACATCTTCATTGGTACTTAGTGATTGTGCACTCGCAACAGGTGCAGTATTTAAAGCAAGTAAGGCATTTGTTGTTGCTTCACCTACATACGCATTCGTTGCATTACTAATTTGCAGATAAAACTCTTTTCCGTTATCGACTGAATTATCTAAAGTCAGCAAATTAACCACAACCGTTTTAGTCGTTTCACCCGACGCAAAACTCAAAGTGCCGGTTTTAGCTGTATATTCATCGACATCAACAGCAGTTCCATCGACCGTTGCATAATCAACTGTCACCCCAGCTGCAGGCGCGGCTTGATTGAGTTCAACCGTAAAGGTAACGGTACCCGCATCCGTGTCTACCACAGCCGTTGAATTATTTACACCAATGGCCATAACAGAATTACAGCTAGTGCCGGTAACCCGAAGTTGAGTTAACTCATGGTTATTAGTAGACCCACCAGTACTGGCCGCCATCGATAAACGAAACTGACTTGGCAAGGCTGTTTGATCGCCATCAGATAACACATCAAAACCATTTATCAAGGTGACATAACCAGCGCCTGTATCACGTTCAACAGTGACATAAGCACTTACACCATCACTAGAATCGATCGTTACTCTGTATTGGTGACCGGCAAGGTTGTTATTTATTTGCGGAGATAAACCCGCTGTGCCGCTTAAAAATTTATAGCCTGTTGTACCTGAACCAGAACCTCTAATCGCAACCGAGTTCGGTGTCGCTGGATTGCCATTGACGTTAGAGAAGTTACCAAATTCATCAATACCTATACCAAGCCAACCACCAGCAAAACCATTTGTACCACCAGCGCCATAGCCTAATGCACCTCCTGGCGCCCCTAATACTGGCGTTACATCCCAATCAGAGAGTACAACAGCAATACCATCTGCTCCACTTCCACCATATGCTGCGGCCTTAAATTCAAACTGAGACACACCTAAAGAAGGGATTGGAAAGTCTTTACTGACACCACCCACACGATTACCCGCTGCATCAGTCAACCTTAATCTGGCTTCTCCGTTAGAAGTAACCGGTTGTGGTGTATAACCTGTGCTAGCTAATGTGGTCCAACTTCCATCTAATGACCCCGTACCTATCGCTAAAAAGTCATCAGTGTAACAAACGTCTAGTACATACTTTCCATTTGCATCTAATACATTAATGAAAAATGGGGAAAGCGTCGCGCTGTTTATGCCATCACTAACTGTAATTTGAATATCGCTATATGAGCCAGCATCGCTAGTTATGGGTGTTCCAGATAACTCACCTGTTGATGCGTTAAAACTTGCCCATGAAGGCTTATTTGTAATACTGAAGTTTAAAGTACCAGATTCAGGGTCACTTGAAGTAGGCGTAAAACTATAATTATCAGGATTACGAGGATCCAATTTATTTGATGGGTTTGTGCCACTAATCAATGGGGCTTCATTCACATCCTTAAGGGTGACATTGACCGTACGCACATCGGTGCCAGATGTTGAACCGCTTACAGTGACTTCAACCACATAGGATGAGGCATCTGTTTCAAAGTCTGGTACAGATTGAAATGAAAGTGAGCCTGACGCGGCATTAATATCAAAAGAGGCACTATCAGCACCGCCCGTAATGGCATAACCAGGTGTTCCCACAACATTCTCTGCCGTGACAGTTGCCACACCAATTCGATTTTCAAACACACTGACATTATCAGTTGAACCACTCGAAAAATTAATCGCCGCCGCATCTGGGCCAAAACTATTCGTACCATCACTTACCGTTAAACTATAGGTAGGGACATTATTTGAACCATCGTGCACAAATTGCACCAAACCGTTATCCACATCAGCTTGGCTAAAGCCTGTAATCGCACTGCCTGCGCTAGCAATATATTCGAATTGCCCATTCGTGACATTCGTAGCACTAATCGTCAGATCGGCGGCAACATTATCTGCATCCACAAAAGAGATATTATCGGTGGATATGCTCACTGTATCTGCATTAGATAAAGACAACTTATTATTAACAACAACCGGACTACCACTGGTCGGTTTATCAGGGTGATCTTGTACATCGATATAAAGAGAATAATTACGATTAAGGCCGTCTTCGTCCTCAATAAATAATGATAAATTTCTCTGGCCATTTGAACGTAATACAAAGGTATCGGTATAAGTTAAGTTACGCACTAACGCCTGAACGGCTGCAATTGATACTGTACCAAAATCAACTCTAAGCGCTTGGCCTATGCCATCTTCAAATGCATCAATATCACCAATTTTGACGCCTTCATAAAAAACCTCATAACCCGTGCGGCTTATTTGACCAGACCCCGTTCCATCAGATTGAATATCGAGCGTTTCATATTGACCATCTGCAAACGTGACATTGAATCGAATAAAACCATTATTCAAATGGTTGACAGCGTTACCGGCACTATCCAAATCAGCGACAACGGCATCGACATCTTTATCAACTTTCTGTGAAAACGTTGAAGAATAGCCTGTTAAATCACCTTCTACATTGGCAATGCTTGGTGCTTTAGGGTCAGGTACAATGAAGTTTAAAATCAAATAGCTTTTGGTAGCTGTGCCAGTGTTATCACTAATTTCAAAGGTAATAGGGTAAGTACCTGGATCCAGATCAACAGCATCTCCGCTATTACCTGGAGCAAAAACAAAATTATCATTCACTGGCTCGGTGAGTGCGCCTTGAAGATCACCTAAACTGGCAGTACTAATAGCAGTACCCGTAATCTCAAATCCGAAAGTATCTCCTTTTTCGACAATAACATTTCTGCTCTCAGGAATATTCGCATCAGGGGTAAAGGCAACACTTGCTTCATTCTTCAATTCAAGAATGAAATCGAAATGGCTTTTAGATAATGCATTGCCATTAGAATCAATATCTTCTGCCACAATGCCGGCGCTATACATTCCTGTAGTTAAATTACCGGAATTGGTCCAAGTGACTGTGCCGGTATTCGAGTTAATGGCAAAGCCTGCTGGATTTACGCCCCCCCCCTAATTCGTCACTATTTGCTACACGAAAACGAAGTTTATCAGCATTGGCATCGGTCGCCCCCACATCGAACGAAAAACTGGTTAACGTTGTTACACCATCAGATTGCAGTTTAGGAACTTCGTAGATAATCGGTAAATCAATTTTTGGCGCTAAGTTTCCATTGGCCATAAAAATATTAGTTTGTATTTTGAAGTTTCCACTAGAGTTATTTTCTAAACCACTGATTCGACAACAACTACCGTAATACGCCGAGTAAGTAACATTAGGGTCTAGATTTTTAACACTAAAAACATCTGTTCTTAGGGTATAATCCGTTCCTATGTTTACATCGGAATTACTAACTGTGGTAATAGTCAGTGCGGGAGTAATGCTAATTGAAGGTATACTGTCGCCATTTAGTCGCCATGCAGTTTTGACGGTAATCAAAACATCATTTTTAAGGCCGTCACCGTCTAATTCGGCAGATTGCCAGCTGATACCACCCCCTCTGAAATGCGATGCGCTCACCGAAAATGAACACAACAAAACAGACAACATCAATAACCATTGAATACGGCTGAGCTTAAAAACTGACACACACTTCTCCTTTCCACCATTTTTTTCTAGTCGATACTGCATTCTTGATATTCCTTAAATCCAGCGGTAATAAATCTAATGCGATGATGCTGGACAATGAAACATCATCGATAAATAAAATTTTTAATAAATTCAGCGAGTTAGTTCTATTTTTTCATCCACCCGTAAGTGTTCTACTAGGCTAAAATGAGGCATATACCTCAAAAAAATTAAAAAATAGTTAATCTGACACAGAACAATAGACCACAAAGTGAAAACACGACACTGAGTTATTTATACATAAAACGACGGATGGAAACCAAAACCTACCAATACCTACGAAGCAGATGTGAAATTCAGTTTAATGTGAAAAACATTACTGATAACTTACAGAGAGCAACATTGAGTTACAAAATCTGACATCGTGCTGCAAAAGCTGACAGTGTGTTACAAAAAGAAGCCACTTAAAAACGAATCATTTCTACTTGTTTGGAATGCAATAGAAAGAGAGTGATCAAAACTGAAAGGAAAACGGATTAACTAAATGATATTTAGAGCAGAAGAAAACGTATAACCCACTCCGTGAACTGTTTTGATGGGTACATTTGAACAACCGGTTTGAGCCAGCTTTCTTCTAAGCCTTAACACCGCGGATTCAAGTGCGCGCTTGCCATGTTCATTATCTAAATAGCCTAGAGCGCTCCCTAAGGTATATTTATTAACCACCTCACCCTTTGCAAGCGATAGCTGAGTTAACAATTCCACTTCTTTAGCGCTAAGCTTACAAGATGATCCATCAGGTGATGATAAAAGCCAATTTATTTTATCCAGAGACCAGCTTTTTATTTCTTTACCTGAAGGCTCGTAGGCAGTTAATCGATTAGCTAGATTAATAACGGCAAAACACAACTCTTTAACATCAACAGGCTTAAGCATGTATATGTCTGCGCCTAATTCATAACCTCGAATTCGATCTTCGCTTGAACCATATGCCGTCAAAACAACAATACCCATATTGTTATGTAGCTTATTTTTTTGCAGGTAGTCTAAAATGGAAAAACCAGAAAAATCAGGCAGGCCTATATCCAGAATCAAAATATCAAAACTACTATTCAATAAACTTTGAAAAAACTCGACTGAACTTGCCACTTCGTAAGTCTCAAAGTTTTCTTGCTCCAAGGCCTCTCTGACAAGAAAACTGTGGTCTTTATCATCCTCTACTATAATTACGCGGGTTTTTTCCATAGGAATCTACTTAAAATGCAAGCCATAAAATTTAAGGTATATAAAACTATTCAATAGTTATTTGTCTATCAGAGGCAAAAATAACGACACTGTCGTACCTTTGCCTACTGTGCTATCAATAACAATATTACCGCCAATACTTTCCAGTATACTTTTAACGATAAACAAACCTAAACCGGCGCCTGAAGAAACGTCGGCATTAGACGCACGATGATATTTTAAGAACACCTCATTTACCTCGTGCTCTGGTATGCCAATACCTTTATCAACAACATCGATACATGCAAAATCAGCATCCTTTTGAAAGAATACCTCTACGTCTTGTCCACCTGAATACTTAAGCGCATTTGAAATAATATTATCCAAACATTTTCTGAGTTCAGAATCCGCCAAGGCAATATAGACTTTAGACGTTTCGCTTGTATGAAAAATGATGTTGGCCTTACTCAGCACATCTAATGACTGAATGGTTTCTTTAAGGACCGTTAAAATATCACATGGCCCTTTGGTCTTATCTGATTGGGTAAAATCAACTATTCGATCAGGCGATAAGCTATTATCCACGAGTTCGACAAGTCGGCTGGCGGCGCGCCAGAGAATATCAAAGCGTGGCTGAGTATCGGGTAATACCGGGGTAACCTTTTGTTCTAACATGGCAGTGGTATTTTTAATCACCGATAGCGGCGTTCGATATTCATGTGAAAACATATTGATCAAGGCTGTCTGATCATCGTTCGATTTTTTAAGCGCATCACGAGAACGAGTCAAATCTTCTTCAACTTTTTCTCTACGCTTCATTTCTTTTCTAAGGCGAATATTCAGTAGAAATACATAGGCTAAAATAGCCGCGAGCACACATGAAACAGCCGCGATCAGTAAGCCATACCTGTAAATTTTAGCCCAGTCGGTTTCTTTTCTTTGGTATAGAAAATCATTTAAATCCGGCATAGATGAAACTAAGCCTAAACTAGAGTAAGTATCATAAATATGTTGCCAACGCGCTTTATTCATATACCCCGGTTCAAGCAAATTCGGCTGGTTTAGCTTGATCATTTGCTCCGCTTCAAAGCGTAATTCATCGACGCTTCGTTTTGAATTATAACGAAGTTTAATAAGCTCGATGGCATGCTCGGGGTCTTTATAAGCAATCGCCCAGCCTGTTTTTGTTGCTTTAATAAACGCATCGGCCA
>CAXBIM010000078.1:0-5834 GCA_963975785.1 uncultured Methylophaga sp.
AAGCTTCGTTATCAACGGCAAGTCACAATATTAGTAACGTAAATACCGATGGTTATAATCGCCAGCGTGTTACGCAGGGTACCCAAACGCCTAATTTTGAGGGTGGCTACTATATCGGGTCTGGCGTTACTGTTAGTAGTGTTGAACGGATATTTGACTCATTTTTAGCTGATCAAGTACGCATATTTACCTCACAAGAAAAATCGTTTGATACCTTTTCTACATTTGCGAGCCAAGTTGATGATTTGCTCGGAGCACCAGAGCTATCATTAAGTTCTGGCCTACAGGGGTTTTTTGATGCCGTACAAGACGTCGCAGATGATCCGACGTCTATTCCTGCTCGCCAAGTTATGCTTACTGAAGCTGATACCTTGGCTAAACGTTTTAATACCCTCGATACGCAGCTCAACGCATTTAACCAGCAAGTTAATATTAATCTTGATGCTGCAGTAACAGATGTCAATATAATTTCTAAAGGTATTGCATCGCTTAATCAAGCGATTACAGAAGCATCAGGTGGAGCAGGTATACCGCCTAATGATTTAATGGATCAACGCGATCAGCTAATTAATCAATTATCAGGTTATATTTCTGTTTCTACTAGTGTGCAGAGCAATGGTTCGGTAAACGTATTCATCGGTAATGGCCAAGCCTTAGTTGTTGGGCAATCGGCAATAGCATTAAAAGTGATCACCGATCCGTCAGACAGTACGCGTAGTGAAATAGGATATGGTCCAAGTGGCATTAATGTGTCATCGCAATTAACAGGCGGTTCAATTGGTGGCTTATTGAGTGTTCGTCAAGATGTCATTGATCCCGCTCGATCTGAAATTGATGCTTTAGCGGCAGGTATGATTGATACGATTAATGCTCAGCATACCGTCGGCTTAACACTTGATGGAAAAACGGGTGGTAACTTTTTTGAGCCTACTGACGCATTAACGCAGGATGCGGGCAGCATCCGGTTAGCGATAATAAATCCACGCGATATTGCGGTTGCTTTTCCTGTATCAACAACAAGTAATATCAATAATTCTGGTACAGCTCAACTTAATGTTACTAAAGTAAGTTCTTTAGTTAACCCTGCTGGTGGACAAGCATTGGCAGGTGATGTTCAATTTAGCTTTGCTAATAATCAATATACCGTTAGCTACCAAGGCGAAACAGCGATAATTCCGTATACGCCTGGCGTTGATAGTGGCAAATCATATGATTTGTCTTTGCTCAGTTTTACCGGTGCACCAGCACCAACAGCACCAGATTTAAAAATTACACTAGCGGGCGTTCCGGCTAACACCGATAGCTTTACAATTAGTAATAGTAATAATGGCAGCTTTACTGCGGTAGGTGATAACAGAAACGCACTGGCATTAGGTCAGTTACAAATATCTAAAACACTCAACCCCATTAATGGTGTTGCGACACGTTCTTTTGGTGATGCATATGGTATTTTAGTCGCCAATGTAGCCACAAGAACTAACCAAGCCAATGTAGGTCAACAAACCCAAAAAGGGTTACTCGATCAAACCAATCTACGTTATGAGTCAGTTTCAGGCGTAAACTTAGATGAAGAAGCTGCGAATTTGATCAAATTTCAACAAGCATATCAAGCTGCATCACAGATTATTACCGTATCGAATACCGTATTTAATTCTTTGATAAGTGCGATGTAAAGCGAGGTAATTATTATGCGTGTCTCCACAGCTTATATCTTTGATCAAAACCTTTCCGCTATGCTTAATAAGCAGGCTGAATTAGGTAAAACGCAGCTACAAGTCTCAACAGGCAATAGAATATTAAACCCGTCAGATGATCCTGCAGGTTCAGTGCAAATTTTAAATTTACAGCGTGAAGTCAGCTTGTCAGAACAATATTTGTCCAATGCGACCAAAGCTGAAAACAAACAATCAAACGAAGAAGGTGTGTTGGATAGTGCAACTAGCATGTTGCAGCGAGTCCGAGAACTTGCCGTTCAAGGTCTAAATGCCACCAATACACAAGCCGACAAACAAGCAATTGCGATAGAGATTAAACAACTCAATCAACAGCTTTTAGCGTTAGCAAATACCCGTGATTCAAATGGCGATTATCTCTTTTCAGGTTTTAAATCTAATACCCAGCCATACGGAACTATAAATGGTGATTATCAAGGTGATGAAGGTCAACGCAATATAAAAGTCGGCGAAGGTGTGCTGATTGAAACCAATGATCCTGGTAATCGTGTATTTGAAGCACCATTGATTTCGACTACGACCACGACAACTTTAAGCCCAGTTGTAACCGTTAATGCGGGAAATACCGGAGATAGCTCGGTTGTTGTAAGTAATTACACGGGTGGCACAGCGGTTTTCTCAGAAACTTTTACCTTTGATGGCACTAATTATGTAGATGGTGCTGGAGCACTTTATCCTTATACTGCACCCGGACCAACTAGTTTTAATTTAACAACACCACCTATGACCATTACCTTTAGTGATACACCAGCTATTGGTGATGAATTGACGGTAAGTAATGGTACAGGTAGTGGACAAGCAAGCATTACCGTTGATTCAGGTGCAGCCGAAACATTCTCGCCCATTAGCTTTACCTATCAGGCAGAAATAATAGCGGATCCACTTGCTGTGCCTACTCCAATTGTAGGTGTGCCAGCTAGATACCAAATAACAAATGGTAGTAATACTGCGACAGTCGATTATGTTGAAGGCATGAGTGTAGACTTAAGTAAACTCAATCCTAGTTTTCCATCACTTACTGTTAAGCTAACCGGTGCACCTGCAGAAGGTGACCAAATGGTTATTGAAAGAGCGGAGACATCAGCAAGTCAATCTATGTTTAAAACGATTGAAAATTTTGCCAATGCCTTGATTGCCAATGACGTTGGTTCGAATAGCTCCCCCAATAATGGTGACTTTTTGACTAATATTAGTGCTTCACTGGGTGTTGTAATTGATACTCGTGCCAAAGTTGGCTCACGACTTAATTCTATTGATCAACAAAATCAGATAAATGAAGGTATATCCTTGAGTATGCAAAAAGCGCTGTCAGAGATTAAGGATTTAGATTATGCCGAAGCTATTTCACGTTTAAGTTTACAAATGACAGGTTTACAAGCAGCACAACAATCGTTTGCCAAAGTGCAAGGATTGTCGTTATTCAATTACCTGTAGTTTGGCTTTAGCGCTATAGTCCATAGCGCTAGAAAGTCTCCCCAACTCTCACCGCTTTCTCCTTACCCAAGTTTTCAGCTCGACTATCGAGAAGCTGACATCAATGGCCACAAAATAAACCCATATCACACCATTGCACTAGAGATTTAAACTTGCAGTTGACGTATTCAACTTATTGAAATTAATAGTTAATAAAAGATGGCACACCCATTGCTAAACACTATTCACACGATGGTTGTCTGTCAAAAAAACAACACAGCTACCATTGAGTTTATTTTTATATTTAGATAAAGGAAACTAACAATGGCTTCAGTAATTAATACCAATGTGGCATCTTTGAATGCACAGCGGAATCTGAATAGCTCACAAAATGCACTTGCAACATCATTACAGCGTTTGTCATCTGGCTTACGTATTAATAGTGCAAAAGATGATGCGGCAGGTCTTGCGATTTCAGATCGTTTTACGACACAAATTCGTGGTTTAAACCAAGCGTCACGTAATGCCAATGATGCTATTTCATTATCACAAACGGCTGAAGGTGCTCTGGGTGAAGTAACAAGTAACCTACAACGTATTCGTGAACTTGCCGTGCAATCAGCGAATGCGACTAACTCAGCTTCTGATCGCGCAGCCCTTGATTTAGAAGTACAGCAACGTTTAGCTGAGATTGATCGTATTTCAAGCCAAACATCATTCAATGGACAAAAAATTCTTGATGGTACGTTTGGTCAAGCTGCATTCCAAGTCGGCGCAAATGTCGGGGAAACCATTACTTTAGATTTAAGCACTAGCATGCGGCCAAGTCAGATAGGTGTATTGGCTACTGCTACATCAACGATTGATTTAAATACGATTGCAACGCCTTCGGCCACATCTGCAAGTTATGTTACTGGCGTGGTTGCTGACTTTGATTTTGCGACTGTAGCGGCAACGCCTGCAACACTGGCGCTGGGCGCATTCACTCAAGGTGCTGGTGGTGATGGCACAAGTGATTACACTATTTCATTTACTGACGGTACAAACGTTTTAAATGTAGCCGTTACTGATAGTGCGACTGTTTCTAATGCTGACGTAGCCGCTGCATTTGTGGCTGCTGGTTTTGCTGCCGATGGCACTGGGACTGTAAATGGGTATACGCTTGATCTAGGTGTTGATGGAACGATTACGGACGCTATCACAAATGGTAATCTTACTGTTGTAAGAGCTGATGGTGCAAATATCACAACAACTGAAAGTGCTACTGGTGGTACTACTTACGGTACTACTGTTCCTGCTTTCGCAAACACAGTCACGACAACAAATGGTGTCGCCGCTGATACGTCGGCTAATAAAGTAATCACTGTCGATGGCGGTTCAAATATTACACTTGATGGTGCTGATGAAGCGGCTAACATTGTATTGTTACAATCAGCATTAGAGACTCAAGCTGCTGGTACTTACCTTGTAGAAGGTGATGGTGCGGGTACATTGACGATTTCAACTATCGCAACGGGTGCAACTCAAACAGCGCCTGTTATTGCGGGTACGGATGCTGCAACGTTTACTACTGGTGGTACGGCAACGGCAGGTGCTGATAGTGTGACACTGGTTATCGATGATGCGGCTGACTTTCAAATTCAATTAGGTACGTCTACAGCGGTTTCTATTGCTAATGGCAGCTATACCTCTGCACAATCTATCGTTGATGCGGTCAACACGGCGTTAGCCGGTAATGCAACAGCAGAGTTGAATGATGATGGCACGATGAGTATTTTTTCTGATCAAGATGTGACTATCACTGGGGCTGAAGCGTTAACAACGATTGGCTTGCCCGCTTCAACACTGGCTGATGGAAGCTTACTGGGTGCCAATATTTTAGATGTTACATCATCTAATGAGATTATCCGTCGCCTTGATTCGGCCTTAACATCTATTAGTGACTTACGAAGCACCTTTGGTGCGATTCAAAATCGTTTTGAGTCAACGATTAGTAACTTAGGAACAGCGGTTGAGAATTTAAGTGCCGCACGTAGCCGTATTCTTGACGCTGATTTCGCAGCAGAAACTGCAAACCTAACGCGTGCTCAAATCTTGCAGCAAGCGGGTACTGCGATGCTGTCTCAAGCTAACGCTATTCCACAAAATGTATTGAGTTTGTTACAAGGTTAGCTTTAAGTTAGACGCCTCATCACTAGCAATATTCAGAATAGTCTTGGAGGAATGAGTTTTATTTACAGCGGTAAGTAAAAAATAACCCACTCAGGCCTACTGTCTTAATCTCCCTCGTTGTTTGAGGGAGAGGGCTGGGGTGAAAATAAAAAAGTAAAAAATACTAAAGTTATTCAAACCATAGTCGTTAACCTCTGCGGAAGCAGTGAATACATCATATTAAGATGTATATCTGCTATTTACGAAAGGGGTGACACCCACTCACTATGGAGAAAATGTCATGGCTTCAGTAATCAATACCAATGTTGCATCTTTAAATGCACAGAAAAACTTAACTTCGTCACAAAATGCACTTGCAACATCTTTGCAGCGTTTATCATCTGGCTTACGTATTAATAGTGCGAAAGATGATGCGGCAGGTCTTGCGATTTCAGATCGTTTTACGACACAAATTCGTGGTTTAAACCAAGCGTCACGTAATGCCAATGATGCTATTTCATTATCACAAACGGCTGA
>CAXBIM010000079.1:0-5558 GCA_963975785.1 uncultured Methylophaga sp.
ATAATTTTGTGATAGGCATGACTGCAATACTGGCTGCCTCTATCAGAATGTACAGTCAGCCCTTGGCTTGGCCTTTCATTCCTAATTGCCATATTCAATGCATGACAGACTAAATAGGCGGTCATGCGCTTACTTAAGGCGTATCCAACAAGCTCTTTGGTATAGAGATCTTTAACACCTGCTAAGTATAGCCAATCCTCAGCAGTCCAAATATAAGTGATGTCACTGACCCAAGACTCATTGGAGCGCTTAGCATCAAACTGCTGAACCAGCATGTTTAGATAGACAAGCTTGTTATGGTTTGAGTTAGTGGTGACTTTAAAGCGCTTGTGGCGACGGTATTTGATGTCATGCTCTTCTTTAATACTTCTAATCATATATTGGCTAATATCATACCCTTGCGCACTTAGGTAGGCATGTAGTCAATCAACACCATAACGTTCTTTAGTTTCACTATGAGCCGCTCTAACTAATAGCTCACGGTGGTTACGGTATATCTGCTATTCACTAATCTCACGATTTATCCAGTCGTAATAGCTCGATGATTTTATGTTTAATACACGGCGCATGCAGGTAATACTAAAAAGGTGCTGGTTGTCTTTGATAAAGACGTACTTCATCAACTGTGCTTTGCGAAATACGCCGTGGCCTTTTTTAGTATCTCTCGTTTCTCTTCAACCACTTTAAGCTGCCGCTTGAGCTGCTTTATTTCCTGAATAGCTGCCATAAGCGCAGGATCATACTGCTCAGTTCATAAAAACTTGCCTTGATTGGCTTTGTTCTACCAGTTAGATAACGTTTGCATGGCGATGCTAAGCTACTTGGCAGTGGCTGAAACGTTGCCGTTGTTGTTTGCTATCTTCTTAACGGCTTCTACTCTAAATTCTGTGCTGTAAGTTTTGATTTTCTTGGTCACGGTAAACTTCTCATCGAGTCGTTAGTTTACCAAGTTTATCTCTACGGTTTCTTCAGCATAGCTTACTTCGAATAACTGGTTTTCTTTGACAGTAATAATATCACTTGGTTGAATTGGTAAGATGTCTTTAACATTAAAAACCGCAATGCAGTATTTTTTTTAATAAAATACCAGTATTTTTATTGTGTTATTTAGGTGTCTAGCTTCACAAAACAAATTAAACAGTATATATTGTTAATAAATATCGCTATGCAGTATTTTATATCCAAATATCTATGCTTTTTAAGCTAACAGTATTTTACTTGAAGACATTATTAGAGGGACAGCATCATGGAAGAGCAAATAATTTTGACTGAGCAGCTAGCGAATGGTATTTGCGTGATAACGCTCAATCGACCCAAAGTTCGTAATGCGTTAAATACTGAACTGCGTCAGAAACTGGCGGATATTTTTATCCAGCTCAATGACGACCCACAGACTAAAGCCATTGTGTTGACTGGTGGTGATAAGGTATTTGCAGCTGGTGCTGATGTTAATGATTTTTTGACAGCAAAAACCGTCGATGTATATCTACGTCATAGTGAGCGTTATTGGGATGCGATTACCAATTGTCGCAAGCCAATTATTGCTGCGGTCAATGGTTATGCGCTTGGCGGCGGCTGTGAGCTGGCTATGCATACTGACATTATTGTCGCTGGCAAGTCCGCTAAATTTGGTCAACCAGAAATCAAAATTGGGCTGATGCCAGGAGCTGGGGGCACGCAGCGATTGTTTCGCGTGATTGGCAAGCATAAAGCAATGAAGCTGATACTAACAGGCGATATGATCAGCGCTGAGGCTGCGGATCAAATGGGATTGGTTTCTGAAGTGGTTGACGATGAAACCACCATCAAGCGTGCCATTGAGATTGCTAAAAAACTGGCAGGTTATTCGCCCATTGCATTGATGCAAATCAAAGAAGTGGCCAATCTTGGGGTCGATATGCCGCTACAGGCTGCATTGGCCTTGGAGCGTAAAGCCTTTCAGATTTTGTTTGATACCGAAGATCAAAAAGAGGGCGTAAAGGCCTTTTTGGAAAAACGTGACGCCAATTATAAAGGTCAGTAGCGTTTGGTTTGCTAAGGATAAGCAGACCAATTTTTTGAAAATAAAATTATTCAACAAGATCATATAAAGGACGACTATGACCGCCAATACAATAAATATCAAATCATTGGCCATCATCGGCACAGGTGTCATGGGCATGGGTATCGCCCAAATTGCTGCCCAAGCAGGTATTCAGGTGCTTTTGTTCGATGCCAAAATGGGTGCTGCTGCACAAGGGCGTAAATCTCTTCAAACCATGCTCGAAAAACTAACGGCGAAAGGTAAGTTCACTGACGCGCAGCTTCAATCTGCTTTGGCAAATCTGATAGTGATTGATGATATAGCCAACATATCTACAGTAGATGTCGTTGTTGAAGCCATTGTTGAAAACCTAGAAATCAAACAACAGCTTTTTAAACAATTAGAAAGCATTGTGCCTACCAAGACAATTTTGGCAACCAACACTTCCTCATTAGCCGTGACCGCGATTGCTGCCAATTGTACGCACCCAGAACGTGTGGCTGGATTTCACTTTTTTAACCCAGTGCCGCTCATGAAAATCGTTGAAGTGATTCCTGGACTTTCTACTCATCCATCAATCGTTGAGACATTGACTACATTAGCGACGCGCATGGGACATTTAGGGGTGGTGGCAAAAGACACCCCAGGCTTTATTGTCAATCATGGCGGTAGAGCTTACGGTACAGAGGCCTTAAAAATATTGGGAGAAGGGGTTGCCAGTTTCGAGGATATTGATCGTATTTTGCGTGAAGGGGCTGGCTTTCGGATGGGGCCGTTCGAGCTACTCGATCTGACGGGTATCGACGTCTCTCACCCCGTGATGGAATCAATTTATACCCAGTTTTATCATGAAGATCGTTACCGTCCCCATCCCTTAACCCGTCAGATGCTCATAGGAAAAAAGCTTGGTCGTAAAGTTGGTGAAGGCTTTTATCAATATACAGAAAATAAAAAACAAGATGGTCAAAAAGTCACAAAAGATATCTCTCAACAGCCATCGTTTGAGGTGTCAGCCTCTGATACAGCCATCACCTCAGTTTGGATTGGCGCTGACGTAGTAGAGGATAAGCAGCAGCTGATTGATTATTTGAATGCTAATAATATCAACATCGACAATGGTGATAAGCCACAATCTGACAGTCTGGTATTACTGGCAATGTATGGCGAGGACACAACCAATGCTGCTATGCGCTATCACGTGAACCCCAAACAAGCGGTTGCTATCGATATGCTGACTGACTTGTCAATGCATCGTACATTGATGCCAAGTATCGTCACTCAAGATAATTTCGTGGCACAAGCTTATGCTTTATTTGGTAAACACCCAGACAAAACCGTCAGTGACAATGAAAAGTCAATACAGGCTACGGTTGATGCAACACTCATCAATGAAAGCACAGGCTTTGTGGCGCAGCGAGTCATCGCAATGGTGGTTAACTTAGGCTGTGATATTGCACTGCAAGGTATCGCCTCTCCTGATGATATTGATAATGCGGTTAGGCTGGGATTGGGCTATCCCTACGGCCCTATCTCATGGGGAGATAAGCTTGGTGCTGAGCGGATATTACTCATTTTAGAGCGTATTTACGGATTAACCGGTGATCCGCGCTACCGTTCTAGCCCATGGTTACAGCGCCGAGCCACACTTGGTATTTCACTGTTCTCTCAGCAGAGCAACTATTAATATTAATGGTGTAATAAAATACACTTTAAAATGACAGCTAGGAGAAATTATGTTGGACGCCTATATTTATGATGGATTAAGAAGTGCTTTTGGTCGGCATGGTGGCGCATTAGCAACTGTTCGTCCGGATGACTTAATCGCTAAAGTGATGAAGACTTTAGTCGAAAAGCATCAACTACCTAACGATATTTTTAATGAAGTATTGATCGGTAATACCAATCAAGCTGGTGAGGATTCACGCAACATTGCCCGTAATGCTGCGCTGCTAGCAGGGTTGGATGTAAAAACACCGGGTCAAACTGTCAATCGTCTATGTGCTTCTGGATTATCGGCTATTATAGATGCCGCTCGCAGTATTACCTGCAACGAAGGCGATGTTATTTTAGCGGGCGGTGTTGAGTCAATGACTCGTGCACCCTTTGTCTTTGCTAAGACTGCGCAGCCTTTTAGTCGTGAGTTTAAAGTATTTGATACCACTATCGGCAGCCGGTTCCCTAATCCCATCATAGAAGAGCATTTTGGTAACGATAGCATGCCGCAAACGGGTGATAATGTTGCGCGTAAATATGGTATCACTCGTGAAGCAGCGGATAAGTTCGCAGCAGCTTCGCAAGCTAAATACCAGGCCGCCAAAAAAACTGGGTTCTTTGATGATGAAATAACGCCAATTATGGTATCACAAGGCAAAAAACTCCCTGAGAAATCAGTAGTTGAGGATGAGCATCCGCGCGCCAAATCTACTGTTGAAGCATTACAAAAATTAAAAACTTTAAATAACGAAGGCGTTGTTACAGCAGGCAATGCTTCAGGCATCAATGATGGTGCCGCTGCCCTGATTATCGGCTCAAAGCAGGCAGAGGAAAAGTTAGGATTCAAGCCTATCGCAAAGATTCTTTCATCTGGTGCCATGGGTGTCGAGCCAAATATTATGGGCGTAGGCCCTGTTGAAGCCATTAAGCTGGCGTTAAAACGTGCTGATTTGACCCTTGATGATATGGCTATCATTGAGATTAATGAAGCATTCGCCTCGCAGGTACTGGGTTGTCTCAAAGGTTTAGATATTGATTTTGATGACAAGCGCGTCAACCCTAATGGCGGAGCAATTGCTATTGGACATCCGCTAGGGGCATCAGGTGCAAGAATTGCGTTGAGTACAGCACGTGAGTTACAGCGGACAGGTGAAAAATATGCAGTAGTTAGTTTATGTATTGGCGTTGGGCAAGGGCTTGCCATGGTGATAGAACGAGTGTAAACCTTCTAAGCTACCTTTGCTATTAATATTCTTGCCACATTATTTTATGATTAATAATGGCTATTACGACTTTTGTATTTAATCAACATGAAAATTATCAGCAAATTCCAGGAACATATATCAAGGAATATATATATAATTTCCCTTTGGTTTTTTGTGGCCAGACCTTCATATAAATATTTTTTGAACAAATAGTATACTACTTACGATTTTTAGAACATAAATTAAATAACCCCCATACTTTTTCAATTTATGGGGGTTGTTTAATAATGTAGTAATAAACTAATTTATGGTATTTGATAAGATTTTTCTATTTTCCATATCAATGCTTCTGTATTATATTATAGTCAATCCTCTATAAAAGGGTTACAGCATTAACCTCGTTTGAAGTATCACATATACATCTATACTCGGTTGCCTTGTATCTCTTATAAACTGAATCAACTATAGTATACCCTTTTGAATATCTATTCAGTTTTGAAACATGAACCGTACCAGTATTGTCAGAGACTCGACATGTTGAGAGAATACGACATACACTTCTGTGAGCTATGCTGAAAAAACCGTACACCTAAACTTGGTAAACTAAGCGTATTAAT
>CAXBIM010000080.1:0-5140 GCA_963975785.1 uncultured Methylophaga sp.
AAAAGAGAGAAAATGACACCTTCCGTTTTAAACTCACCGCCCCGCTTTGCATTCCATAGAATAAAGTTAAGCTTGTAATAACGTCCACTTTCTATCATATCAAGATGACGTGATACACGATGTCCTTCTGAATATGTCACCAAATTGATCGTCAACCGGCGGGTCAATAATAAAGTACGATTAATAATACGGTTCATCTTGGTAAGGCCATATAAAAGTTTAAAATTTTCACAGAGTGTCAGGACTAGAAATAGTTATAAGCGTTATGATAAAACGCATCACATCTCCCTTGATATTTGATGCTCATCTTAATTAACCCAAAGGAATATTAAGTTATTCGAGCCCTATTCCTTTTAGGCTATGCTCAATCACGGGTTCAAGCTCAGACATATCATGACCACAACGAGCCATTGTTGCTGAGCCTCTTAGCGTAGCGGCAAGACAAAAGGCTTTCACTTTCGCCCCCTTATCCAAGCCTAGACGTTGTGCTTCCTGATCATTTTTTAATACATCTTCTAATAATGCTTGAACATAACTCCCAGCGTCGTTCAATAATTGGCTGGCTTCAGCGGGAATATCACCACTTGTTACTTCTGTTTGGCAGTGAACTACATAACAGCCTTTTGCTTTTTGTGACTCACATTGCACAGCCACAATCGACATCATATATGTCTTAATTCGTTGCTTTAAAGAAAGATCCGTACTTTTTAATAAATCCGATAAACATTCTATTTTGTTAGCACAGTAAAGCTGAGTCGCTTTAACAAATAACGCCTCTTTGTTACCAAACGTACTGTACAAGCTTGGTTTATTAATGCCCATTTTCTGCGTCAATTCAGATAAAGAGGCGCCGATATAGCCTTTTTCCCAAAAGACATCCATTGCCGCTTTAAGGGCCACATCTTCATCAAATATTTTTTTTCGACCAACAGCCATGATAGCTCTCCAAGCCTTGGAATAATGTTTTGACATATTGTACCGACTGGTATAAATTAGTCAAATGTACCGATCAGTACAGAATTAAACTTAACTTTCAAAACCCTTAGGAATTATCAATTATGTCTATATCTGTAAACAATAAAGTCGCCTTAGTCACCGGTGCAAACCGTGGTATTGGCAAAGCGATTGTCGAATCATTCTTGAAGTACGGTGCCAAAAAGGTATATTTGGCTGTTCGTGACCCCGCATCTACAAAAGCACTGGAAGATCAGTTTGGTAGTAAAGTAGTGACTCTTCGCGCTGACGTCTCGGACTCTGAATCAATCAAAGAGTTAGCACGGCAAACTAAAGATGTAGATATTGTGGTCAATAATGCAGGCATCATGCATATTGCCTCACCACTTAGTGACAATGCTGAAGCAGCGTTAACTCAGGAACTAGATATTAATGTATTCGGTCTATTACGCATTGCCAACGCTTTTGCTGGCACATTAGAAGCAAATAAAGGTGCACTAGTACAGTTAAACTCTATTGCTTCTATTAAAACATTTACTGACATTTCAACCTATTGCGCTTCAAAAGCGGCATCCTATTCTTTAACGCAAGGATTAAAAGATAAGTTTGCAGAAAAAGGCGTGAGTGTTCTTAGTGTACATCCAGGTCCAATTGCAACAGACATGGGTGCAAGTGCTGGGTTTGATGGTGCTCCTGCTGCAACTGTAGTCTCTGAAGGAATCATCACAGCACTTGAAAATGGCGATTTTCATTTATTTCCAGATGAACTCGCAAAACAATTTGAAGCTGCCTACCAAAGCTTTTCCGATAACATCGTTACTGCCAATCTGTCTGTCTAAAAGGGTCTTCACAAAAATACAAGCCGTTACCTCTTAATATCAAGGGAATCAAAAATGAGTAAATCTCAACTTAGTAATGAGAAAGTTATAAATAATATGCAAAACCAATCCAAAAAGTTCAAATACATCGCGATCAGCTCTTTAATTTTTGCAGCGTTAACAATGCAAGCTGCACCTAGTTTTGCTGGTACTGCTGAGGCTGAAGCAAATTTAAGTAAACTCAACATGCCAGCTGGTTTTAAGGTGGAAGTTTATGCTGATGTGCCAGGTGCACGTCAAATGACCTTAGGCACCAACGGTAATGTCTATGTAGGCACACGTGGTAAAAATGTTTATGCCGTAGTCGATAAAGACAAAGACCGTAAAGCTGACCAAGTGATCACCATATTAGATGATCTTAATGTCGGCAACGGTGTTGCTATGCATAGAGGAAATTTATACGTTGCAGAACAAAACCGCATCACACGCTATGCTGCGCCGGATTTTGACTTAAACCTACCTTTTAAACAAATGCGCGAAGTAA
The DNA here is from genome assembly GCA_963975785.1 of uncultured Methylophaga sp. Classification (GTDB taxonomy): domain Bacteria; phylum Pseudomonadota; class Gammaproteobacteria; order Nitrosococcales; family Methylophagaceae. The sequence goes on from CAXBIM010000080.1 coordinate 2,317, forward strand.
TTTACGACAAACTTCCTAATAAGTTTCACCATGGATGGCGTTATATTGCGTTTGGACCAGACGAAAAGCTATATGTCACTGTTGGCGCACCTTGTAATATTTGTGCTGCTGAAGGTATCGAAGCCAGTATTATTCGTATGAATGCTGATGGTAGTGATGTAGAAATCTATGCCGAAGGCGTTAGAAATTCAGTTGGCATGGATTTCCAACCAGACACAAACATACTTCACTTTACTGATAATGGTGTGGATATGATGGGGAATGACATTCCTCATGATGAGTTTAATGCTGCACCTAATAAAGGCATGCATTTTGGCTTTCCCTTTTATGCAGGTGGGGATGCAAGACAGCAAGAATGGGCAGGTAAAACCACACCTAAAGATATTGCATTTCCAGTGGCCGAGTTTCAGGCACATAGTGCAAATCTAGGGTTTAAATTTTACACAGGTCAACAATTTCCTGCAGAGTATCAAGGTGATGCGATTGTTGCCCAACACGGCTCATGGAATAGAGACAAACCTGTTGGTTATCAGTTAATGCGCGTTAAATACAACGCCCAGCACCAAGTTGAAAGCAAAGAAGTATTTATTGATGGTTGGCTTAATAATGGTGAAGTTTGGGGTCGGCCAACTGATGTATTGCAAATGCCAGATGGTTCTTTGTTGATTTCTGATGATTACAATGGCGTTATATATCGTATTAGCTATGGTGAACAAGCGACCGATTCAACGGTGTCACCTAAAGCATCAAGCAAAACATTGAACAATTTGCAGATGCCAGAATCTTCAATTTCCCACCCTGACGGCCGTGTATTTATCACAGAAATTGGTGAGTTTGGTAAAGATAGTGATGGCAAAGTGACCATTTTAAACAAAGATGGCTCAACCCAAACATTAGCTGATGGCTTAAACGATCCTAAAGGTCTTGATATGTTTAATAATCAGCTTTATATCGCTGATGTTGATCATGTAGTACGTGTTGATTTTGATGGTAAGAAAACTATCATTGCCAAACCCTCTGACTTCCAAGACGCACCTATCTTTTTGAATGATATTGAAATTGATGGACTTGGTAATGTCTATGTTTCAGATAGTGGTGACGACAATGGTAAGCATGGCGCTGTTTATAAAATAACACCAGCAGGCAAGATGATTCAGATTGTAAATGATAAGTCAGGTATAAAACGACCTAACGGCTTACTAATGGATGGTCCCAATAAATTGCTCGTTGCTGATTTTGGTACAGGTAAATTGTTCCAAGTTGTGTTTGATGGTATGTCAGATAATCCAAAGTCAGAAGTCACATTACTTAATAGTGGCTTTGGTGCAGCTGATGGATTAATTAGAGATGCTGATGGAATTTTATATATCAGTGACTGGGCGAATGGCAAGGTTTGGCAACTAAGTGAACCTAAAGCGACGCCACAATTAATAACAGAAGGACACCAGTCTGCTGCTGATATCGCGCTGTCTGTTGATGGCAAATATATACTTATGCCAGATATGAAGGCAGGTACGTTAATACCTTTAGAAATTAAGTAATAACACTGTTTAACAGTCTAGATCTAGACTGAATCTAAACACCACGATCGAGTTAGATCGTGGTGTTTAGATTATTTATTAAAGTCTTATAAAAACATTATTTATTTACTGCTCAACTATCGTGCTGGTTTGTTTTAGCGTCTTTTTAAGCTGTACAAGCGTGTCATCAACACTTTCCATGTAATCGAACGTGTATTTACTCATCTTTTCCTTGATATGAGGATAATCACTCGCCATCATGTTTCTTAACGTTAACATTTTACGTTCCATGGCACTGATTTGTTCCTGCACATTTTTGACTTTTTGATCTACAGATTGTGTTTGTTCAAAGTCCGACTGTCGATCAATAATGACCTGATCATTTTTATTGATATCCTTTACAGGATCATGTGCCGTATGAGCTATAGCAATCGCTGGGAGCATGATGAGCACCTTCAGCATGTGTTTTAACGCTCTTCTTCCAGCTGTAACGTTTGTCTTCATTTGTTTTTTACTCGTTTAAATTAGAAAAAGCTGCAAGCTCTCTTGCATTTAATTCAATCTCACGCAGCGCTTCTTATAAAGTTAGGATTGAGGCACTAATTCAGTGACCATGTCCGCTGGAGTTATCGCCACGCGCAGTGAGTATTTGGTACTGCTGAGGAGTAAGTTCTGGCAGGCGCTTAAGAAAAGCCACCATATCCCAAATACGCTCATCATCATGACCAGGTCCCCAAGCAGGCATACCTGAAGCCTTAATACCGTGTTTAATGATCCAAAACTGGCGTTGTTGAGTATAGAGTTCACCACCGTGATCGTGATTGCCATGGCCCTCCTCGCTTCCACTTGCCGCTAAATTAGGCGGTGAAGGATAAAGGCCCAATGTGAAATCACTCTGCTTCTTACTCGGTGTAAGGTGACAGCTGGCACACATGTCATTGTAATCAGCCCCCCCTCTCAGCAAACGAGACGACGTATCCAGATCATCTGGGACTTCTATATTGCTCGCCACCCTTACGATCGAGCGTTCTCGCATCGTTTCCAACGCCCAATAAGTTAAGGCGTTATGAGGTACATCAGCTCCCATCGGGTAGATCCCAGAGTATAGAAATGCCATGCCACCAATTATCGCGATACCTACTGTTAGCAACAGATATTTACCAAAGGCCAGCAATTTACTTGCGGTCATAACATTTCCTCTCTTATTTAAGTTTCAGCAGAATACTACTGTTTGGCTAATGACTGTGCCTTCAGTGTTGATGCCCAGTAGATTCATCTGCTTTAGTGTGGCCTTCCATTTCACT
>CAXBIM010000081.1:0-4904 GCA_963975785.1 uncultured Methylophaga sp.
GTTAAATACTAGTCGGTCACCTTCTATGTCTATGCTGTTTCCAGTATTATCATGCGCTGATGCAAGATAGATAAAATCTTTTACCTGATTATAAAACACTGTGGCATCGTATCTGATTGAACCCGCGTGACGCTCAAAACCTAACTCAAGATTGGTGTAAGTTTCTTTATCAAGAGTGGGATCACCAATTTCAATGGTACGAGCTGCAGCATGTGAACCAAATGCATACAATTGTTCAGCTGATGGCGCTCGTTGTGAACGGGTGAGACTCAACCTTAAGTGGTGTGCCAAACCAACATCTATCAAGGTACCAGCAGATAAACTAAAAGGCGTAAAGCTACGCTCATCTAAATCAGCGTCTTGCATTAATTCCGCACCACTAGGTAAATCAATATCACGAGACTCAGCAAGTGATTGTGGAGATGAGTTTATTTGATCGACGCGAGCAGAAAATTCGAGATGCCCAAAATCAGTCAGCCTTTCTTCGAGTAAAAATAAACCATAACTTTCTGTACTATTGGGTCTGACATAAAACTCTCCACCATGACCGCCGGATATACTTTTTGCAGTGAAATCACGGTCGTTAAATTGCAGACCGACAACACCTTGCCATAAGCCTATCGCCTGGTGCAGCATCTCCACGCGAATCTCAGATTCATTATTTTCAAAATCAGCCTCGACACCACTGTCTGCTAGCCGTCCATTATCAAACTCAAAGCCCACTTCTTGCTGAGTGTAATTGGTATGGGATAGTTTGAGGCGGACACTGTCGAATCCTGCAATAGGGCTGTTCAGCTGACTACGAAAATCAACACGGTCATAGTTGGCGCGAATACGCTCTTGTTCTTCTTCACCAATACCTAGCGATACTTCAGGAATGGCATAATCGGTCTGCCAAGTACTGAGTCCTAAGCCAGCATAACCCCAATCATCTTTATATAATACAGTGATAGAGGCTGATTCAGTATCGGTATCACTATTTTGTAAGCGGCCTTTTTTACCGACAGTTTGATGCTTTTGTTGGAAGCCTTGAATGTCAGAATCATCGTTACTTTGGCTATTATAATCAGTACGAATCACTAGGTTTTCAGTTAGTGGCAATGCTAAACCGACATTGCCCTGTCGAGTATTACCATTAGTACCGTATAACATTTGTCCTTCGATTGTAGGGCTGTCAGAAAAGTCAGGATCAAAACGCTTGGTTTTAACGTTAATAACTCCTCCGGCAGCACCACTTCCATAAAGTAAAGTGGCTGGGCCTCTGAAAACTTCAATTTGATCGGCGCGAGCTGAATCAATAGCAATGGCATGATCGGCACCTTCTCCGGCAATATCTGCTGTCTTTAAGCCGTCTTCTAACACTTGTACTCGCGAACCTTGCAAGCCACGAACAACTGGTCTACCTACACCTGGTCCAAAATCTGAATTAGCTACACCGGGTAGACTATCTAAGGTATCGCCCAGCGTTAAAGCTTGCTGCTTGGCCAGCTCCTCACCTGCTAACACACTGACTGGTAAAATAATTTCATCAGGACTTCGTTCACCAAGAGGATCAGCGGTGACGGTAATACTTGAAAAAGTAATCGTAGGTTCGACTGTTTCTTCTGCGTGCGCAAGCGAGCTTGCAACATAGGCCGCACTTAATAGCACAGCTAGTTTTGCTTTTTTGATCATGATAATTTCCCATAACACAATAAACCGCTCCATCAGAAATAGAGCAGTTGTATAAAAATATAAATTTTAGAATTGTTTAGGAAATAACTGGCGGGGCGCGAATAGCGTGGTTATCACGTAAGCGTTTTGATACATACGTGCTAGTGATAATTGACTCAGCGGTACTATACTGAGCAATTAGCTGAGGGACTATTGATGCGACTAGATCAAGGGTAGGAGTGTGACTGATACTCTCATATCGTTGACATTGATCGCTAGCAAGATGGAAGGGGTGTGAAGCATCATGCCAAATGGCAAACGACTGCATTAACAGCACAAGTGCTGTTAGCAGATAAAGCCATTGACGTTGTTTAATGATGCTGTTCACGAGGATGATTTAGTTTACTTGGCTAATAATTCAGAAAGCAGAGTCTCATAGATAGTTGATAAGATGTCAAGATCGGCAACGGATACACACTCATCAATTTGATGAATTGTCGCATTAAGAGGCCCTAGTTCGATGACTTGGGCACCCGTTGGCGCTATAAATCTACCGTCAGAAGTTCCGCCCGAGGTTGATAACTCAGTGTCGTAACCGGTAGTCGATTTAATAGCTAGTTTGACAGCATCGACTAAAGCACCACTCGCTGTTCGGAATGGTTTTCCAGAGAGTTCCCATTTCAAATCATAGTTCAAATTATGGCTGTCTAATATACTTTGTACATGTTGCTGCAGTTGTTTATGCGTAACTTCTGTTGAATAACGGAAGTTAAACACCACGTCAGCAGTGCCAGGAATGACGTTGGTCACGCCCGTGCCAGAATTCAGGTTGGATACTTGAAAGCTAGTCGGTGGAAAATCTTCATTGCCCTGATCCCATTCAACAGCACATAGTTCTGTTAACGCAGGAACCAGCAAGTGAATTGGGTTTTTTGCTAAATGTGGATAGGCAATATGGCCTTGTTTGCCTTTGATAGTAAGCCGACCATTTAATGAACCTCGACGGCCATTTTTAACCACATCACCCACTTTACTAGTGCTGGTGGGTTCACCGACGATACACCAGTCAATTTTTTCGTTACGCGCTTCTAAGGTTTCAATGACCTTGATTGTGCCACCGGTCGCTGGGCCTTCTTCATCACTGGTGATTAAAAAGGCAATGCTACCAGTATGATCGGGGTATTCGACCACAAAACGTTCGCAAGCGGTGACAAATGCCGCAATACTGCCTTTCATATCGGCGGCACCACGACCATATAACAGACCATCGCGAATTTCGGGTATAAACGGTGCTGATGACCAATTTTCTTCAGGGCCCGTTGGCACAACATCTGTATGGCCTGCAAAAGCTAATACTGGCGATTGCGTCCCACGACGCGCCCAAATATTATCAGTCCAATTACCTTCTTCACCAAAACGTAAATGTTCGATGGTAAAGCCAATAGCTGACAGTCTATCAGCGAGTAATTGTTGACAGCCAAAATCTTCTGGCGTGACACTTGGTCGACTAATAAGATCTTGAGTTAATTGAAGTGTACTGCTCATAGCTTAATTCCACATAATTTATTATAAATCTATTCCAACAGTTATTAGCAGACCTGCGAAACCTAGCATGGAAACATCGGCACCATAACGACCTATTTTATAGCCAACGCTTGGAATAATTGCTGGCGCTATACCAAAGCGGTTGAGCGGTATCTTATCTTGGTATTCACCACGATAACCATGAATTAAACCTGCAGTTAACTTGGTATGAAAACCTTCAAATGAACCGTGATAGTTCCAAGTTTTACCCACATATAAGTATTGAGAAAATTGTCCAAAGGAGTTATCAAATAATGCGAGTCCATAGGACCAGTCATTATCTTTTATCGCTTCTAAACGGAGTAAAATGTCAGGACCTTCATGATTATCACTAGAGGTGTAATGGGTATATGTGCCACCTTGTAAATACAGATAGTCATAGCTGTACCAGTGTTCCTCTGCTTGAGCCGTTAAGGATCTAAGTAATACCATAGATAAGAAAAATCGAATAATTTTCACATGGATCCAGTTAGATAAGAGATGTGTAACGAACGTCATCAAACCCTACCAAAATAGTGTCATTTTTCACTAATACTGGTCGTTTAATAATTGAAGGAAAAGCTAACATTAATTCTATAGCGCTTTCTCTGTTAATGGTATCGCGTTGCGTTTGGTCAACTTGTCGCCACGTAGTACTACGTTTATTGAGCAAGGTTTCCCAATCAATAGATTCTAACCAAAAATGAATTGTTTTTTCATCTAGGCCATCATCTCGAACGTCATGGAATTGAAAAGCCACGCCGTTGGCTTCTAACCAACGGCGTGCTTTTTTAACGGTATCGCAGTTCTTAATGCCGTAAACAGTGATCATTAAATATCGCGTAATAATTCGTTAATGCCCACTTTACCGCGTGTTTTTGCATCAACTTGTTTAACGATAACAGCACAGTAAAGGCTGTAAGTACCACATTTAGATGGTAAGTTACCTGATACAACTACAGAGCCAGCTGGGATACGACCATACGTGATTTCACCCGTCATACGATTGAAGATCTTCGTGCTTTGGCCGATGTAAACACCCATTGAAATAACGGCGCCTTCTTCAACAATAACACCTTCAACAACTTCAGAACGTGCACCAATGAAACAGTTATCTTCGATGATAGTTGGGCCCGCTTGTAAAGGTTCTAAAACACCACCAATACCAACACCACCAGAAAGGTGAACATTTTTACCTATTTGAGCACATGAACCAACTGTTGCCCATGTATCTACCATCGTGCCTGAATCCACATAAGCACCAATATTGACGTATGACGGCATTAATACAACGCTTGGCGCGATATAAGAACCACGACGGACATTAGCTGGTGGTACAACACGGATACCGGCTTTATTGAAATCTTCTTCATTAAAACTAGCGAATTTAGGTTCTACTTTATCGTAGAAGTTAGTTTCGCCGCCGGCCATGATTCTGTTGTCGTTTAAACGGAAAGATAGTAATACGGCTTTTTTAAGCCATTCATTAACAATCCAGTCGCCATTTTGTTTTTCAGCAACACGGGCTGTACCGTTATCTAACATGGCTAATGCTTGGTCTACGGCATTTTTAACGTTTGCTTCTGCATTCGCAGGCGTGATGTCGGCACGGCGTTCGAAGGCTTCTTCAATAATTTGTTGAATATCGCTCATTTTATTTCTCCATTAGGGGCGTAGGGACGTGATAG
>CAXBIM010000082.1:0-4865 GCA_963975785.1 uncultured Methylophaga sp.
CCAAGTTCACGGGCTAAATCCATTCCTTTAGCAATAGCTAGACCTGTTGCAGCTGCTTTTTCTATATCTTGAGCATTGTTTTGAACAGAAAAGCCTATTTTATCTAAAGGAAATGGCTGAGGTTTAACATCACTTTTAGTCTGAGTGTACTTATATAATGCAGTTGCCGCAGTAATCATTGTTTGACGTACTTTCCACTCAGTTGTTCGAGTGTTGATCGTGACCTCGGCTAAACAGCTCGTTGCGCTAGTTGCACCTGATTCGTTAAGTACTTTCGTCATCGTTGCAACGGCAGTATTAAAGTCATTTTCAGTTGTGTTTTCTTGTTTGCCGCAACCAACAAGTAATACGCGTGGGGTATCAATACCTGCAAGATCATGTAATAAAACGGTTTGTCCCGCTTTACCCGCGATGTCACCACGTTCTATGACTCGGCTGATAGCGTTGTTGCTGAGTTCATTGAGTGTTTTAGCACTAGGACTCAATTGGCCCTGCTCAAAAACAGCGACAGCGATACAATCAGATTTCTGTGTTGCCAGTGCTTCAGTTGTGACAAAATACTGCATGGATTTCCCCTGTGAAATAGTGCCTGTTTGCACTAGATGATTTAGACTGCAATGTAAATCGCATCCATAAATAGACCATTCTAACTTAAGACCATTAAATAATGCCCGTGATTCGACAATTTTATCATTCTTATCTAACCATCATTGACCGTTATTTTATGCGTGAGTTTACGCTTAACTTGCTGGCGGTAACAGCTGTGTTATGGCTGATTTTTGTAGCAACACGGTTTGCACGTTATCTTGCACAGGCTGCAATAGGCAATCTACCAAGCGAGGTTATCTTTACACTACTTGGTTACAGTTCACTAGGTGCGCTGTCAGTGTTATTACCGATGAGTGCCTTCTTGGGAGTGATGTTGGCGCTGAGTCGAATGAGCTCCGATAATGAACTAACAGTTATTTCGGCCTGCGGCATATCAAGCCAACGCGTTATGAGAAATGTGTTGTTATTTGCGGGTACGATTTCACTCATTATTGCTTTGCTGTCACTTTTTATAGTGCCTGATGTGCTATCAAATCGTAATACGCTCGAGCAAAAATCAAAATTATCTGCGGACACTGCAGGTTTAATTGCCGGTAGCTTTAAAGAAAGTCGTGATGGTAGTTGGACGTTTTATTCACAAGGACTAAGTGATGATAACCAGAATATGGTTGAGGTTTTCATTCAAATTCATCGTGAGACTAAACCCTTAGTTTTTCGTTCAAGTCGCGGGAGATTTGAAATTGATGCGGAGACTAACAACAAGTATTTAGTACTGGAAGATGGCTATCGTTATGAAGGCCAAGCTGGTCAGCAAGATTTTACGATTACTCAATTCGAAACACACAGTATTCTAGTTGAAACAGGAGAAAAACAGCAGGTTGCTGAGTATCTCAAATCTCTGCCTTCAAGTTTGTTATGGCAACGTGGAAGCTCTCGAGACTTGGCCGAATTACAATGGCGAGTTTCAGCGGCGGTAATGACGTTAGTTTTGTGTGTAATGGCATTAGCCTTAGCGAATAATGGGCCTCGGACAGGGCGATATGCAGGGTTCTTACCCGCAATACTTGTCTATATTATCTATAGTAATTTACTCGGTGTAACGCGAGCTTGGGTGACCAAAGGTGTAATGGCACCATGGATTGGTCTAATTTGGGTACATCTGGTAATGATTTTATTATTGATAGTGATGCTAAATAGACAGAAAATTCATTTTTATTGGCTTCAATTCAGACGGAACCAAGGAGCGGTATGATGGGGCTACTACAGCGTTATATTGCTAAAACAATATTAAGCAGTACTTTTTTAGTTTTGCTGATATTGCTGGGCTTATATACCTTTATGGATTTTGTTGCTGAACTTGAAGATTTAGGGAAGGGCACATATCAGCTAAAAGAAGCTGCTATCTACATATTATTGTCGATGCCCAAGCGGATTTATGAATTATTACCCATAGCGGCACTTTTAGGCAGCGTATTGGGCCTAGGTAACCTTGCGAGTCAAAGTGAATTGGTTGCAATGCGTGCTGCAGGTGTGTCGGTACAGCAGATTAATAAAGCAGTAATGATCGTGGCTATTTGTTTAATGATCGTGGCTGTGTTTGTCGGTGAGATATTACGGCCACCCTTAGAGCAGCGTGCACGTGAAATACAGTCGACAGCTCAGACAGGCACCGTGGGCTCTCGATCAGCGCATGGTTTTTGGACACGAGATGGCCTACATTTCAATCATATTAGATCGATTCAGCCTGATGGTCGTTTCGCAGATATTTCGATTTATGAGTTTGATGAACAGCACCGTTTACGGGCTGTGACTAAAGCACAAGAAGCCTATTATGAAGAGGATGCTTGGGCATTATCCGATGTAGTCCAAAGTTCTATTGATGAGCAGGGCGTGCAGGTACGATCTATTGCTCATGCTCGTTGGCGTTCACAGCTTAATCCTGGGATGGTTAATATTGTGCTGGTACCACCTGAGTTTTTGCCTCTTTGGAGCCTGTTAGACTATATACATTATTTAAAAGATAATCATCAAGCATCAGCTCAGTACGAAATAGCCTTTTGGATGAAAGTGATGATGCCAATTAGTTCTGCTGTAATGGTTTTTCTTGCTGTGCCATTTGTCTTTGGATCATTACGCTCGACGCCTATTGGAGGGCGCATTTTAGTTGGCTCTTTAGCTGGGATAAGCTTTCACTTATTGAATCAGAGCTTTCAACATCTAGGAATAGTATTTGGACTGTTACCTTGGCTTACGGCGGCCTTCCCTACGGCGGTCTTTGCTATATTGGGAGTGTTTTTAATGCGGCGTATTTATTAATTTAAATAATGTGGTTTTATTTAACAATGCCAATACTTTAAACTTCAGGCAATAAAAAAGGCTTAGGTAAAAATACCTAAGCCTTTTGTATATGGCGTCCCCAAGGGGGTTCGAACCCCTGTTACCGCCGTGAAAGGGCAGTGTCCTAGGCCTCTAGACGATGGGGACCTAAAACTGTTTTTCTTACTACTTTGTCAAACTAAAATAAAAAGGCTTAGAACTTACTTCTAAGCCTTTATATATGGCGTCCCCAAGGGGGTTCGAACCCCTGTTACCGCCGTGAAAGGGCAGTGTCCTAGGCCTCTAGACGATGGGGACCTAAAACTGTTTTCTTTCGGTTAACTGGTGGAGCTAGACGGGATCGAACCGTCGACCTCTTCACTGCCAGCGAAGCGCTCTCCCAGCTGAGCTATAGCCCCCGAAAGGAAGCGCATACTATAGGGACTAGAGCTTTAAGTGTCAACTAACTTTCAAAAATAAAGTTAGTTGCATAGTTTGCTATGACGGGATTTGTGTATGTATGGACTAGTTACTATTTTACCATGTAGGCGCTAACTTATTGATGTTACTTGGTCTATGAATGATTAATCCTTTTAAATAGTGTTACTATTTGATGAAATGTACTTTCTATGCGATAAATTAGCGGATATTTATTGCATTGCCGAATTAATTTTCTGAGTTCGGTAGCACCTTGAGGACAGTCATGCGCAAACTGATTATATTTTCCACTGTCACACTGACATGTTTTAGTTCCTTGCTTCGAGCTGAGGTTAGTTGGCCGCTTTGTGATATAACAAATGATGCTGATTTTTTGCCCTATATTGAAAGCTCTGAGGAAACCGCGGTAGATGTTAAGGCCGATGATGCACAACTTACTGAAGGCGGCCTTTCTATTTTCACTGGTAATGTAATTGTTAATAGAGCGGGACAAGAATTAACAGCAAGCCGTGCAACTTATGATCAGGCTACCGGTGATGTCACTGCTCAGGGTGATGTGAATTTACGTGATAGTGAAATGATTTTAAATTCACAACAAGCGGAATGGTCAATGTCTAAAGATGAAGGATCTTTAGTCGATGCGGAGTATCGCATCCGTGAGATGCATGCTCGAGGCGAAGCTAGTTATGTTCATCGTCAAGGAAAAGCTAAAACAGATTTAGAAAATGCTACCTACACAACATGCGCTGCTGGCGATGATGCGTGGTTATTGCAAGCATCAAAAGTAAACTTAGATCATGAGGAAGCTGTAGGTTCGGCGCGTAATGTAGTCGTTCGCTTAGGTGGAATCCCTGTTTTTTATACACCATATTTAAGTTTCCCTTTAAATGATGAACGTAAATCGGGATTTTTAATACCTTCAATTGGCAGTAGCGATAAAACAGGGTTTGATGTTAGTACACCATATTACTGGAATATCTCACCTAATACTGATGCGACATTAACACCACGTTATATGGCAGATCGCGGCCTAATGTTAATGGGTGAGTTTCGATACTTAGATGACCTTGGCCAAGGCGTTATAGATGCTGGATTTCTTTCTAGTGATGATTTGAAGACTGATGGCACGAACGCTAATCCAAATTATCAAGAAGACCGAAAGCATTTTTCATGGCAAAACACGAGTCAGCTATCCTCACGCTGGCACTCCACTATAGATTACAACTATGTATCTGATTCTAGCTACCTTGAAGACTTTGGTAGTAGTTTAAGTTTAGCGAGTACAACACACTTAAATCGTAATTTAACTGTGGGTTATAACGCAGATAACTGGAATTTTACAGGTCGCTTGAATGGTTATCAGACACTGACCGATGATGTGACGCCATATAAACAATTGCCACAATTACGATTTAGCGGTGTTTTACCTGATCAGGCTATGGGACTAAGTTATGGTATGACCGCTGAATATGTTGATTTCGAGCATGATGATTTGACAGCGGGTCAGCGTTTCGACATCGAACCTTCGGTGAGTTTACCATGGCGAAATTCTGCAGGGTTTA
>CAXBIM010000083.1:0-4780 GCA_963975785.1 uncultured Methylophaga sp.
CATTATTTACCCGCCAGTCTTAAGTCAATTGTAGCTGAATAAATAGAATAGTTAACTGGGTCAGTGGTGGATATCCTAAAGATACGCTCGTAAAAACTGCCTAAATTAAACCATTCGACTTGCAATGTGAACTCACCTAACCGACCAACTCTAGGCCATGACCCACCATTCCACGAATTGCCGCCATCGTCAGAGTATTCAATCATAATACGGGGGTTGTCTCCTTGCCCTGCAATCAAGCCTACGCCTGACTCCATTATAATCTTGAGGCATGACATTTGTATGCGCTTGCCTTTTGCACCCACTAAATCACCGTTAACAGCCTGTGTCACCCTGATTCTTTGTAATGGTTCGCTGTTGTTCATGTATGTATCAAAATCTAATGTATATACATTGCCATTATTATCATCAGCAATAATATTTTTACCGTATGCGCTAACAATTGTTTGCCCTTGATACTTTGATGATTCCAATGGGCTGTTAACTCCACTGGATAATTCAAACCACCCGTTATCACCTAGACTTTCATTCATAACAAAGGTTTTATTTCCACTAGGGAATGTGATCATGTAGAAATTCTGCCCCTCAAAAGTAAACGTGTTACCTATAGCGTCACTAACATCTGTGTACTTTTGTAGTTCATTGGAAATAGCGTCCGTGCTGATCCTCTCCTCATTGCCACCGCTTGCGCGATATATAGCAAAATCATCACCTAGCCAATAGAACGCTTGGTCAGTGTTGGCGATAGAATGAATAGCACCTAATCCCACGCTAAATATTCTACCCTGTAGCTTTTCGATAGGCGGCGATCCTGCGCCTGAGTTATACCAGCCGACTATTGATCTAACACCGCACCGATAAATTGTTTCGTCATAAACAAAGTCACGCACTAAATCATCAGGTAATGTTTCTTCACCTACAATATTCAACCCACTAGCTGCTGAGCCATCACCAACATTTGATACTGTGGAAAACCGATCAAACGTGTAAATGAATTGGTTATTGAAAAAATCAACAGACTTAGCGCCTGTAATATTCACATCAGTTACTTGCGTTACTAGGTTGGTATCAGTCGTAAATTTCCATGCCTTCAAATCAGCAACGATAAACATGTTAATGCCATCGTCTGCCATTATCGCCCGACCAGTGCCAGGTATCGAACCCTTTAACGAGTGATTGCCTAGCTTGTCAATAGAGTAAAGATTAGTACCTTTAACTTGGTAAAGAATCTCATTCATACGATGAAAACCGCGATCTTTACCAGGCGCATTACCTAATAGCTTTAAACCAGGGAATGGCAACAATACATACGGGTCTTTGCCTTTCTCATCATACTGTTGATACCAGTTTTGTGTAATTTGGCTTGATAACGGCCTTGACCGTGATTGATATGATGGCCCTGTAACTTGTGCGGGTATTGTTTGGAATGACATTAGACCACCATCCCACAATCTATGCTCATTGATGGAGCTGGACCATAACGCCCTTTCTTGTCTGCTTTGTTAGCACCTTTAATAGCACTGATAAACATTTGATTATATTTTATCTGCTGTTCGGTATCTTGTGAATAGCTAAATAATGCAGTTAACGCACCAAACAAATAAATAGATGGATGATTAGTTAATATATCGTTTGTTAGATTGTCATCAGATAATGCAGGTGCTTTTCTGTAATACTGGAACTCTAATGTATATTCTGAATCTGGTATTCTGTCAAATTGTAGCTCATTACCTACAACAGTGAAGAAATTGGGGCGACCTGTAGCTACTTGTTTAGCCATTTGTTCAGGTGCTTGGAATCGTAACTCACCACCGTTATCATCAGTAACTAAACGTACACTTCTGGCGCTTTCAAAGTCATCAGGAAGTTGAACATATTGGCCTGTTGTTAATGTGGTGGATATGGTTTCCATACTGCGAACAGTCAATACAGCAACTTCATTTGAGTACATAGCGTTTTCAGCTAACTGAATAAAATCAGGGATCTTATTGTTTAAATCGCCACGGTGTGACCAGTCAATAATCTCTTTAATTAAGTTGTCGTAATCGTTCAGCATTAGATAATACCTTGTTTAGTTCTTAGAAAATTCCAGTCTGGGGAATTGAGTTTTGATAATAAATACTTTCTGTTACATATAGCTAATGGATTGCAATCTGGATAGCCTTTCTTTTTCATATCCTCACGCCACATTTCAATAACGATAGGAGGAATAGAGGCCATCTTGTGCATATCACCTTTAAAGCCTGACGTTTGATTGTTTAACTCTTGCTGATTAGCATGAAGAAACGGGTTAACGTCCTGCTCTTTTTTGATATGAATCTTACCAGTAACCGAATCTTGACTAAATGTTTCGATAATACCAGTATTTTGATCTATATCTCTCATTTATACCGCCTGAACGTTTTTAAATTTATCATACTCTTCGGATGTACAGGTGAACACATCACCCTTTTTGACCATACCTACACCGCTTGTACATAACGCTCGCAATGCTACACACTTTTTAAGCGTTGGTTTTTTAGCTACTACTTTTGTTTCTGTCATAAATCACCTATAAAATAAAGGCTAGCCCCGTTAAGAGGCTAACCAAAGATCAAATACTAAGCCGTTAGATCAGCAATTATGCCTGAGCTTTTCTCGTTCTTAGACTCTAATGTGTATTCAGATAACAATTGAACGCGATCTGAATCACCAGTTTTAGCTAGTGGAGTTTCTTGGAACTCGGCAATAGTTGCCATGCCCCACATGTCCATCTGTAAAACTAGCGCTGAATCTTGAACCATAAAGCGGTTAGGGATAACAGCTAATGAACCAAAGTCAGATACATAAATATCAATAGCAGTAGTTACAGTTTTCGCGTTACCATCAACAACACGTTGTGCTGCGCCTGCTGTGCCACCATTAACCATACCTGACATAGCTTGTTTGATAGTTGAACCAACCATGATTGTATCAGGTTCGCCGCCCTCATCCCAAATCTTAGCAAGTACGCCTTGAAGTTGTGACTCTGCGAATGAGCGAGGAGTACCCGCTGTACGAGCATCAGTACCGTCGCCACTTGGAGCAACACCACTTGCACCCAAGTCAACGTTGGTAGATAACCAAGACTCGATACCTGCTAATTGACGTGCTACTGACTCTGAACCAACAGCCTTAGCTTTGTTAGCTAACATTGCTGATTCCATATCACGCTTAAGCTCTTTAGCTGCTTTCATGATTTGGTAATCTAATTCATCACCGCGACCAGCTGAATCAATTTGGCGCTGTGTACGTGTAACGCGAGGTACTTTATCGCTAATTTGCGTGTAGTTACCTAGGCGCACAGTTGGCGTAGCTGCTGTAGTCGTAGCGTCTTCACCTTCAATAACAGCATTTGAATTACTAGCAGTTGCTAATGAATCAGTTTGCCATTCATGGTTAGTAGCTGTTGCCGTACCATGTGAAATACCCGAAATAAACGGTGTTTGAGTTGGTGAAATATCATAAATAATATCTGATAAATCTTCGCGGTTGCCAATTGCGTCATATGTACTGGTAGTATCTGCTGGAGTAGCCATAATATCATCTCTCTTAAGTTAATTAATTTGTCGTTGTTTGTTTTGCAGTTTGCGTAATGCTACTGCGTTTTTATCATTCGGATTGTTTTTAAAAGCCTTTTTAGCTCTATCCAAATCACTCTGAACACCTTGTGCCGATGCTCTGGGTTTTGTACTTACAGGCGCTTTGCGTACCTTCTTCTCAATCGCAGCGTTTTGTGACGTTTTGGATTGATATTTAGCCGCATCTAACATGATTTCATAGTGCCTAGCGTCAAAGCCTGCTAATTCTGCCTGTCCAATGCCGCGCGTTTCAGCGTATTTGGTCATTAGATTGGTATCGTCAGTAAACTTCTGGCTTTGCTTTCCGTTTTCCATCCATTCAGGATGAGCCGCGAATAAGTCAGCACTTACCTTGTTCATATCAACATTACTTACAGGAGCCGCGGTTTTAGCTGAGTTAACAAACTCTTTTAGCTTCGATTGCTTCTCTGTGTATTTAATGTATTCGTCTGGTTCGTACTCCCGTAATTCTGCAATTTCTTCAGCGGTTTTAGCATCTTCACTTAGCATCGCTTCTAATGTGAGCAATTTATCGTTAAGTTCAGACTCTTTAGCCGTGAATTCAGCCTGCTTAGCTTCAAACGCTTTAACGTCCTCGGCATGACCTTGCGTTTTACGAGTATAATCAGCTTGCCTAAGATGACCTTGCTCCCACATTTCAACATCTTTAAGGTTTATTTCACGTCCTTTGTAATCAACGTAAAGATCCTCATCGCTATCTGCTTGCGGTTGCTGCTCATAATCTGCGTCTACTGACTCTTCAACCTCTGCTGTAACGTCATCATTAGCTTGCGCCTCTGGTTCAATTACCTCATCAGTTGGATTGTCTTCCGACATATTAACTACCTCAGAGTTATCAGTTGGCGCTTCTTGCAAAGGCTCCGATGTTCCGCGAGATACTTTAATTCTTTCTAGTATAGCCTGTTCTTGTGTTTGCATTGTCAGTCCTTAAAGGTTATTGACGGTTAAATGATCTTTCTAATGTTATTGTTAACCTTATCCATCAAAGTTAACTGTGCATTTTTGCCTGCTTTAATCTGCTTATCAAACTTATCCATAAACAGCTTTAATACTTGCCCTTGATTCCATGCCGCTAAACGTTCAGCTTCATCACCTAATTTAGCACTCTCAAATTTGTTAAGCAAATCACCACGTACAGAAATAATAAACTCCTGTATTAA
>CAXBIM010000084.1:0-4606 GCA_963975785.1 uncultured Methylophaga sp.
CAGCCAAAGGAGACCTGTCATCAGAGCGGTTAATGTGAGCCAATAAAGTTCCGTAGTCATAATCATAATATTGTTACCTCAGTAGTGTTAGACAAACACCAATCTACCTACCGGTTGGTAGTTTGTCAAGCCCTAGAGAGTCAACATAGAACCTATTGTAAAAATAGCTATATTTTAAGTATTTTAAGCCTGGACTGAGGAAATATAAGCAATCTCTAATTACTAGATTCGTGGTTGATGAGCACAGCACAAAAAAAGAACAGTTAGAGATCTTTATTAATTCGGCGTATATGGGCAGCGTTGAAGGTGAAGAGATATATGGTTTTTCTCAACCTTCTAAGGTTTGTTTCGATAAGGAGTTTTCTCAATTAAGTGATGACGAATATTTGTCGTTAGTTGCAATGTTGATAGGCCCTAGTCAATTCAATGTAATTACTGAATCTCAAGCAAATAGTGACAGAGTGGAACGCATTAAATCAGTGATATCAGGTGAATATCAGCCAAAAAAGAGCTTAATGATTTATATTACAATCGTATATAACGATTGGCGTTAGGGAAATTGCCCTCCGCAGTGCTCGTTTCTAGCTAAGTGTCACAAACCTGACATCGCGATGTTTACGCCGAGGCTGAGCGTTATGTTCAAAAAGGAGAAATCATGAAACTATTCAGAATATTCGTCGGCACCTCAATGTTCATACTGCTGTTTGGATGTGCGTCAATGAATACACCTTCACCCTCGTTAATTGAAACAATGCCAGTTGTTACAGTTGGTGTGTAAATACCCCTTTCTTAACACAGCTCTAACGTAGAGGGTTAAGCCGCATTTAAGTACTCAATGGGTGTCATGTCATTGAGGCCATCATGCGGTCGCTCGTGGTTATATAGCTGCATCCAATCATCGGTCATTTGTCTAACCTCATCAAGATTACTAAACAAATATAAGTCCAATACATCTTCTCGGTAGGTGCGATTAAAACGTTCGACAAATCCATTCTGATAAGGGCTGCCTAGCTTAATAAAATCAATTATCACCTGATGCTTTTCTGCCCACGACGCCAACTCATAGGAGATAAACTCAGGCCCATTGTCGCAACGTATCCGCTCAGGATAGCCGCGCCATGCGGCTATCTGATCAAGATAAGCTGTCACTCGGTTTGCTGGGATACTTGAGTTAACATCAATTCCTAATACCTCTCGATTAAAATCATCCACCACATTAAATGTTCTAAACCGATGGCCATGCTGTAGCACATCACTCATAAAGTCCATTGACCAGCAGGTGTTGGAGGCCTGTGGTGCCACTAAAGGTTGCGGGTATCTGCTGGCTAGCCGCCGTTTAGCCTTACGTCGCATATTCAGCTTAAGCTGCAAGTACACACGATAAATACGCTTATGGTTCCACCGATAGCCTAAAGCCTTTAGACGTTTCCGACATTTGGGAAAACCCCATCGTGGGTGCTTATCAATTAAGGCCAGTAGCGCATCAATCAACGCGGTATCATCGCTCAGCTTTGGTTGATAGTAATACGCGGTGCGACTTAAGGCTGCTGCTTCGCAGCACAAAACAATGCTCGCCCGATAGTGTTCACGTAACTGGTCAACCCAGTGACGACGATCCGCTGCTGGCCTCACAGCTTTTTTATAATGTCCTCCTGCATTTGGCTTTTTAGGCTCAAATCGGCGTACATTTGTTTGAGCCGCCGGTTTTCTTCTTCAAGCTCTTTGAGACGTTTAACATCAGAAGCCTCCATACCACCGTATTTGCTACGCCATTTATAAAACGTGCTGTTGCCGATGGCATACTTACGGCATAGCTCGGGAACAGGTGTACCTGCCTCGGCTTCTTTTAAAATACCAACAATCTGGCTTTCGGTTAATCGTTTGCTCATGGTAAAAACTCCTTTCAGCATCCGCTGATTATAGAAATTTCTACGTTGGAACTGTATTAGTTTAAGGGGTACTTACAGGTGAAGCCCATAGCACCCACAAAGAGCATATTGTTTTTATTCCTGCAAATACAAATTTTCCTGTTGAGTTCTCGGTTAAAGGAAGTGTGTTTACCGAGAATGCTTCATCTAAAGTAATGGTGAGCTTTAAGCAGGATATGTATTTGTATAAATATTGGGCAAGCTTTGATGGAAAAAAATGGGTAGGCTCTCACAAGCTTATGAATGTTAAGCCTTCAGGCGGTTTTGATAAATCTGGTGGAAAAGTTGAAGTCGAGATTGAGCTTTCGAATTAGAAATGTAGCGACGCCTTTATTCACCGTTCTTTTTAATCGGTTAACGGCGGGTGTTGAGCAATATAGGACGTGTATTGATGGACGAAAAATTCAAGAAACTTATAGAATTAGGTGCAGGTGAGGTTAAGCATATTGATGGAGTTCTCATTGATCACCTTTTCGGAACACAAGAACTACTTAAAGAATGGAATGCTTCGGGTACTTTGTAAAAAGCCGGGCTGTATCATGCAACATATGGAACTTCTGGTTTCGACAGTATTCTCATTTCAGGTGAGAAACGCGATGAGGTAGCACAAATCATCGGAAACGAGGCAGAAGAAATCGTGTATTTATATTGCGCTTGTGATAGAGATTATTTTTGGCCGCAAATCGGCGTAGCAGTCGAACCTCAGTATAAAAATAGATTTACGGGTCACTTATCCGTACTTAATAAGCAACAACTTTGTGATTTTTGTGAACTCACAGTAGCAAACGAGTTAGAAATTGCGATTGATAATTCACCATTCTTAAATAAGTACGGTAAGGAATTGTACTCAGTGTTTATAAACATGCGGGATTATTTATCCAAACCAGCAAACAACTCGGTAGAGTTAGTGCTGGGTAATTTCATTCGCTCGTAAAATAAGAGGAGACATAATTAAAATAAAATATCTCTGCTCTATTTTTCATAGCATCAAGGAATCAAAATGAACATTGAAACGCAAATTATTACACCAGTCATTGCCTTGATAGCATGGTCAATGATCATGTGGATATGGATGTATTCAACAAGGTTGCCTGTAATACGAGCTGCGAAGATGAAATTAGACCCTAATGCTCCTCGTGGTCAACAAATGTCTACATTGCCACCAAGTGTTCAATGGAAAGCAGATAATTAAGCGCACTTAATGGAGCAGCCAACCATATTTTATGCTTTAGCCCTATCCTTGGCAGTGATTGGCGAAGGTAACGGTGTTAACCTATATCTTGCTTGGGCATACGTTTTATTAAGAGTTGCTCATAGCTTTACTCAAGCTTTGGTTAATAAAATTGAGCTCAGATTTCTAATCTTTTTTCTATCAAACATCCCTTTGTTTGGATTAACCATTAATTCGTTAATATTGGTATTCTGATAAATCAATTGAACATACAAGCAAGTCAACATCACCTTGTCGTTAGGTTTCAAATTCATGCTCATTCGGGGGCTCGAGATTAATATGTTGCGGATAATCCTGCTGGTCATAGCTGTCAGCACATTAACTGGTTGTGGATTAGCAAAAGCAACTTTTGCCTATTTCCAATCAACCGATAATTTTATTGAAATAAACTCCAGTGGTGTGTTCTATGAAGACGGATCTAAAGACCATGCAGTTATTACTGAAAAACTTCTTCCTGCTGCAATTAAGGCTATTGAAGAAAAACAGAACAAGAAATTTAAGGAAAAAGTAGCCATTTATATATGCAATAGCAAAGAAAGCTTTTCTAAATATTCAGGCGCTCCCAAAATAGCAAGAGGTGCGGTTTTTAATGGCAAGCTATTTATTTCTCCTAGAGCTGTAGAAACAGATACACTAAACTTGATACTTATCCATGAGTTATCCCACTTACATTTCCACCAATATGTTGGAAATAGAAGATATGCATCTAATATTCCCCCGTGGTTCCAAGAAGGATTGGCTGTTTACGTTTCTGGTGGCGGTGGGGCAGAGAAGGTAACACATGAGGCAGCAAAAAAAAGTATGCTACAAGGAAATACGTTTACGCCAAATAAGTCAGGTAGTCTTATATTTCCTAAAACTGCATTCTGGTTCGGCTTAAAGCCGCAAATGTTTTATCGTCAGAGCTCAATGTTTGTGGACTATCTCAGTAACAACTACAAAGTAGAACTCCAGGAGTTTATAGCATTGCTGTTTGATGACATGGAGTTCAATGAGGCATTTAATAAGGCATTTGATAAATCTATTGACGGCGTCTGGGTTGAATTCATTGATACACTTACAACCTAACAATCACATGTACACGGACAGCAAAGAAGCCGCTAGCTCCTCGCTCTTTGTGTCCTGCCGGTAATGTGAGACGTTGGTATGACTACTCCCGTCAACAAGCACAGTGAGATTTGCCCATTTTTCCAAAACCTGTGTTAATTGGTTATAGCGTGAACGTCAACGCTGAGGTTGATGCTGTCACCGATTAACATGCTGGTATTCGTGACTGTTTAAATAAGTAGTATTCAAGTACCCCTACCGTCATCGTCCGCCACTTAAAAGTTAAGTTATGGGCTATTACATTTTGCGTTTTGTGGGCTTTGCCGGGTTCGCTAGACGCTCATTCCCCGCAGGGGAACTACGCCCTTTCAATCCCTAACGCATGCTAGGGGCTTTGCCC
>CAXBIM010000085.1:0-4539 GCA_963975785.1 uncultured Methylophaga sp.
CAAGGGAAAGATAGTGATGCAAGAGCAGCATATCAAACTGCGATGATGAGCTTAGGTCAAGGCCAACCACGCCAAAATATATTACAACTCAAACTTGATGATGTGGCGATAGCTCAATGATAGCTAACATATTCCGTATTACCTATGTGTTTGCATTGATCACTATGCTGACAGCCTGTGGCACAGTAGGAGACTGGTTTAAAGATGATGTTTACGAAGTACCTCCTGCTGAGTTGACAACTTTTACCCAAGAATTTGAACCAACAGTTGCATGGTCGACTGACACAGGAGGCTCTGATGATGGTTATAGTAGTCTAGCTCCCTGGTTGCAGGGCAATATGATTGTAGCTATCGACTCTGAAGGTGAAGTGAATAGCTATGACGTCAAAACTGGTAAACGCCAATGGCGAGTAGCCCTGAAAGTCCCTGTTTCAACAGGCGTTGGTGGTGGTGATGGCCTGATTCTGGTAGGAACTAGAGAAGGTAATGTACTTGCTCTGGATGAACTCAACGGAAATTTGCTTTGGAAGGTGAAATTAAGCAGTGAAATTCTTGCACCACCAAAAGCAGATCAGGGTGTTGTTGTAGCAAGTTCCTTTATTGAGTTTACGAGGTGCGAGTGCCCCAGTTTTAGCTGATGATAAAGCCATTGCAGGCTATGCAAATGGAAAATTGGTCGCCTTGTCTATTATTGATGGCAAGCTTATGTGGGAAAGAAGTGTTGCTGTGCCACGAGGTAGAACAGAACTTGATCGTCTAGTTGATATTGATTCAGATCCAGTTGTTATGAACAATACGGTCTATGTAGTCGCTTATCATGGTCGTTTGGTTGCGCTATCACTTGATGATGGCACGATTCTTTGGGCTCATGATATGTCGTCACGTTCTGGACTAGATGTGGCAGTTGGTGATGCCGTTTATGTTAGCGATGACGAAGGAAAT
The DNA here is from genome assembly GCA_963975785.1 of uncultured Methylophaga sp. Taxonomy (GTDB): domain Bacteria; phylum Pseudomonadota; class Gammaproteobacteria; order Nitrosococcales; family Methylophagaceae. The sequence continues at coordinate 943 of CAXBIM010000085.1, forward strand.
GTTTGGGCGTTGCAGGATGGTTCGGGTGATTCTCTTTGGCGACAAACACGATTGTTAAGGCGTAAGTTGACTGCACCTGTTGTGGTTGGCGATGATGTAATCGTGGGAGACTTGGAAGGATATGTGCACTGGATCTCGCGACAAGATGGTCGTTTTACAGCGCGCGTGAAAGTTGCTGATACCGCTATTCGTAGCAAACCAGTCGTCAGTGATAATTTGGTCTTTGTTATGGCCGCAGATGGTAAACTAACCGCATTCCGGATCAAATAATATGAAGTCAGTTATCGCCTTAGTAGGGCGTCCTAATGTTGGTAAATCAACGCTCTTTAACCGTTTAACAAAAAGTCGAGATGCCTTAGTAGCAGATTTTTCAGGCCTTACTCGTGACAGGATTTATGGCACGGTTAAAAGTGATGGCTGCGACTTTATTTTGATCGACACTGGTGGTATGACCGCCCAGTCTGACAGCATGTCAGATTTAATGCGTAAGCAGGCTGATTTAGCAATACAAGAAGCAGATCTAATTTTATTCTTAGTCGACGGTCGTGCAGGCATGACATCTGACGATCAAAATATTGCTCAAACTTTACGTAATGTCGACAAACCTATAATTCTGGTAATCAATAAATCAGAGGGTGAACAACGTGAGTTGGTTGCCGCAGACTTTTACGCGCTGGGCATCGGTGAACCGCAAGTTATATCAGCTTCTCAAGGCCGAGGTACAGCAAACTTAATATCTGCAATCACGGATATTTTGCCAGCTGCACTGGCAGTAGAAAGTGATGAAGTAGAAGAGAATGAAGAAACGAGAATGGGGATCCGCCTGGCTGTTTTAGGACGGCCAAATGTAGGTAAATCAACATTAATTAACCGTATCATGGGTGAAGAGCGCGTTGTTGCATTTGATGAGCCAGGAACCACGCGAGATAGTATTCATATCCCATTTGAAAAAGACGGTACTCGTTATACGTTAATTGACACCGCTGGGGTTCGTAGGCGTTCTAAAGTATCTGAAATGTTAGAAAAATTCAGTATTGTAAAAACATTGCAGGCTTTAGAAGAGGCCAATGTTGTTTTATTAGTATTGGATGCACACGATGGCATCGTGGAACAAGATCTTCACCTTGCCGGACTAATATTACAAAGTGGACGTGCTTTAGTTATTGCAGTTAATAAATGGGATGGTCTAGAAAAGGGTGAGCGTGACTGGGTAACGACTAATATTGAACGTCGTATCCCATTCTTAAATTTTGCGAATACTCATTTTATCTCTGCCTTACATGGTAGTGGCGTAGGCTTATTATTTAAGTCTGTGAAGCAGGCTTATGAATCTGCTATGGCACAAATTCCTACACCACGCCTAACGCGCGTGCTAGAAGATGCTGTTGCTGATCATCAACCACCGATGGTCAATGGTCGTCGAATTAAGTTTCGTTATGCCCATCTTGGCGGCAAAAACCCACCACGCATTATTATTCATGGTAACCAAACGGATAAAACACCGAATAGTTATATGAAGTATTTAGAAAATACTTTCCGGACAGTGCTGAAGTTGCATGGCACACCGATAATGATTGAATTTAAAATGAGTGATAATCCGTTTAAGGATAAGAAGAAAAAATTAACAAACGAGCAATTAGTTAAAAAGAGACGGTTGGAAAATCAGCATTCAAATCTGAAAAAACGTCGCACTTAACATTTATTTTTTCAGTTGATAGTTAGTTTAGTCGGATTAGTAAACATATTAAATACCGCTCTAATGTTGTTATAGGGCGGTTATTTTAGAGCAGCGTGATTTACAACCCATCAGTATTTTTTTCCACCCAACGCTCACCATTTTCAATGGTCTCTTTTTTCCAGAATGGTGCCTTGTGTTTTAATTCTTCAATCAACCAACTACAGGCATCTAATGCGGCTCGGCGATGAGCTGACCAGCAAGCAATCAATACAATCGGATCTGCTGGACTTATGTCACCCACGCGATGAACAATCAATGTATCAAGCAGGTTCCAACGTTGTTTCGCTTGCTGTTCCAATTGTTCTAAATAGCGTTGTGTCATTGCTGGATAATGTTCTAACACCATATGTGAGACATCGGTATTTTCATTGAAATCACGCATAGAACCAATAAAAGTAGCCGTAGCGCCAAATTGATTGCCGAGAGCAGATTGTTGTTGATGATCAACAATAGCTTGCCAAGGGTTAAATGGCTGTTGTTCGATATGATTAGACATTAGCCACCTGTTACTGGTGGGAAAAAAGCAATTTCATCACCATCTTGAACAGGGCTGTCAAACTGAGCATATTCAAGGTTGATGGCAACGAGAACATTGATCGGACGCTCAGCTTTATCTGTGACGATATCCCATACTTCACCCGGAGAACTTGCGTGGCTAATGGTAGTATCGCCAACACCTATGGTTTCACGAAGACTGGCAAAAAATTTGACTTGAATGCTCATCTGGTTAATTGTTTCACTAATTTAAAATATAAAGGATACCACTCATGGCTGATTTAACACACTTTAATCAAGCGGGTGAAGCCCATATGGTAGATGTAGGAGCAAAACAAATTACCAAGCGTGTTGCTGTTGCTGAAGGCCAAATATTGATGTTGGACGAAACATTAAAATTGATTCAACAGGGCAATCATAAAAAAGGTGATGTCTTGGGAATTGCGCGAATAGCTGGGATTATGGCTGCAAAACGTACTGCGGATTTGATTCCCCTCTGCCACCCGCTGGCTTTAACTAAAGTGACCGTAGATTTTAAAATATTAGAGGACGATGTCGCAGTACAATGCCGCGCTCAAGTTGAAACAAGTGGTCAAACTGGGGTAGAAATGGAGGCATTAACGGCGGTGCAAGTTGCGCTATTAACCATTTACGATATGTGTAAGGCCGTTGACCGTGGCATGGTGATGTCGAATATTCGCTTATTAGAAAAAGCGGGTGGTAAGTCTGGTCATTGGGTGCGCGAGCTTTAAAAGTTAAGCTGTTTATTCAGCAAAATATGTCTTTAAATGTCACGCTATCACCTGAATGCGATGCATCATAGCCAGAAAACTCTACTAATGATTGCCTAAACTGTGTGCTCTGTAGTAATTGTTTTATCTGTTTAGCCGATTCATCCTTGCTAAGACTAACAGGTATTGCCAAGCAATAATGTTCCCAAACTAAGGGTACAAACTCTAAATGAAACTTCGTGGCCATCGGTGCAATTCCGAAGCCTACATCAGCGGCACCGCTGGCGATCATTGCTGCTACGGCCATATGAGTAAATTCTTCGTGGTCATAACCATGAATCTCATTCGGATTGATATTTTCTGCTTCTAATAATTGATCAAATAACAAGCGGGTACCTGAATCTACTTGTCGATTTATAAACTTGAGATCATTATTAATTAGTGACGAGATCGTATTTATTTTTGTAGCGTTTTCAGACTTAAACATCAGTCCTTGGTTTCTTTTTACGACATATATAAGTTCGTATTCTTGGGAATTGATGAGAGCAAGATACTGAGATCGTAAATTCTTGGCTAGTGGTCCGATAGGGATATGAAACCCTGCAATATCACAGTGACCACGATTCAGTGCCC
>CAXBIM010000086.1:0-4460 GCA_963975785.1 uncultured Methylophaga sp.
CAGATTTAGTGGTGATGGCCGTTGGCGTACGTCCTAATATCTCCTTAGCTAAAAAAGCAGGCATTATGTGCGAACGTGGTGTGATGGTGGATGACACACTTAAAACCTATTCGAAAAATACTTATGCTGTTGGTGAGTGTGTGCAATACCGTAATGAAACCTTTGGTCTTGTGGCACCGCTATATGAACAAGCAAAAGTCTGTGCGGCACAGCTAGCGAACCTGGGCGGAGAGAAATACAAAAGCTCAGTCACAGCAACAAAATTAAAAGTCACGGGTATTAACTTATTTTCTGCTGGCGATTTTATTGGTGATGAAATGACTGAAACATTGGTCTATCAAGACCCATCACGACACATTTATAAAAAGCTTGTGTTAAAAGAGAATAAAATTATTGGTACTTTACTCTATGGCGATACCACTGATGGTAACTGGTATTTTTCTTTATTGGGTGAGCAGAAAGATATTTCAGCATTTCGAGAAGATATTTTATTTGGTCAACATCAGGTTGATGAGGATCGATTATGAATAACGCAGTAACAACATCAACCACCTGTCCTTATTGTGGGGTCGGTTGTGGTGTATTAGCGACCAATAATGATGATGGTAGTTTTTCGGTTCAAGGTGATAAAACACATCCCGCTAACTTTGGACGTTTATGTTCAAAAGGTTCTGCTTTAGCAGATACGGTCGATCTTGATGGTCGCTTACTTCATCCTCTGGTCAATGGCGAACAAACATCATGGAATACGGCGATAGAGGCAGTTGCTGAAGGCTTTAAAAAAGTTATCGATGAGCATGGCCCTGATGCCGTGGCATTTTATGTGTCAGGCCAATTATTAACTGAAGATTATTACGTCGCCAATAAATTGATGAAAGGCTTTATTGGTAGTGGCAATATTGATACGAATTCACGCTTATGTATGTCATCAGCCGTTGCTGGTTATAAACGTGCATTTGGTAGCGATTCCGTACCGTGTAATTATGAAGACTTAGAAAGTGCCAACCTTATCGTAATAGTGGGCTCTAATACGGCATGGTGTCACCCCGTAGTTTTTCAAAGAATTACCAAGGCCAAGCAAGATAACCCTAATTTAAAAGTCGTAGTGATCGACCCACGTAAAACGGCAACCTGCGAGATTGCTGATTTACATTTACCCCTTAAATCAGGGGCAGATGCGGCGTTATTTAATGGTTTATTAAGTTATCTAAATGAAACTAACAAAATTGATTGGGAATTTGTTGATAAGTACACCGATGGTTTTGCAGATGCCTTGATGTCAGCAGAAGAATCAGGTATCACCATTGCCCAAGTTGCACAAAGCTGTGAACTAGATAACGAAGATGTTAAAGAATTTTTCACACTATTTTCACAGACAAAAAAAGTCGTCACCCTATATTCACAAGGCGTTAATCAATCGTCTTCTGGTACTGATAAATCGAATAGTATTATCAATTGTCATTTAGCTACAGGCCGCATTGGTAAACCAGCAATGGGGCCATTTTCCATTACTGGCCAGCCCAATGCCATGGGTGGGCGAGAAGTAGGGGGCTTATCAAATCAGTTGGCCGCTCATATGGATATTGATAACGCAAACCACCGTGATTTGCTGTCTCGTTTCTGGGAAACGGACAACTTAACAACCAGTGCCGGTGCGAAAGCCGTTGATATGTTCGATGATGTGGCAAGTGGCAAAATTAAAGCGATTTGGATTATGGCAACCAATCCTGTTGTCACCATGCCCGATGCTGATAAAGTACGTGCTGCATTACAAGCCTGTGAATTAGTCGTCGTTTCAGATTGTGAACAATTTACTGATACTACTACCCGTGCCGATATCGTATTACCTGCATTAGCATGGGGTGAAAAATGTGGCACGGTGACTAACTCAGAACGTCGTATTTCAAGACAACGAAATGTATTACCTCATCCAGGTGAAGCAGAAGAAGACTGGTGGATTATTAGCGAAGTGGCTAAACGTTTAGGTTATCAACAACACTTTAATTACCAATCTAGTGCAGATATCTTCCGCGAACATGCCGCCTTATCGGGCTTTGAAAATAACGGTATACGTGATTTTGATATCAGCGGCTTAGCCAGCATAACCGATCAAGAATATGACCAGCTGCAACCTGTGCAATGGCCTGTCACCGCGGATAAACCAGAAGGGACAGCACGATTATTTACCGACAATAAATTCTTTACAGCGAATGGTAAAGCCCAATTTATTGCCATTACACCGCGAGCACCTGTTAATGCAACAAGTGATGCATATCCACTGGTGTTAAATACTGGGCGAGTTCGTGACCAATGGCACACCATGACACGTACTGCGCGTAGTACCAAGTTGAATGGCCATATTGCAGAACCCTTTGTTGATATTCATCCTATTGATGCTGAAAAATGGTCTATCAAAGCCCATGATTTAGCTAAGGTTGAAAGCCAATGGGGCTCAGCATTAGCCCGCGTGCAAATAACCGAAGCACAAAGCGTAGGTAATATTTTTGTGCCCATGCATTGGACACAGCAGAACTCATCTTTATCGCGTGTTGATGCCGTAGTAAACCCAGTCGTTGATCCTATTTCTGGTCAACCTGAATTAAAACATACGCCGGTTAAAATTAGCCCATATCGAGCGGCGTGGCATGGTTTTATTCTATCCAGAACACGTTTAAAAATCAGCATCGATGATTATTGCGTGAGCGTAAAAGGCGAACAGTTCTGGCGTTATGAATTAGCGGGTGAATCAAAGATTGAAGATTATTCGGCTTGGGCAAAACAACAATTAGGTGAAGAGGGCGAATGGTTGGAATTTGCTGATGCCAAAGCACAACGTTTCCGTGCTGGTATCATCAAAAATAATCAATTAGATGCCGTTGTATTTCTAGCACCTAATCATGATTTACCAGCCCGCACATGGTTGAGTAATTTATTCACCGAATCACCTTTGAGTGATGAAGCACGTTCGAACTTACTCGCCGGTAAACCAGGTGCTGATCAGCCTGATGTAGGTCCTTTAGTCTGTGCCTGTTTTGGTGTCGGTGAAAATACAATCAAAGATGCAATTAGCTGTGGTGCTGCTAAATCAGTAGAAGACATTGGCAAGCAACTTAAAGCTGGTACCAATTGTGGGTCGTGCATTCCTGAGCTTAAGAAGTTGTTTGAATGAAATGTGTTATTTAGCAGTAGGCTGGACAAATAAAAACTTAGTATTTTGACAAGCAAGCTTGTTACCTTTGATTGATGTATAGTCCATGCCAGCATAAAGTATTGGAAGTTGGATTAAACTTTCCCCGTAAATAACAAGTTAGCTTTCATGCTCTGTCGAATAGGATATTTTAAATACATAACAAGGAGTTGATTTTAAAATGGCAAAATTCTTAAATACTAGTGCAACTAATTATTATCTTGAAGAGCTTATTAAGGGCGCAGCTGATCGCCTTATATTGATAAGTCCATATCTAAAATTAAATGATCGAATTAAAGAGCTACTTGAAGATAAGAACAGACTAAAAATTGATGTTCGTATTGTTTATGGAAAAAGCGAACTTCAGCCCATGGAAATTAGTTGGCTAAATGAGCTTACTTTTGTGAGAACTAGCTTCTGTAAAAATTTACATGCCAAATGTTACATAAATGAAAGCTCATGTATTATTACAAGTTTGAATCTTTATGAATTTAGCCAAGTTAATAACAACGAGATGGGGGTTTTCGTATCCCGTGACGATGACCCTGAAATGTATAAAGATACTTACGAAGAAGCTCAACGAATAATAAGAATAAGTGATGAAGTTAGGGTCTCACTACAGAAAATTGAAAAGCCAAAAAAATCTGAGCTATCTACGGAGTTAGGTGAACAATCAGAAGATGGTGATTCATCAAAAATAACGTCATCTAAGTTAGCCTTAAAGCTAAAATTAAAGACACCAGAGCTAATAGAAGTTTTACTTTCTGAGGGCTATATTAAAGAAGCTGATGAAAAACAGGTTTTAACTAATAAGGGTGAATCTTCTGGTGGTGAAGCTAAATCTGGTCGTTTTGGTGCATATTTTATTTGGCCCGAAGATTTTTCGCCTCGACAAAACAGCTAACAATTCATTCAACCTGACCGTTTATATGCCGCGCCGCTATGTCTCAACGGCCATTATACTCAAGCGTTAAATGTGTGTAATTAAGGACTCAAGCTATGACTACAATATCAATCGAGTCTGACCCCATTGATCGTGTTTCAAACCTTCGCATAAGGAAATAATATTTAATGTCGGAATTAATAAATGAAATAATGAAGTGGCCTATAATTCTTCAGGGAGCTTTGGGGTCAGGGCTATTTTGGGTAGTACTATTAATTGGTCAAAAAGCTGTCGATAAAATTTCAGGCACCTATTCGCATAAATCAATAGAGGCCAGAAAAAGTTGGCTGATTAGCGAGCAGTTTAGGTATGCTCTAGGGTGTAATGATC
>CAXBIM010000087.1:0-4443 GCA_963975785.1 uncultured Methylophaga sp.
CATCGAGGATCCGCAAATTGGGCATTAAATCGAGTAATTGTGCGACTAATTGTGCGGCACCATCTTGGACTGAGGCATGACCATCAGCGAAACCTGGTAATTGAAATACATCACAAGGCGATGCTAACAATACGCCATCAGCGCAAGATTCAATGGCACTCGCATCGATGTTCGCTTGAGTTAGTCTGGCTAAATAATCTTGGCGAGACCCATGTTGCGTGTTAACACGTAGCATCATCGGGGGATGTTGGTTATTGGCTTCCAAAAGGGCTGGCCACTGTGCTGGCCAGTCTTGTTTAAAGCGTTGAATTAACCAGTCTGGGTGGGCATATTGCGCTGATTCTTGTTGTGATATTTTAACTTCAATTTCATCATGTTGACGCTGATAATTCCTCAAAGTAGCGTTTAGCAGCCCAGTTGCCCAAGGTTTACCTAGTGTTTTACAAGCATTAACGGTTTCTGAGATAGCGGCATGTGAGGGAACTCGCATATCACGTAATTGATAGATGCCACACAGTAAGAGCGCTGCAATATCAGCATCTTTGGCGCGTAATGATTTTGTGAGCAAGCTTTGGCTTATGGCTTCAAGTTGTGGTTGCCAGCGGATGACGCCATAACAAAGATGTTGGCATAAACTACGATCATTGTCTGGTAATAGAGTTAAGGCAGCTGTTAATACACCATTAAGAGAGTGTTTTTTCTGAATGACCTCGGCGATGACGCGGGCAGCGCTTGCACGGGCCGTGTTTTTTTGAGGTTTAGCCAAAATGATCACCCGCCTTTATCGTGTTTGCATTCAAAAAATCAGCAACGGGCATGGCACGTTTTCCTGGAAGTTGGATTTGTTTTAGACGTAATATGCCGCTGCCTGTTGCAACATCAATACTGTCTTTGTTTACGGTGGTGATTTCACCGGCAGATGTGGAACTCGTTTCATTTACGAGTGCGGCCGACCAAATTCTAAAAACCTGATCTTGCCAGACCGTTTGTGCCACTGGCCAAGGGTTAAATGCCTGTATTTGACGAACAATTTGGTGTGCAGATTGATGCCAATCAATTTCAGCTTCTGGTTTTAGTAGTTTAGCGGCATAACAGGTTAATTCATCATTTTGGCTTTGGGCCTTACTTTGGAGTTCAACGATGTTTGCTAGCGAGGCTAATAGTGTGTCTGAACCTAAAATGGCCAGCCGATCATGTAATGTTTGCGCTGTGTCATCAGGGGTAATCGGGCAACTTGCTCGCAATAATACTGGGCCGGTATCTAAGCCAGCTTCCATCTGCATAATACAAACACCGGTTTCAGTATCGCCTGCAAGAATCGCCCGTTGAATGGGTGCTGCTCCACGCCAGCGAGGCAATAAAGAAGCGTGAACATTGATACAGCCTAAGGAGGGAGTGTCGAGTACAACTTGCGGCAATAATAGGCCATAAGCAACGACAATCATAAGATCAGCCTGATAATCGGCTAAGATTTGTTTGGCTTCATCTTCTTTGAAGTTTAGTGGTTGTTCAACAGGAATTTTGTGTTCGAGGGCGAGCTGTTTTACAGGGCTAGCCATTAATTTTCGACCGCGACCTGAAGGTCGGTCTGGCTGGGTATAAACAGCACAAATTTCATGTTCTGTACTCAATAAGGCTTTGAGTGTTTCTGCTGCAAAGTCAGGGGTTCCAGCAAAAATGATGCGCATCGTTATCCTAGCGTTGTTGTTTGAATTGTTTTTCTAAGCGTTTTTTAATGCGTTGTCGTTTTAAATTACTAATGTAGTCAACAAATAACTTGCCATCCAGGTGATCTATTTCATGCTGAATGCATGTGGCTAATAACTCATCGGCCTCTAGCTCAAAGGCCACACCATCAAGATCGAGCGCTTTAACTCGCACTGTGTCAGCGCGTGTAACTAATTCATAAGCCTCTGGTACGGATAGACAGCCTTCTTCATGCTCACGTTCACCTTGTTTGCTTATAATTTCAGGATTAATGAATACTAAGGGGGATGATTTGTCTTCTGATACATCGATAACAATGAGTCGTTTTTGCACATTCACTTGATTAGCGGCCAAACCCACGCCCGGTGCGTCATACATTGTTTCTAGCATATCATCGGCTAACTGACGGGTTTTATCAGTTATCTCGGTGATCGCTGTCGCCTTTTTGCGTAAGCGTTGGTCGGGGAAATGAAGGATTTCAAGTAGCGCCATAAATAAACCTAAAAGATTAAATAATTGACCGGAATAGGCCATCTTAATCGGATAAATATTACGAGACTCTTTGACTGAGTTATCTTTTTCGTCTTGTCTTCACGAAAAATACTTATCCTATAACAGGACTTATTGTAACTGACTGAGAGGTGAAGAGAAATATTTCAAGTTGATATTTTTGCTTCATACGCCGTTATAGCTATTTTTGATATAAAAAAGGCATGCAAAAATGCAACAGAACTCGCCTCGCGCTTAACCATGATGGTTAATGTTCTGTTGCACCATAATGATCTGCAATTAACGCTATTTTAAACTAGAAAAATAAGCCGCGATGTTATCAATGTCTGTGTCAGATAAATTAGCCGCTTGCATCTGCATAATGGCTGCCATGCCGCCATTTCGTTGTTTGTCACGATAAGCATTTAAAGCTGAGACTAGATAAGCTTCATTTTGGCCTGCAAGGTTAGGATACATACCAGCTACAGCGATACCATTTGCACCATGGCAGCTTGCGCAGAGTGCGGCTTTGGCTTTTCCTGCTGCAACATCACCTGCTGCATAGGCCGAATTTGCGCTGAATACTGCAGTTAGCGCAATTAAAGAGAAGATAAGATGTTTCATAGGGCGATATCCTGAATATTCAAAGTGAAGTAAGGCATACATTCTTAATGCTAATTAACCTTATATCATGAGGGCTATTCAGCGGCAAGTATTAGGTACCTATGCGTTATCTAAATGAATATAAAGTATCAATAATCAGGGTATTAGTTAAGGATTATCGAAGTTAGAATGATCAAATTTAGTCTCTAAGCTTGATTCCTCTTCCCGCTTATAACACACTATGATTTTAGTATTGTCTGTGCGCTTTAAGGATTAAAGACAATTATTTAGTTATCAATGAGGATATTTTGATGATTCGCTACTTTTATTTAAGTATTTTGCTTGTATTGTTCAGTGTCCCATTGTTTGCAAAGGATGTGGTGTTGAATGCCAATCATCCGCAAGATTATGAGGTTGTTAGAGGCGATACGTTGTGGGATATCTCTGCTAAGTTTTTAGAGCAGCCTTGGCAATGGCCGGAAATCTGGCAGGTAAATCCTCAAATAGCAAACCCGCATTTAATTTACCCTGGCGATTTAATCTCGCTGAGCTATATTAATGGTCAGCCTGTACTGACATTAACGCGAGGGTCAACGGCTTATAAGTTGTCACCAGAAGCTAGAGAAATAAAATTAGAAGAAGCTATTTCAACGATTCCTCGCTCTGCGATTGCTGCATTTTTATCTAAACCACTCGTCGTGGATGAAGATACCTTAAATAATGCCCCTTATATTGTTGCAAGTACCGATGAGCGTTTGATTTTAGGCGCGGGCGATAGAGCCTATGTACGAGGCATTGATAGCGACGAAATTGCAGAGTTCAGTGTCTTTCGTGGTGGTAAGGTCTATAAGGATCCTGAAACTGCAGAAGTATTAGGTTATGAAGCCATTTATACCGCTGATGCTTTGTTAGAAGCTGCAAGTGATGTTTCGACTGTAATGTTATTAAACACCAACCGCGAAGTTTTGGCTGGAGATAGATTGTTGCCAGTTGATGATGCTGAGAGTGAAATGAACTTTTTCCCTCATTCACCAGATCAAGCAATCAATGGTCGTATCATTTCAGTATTCGATGGCGTGTCACAGGTAGGGCAGTATCAAATAGTCGTCTTGAACCGTGGTACAAGAGAGGCGATAGAAGTTGGCCATGTATTAGAAGTAATGCGGGCGGGTCTAACGGTGAGTGATGATGTTACGGCTGACAGGCATGACATGGTTACCTTGCCTGACGAACCTGCAGGTATAGCAATGGTCTTTAAAGTGTTTGAAAAAGTAAGCTATGCGTTAGTGATGAAAGCAAGTCGACCTATTCATCTCAATGACAAAGTGAGAGCAATAGAATAAAACGTACTTCAGTTTCTGGCCATGCGAGTTATGCATTTAGTTACCAGAGCTTTATTCGAGGGCGCTTAAGCTGAACAGATTCTCTAGTGAACAGCTGCCTTTGGCGTGTTGGCTCGCTCTACACAGAACACCAGGTGTTGGGCCGGTAACATTTTCTCGTTTGCTCACGCAATTTAGCGATCCTGAAGCGGTATTTACAAAGCCCAATACGGCAGAAAATATTTCTGCTCGAACACGGACAGCATTACTTGAACCTGATTGGAATCAAGTAGAGCAAGATTTGGCTTGGTTTGAAGAGCCT
>CAXBIM010000088.1:0-4155 GCA_963975785.1 uncultured Methylophaga sp.
ATGCAAGAAACCGTTATGAAAAGTTATCGAGTAGGCACTCAGGTTAACCTCGAAGTTGATTTGATTGCACGTTATTTAGAGCGACTATTGCCGCAGCAAAATTTAGGTATTACTCGTGAGACATTGTTACAAAATGGATTTATCAAATGAAATTAAATACTACCGCTGAAATTATTGATGATCTGAAAAACGGTAAAATGGTCGTTATTATGGATGATGAAGATCGTGAGAATGAAGGCGATTTAATCATGGCCGCTGAGTGTGTTACGCCAGAAGCCATCAATTTTATGGCTAGGTTTGGTCGCGGATTAATTTGCCTGACCTTAACCGAAGAGCGTTGTCGCCAATTACGATTACCTTTGATGGTGACAGATAATCAAGCTGCTTATGCAACCAATTTTACGGTATCCATTGAGGCTGCTGAAGGTGTGACTACTGGTATTTCAGCTGCGGATCGCGCTTTAACGATTTTAGCAGCAGTGAAAGCTAATGCTGTGCCAGAAGACATTGTGCAACCAGGACATATTTTTCCACTGAAAGCGCAATTGGGTGGTGTTTTAACTCGTGCTGGTCACACTGAGGCGGGCTGTGATTTGGCGCAGCTAGCAGGAAAAGATCCTTCCGCAGTGATTGTTGAGATATTGAATGAAGATGGCAGTATGGCTCGCCGTCCAGATCTAGAAGAATTCGCTCAAAATCATGATTTAAAAATTGGCACTATTGCTGATTTGATCAGTTACCGTCTAGAAAATGAAATGACAGTACAACGGTTATCACAGTGTGCGATGCCAACAGAGCAAGGTGATTTCCAACTCTATACTTTTCAAGATACGGTTAATAGCCAAGTTCATTTTGCCTTAGTTACTGGTGAGATAAATCCAGAAGAAGAAACCTTAGTGCGAGTGCATATGGCAGATCCTTTGACCGATTTGATCGGCGCTACGCGTGAACCGAGTCATTGGCCTTTACCTACGGTAATGAAACAAATTCAACAAGAAGGCAAAGGCGTCTTGGTGGTTTTACGTCAGCCACAGCAAAACAAACAATTAGCCGCAAAGATCGAACATTATCAACAACAAGATCGTGGCGAATCTATTCTTACAGCTAAAGCGGGTTGGGATTTACGTACTTTTGGTGTTGGTGCACAAATTCTGGCTGATTTAGGTGTGAAAAAAATGCGTGTTATTGGTACGCCGACTAAGTTGACTGGGCTGTCGGGCTTTGGTTTAGAGTTGCTGGGCTACGCCGAGAACAATGAGGCGTGAGCCAGAAAAGTATCGTTGTTATAACTGGTGAAGCATCAGGCGATGCCCATGCTGGCAGAGTGATTAGCGAACTAAAGCTGCTGAGACCTGATGTCTCGGTTAGAGGGATTGGTGGCGATAATATGCGTGCAGCTGGCGCAGAGATCATGGTCGATTTTTCTGAGTTGGCAGTAATGGGTATTGTTGAAGTACTTAAACGCTATCGTCATATTAAAAATATTTTTAACCACTTAGTTTCAGAACTTAAAACGAACAAACCTAATTTATTGGTGTTAGTCGATTATCCGGGTTTTAATCTGAAGTTGGCAAAACAAGCTAAAAAATTGGGTATTCCCGTCATGTATTACATTAGTCCGAAAGTGTGGGCATGGCGAGCTGGCAGGGTTAAAACGATTAAGCGTTATGTCGATAGAATGGTCGTGCTATTTCCCTTTGAAGTACCTATTTATGAAAATGCAGGCGTAGCCGTTTCCTGTGTCGGACATCCCTTGGTTGATGCTGTTAAAACGACACTGACCACTAAACAAGCCAAAATCAAAATGGGCTTAAAACTTAATCGTCGTGTTATTGGCTTGTTTCCCGGTAGCCGTCGTAGTGAAATAGACAATCTATTGCCGCTGATGCTTGATGCTGCACAACGCATTCAAGAGCGTAATGCCAACATAGATGTGGTTTTACCGCTTGCACCAGGCATAGACGAAACTTATCTTAATGGTATCTTAGCTAGTTCAGCTGTACCGGTAAAAATAGTCGATGATAAGTTTTATGAACTGACAGCAGCTTGTGATGCCATTGTGGCAGCCTCAGGCACAGTCACCTTAGAAATTGCATTATTAGGGATACCGCAGTTTATTACTTATCGTGTATCACCGATTAGTTACCAAATCCTCCGTCGCTTAATCAAAATTCCTTATGTAGGTTTGTGTAATATTGTTACTGGAAAACCTGTCGTGTTAGAGCTATTACAAGATGATATTACTCCAGAACGATTAGACACAGAATTAACCGCACTATTAACCGAGTCAGATAGTAAAGAGAAGGCTGAAAATATCCGCAAACAAGTTTTAACGGCACTTGGACCTTCAGGTGGCGCGCATAATGCGGCGAAAGAGATTTTAAACATGTTAGATAATCAGTAATGGCTACACAGATTTATATTGTAGGTGTCGATGAAGTAGGGCGCGGTCCACTTGCGGGTGCAGTGGTTGCTGCTGCAGTGATACTCGATCCAAATAAACCTATTGACGGTTTGAATGATTCTAAAAAGTTAACTGAAAAACGACGTGAGCAATTAGAGCCGATTATTCAACAAAATGCATTAGCATGGGCATTAGGTCGTGCCGAAGCTGAGGAAATTGATGAAATCAATATTTTACAGGCGACATTGCTTGCAATGAAACGTGCTGTGGAAGCTTTACATATTAAACCGACGCATGCGTTAGTCGATGGAAATCAGGCACCTAATTTGGCTTGTTCAGTCACGACTATTATAAAAGGCGATCAATCTGAGCCAGCGATTGCTGCGGCATCGATATTGGCCAAAGTAGCAAGAGATCGAGAAATGCAGGCGATGGACGAACGCTACCCAGGTTATGGTTTTGCCAAACATAAAGGCTACCCCACCAAACTCCATCAACAAGCATTGATGACCTTAGGGCCATGCATTATTCATCGGCGATCATTCAAGCCCGTTCAATTAGCTATGAAATGATAATACGATGATTTTGTCATTTGCTAGCTTCTTCAAAAAACATGGTTTAATTGTCTCAGTCAGCAGTGATAAACAAAGGCTATTAATCATAAGAAGCATGGTATTATTCACCCCATATGTTATCCCTTAATAAAATTATCAGCAGCTTTACTCAAAAGAAGCCCCGTGTACGTGGGAGAGGGCCGAGTAACTCGGGCCCAGCGCCTACGATTGTGCCTCGTGCGGAACACACCGTTTCTCGCCGACAGATCAGTCCTCATGCATTAAAGGTTTTACGGGGACTGCAAGAAGGTGGTTTTGAGGCCTATTTAGTTGGCGGTTGTGTACGTGATTTGCTGTTAGGCCATGAACCAAAAGATTTTGATGTAGCTACCAATGCTTCGCCGGAACAAGTTCATCGCTTATTTCGTAAAAGTCGTTTAATTGGTCGTCGATTTAAGTTAGTACACGTTGGTTTTGGACGTGATGTTATCGAGGTGGCAACCTTCAGAGCGCCTCCTGAAGCCGAACAACACGTTGATGATCAAGGTCGTATCATGCGCGATAATGTCTTTGGTACATTAGAACAAGACGCATGGCGACGTGACTTTACGGTTAATGCACTGTATTACAACATCCAAGACTTTTCGATTGTAGATTACACTGGTGGCCTTGCCGATTTGAAAGCAGGAAAAATTCGTCTGATCGGTGATGTTGAAACACGTTATCGGGAAGATCCAGTCCGAATTTTACGTGCTTTACGTTTTGTCGGTAAATTAGGCTTGAAGCTAGACGGCGAGACTGAGCGTTTAATTCCTGAATTAGCCAGTTTATTAGCTGATATACCTGCTGCACGATTATTTGATGAAATATTAAAGTTATATCTGAGTGGCAATGCCGCTGTGACACATGAGCTGTTATGCCACTACGGGGTATTTGACATCTTATTCCCGCAGACTGCCGCTATGTTGCATACTGAAGTTGATGGTTTTCCTAGAACATTATTAATTAAAGCATTAGAAAATACCGATAAGCGAATTGATGAAGGTAAACCTGTTACGCCTGCATTTTTATTTGCTGCGTTGCTCTGGGAGCCCGTTCGGCATCTCTGGCAGATTCATCAAAAGAACGGCATCCCAAGTATTCCAGCCTTACAACGTGCAGCGACAGAAGTCATCTCTGAGCAAATAAGCCGAGTGG
>CAXBIM010000089.1:0-3789 GCA_963975785.1 uncultured Methylophaga sp.
AAGTATTTGGAGCGGGAAAAGAGATTCGAACTCTCGACCCCAACCTTGGCAAGGGTGTCTAACTATTTTACACTAATCTATTTTAAGCTGCAGCCCTTTATTCAGAAGAGATTTATTTTTTATATTTGAAATTAATTTTTTATATTATACCATACAACTAGGACATAAATAATATTTTGGTCACAGTGTTTTTATTGATATTGACACCTAACTATTTCTTATCTATAGTAAGTTCTTACCTCCCCCACTAGTGAAGTGAGTAGCTGGTACAAACTGAATTTATATAGTTAATTTGATTATAAAATCACATGACGACTTTTTAGAGTCGCCTCAAAAAAGTGGATGAGCATTGCAAGGAAAGGTCTGATTTTTTTCGTATATAACGTAGGTCAGGATTATGAGTATGCAGGATAAAACGAAAAATACAGCGCGTCATCAGTTTTTGATCCCATCTAAGGTCAACATCATGGTTCATCCTAGTGCGGTATCTGCACATAATGTTTGGCTAAAATTTCGTTCCAAAAAGTCTTCTATTAAAATTAGTGACGTCGATAAATACTATAAACCACTGGTTCGAATAATTTGTGACAGAGATCACTATCTATATTTTGATCGCTTCGAACGAATGTCGCAGATTTCTCAGGAAGAGTCCAAGCTGAAGCAGCCTTTTATAATTATCGCAGGTCATGACCAGCAGATCGTTAAAATGGCGTGGTCAGAGGTGTTGACATTATGTTTTTATCGAGACGTCAATCATGTGCTGTTATGGCAGCACCTAAAAAAGCATTGTGCCCAGAGCATATTGAGAGAGTTGATGAATTGCGATGTTTTGCGAGTTGAAGATTACTGTCGTTTTGCTGGCATCGATCAGCATCAATATGAGTATCAACAAAGATCATTAGTAGATGAGATAAAAGAGTTGGGACTAGAGCAAGATACAAGTTGGTTATATGAGAAATGATGAGGATGTTCGCCTTAAGCACATTTCAGTAGAAGACATCAATCTGGTCATAAAAAAGATGGTGCCTTATGATTCTCCTCTGGCTGAACGAGTACAAGCTTTGGTTTTTGATTTAATATCATTATCATCCAAGTACCTTCTTGATATGCAAGAGTTTGCTTCATCTGCTGATCCAATTCTATTAAGTGATGAGGACTGTCAAGCAATCATCGCTATGGTAAAAACGAATAAAAATACAGAGACTTGGGCAGTTTCTTATATGCTGGCGCAGTTTACTACTGATCATAAAGATAAATTATTCACTGATGCATGCTGGCAGTTTATGAGTAAGTATCTACAAATAATGCTACGGATCGCGCAGAGTGATGACAATCACTATAAAAAAATCAGCAAGCTTGGTGTCAGGGTTAGGATGGCGTTGGATACCCACTCACCTCAAGCAGACATCTTAAAACAGCTCATTACAATCCATGCCTCATCTAATAATGCTTACAAAAACCTGAATGACATTGAAGCTTACGAAAATAGTAAGTCTCGTGAAGAAAAAGAAGCTGCTGCTAAAACTGATAATATCACTAAAAAAATAGGTGAGATAAGGCTGGCTTATGAAGTCGCTATTAAAGATAAGGCGTTTATTGAAAGAGAGAGCCGCGCAAGTAGGCAGGATAGTGAGCCGAAAAACGTAAATGATACAAGAGCAGCTCGGTATACAGATGAAGCAACTCGGCTGATTAGGATCGCTGCTCAGCATCATAAGAATAATGTCGCCAAACTAGAAAATGTGGCAGATGATGACCCACCAGCACTGTTAGACAATGATTACGCGCCACCTAGAGCAGCCGCTAAGTCGTCACAGCTGCAGCAGTTTCAGGTAAAAACCAACTATTTGCATAGTAAACGCAATCAATTTTTGTTGCCAAGTAATACTCGAGTGCTTCCTATACTTAGTTACCAGCTTTTATTCAAAAAATTGTGGGATGTGGTGATCAAGGGCGACCTATCAGAGCGTCAAGTTGCTACGGTATTATTATTGTCTTTATTATCAGGCAGACAAATCAACGTCATAGCTTCAGAGATCAGCACCAATAAAAGCCAAAGACAATTTTTGATTGAAGAGGATAGTGGCGAGACAGTTATCAAGAATACGATTAATGTCACCCTAAATCGACGTGGTAAGATAAAACCCCACATTAAAAGTGATAGTAATTATTTTAGTCTGCCACTACCGCACCCCATACAAGCCATACTGCAGTACAAGTTTGAAGTAAAAAAAGACGCAATTGACGAGCTATTAAAAACGCTTAAAAGTGACTTGGTATTGTCCTCTTTTTCTAGTCAACATATTGAGTCTGCTCTAGCATTCATCATCAAACATGAGATAAAAGAAACTTTGCATGCTGACGTGATAACTGGGGTAGAGGTCGAACACTCGCCGGCGCTATATTATGCCAGTATGGATACTTCCTCTTTACTGAGTACCTATCAATCAGCACTTAACGTATTAAGTGACCGCTGTTTTAAAAGCTTTACTAATATCTATTTTTATAGAGTCGAGAATGCCAAAGCATCCCTGAAGATATTAAACCCAAAGAGCCATCATTTATGGCAAGGATATAAAGATACCTTTTTTATAAACATTCCAATCATCGCCAGTAATATCAATAAAAAATATATCGGTAGTGAAATGGCTTTAGATGATAAAGTTTGCAGTAGATTTTTTAGCCACTTAAATACTCATGTGCAAGACTACAACGGCCGTCTAATTCGTGATGCAAAAATTGGCAGAGATACTTATATCGAGCAGTTTAATGCGTATAGTTTGTGGCTGTGGCACATCATTCAAATACAAACGGGGATAAGGCCAGTAAACGATGTGCCAGGTTATCTGCATCAATTTAATTTTATGCATGATATTTATTGGGTGTCAGATAAAGCCATACGTAAAGGAGATGATGGTGGGCGACTTATTCCAATCAGCCACTTTTTAAAAATAGCACTGCAGAATTATCTGATATATCTAAAACAATTTGCCAGTCTGCATAACCCTATATATCCAAACCATCAGTTGCCCATTGAAGAAATTTTACAATCACAAATACCACTACTACAAGTATTTAGCTACAACCCTAAAGGGTTTGTCGCTATATCACCAGGGCGTATAAGGAGGTTGTTAGGCAATTTTTTAACTCATCAAGATAACTGGCTACGCCATCAACTGCGTTCAATGCTCACAAATAAAGTTGATGAAGTTTATATCTGCGCTTTATTCGGTCATGAACATGCGGATCAAGAGGTGTTTCATCCTATGTCATCATCGTCAATTATGCCATATAAATCGACATTGGCAGCGCATTTAGATGAGGTGGCTCAAGAGCTGCAATTGACGCAAGTGGAGGTAACACTTTATGGCTAAGCCAATAACGCTCGCTGGGCATAAGCTCAGACAAGCCAAAAAAAAACAGCAAAAAGAGGCACTAAGGAAAAAAGCGGCAAACTTAGTGACTGCTTATTTACAGCAGTATCAACCAATCGATTCTACCGATATAACAGAGCATTATCATGCCATTGACGCTCAGCTTTCAAATACATTCACAACCTTTAACAATTATCGTGTAGCACGGCAAGGATTCTTAGACGCGGTAAGAGCGTACAATAAAGCCAATCATTTCGCGCTAGATGAACCTGTTGTTCCTATTGTGGCCGAACGGGACAAACTCACCATAAGCTATGATTGGTTCGTTGAAGGCTCAAAAGTTTCAGAGACGTGGCAAATGATGCAACTAACTTGGCAACGTAAGCTTAAGTTCAGTGCTAATGATTATGTCTCT
>CAXBIM010000090.1:0-3630 GCA_963975785.1 uncultured Methylophaga sp.
AAAAGCAAAGGGGCTGTCTGATATCGAAGTATTATTTAAACATGTGCTTAAAAATGCCATGATTCCAATTCTAACCGGTATTGTTGTGATATTACCCTTGCTCTTTATGGGGAGCTTGATTACCGAATCGTTTTTTGGAATACCGGGTTTAGGCAGTTACACCATTGACGCGATCAGTAGTCAAGACTTTGCTATAGTTCGTTCAATGGTGTTTCTTGGTTCATTTTTATACATTATTGGCCTGATCAGTGGGGTATGGGCTGTTTGCTATTCTCGAAAAAAAGAACATTTACGCCGGCCTTGGTTAAAAGTAATGAACAACTCGGTTGGCGTTATATCACTAACCGTTTTATTGGCGTTTTTATTGATTGGTACGTTAGATTCTATTCGGCTTGAGCATCATGAAACATTAGCGAATGGACAAATAAATGAACATGCAGAAGTCGTCAGTGTGTTGGATATCATATTGACGCCTTTGCGCACAAAGGTAGAGAAAACGTACTCTAAGCCTTTTGCACATTTGGCCTATGCTAAAGAAATGCGTGTCGATGCAAGCGGTGTTACTCGCTGGGTTTACCCTCCGTTGCTTCATGGAGGGGCGCATTTAGCTAAACCATCTAATAAGCAAAAAGATATCTTGGTTAAAACCTTACAAGGACTAGCAATGGGGGCTTTGGTCTGGTTCCTCTTAATAGCTATTCTTAAGCTGATAAGTAAACGTGCATTATTTACTGGCTCTAATGGCCTCAGGAGTTGTCTCTTAACGTTATTGGTTATATTTTTCTTAGTGTCTGTTTTAACAATGTTAGCACCTCATTACCATGTTTTAGGTACAGACAAGGTGGGCGAAGATGTGCTTTATCAAGCGATAAAAAGTATTCGTACGGGCTTGGTTATTGGTGCACTGACAACCATTGTTATGTTGCCTATAGCGATTACTTTTGGCTTAACCGCTGGGTTTTTTCGCGGTTGGATAGACGATATTATTCAATACCTCTATACCACCCTAAACTCCATTCCTAGTGTGTTACTGATAGCTGCAGCTATCTTAATGGCGCAGGTTTATATGGCAAATAACCCTGAATTATTTACCACAGTTGAAGACAGAGCGGATATGCGGCTCTTGCTGCTGTGTATGATTTTAGGTATTACGAGTTGGACAGGGCTTTGTCGACTATTACGTGCGGAAACCTTGAAAATTCGCGAAATGGACTATGTTGTTGCTGCCCGAGCATTAGGTGTTGGGAAGTTTCAATTGTTGAAGCGGCATGTGCTGCCTAATGTCATGCATTTAGTGATGATTACTATTGTGCTCGATTTTAGTGGATTAGTGCTGGCCGAAGCGGTTCTGTCTTATATAAATATAGGTGTTGATCCATCAACCTACAGCTGGGGCAATATGATTAATACATCGCGGTTAGAAATGGCGCGTGAGCCGATTGTTTGGTGGTCTTTAACCGCGGCGTTTATTTTTATGTTTACCTTGGTGTTAGCGGCTAATTTATTTGCGGATGTCGTACGGGATGCTTTTGACCCAAGATCAATATAATTGAAAGCGTAGATTAACTTAAATTAAATTTGTAACGTATTGAATAATGAATAAATATATTTTCCATGATGCTCTTTTTTCTGATCAAGACCTTTCTTATATCAGTAAGGTTTTTGATACAAAAGCCGAACCTAACGATGGGTTTTATAGCTTAACGAGTCCACAGCTTGTTGAGCTTTCAGCAGTACGCCAGGCATTAAACTGCGATGTAAGTCGGTTACCAGATCATTTCGATGGACAGCAAGTACGCTTAATAGTCACTGATATGGACTCAACATTAATTTCTATTGAATGTATTGATGAAATTGCTGATATGTTAGGTATCAAGCCAAAAGTGTCGAGTATTACAGAAGCTGCGATGCGTGGTGAGTTAAATTTTGAAGAGTCGTTGACTCAACGAGTTGCGTTATTGAAAGGGTTACCTGTCGGGGAGTTGCAGCGTGTCTATGATGAACGGTTAAAGCTAAACCCGGGTGCAGAGAAACTTAATGATTATTTAAAGCAGTCAAAGATAAAGTTGGCCCTAGTGTCAGGTGGTTTTACTTTTTTTACTGAAAAATTAAAAAACAGATTAAACCTAGATTACACACTAGCTAATACCTTGGAAGTTGCTGATGGTTGCCTAACCGGTGCAGTGGAGGGTGATATTGTTGGCGCACAATCAAAAGCAGATTTGTTATTAGCGTTGTCTAAGGAATTGGGGTTAGCGCAGCATCAAGTGATAGCAATGGGTGATGGCGCCAATGATTTGTTGATGATGAATTGTGCTGGTTTAAGCGTGGCTTATCATGCAAAACCAACCGTTCAGGCTCAAACAGATATTCAATTAAACCATCGTGGTTTAGATGCTGTGGTTGATCTACTGAAAGCTTAATTAAGATGCGCGCACCGATACTGTCCGTTGACGGACTGATGACTCAATTTAATCAACCGTCTGAAACGGTTAAAGCGGTTGATGGTGTAAGTTTTGACATTGCTGAAGGGGAGACCTTTGCACTGGTTGGTGAGTCGGGTTGTGGCAAGTCAGTGACTGCTTTATCAGTAATGAGGCTGTTGTCTAATAACGCGCAAATAACAGCAGGAAAGGTACTATATCGGGGCGTCGATCTATTACGGATGGCAGAAAAAGATATGCGTCAGGTACGTGGAGCGCGTATATCGATGATATTTCAAGATCCAATGACATCTTTGAACCCAGTGCTAAGTATTGGGGAGCAGATTGCAGAAGCAGTTTTAGTACATAAGAAGCAAGCCGCTGAGGATGTAAGAAAACGTGTCATAGGATTGATTGAACAAGTCGGCATACCGGATGCAGATGAACGTTATGCTGATTACCCCCATCAATTATCCGGAGGAATGAGACAGCGAGTGATGATTGCCATTGCGTTAGCAAATGAGCCTGATTTATTGATTGCCGATGAGCCGACAACAGCGCTAGATGTAACTATCCAAACGCAAATTCTACAGTTGCTTAAAGAATTGCAGCGAGAAATGGGGATGTCGTTATGGATTATCACGCATGATTTGGGAATTGTGTCTGATATGGCTGACAAAGTTGCGGTGATGTATGCAGGGCAGTTAGTTGAAATGGCATCGCGAGATGACTTTTTTAAAAAGCCAGTACATCCTTATAGTCAGCGTTTATTTGATGCTGTTCCTAAAATGGAAAAGCGCAAGGCACAGTTCCTAAGCTATCGCAGCCATTTGTTGGCTGCCGGTTTGCAGATCGTTGTGATTTTAAACAGTCGTCTTGTGTAGATTCGACTAAGGTTGAATGGACAGAGGTATCTAATACACATCAAGTAAGGTGTATAAGAGTAGGCGAGCTTGAACTGGTTGAGAAACTAGGGACTACATTGGCTCCTTCAAATGAAGATGCGGTAAACCATTCATCGTTAACGGTTAATCAACTAAAAGTTCATTTTCCGATCAAGAAAGGCTTGCTAAAGCGCACGGTTGGGCAGGTTAAGGCTGTAGATGAGGTCAGTTTGGACTTAACAGCAGGCAGTACAACTGCGTTAGTTGGGGAGTCCGGTTGTGGCAAAACCCTCACAGCCAATGCCCTACTCGGCCTGCTGCCG
>CAXBIM010000091.1:0-3343 GCA_963975785.1 uncultured Methylophaga sp.
ACATTTTCAGGATTGACGCGCCCCGTGCTTGTTGTGATTGTTATTAATATCGATTGAGCGCCTGATTTAACACCCTTGACGCTCATTATTACTTTACTATCTTGGATTGAACTGGACAATAAGCTAACGCCGTCACTGATTTTGGTTGTATAGCTTAAAATAGTCTCATCAGCATATAAATACTGGCTAAAATCATACTCAAAGTTATTGATCTCATTAACCTTGAGTAATTTAGTTGAGCACTTGTCAGGTGCCGCGCTTTCTTCTCGATAGTAACGCGAAAAAGTTCTAGCGCCCCAGTTTGAACCTGAGCCCCTAGGCATTCTATTGGGGTTTTTAATCTGCCTTGTTTTACTACTTGCTGCTGACCATGTTGAAAGGGATGCCGTTGCTGTCCTTATCATGCCTTGGGTTGGCTCTCGTCCGAAATACGTGGACAGCCTAACCGCTAAACTATATTCAACCGCTTTTTGATAAGCTAGCTCAATATTAGCATCTGAATTTTGCAATGGCTCAGACTCGAAATTATAACTCGAACAAATATTACGAGCCTGAAATTCATTCATCATACCCTCAAGCTCATCGATACCTATTGCGTTTTCTTCGGGTACTGCTTTTACAGTCAATCCAGAAATCCGAAGAATCTGAAAAGCCTGATTTACTGTTTCAATCTTGGATTTCGACATCGATTAAACCTTATTTTTTAGCTGGTTGTTTTTTGACTTCTTTTTTTTCAAATTCTTCTTTTGTAGATTTAAAACCCTGTGTCAATAAATGACCAACTCTTGACGGGTCGAACCACTCACCGACTATCTCGCCTTTGTCATTCTTTTTATACAAAACAGCACTCATAATTTTTCTCCAAAAAAAAGGGCAGCAAAAACGCCACCCCTTTATTATATCACCAAGGTTTAAGAATAACTAACAGCTACACCGTTTGCCATTGGGTTTAAGTTCGCTAAACCGTACCAAGTGAATAAACGATAACGCAAAGTCATATCAACGATATTGCCATCGTAAACACAGTACATCACTTGACCATTTGACATGGCTTTTGTAATCACTTTCTTGCCGTCAAACTCTTTTAATAAGTTAGCAGGAATCTCGCCACCAATTACTTCAATTGAGTCTTTAGCCCAAAAAATATTGGTTTGCGCGTTTGCATCAAGGTTAACAACATTTACAGCATCACCAGAGGTAATAGTTGTATCTACGTTTGCATAAGCTTTTTCAAGCGTACTTAACGCTGCGTCATCTAAAGCGATAGGCTTAGGATAAACAACAACTGAAGTGCTATCAGGAATAGCAGCGATAGTGAAAGTCATAGCCTGATCAGTGATTGTCTTATCAGCCAAACCAACAGCTTTTAGATCACCAATTGTCACTTTCATACCAACAGAATAAGCAGCACTTGCTACTACTGGGATAGTTGCTTTACGGTAATCGGTATTAGTTACAACACCAGAGGCTGCATCAACAGTACCGCCAGTTGGCTTGAAGCTTAAAGCAGCAGTAGTAGTAGTTGCAGTAATTGCACCACCAGCCAATTTAGGCAAGAAAGAACCAGTGAAAACATCAAAACCAGCAACATTAGAACCAATTTGACCTTTAGCCCATGCTTCAGACTCAGGGCGACCTTGCAAAGTTTGGCGACCAGCTAAATCAGAAGAATACTTTTGAGTTGAGCGATCATTTAACAGCATCGTCCAATCATCATCACTTGATTGACGTTCGTTTTTAATTGTTTGAGCTTCTGAAATAAAATCAAAACCTGAAACCGTATTTGAGCGATAGTATAAAGAGCCGGTATCTACAACTAATTGAGCAATACGCTTATTAAGTTCTGACACTTGACGGCGACCAGACTCAATACCACGGCGA
Organism: uncultured Methylophaga sp.; assembly: GCA_963975785.1. Classification (GTDB taxonomy): domain Bacteria; phylum Pseudomonadota; class Gammaproteobacteria; order Nitrosococcales; family Methylophagaceae. The sequence goes on from CAXBIM010000091.1 coordinate 1,882, forward strand.
GTCCAAAAACCCATATCACGCATATCATCAACGCGCTGACTAACTGCATCATTCACAGGCTCGCCTAACATAATCGGGCAAGTCTCTTCGATAATATCAGTGAACTTACCGTTCATATCCCAGCCTTCGATTACTGGAGCGTGTTGCTGTACTGTACGGTACATAACATTGCCAGCATTTTGCATTTCAGCTGAGTTCGGTTTAAATACACTAATGCGATTAGCTAATTGCGTTTGTGCTTCGTATGTTTCCACTGCGTTCTCTAAGATTACTACAGCAATTTTTCCTGTTTCTGACATGTTATTTACCTTTTTATTGAATTAAATTAAGTTACCATTTCCAACTTGAAACATCTTCCCCAGCTGCCTTAGCTTTTGCCTTCAAATCAACCCTGTCTTGCGGATGAGTTGCCTTAGACCATCTTTTAAACAATGTCCCGTGGTTAGACGAGGCCGCCGCATCACCAGTTAATTTACTGGTAGGTTTAGGTGCGTTGGTTCTACGTTTTTTAGGGTCTTGCACATCAGAATGTAATTTACCTAAATGAGCCATCAGTTTTAAACCTGACGGGTCAGACTGAGCAACACCAATAATCTCATTTAAACGATTATTATTGCGGCCTAGCTGGTACATTACTTTCTCACTGCCTTCACCTAATGAGTTAAGCGTTGAAATAATTGCATCAGCTGTTTTATCACCTGCGTTAGGAAAAACAGACTCTAGCGCGCGCCTTACATTTGTATCAGCGTTGCGGTAATCATCTTTGCTTACTTTCCCCTGCTCAACTAATTTTTCAGCTCTTGCGTAATGATCGTTGATACTATTTTGCTGATCTTGCATAGCTTTGGCTTGTGCCTGCTCTTGTGCTTGTTTCTGATTAGTTGACGCACTTAAAGAGCTAAATTTCTGCTCAATACGTTTATCATGCCAATCGTCCGAAGCGTCCTGGAATCGTTCCTCGTCATAATCAAAGTCCTCGATTTTTGGTCTAGGCTCTAATTGTGGCGCTGAACTAATTGCAGCCGTAGCATTACCAGCTTTTAACTCTGCCATTTCTTTGCGCAATAGTTCAATTTCGGAATCTCGCTCTTTTACAGTACCGCGTAACGCTTTGTTTTGTTTGCGCTTTTTGGCGGCCTCTGCATTAGGCTTAAATCCACTTTGATCACTTTCCGATGTATCGTCATCGGTTTGTTGCCAGCCTTCTAACTCTTCACTTTCTTCTGACTCGTCCACGATGTCAGTATCAGATAAATCGTCCGATCTGGTTTCAATATCATCTTCAACATTCTCAACATCTAAAGCGTCCTGCTCATTCATGTCTTGATTGCTTTCTGAATTAATCTCACCCGCTTCGTTTTCTGCTTTCAACTCTTCTAAAGATATACTCACTTTTTATTCCTCGTAGTGTAACGATAACTAGATTTAATTCAGCAAATCTAAAGCTGTGAGCGCATTATAA
>CAXBIM010000092.1:0-3093 GCA_963975785.1 uncultured Methylophaga sp.
ATCGGATAAACCGGGACTTGCAGTAAGCATCGAACAATTTGGAAAGCATGTTTTCAAAGGCGCTCTTGGTGTTGCAGACATAAGCACTCGCGAACCATTAAAGGTTGATCACACTTTTCAGATTGGCTCAATTTCAAAGCAGTTTACTGCCGCAGCGATACTTCAACTCGCTGAAAATAATAAGTTATCCTTAAGAAATACTCTGGATGATTTTATTACAGATCTTCCAGTTGAGTACGCAAAGCTAACGATTGAAAGTGTTCTAAGTCATACTTCTGGGCTGCCAAATTATAACTCGGATGCAGGGAGTAGGCAGCGGTGGGACAAGTACGCCACCATTGATGAAGTGATCAATGTGGTGAGTAGAATGCCAGTGCTGACAAAGCCTGGTGTTGATTATGCGTATTCAAATACCGGATATATTTTGTTGGGAAAGGTGATTGAAGACGCTTCTGGTCTGACATATAGCGAGTATTTGCAGCGGAATATTTTTTCTCCTTTAGGCATGAAGAATTCGTTTGTTGTGACTAAAGGGGTAAGTTCAAAGCAAATTGTTAAAGGCTATACCGCAAATAAAGACGTGCCTAACGTGTATTTGGCTCCCGAAACTGTTGACCGCAGTTGGATTTATGCGGCGGGTGCGATAGCATCTACTCTTGACGACATGAGTCTGTGGCATCACGGTTTAAGTTCCGGGAAGGTAATTTCGGCTGAAAATTATCAGCTGATGGTAACCAGAGCAAAATTAAACAACGGTGAATCAGTCAATTATGGATTTGGTACTGATGTATACCCTATAAGTGGCCAGCCGTCGTACAGTCATCAAGGGCAAGTGCCAGGTTTTGTGGCATGGTCAGTCTATTTTCCCTCGCATGATTTACTTGGCACAGTATTCGGCAACAATGACTCTGTTCACCCAGGCCCAGCTTTGTTAAATATGGTTGCAAGGCAACTTAACCTTTCACCAGCAGCAATTGCTCATAAAAACATTACAGAGCAAGCTAAAGCTCTGATTGGCACATACAAAGGTGCAGACGATACGGTTATAACTGTTACATTCAATGATGGACAACTCAGTGCGAAAACCGGCAATGATGTCACCCGAAAATTAGTCCTTCGGGAAAATAACTCATTTTCATTTGAATGTACCGAAGATTATTATGAACTTCGAGAGGAGGATGAGCAGCGTTTGCTTGTTCCTGTCAGTATTTACATGGGTGAGCGAGCACCTTTAGTTCGAATGAAAATATAACAAGACCAATCACAAACGCCAGCAAGCTGACTGTACTCGCTGACGCTGGCGGCGTTATATGCAATTATAATTTATGCTTAATATTCAAAGGGTAATATGGAAGGTTTAGTTGTAATTAGGGAGGCACAAAAAAATGATCACTCATTTATTTTTGAGTTTTCACCTTATCTAGCTGAAATGGCTCAATTAGATTGGCATACTGATGGTGTCATTCAAAAAATGCAAGATGATTACATATCGGAAATGCTTACTGAAACCGTTAAACCAAATATCACATTTATCGCTGAAATTAATAATATTTCATTAGGGTTTATTCATGTACGAACACATGAAGATAGTATTTCAGGTGAGACTTGTGGAACTATACCGCTTCTTGCTGTTTCACCTAAATCACAAGGTTTGGGATTAGGTAAACTTTTAATTGAACATGGTGAAAAATGGGCTAAAAGCTTAGGTTGTAGGTTGCTACATCTAGAGGTATTTGCTAATAATAAAAAGGCAGACAGTTTTTACCAAAATATAGGGTTTAAACCTGAAATCGTTCATATGATAAAACCAATATAGAGTCATTTGCATATAATCTGGTAGCCGGAGGTATCTAACCTCCAGCCCCCACACCACCCATCATGCGGGTCCGCAATGGGCGGTTCATCTCCCGTAATGAATATTGATCCAAATATCTCTCAATGACACTAAACTTTGTGACGCTAAATAGTCATTGCCTAGCGCAATGTTAATTCCTTTTGTTTTTGAGCTTCGACAAGGCACCTTGCTGGAGATACCACATGCTATGGCGAGTCGTTCGCTGACACCCAGTTTTAAACTGCGTACTTTAGTGCGTGGTTTACGCTATTGTCGCCAGTAGCACATTCTTATCCTTCGGCAGATCCAATGATCTAAATCTACCGTTAGCTGATAAGTATTGGCTACTAGATAAGAGTGTCGTATCAGCTAGTTCGTCTTTAGCCTACGCTTGATATGATATTCCCATCGACAACTGATGCGCATCACGCTACACTTGTTGCATGATTAAATCTTTTAAGCACAAAGGTCTTAAAAAATACTTCCAAACTGGCAGCGTCTCCGGTATTCAGGCAAAGCATCAACGTAAATTACGTATGCAACTTGCCGCAATAGATACCGCACAGGAAATTGATGATATCAATTTACCCGGTTTTAAGTTACATCTATTAAAAGGGAGTCGTGACGGGGTTTGGTCTATTACTGTAAATGGTAATTGGCGCATTACTTTCGAGTTTATCGATGGTAATGCTTACATTCTCAACTATGAGGACTATCACTAATGAGTATGCATCATAATCCGCCACATCCAGGAGAGTTTATTTATGACGTTTATTTGGAGCCTTCTGGCTTTAGCTGTCGTTATTTAGCTAAACAGTTAGATGTTGCATCGTCTACTTTAAATAGAGTTCTAAAAGGTCAAAGCGCTATCTCACCTGAAATGGCACTTCGCTTATCTAAAGCAATTGGCAGAACTCCTGAGAGTTGGCTATCAATGCAAGATAACTACGATCTTTGGCATGCTAAACAGAAAATAAATTTAACCAATGTTCGCTTTGTAAATTTTGCAGAGGCATAAAAATATAGCAATACGCCCTGAGGTGGACAGCAAGTATTAAAACTTACTTTCAAGCGCAAACCTTAAAAGTGGTGAGCATCTTCGTTTTAAGGCAGCTAAATACGTTGATTCATCGTAGCGTTTTCCAAAAAAATAAAAGGACAGGCATAAAATATTTGCCAGTCCCTTTCTAACACCTAAATACGCTCCTTATCCATTTAAATGCCAGTGATCTAATAATGCTGTTGTGCGGCTTACCCTT
>CAXBIM010000093.1:0-3012 GCA_963975785.1 uncultured Methylophaga sp.
ATAATTCTCAAGACGTTTTTGAATGGATAGAGACACTACCTAATATTAAAGCAAACTAACCTTAGCATTAAAGGGTAAAAACGAATTACACACAGAGATTAATTATTTAACAAAACTAGCAACGCGCAGCAAACTGTTTTTATCCCGTTTGAATGCGTTGTTAGCGAGATTTGCTAACACCAAAACTAAAAGGTAAAAATAAAATGACTGAACAATCTATTGAAAAAGAAATACAAGATAAAAACTTAAACGCACCGCGATTAACACCTGATTTAATTGATAGTAAAATAAAAGGTAAGGCATTCCATGTTTTTGATGGTAGTTGTTTAACTGTTTGCTGCCTAACTTTAGAAAACGGATTTACTGTAAGCGGTGAAAGCGCATGTGCAAGTCCTGAAAATTTTAACGCTGAAATTGGTGAGAAGATCGCTTTTGAAAATGCGCGAAATAAAATATGGATGTTAGAGGGGTATTTATTGAAAGATAATTTGCACCAGAAGGATTTATCGGATATTGACACTGCCTTTGGGTAAATCTCGCTAACACAGTGTACACGAGCAAAATGCACGCTTTCACACATTAGACCAGATTAATTAAGCTTTTAAAATTAGGAGGCACTATGTCTAATAATAATCACTACGGACAAAGAAGTATGGAACGCATACTGACAGGCACTTCTGACATGCAAAAATTAAATATCAAAGCCATGTCGATAGCAAATAAAAGAAAGGAGCCAACGCCTGATTGGTCAATTGTATCTGTATTGCGAACAGATAAAGAGCAACACGAGCTTTGGCGAAAAGGGCGCGATGATACTGGCAGAGAAATGTACGCTAGTTTAATTGTTACTTATGCAGATGGGTATTTCAATAAGTCAATACATCAGTCTGGTGATGCTACTGATTTTGTTCCGTACATTGATGGCAAAGCTGATTGGGATAATAAGGATGCATTTGCACTTATTGCATCTTGCTACTATGAGGCAGCAATGGAATTAGGGTTAAAAATTCGATGGGGCGGTCATTTTACTAAGCTTTATGATGGTGGGCATATTGAAATAGTACGATAGAAAAAGGGGAGCAATTACGCTCCCCATTAGCGACACGTTACAACTAATGGCGAGTGTGCGTATTGTGGGGCAGTATTAAGAAAGTGTGCCGAGTGTAATTAATGGTTTCATGCAAAAAATAAGGCTCACATATTATGCAAGCCTCGCTGTAGAACTAGGAAGTGTAGAAGGTTAGCTGCCAGATCTTGACTTGTTTATCTTGAATCCTTGCGACTTGAAATACCAACGCAAACCAAAACTTGCGGCAATAATCCCGAACATGCCGATCTGATACCAGTAAGGCAGTTCAGAAACAAACTCAATCCATGCTAAAGCTTTTTCTGGATCAAACCATGCCATGATCAAGGGCGCAAACCATATCACAGTTATAAACTCATCTTTCCATGAATACTGCGCTTGTTTTTGTGCCTCTAAATCCCAATCTTGCTCACCTGTCAGTGATTTCATGTGATAAGCGGCTTCAGCTTCATTCTTGGATTTCTTTAAATCTACCCAGCTTGTAAAAATTTTACCTAAACTACTTGCTATCAATGACCACATAAAAACCTCTTATTTAAAAAACGCCTGTCTTGCACCCATGAACTGAAGTGCAAAGCCTTTGAATTCTTCTAAAGTTTCAAACGGTATTGATATAATCCCACTGTTCGATTCGGCTTTGAATGAAATCGGAAACATATTTGCACCAACCTCACTTGCCAAGTTTAACCCTGTTAATACCGCAGCTATGCCGTTTTGGTTATTCTCATTAAGGCTAACGATAACGCCATTTATTTCAGCCCCTTGCTCTTTCATGTAACCATTAAGTAAGTCAGGGTTTAATTCCTTAAAACTATCAATAGTTAATATATCAGGGCGAATGGGCTCTATAGGTAATTCTTTTTGTTCTGCATAAGTTTTTACGAAATACTCATCAATATTGATTACTGGTGGGTTTTCGTTATGCGCATTAACTTCATCAAGCTCAATTAAGTAAGACTGATATAATTCAAACCAATCCCATTGCAGACAAGAAAGGTACAGCGCAACAAACTTATCAATAACATCCGATGGCTTACCTAAAGCAATAACTCGCTCTAAATCAGTCATAGATTTTGTTTCAGGGCGAATATAGCTTACTTCACCATCTTCATTTACGGTTTCAAAATATGACAAGTCCATGATTATTCCTCTGCAATAAAATATTGAGTATCAAATGAAGCAGTTTTATGCAGTACTTTCATGGGCATTCCCTGTAGTGATTTTAGGTAGTAATAGTGCGTCCATTATATCCCACCCGTACTTAAGTCTTGAGTAAACCCTGTTCACAGGTTGGTTATGCTGTTCGCACCACTCCGCAACAGTTTTGGTAGTTCCCCCGATTTCATAACAGGTATTGTTGCGCCTATTATTAGCTTGGGTTTTTCTATCCACCCAGCGACAGTTGTGGATACTGTAGCCCTTATCGTTGTCATTACGCTCTAACGTAAAATCTCCATTCGGAACATCACCCATACTAGAGTAGAACCCTTCAAAAGTTTCCCACTCAGAGCAGACCTTAATACCTCTTCCACCATAATCAGGGTACTCAACGACATTAGGGTTATTGCATCTGGTTTTCATTCCTCTCCAAATTCGGTAAACCTTAGTTCCATACATACCATGAGTGGCATTAGGCTTGTTAGATTTTGCCTTTTCCTTTTGTAAACACCCACAGGACTTAGACCGCCCAGCTTTCACATCCTTGTAGGCTACATCCTTTTCAGTGCCACACTCGCACAAACATTTAGCGTACTTCATTTTTCTCCCGTCTGAGCGAGGCTTCATCACGAAACCTGTTACAGTCCACCTGTTATGAGTTTCTAATGCCATATTACGTACCACCATCATCTATGAAAAACTGAGTATCAAAGCTGCTTGTACCAACTTTAATACTATTCCCGTTGTCATCCGTAATAATAGCAGAT
>CAXBIM010000094.1:0-2812 GCA_963975785.1 uncultured Methylophaga sp.
AGATAGAAAAGCTGAGGTTTTACTTAAGCAGAATAAGATTGGCGGTGAAGGAGGAAGTCAAACTTTATATATAAGCAATTGATTTTATTAATATTTATATTCTATACAATCGTTATAGACCAGCTATTAGACCAACACCTTTCAAGTATTGGATGTAAGAAATGTAACGGAATTTTCTTTCCTTTTATTTGTAACAAGATGTTTCTAGTTTGAAAATTTAATTTCAAGTGCATATTACCATTAAAAAACTGTTCCTAGCAAAAGGTATCGAAGTCTCAAAGATAAAGCATGTTGCTTTTGATAAAAGCAACCAAGTTAATATATGTTATTGTATATTGATAACCGTTAAAATAGTATGGTACTTTTAACAAGTTCACATAGCTCTTTGATATTTAGCTAATTAATGATAGCTCACTATTGAAAGCAGCCGTCTGGTTTAAATTATAATAATAAGGATACAATGATGCTTTTGGAAAAGATTAAAACACCTGGGCTTTCACACCTATCTTATTTAGTGGGTTCTGGTGGTCAGGCTGCGGTGATAGACCCGCGTCGTGACTGTGCGATATATGTAGAAAAGGCACGCGCAGCAGGACTTCGGATCACTCATATTTTTGAGACTCATCGTAATGAAGACTTGGTCTCTGGTGCACCAATTTTGTCAGAAATGACAGGAGCCACTGTATTACATGGCCCCAATCCAGAGCGACCAATTGTCTATGCTAAGACGGCGCGTAATGGTGATTGCTTTACTATTGGTCAACTTGAAATTCGCGTACTAGAAACGCCCGGCCATACTGATGATCACCTTGCCTATGCTCTTTTTGATACCGCCTACCCAGAAAAAGCGGTTGGTGTTTTTACTGGCGACGCGCTATTTGTGGGAGATGTTGGGCGTACTGACTTCTATCCTGATCGCCGTAAAGAAGTGGCAGGTCTGCTTTATGACTCACTACAAGATATTCTAGCGCTCGGCGATCAAGCCATTATTTATCCTGCTCACGGTGCTGGGTCAGTCTGTGGCTCAGGGATGGCAGAGCGTGAATTCTCTACCGTCGGCCACGAAAGGTTGAACAATCCGCGTTTACAAATCACAGACCGTGATGACTTTATTGATTTTAAAGTGAGCGAAAACCATTACCAACCCCCTTACTTTAGGTTAATGGAGCGACTGAATATGGAAGGTGGTGAAGCCCCACCAGTCGTTATGCGCCCTCGTAATCTTTCGCTTGATCAACTCAATAGCTGCGGTGCCGATCATCTTATCGATATTCGTGAACCAATGGCTTATGCCTCAGGTCACCTGCATGGGTCTATGAGTCTACCCGTAAACATGCTTCCTGCGTTTGCTGGGTGGTTTATTGAAGAAGGACAAAGTTTGGCATTGATTGCGTCTGATGAAGAGCAGCTTGCTACTGCGATGGCGCATCTGGTACGAATTGCTCTCGACAATGTAGTGGGTGGCTATGTGGGTGTCGTTCCTGCTGCTAAAGGGGAGCAAATGCAACAAACCCCTATGGTTGATACACATGAAGTAGAAGATCGTCTTAATAATGCTCAAAATTGGACACTGCTCGATGTACGCGATATCGATGAGAGGAATGCCAATGCAATTGAAGGGTCACAGCACATCTATGTCGGACATCTTAACGAGCGTTGGCATGAGCTTGACTCAAGTCGCCACTATACGTTGATGTGCGCCAGCGGTGCACGAGCGACGATAGCGGCAGGATGGCTTGCCAGTCGTGGTTTTGAGCATATTGATATCTACCTAGGTTCAATGGGTGCGTGGCAAGCCGCTCATGATTAAAATAGCAAACGGTATTCGAGATATATGAGAACAATGAACTATTTTGCCAATGCACTCTATCTATATTATCGTTGAAAATCATTATTCAGAGTAGTAAAAAATAGCGCCTATTTTGGGCGCTATTTTTTTATTTAGAGCCGACTTAGTATATTCTTAGACCAACTAACGGCAATACATTACACCTTATTCGAAACAGTAATGTGCGCTATACTTCCAAGCGAAACGAGTTAATCGAACCATCATTGTTTACTATAAAAACTCGTAACCTTCCAAAGTATCTAGGACTAATAAATGCCTGCCAGTACCACTAATAATATTAGCAAAATCAATCAAGACGATATCAATAAAGCCGTATGGAACGCCTGTGATACTTTCCGAGGAGTCATCAGCGCCGATACCTATAAAGACTTTATCTTAACCATGCTGTTCCTAAAGTATCTGTCTGACGTTTACCGTGATGAGTACATCAAGCTGGTTGAGCAGTTTGGCGACAACCCAGAGCTGATCCATGCCATGATGTCCAAGCAGCGCTTTGTCTTGCCTGAAGGCGCAAGCTTTTGGGACTTGTATGAGCAGCGTCATCAGCCGGGCAACGGTCAACGTATTGACGAGGCGCTACACGCTATCGAAGAAGCCAACGGTACTAAGCTCAAAAACGTCTTCCAAGATATCAGTTTTAACACTGATAAACTGGGTCAAGAAAAGCAAAAGAACGAGCTACTACGCCACTTATTAGAAGACTTTGGCAAAGACATCCTGAATCTAAGTGCCGAGCGTGTCGGTAGCCTCGATGTGATTGGCAATGCGTACGAGTACTTAATCAAGCACTTTGCGGCAAGTAGTGGCGCGACGGCTGGTGAGTTCTATACGCCGCCCGAAGTATCGAATTTGCTAGCGATTATCCTTGAGCCTGTTGAGGGTGATGAAATCTGTGATCCAGCTTGTGGTTCAGGCTCAAGGATAATCGCAAAAACTCAAACTCTAAGAAGTATGCGCTATACG
>CAXBIM010000095.1:0-2324 GCA_963975785.1 uncultured Methylophaga sp.
CTCATGATGCCGCGGTCTGTTTTAAGGCGCTCTTCGTTGTCACGTACGCGCTTTTCTTCGTTACACTGGCAGCAGTTAATCTTGCCCGCTATATCCCTATGAGCCGCTTGACCGTGAACATCACAGTCAGTCAATACCTCACGCATAACCGTCGTTCCTAAATCAATCCGTGATAATTCTTTAATAACTTTCATTAGGCATTCCTGTTCTGCAAGATAGTCCATCCAAAGGGTCGTAATCTGGATCTTCATACTTGGCATTTACATTCATATTGCTGTAGGACGGCATCGGCTGCTGATTGCTGCTTGATTCGTCAACAATAATGTCGTCTAGCCAGCCTTTTTTGTTCAGATAAGTCATCGGGTCTTTGCGAAACTTCTTAATTGGTGTTGAAGCAACGTATGCTGGCAAGTGCTGCATAACCTGCTCACGTACCTTGTCACTAAGAAATTCCCACTTAACTTCGCATTTATCCTTAGCTACCGACTTGGCATAGGTCTTCCAGAAGACATCAAAAGGAATGTTCAGGGCTTTTTCACCATCATCATTAGTATTGGTTAATGGTTCTTGGTTATTGGTTAATGGTTCTTGGTTGGTTGTACCATCGTTCAACGCTTGCTTAACGTCCGTTGAACGCCCGTTAAATTCTGCTATATCGCTTGCGCTATCAGGCTCTACACGTTGTTTCTTCCTTGCTTTTTTACGTCTAGCTTCAGCACTTGCTTTGCCTGCTTTAATTGCTGTTTCCAATTTGTCTTGATATTTTTTGATTTCAGACTCGCATCGGTTATTAAAATAAAATCCATTTTGATTCTCGAAGAATTCCGTTAGAACGAAAACTAACGCCTGTTGCTCATCCGTTGAGCGCGCAAGCAACCGACGTTCAAGGCTCTGCATATCAGTACCGTCAATGGCACTTTCCTGCTCGTAATACATATCAAGTAAGTCACGATAAATAGAACGCTCAAGACGAGATAGGTAGCGTGTGGCATTATTGAAATCGCTTACGTGGTGCTGGTAATAATGCATTGCGCACCTCCTATATCGATAGTTCTAAGCGCTCGTTTGACCGACTTGCGACTAGTGGTTGTGTTAATATTACACTTACGGTGTATTAGTATTAGTATTAGTATTAGCCGTAGAGAGTTACCTGCCAGCACTTGCCGCGTGCTTAGTACAAAACTACTTATGATTTCTAAAGAGCCTGAGCTAATTGCCCGGGCTTTTTTGCGACTGTTCGTTTTATGCAGTAGGGTAGTCACTGCTCCCTCCCTGCTGGTTTATTTGTTTAAGGTTTTGTTTATAAGGCTGGCGAGTAGAGCGGTACTTTTTGAAGTAACTTTTACGCTTTGCATGACGGCGGTATTGTTTCGATGGGTAGCTATTTTTCACAATTCCACCTCCGACTCTTTCTTCAGGCCAGCCAAATCATCTTCTGAATAATGATGGAAGTCTTGAGCTAGATACTGCCCAAGGTCGGCAAGCTTTTCAGCTTTGTACGTATCACCAATTTTAAGGTCATTCTTGATAGTAGTGAATAATGCGTCAAACCATGAAAGGCGTTGTATTTCAGCTTCTTTGACGTTTATCAAGTCGTTAGCTAGTTTATTGATACTCATGATGCCACCTCACTACCAAACGTGCTTTGGGCTAATGGCTTATTGATAGTATCTAATCTACTGCCAAGTAGTTCTGCCCACCTTTCCGTAGCATCATGTGATAGTCGCGCCATTGATACTGCTTGTTTAGGAGTTACCTTCTCCTGATATATCATCCATAACAGTGATCCGATATCATCCAATACAGCAATAGCTCCGCCAATATCGCAAGCAATATCTGATAAATCAAAAGCAGATATTAAAATCACTTCGTCATCGTCTGCTTCGTTGGTATCTATGACTGCGCGCTGATTGGCTTGGGTGGTGAACCTGCCGTTATATAGCGTTGCTATCGCTTGGCAGTTGGCCGAGGTATCTTTAAATAGCGACGGCTGATAATCACCTGTTTCTTTGTCGCATGATGGGACAAAATAACCTTTCTCATCATAGTAGAAGTAACTGCCATCGTGATTGAGTGCCAATAGGTCACGCTGTCCGTATGGGTCGGCTGTCAGCACAAACGAGGTAAAGTTTAATGATGGGCATAGAACACTGTCACCAGCTTTGAATGTAGCTAGTGTAGGAATGTTTTGAGTATTTGAGGTCGTGCGAATTGAATTACCCATGATGGATAGCTCCTGAATGTTTAGTATGTGTGGGGTAGTTCTTAAAAAAAAAGGGTATAAACGGGATTACAACAACGGCATTCAGGCCGCGGAACTTATT
>CAXBIM010000096.1:0-2061 GCA_963975785.1 uncultured Methylophaga sp.
AAAACTATAACCGCATAAATCCAATAAGGCATAATTAACATGATTAACACCATGCGTACTGTAAATATTTAGGAATACGGACATGCATACTTTCATAAAATCAAAGAGTTACAAAATAGATATGTGTCCGTATTTAGACTAAAAAATACGGACTATAGTGAGTGTAATGTCCATATCTAATAATTAGTAGTTCAGATATTATCTTACGATTCCAAGTATCAGGTTTTAACTAAATCTGACAGGCAGCTTCAGGCTCAGGCTGTGTGAAAACTCATCAAAAACTGTGCTGTTCGCGCACGATCTTTGTTCTGGTGTTAATAATAGCTACTTTTACAAGAATTTTAGGTTATTTACGATGACTAACGTGATGGGGAACCCTTTAGAGTGATTACGTTTATATTCGTGTTTGTGTCACTAATCGCGAAGTTTTTAGACCAAATTAGACCAACTATTGCCTGATTAACTTCATCAAACCAATAGTGCCTTTAATAGACATCATTCGTTTCAAATTATAAGCAAGTACGTGTAGGTTAGTCTCTGTACTTACATTTTTTAAACGCTTCGTTAAATAATGAGTCGCGCCCATCCACATCTTTATGGTGCCAAACGGATGCTCTACCGTTTGCTTGCGAATAAGCGGTGTGTCGGTCGCTTCCTTGAGCCGTTGGTGCATGGCATCAATTTCATTTTCATGCTCCCAACGTCGCATTTTCCTTGGCTCTTTACGTGAACGAGTACACTTAGCGCGAATTGCACAATCTCGGCAAGCGATATGGTTTACATAAACCCTTAGCTTTAAACCATCTTCCATGGCATTACGACGATAAGGCAATATATTCCCCGCAGGGCAAGTGTATTCGTCTTTTTCCTTGTCATACTTGAATAGATTTTTGTTGAATATCCCGGCTTTTGCAGCGCCCGACGTGTCTCCTTTAGGTACCAGCATTTCAGCGCCTGTATCGAGCACGTTTTTAATATCAACTCTGCTGTAATAACCTTTGTCTGCCACAAAGGTAATATTAGTGGTTTCAAGCGCTTCTTGTACTTGACTGGCGACTAAATGGAGTTTTCCTCTATCTGTTGTTTGCGTAACTTCATGGCTAATGATTAAGTGATGTTGGCTATCTACGGCGGATTGTACGTTGTAGCAAACTTGTCGCACCATGTTGCTCGTTTTCATGAGCCTTGAGTCAGGGTCGGTAAGTGATAATTGCTTGTCAGGATGCTCATTCACTTTTCTTTCAATATCGGCTAATTCAGCAAGCCTCTTCTTCATCCATACCACTTTCTCATGCATGACAGTGACATCTTCATCAGAATATTCCTGCTTATCTTTATCCGCTAAAATCGCTAAATAGTGAGCAACACTCGCGTCGAATCGAGCAATTAAGTCCTTTGCTTTTTTGGGCGTGTAGGTCTTTTTTTTACTGTTCACCGCTTTGAACTTACTACCATCAATGGCAACTATCACATTGGTAAACATATTCATTTCACGGCATAGCTGGATAAACTGACGACAGGTATTCTTAATGCCTGTGCTGTTGTCTTTTCTAAAGTCTGCGATGGTTTTAAAATCGGGAGTTAAGCGCCCTAGTAGCCACATTAATTCAACATTGCGGTGGGTTTCTTTTTCTAATCGACGAGATGATTGGATACGATTCAAATAACCATAAATATAGAGTTTGAGCATCGTACCTGGATGATAACATGGGCGGCCTGTTGCTTTGGTTTTGACTTTTTTAAACCCTAATGAAGCTAAGTCTACACTATCAACAAATGCATCAATGACTCTGACAGGGTTTTCATCGGTAACAAAGTCATCTAATGCCTCTGGGAACAGGGTAGATTGAGTTCTGGATTGCCCTTTTATGTGATGAGACATTGGCGGTAATCTCCTGCTTTGGCTTACCGCTTTATTATACTAAATCCACTCGTTGACTTGGATCCCCTGCTAAGACCGATTGATCATATCAATTGTTTACTTAGTCCAAAAGGTGATCAAAACTGAGTTTTCACACAGCCTGGGCTCAAAGCAGTCGTTAGCTGAATCGTGTTGAAATC
>CAXBIM010000097.1:0-2016 GCA_963975785.1 uncultured Methylophaga sp.
AGATTTACCACTGCCTGTGGTATGCCAAATGACACCGCCCTCACGACTGCCCTTTTCATCGAAACTACTAATACGCTCAATCAAAGCTTTGATGCCAAAGACTTGCTGATAACGGGCAACAATTTTGCCAGCCTTTTTGTCAAACAAGGTAAACAGGCGTGTCATCTCAAGCAGGCGCTGTGGCTTTAAAAGACTGATGATTAAGCGGTCTTGGTCGGTGACGGCTAGATCACCACCAGCAATCAATGATTTATATTCATTTTTAACTTTGGCAGGACGATGAGCAAATAAACTCTCAATCTGATCAGTACTGAGCGCTTGGTTTTTCAAACGAGCAAACTCAGGCTCAGAGATTTCTTCTTCGACCCATTTTGCCCAAAACTTCTCAGGCGTACCGCAGGTGGCATACAGACCGTCATTACCGTTCACCGCTAGCAATAACTGGCTATAGGCAAATAAATGCGGGATTTCTTTTTGCTTTTGATTGCGAATATGCTGGGAGACTGCCTGGGCGTTGGTCGATTGCCATTCTCTACTAGAGTCAGGGCGTTTGGCTTCGATCACTGCTAATGGCAGACCATTCACAAAGCAAACAATATCAGGTCTACGACTGTTGGTACCCTCGCTATTAAGTACCACCAGCTCTTCGGTAACGTGAAAGCTGTTATTACTGATATTATTCCAATCTATCAGAGCAATGGTCTGCGAGGTTCTTTTACCGTCGATAAACTCAGTCACCGTCACGCCATACAGCATGGCGTTATATAGCTTTTCATTGGCAAGCTGCAAGCCTAAGTTCATGGCTGGGTTTAGCTCGTGCATGATTTTATCAATAGCATTGTCTGATAAATGATATGACTTACCTTCAAACGTAAAAGCTTGCTTGGCTAAAAACGCACGCATGATAGGCAATAACACCACTAGGTTAGTGGCTTTATTAGCATTCGCCTGATTCGCTAGCAACTTACTGCTACGCATGGCGATGCATTGGCTCGGCGGAATAAACTCATAGCCTAGCGTAGTAAGCAGTGTTAAGGCCGGTATTTTTGAGCTGAATTCTTCAGCGAAGTTGATGCTATTAATTTTAGACAATCAAATACCCCTGATACTTATATTATTTATAATATATTCTCTGAATCACTTGTGAACTTGGTTTTTCACTTATTAAAATAGGTGCAAATTGTCTTAAAGATAGTGCGTTAATAACACTTATTTCTGGGTGCTGATGTGAGTTCTTTGTGCCGTACGATACAGGGCAGGTCAGTGAACTAAAACCGTCTAATGCGTTTATATCGAAGCTTTTGCTAGAGCCATGATGAGGTACTTGAACTATCCCAACACATCGGTTTTGAAGTGAGTAGATATCTTTTAACTGAAAACCGTTGAAATCACTATCACCCGTATAAATACAACCTACTTGATTTTTATAGTTAAGCGTACAGTAATATTCATGAGCAGTACTTTCGTACATCCACATGTCTTTAGCACTAAATTCATCTCTTGGACCGGAATAAAGCAACATTGAGTTTTCATTAATATTACCATCTAATTTTTTGTAAATAGCCTTAAGCTCATTTCGAGAATTTTTATCGCTCAACTGCTGAATTGTATAATCAGGATCATTTTCTAGTTTATTAATATCATATTTGCTTCCAAGGTTACTAAGTCTACTAATAAGATCAAGGTGACGGTCTTTATGCTTATAATTATGTGGAATATAAACCCAATTTGGCGTATCTCTTAATGTTAGTTCGACACCACTAGAAATATGTTTCTTTCTTTTTTTACTACTAGTAATATCTCTTAAATCAACTAACCTATTATCATCAATTTCATCGTCGTCTGAGTGAACATAAACTATAGTCGTATTTGGACCAAAGTAAGCTTCAGGATTTTTAATTAGTGTTATAAAACTATGTGAAAGAACACGGTTGATATTTATTAACAAGTTTTTGTGCTCTTTGAACAGCCCCGGGATTGTCGGAGACTCAACATTCTGAGAGAATACGACAATGA
>CAXBIM010000098.1:0-1958 GCA_963975785.1 uncultured Methylophaga sp.
ATGGTCTTGGTGCGGTAGGTGCTTATAAAGCGCTATCTAGCTGGACTAACTTGGGCGGTGTTTTAAGCGTATTTAGCCTATAAGACCTTTATTTATTAATCTTTATTAATAGATAAAATCTTAATAAAGAAGCCCGGCACTTGTGTCGGGCTTTTTTTATGGCTTAATTTTAAGATATAAGAATTTAATCAAGATCTTAAAGATTAGGCTATTAGTGACATTTACCAAATAGCACTTTTATAAATAAGATAAACACGCTAAGATCGCGCGTTTTTATGAGGACTGGAACAATGAACCAAACATCAGCACAATTATTAACCGATTATTACGCTGCATTTAACCGTCAAGATATGACTGCATTTCTTGATATGTTAACTGACGATATCGTTCACGACGTTAACCAAAGCTCACGTGAAGTAGGCAAGGAATTGTTCTCGACATTCATGGACCGTATGAATGCACATTACAAAGAGCAAATCGTCGACATTTCAATCACAACCAACGAAGCAGGTGATCGTGCTGCAGTTGAATTTACCGTATTGGGTGAATACTTGTCTACTGATGAAGGTTTACCTGAAGCCAACGGCCAAAAATACAACTTACCTGCGGGCGCATTTTTTGATATTCGTGATGGCAAAGTTGCACGCGTCACTAACTATTACAATCTTGAAGATTGGATCGCTCAAGTCGTCGGCTAAGTTGAAAACATGCTGACTTTAAAGCGCCTATCAGGTGAAAAATTAGTTGGGTATATACCTGAACTCGCACAGTTGCGAATTCAGGTTTTCCGCGATTTCCCCTATTTGTACGATGGTGACCTAGCTTACGAAGAACGTTATCTGCAAACTTATATCCAAGCGCTTGATAGCGTTATTGTATTAGCGTTTGATGGTGATAAAGTGGTTGGGGCTTCAACAGGAATTCCACTTAAATACGAAACAGATGAAGTTAAACAGCCGTTTATTAAAGCTGGTTACGATGTTGATAAGGTGTTTTATTGTGGTGAATCGGTGTTGATCTCTGACTACCGTGGACAAGGTGCCGGTGTGGCTTTTTTTGATCATCGCGAAGCACATGCTCTTGAAATAGGCGGTTTTGAATATTCATGCTTTTGCGGTGTGCAACGACCTGAAAATCATCCTGCTCGCCCAGCTGATTTTGTACCCTTAGATAACTTCTGGCGTAAGCGTGGTTATGAAAAGCATTCCGAACTGAATACAACGTTCAGTTGGAAAGAGCTAAATGAAATAAATGAATCGCCTAAACCCATGACGTTTTGGATGAAAAAACTGTAATGACAAAATTAAAAGTAGCTGCTGCCCAGTATGACATTAGCTTTTTTTCACAATGGTCAGATTTTGCTGACAAGTTGACGCAATGGGTTAGTTTGGCTGCCAGCCAGAAAGCTAAGTTACTGGTGTTACCAGAATATGGCAGTATGGAATTGCCCTCATTATTTGGTGAAAAAGTCTATAAAGATCTCAATGGTCAGTTACATGCTATGCAATCTGTTTATCCAGAATGGCAAGCATTGTATAAAGAATTGGCACGTCAATATGATGTGATGATTTTGGCTACAACTTATCCTGTATTACAAGAAGATGGTTCATTCCGCAATCGAGCAAACTTGTATGGCCCCGACGGTTTAATCGGCTATCAAGACAAATTGATCATGACGCGTTTTGAAAATGAACAATGGTTGGTCAAAGCAGGTAATGAGATCAAGATTCTTGAAACCGATATCGGTAAAATCGGTATCAATATTTGTTATGACTCAGAATTTCCGCTAATTGCTCGCCAACAAGTTGCTGCTGGTGCTGATTTAATCTTAGTGCCAAGCTGTACGGATACCGAAGCTGGATTCTATCGGGTTCGCATCGGTTGTCAGGCACGGGCCCTAGAAAACCAATGTTATGTTATTCAATCGCCTACTTTTGGCAAAGCAACATGGTCAGAAG
>CAXBIM010000099.1:0-1814 GCA_963975785.1 uncultured Methylophaga sp.
ATTTATATCGTTGATTGAACCTTGAATAAAGGTATTCTCACCCCAGCTGATAACTTGCTTACCAAGCCTTATATTGACCTGATCATTATCACCAAAATAGCCATAAAACATTAAGTCAGTCAGTGATAAGTCACGTGCTAATTTATCATGCGCTTGGTCGGCTAAGTCTTCATTATCATAAACATGATCATAGAAATAGTTACCTCGTGCCAGCATGCCATAATCGCCATACTCTAAACTTAACGTACTGGATCCACGGATAGCATTACTGAACACATCGCCAGCATCTTTAAAAATTCTATTACCATGCGCGCCGAAATTATCACTATCGGCATCTTCTGTACGCATTGAAATACCATACGTTACATCCGTATCAAAAGAACCCCTTAACTCACCTTTATGAAAACTAAAAGCCTGTGCTGTGCCTATTTGAGACAATAATAACGCCGAGCTGAGTGCAACACCTGCACTCGATTTTATAATCGATTTCTTCATGAAACTCCCCCTGTTTAATTTTTACTACACCTTTATTATGTTGGTGTTGTAAAAAGCATACAGGCATGAACTAGCAATCGTTAGAAATTTTCATTAAAAAAGTGACAATTATCAATTTTCCACTTTCTAACCACAAGATTTTAATTACTATTTATTCAACAGTTACTGATTTAGCTAGGTTACGCGGTTGGTCGACATCAGTTCCTTTAATAACCGCGACATGGTAGGCCAATAATTGCAGCGGTACCGTATAAATAATGGGAGCAACTATTTCATTGATCTCTGATACTCGAATAATTTTTAACCCCTTTACCTCTTCAAACATTGCATGTGTATCAGCAAAAACAAACAACTCGCCCCCTCTAGCCTGCACTTCTTGCAGGTTGGATTTCAGCTTTTCTAATAAATCATTGTTTGGCGCCACAGCAACAACCGGCATTTGGTCATCAACAAGTGCTAAAGGCCCATGCTTTAACTCACCTGCTGGGTAAGCTTCTGCATGAATATAAGAAATCTCTTTAAGCTTCAAGGCACCTTCCATTGCAACGGGGTATTGCTCGCCACGGCCCAAAAATAATGCATGGTGTTTATTACTAAACTGCTTTGCAAACTCAATAATGTCTGGCTCAAGACGAAGTACTTCCGCCACTTGTTCTGGTAATACTTCTAATTGCCTGACGATTTCTATCTCTTTTTTATCATCAATTTTATGGTGCTTACCTAAGGCAATCACCAGCAGCAGTAGGGCTGTTAATTGTGTGGTAAATGCTTTTGTTGATGCCACACCTATTTCTGGCCCTGCTTTCGTCATCAATGCCCATTCCGATTCTCTAACTAATGAACTTTCAGGAACATTACAAATCGTTAATGTATGTGCATAACCAATGTCTGAGGAGGCTTGGAGAGCAGCCAGAGTATCCGCTGTTTCTCCTGATTGTGAAATCGTAACAAACAATGTTTTCCTAATAACAATATGTGGCCTGTATCTAAACTCACTCGCCACTTCGATATGACAAGGTAGGCCAGCCACTGATTCAAACCAATACTTTGCTACCAGCCCTGCATGAAAACTAGTTCCACAGGCCACAATTTGTACTTCTTCAATGCTTCTGAACGCCTCCTCAGCATCTTTACCAAAACAATCTGATAATAATCGCCCATTTGCGATACGTCCATCAAGGGTTTGTTTAAGTACCGCTGCCTGCTCAAAAATTTCTTTTTGCATGTAGTGGTCATACTCCCCTATACCAGCATCATTAACTTGTAATTTTGTTTTATTAATTTTGCGCTTAACCTGCCCGCCCTTGGCATCGTATATC
>CAXBIM010000100.1:0-1648 GCA_963975785.1 uncultured Methylophaga sp.
CACGGTTACCTTATCTCTCAGTTTTTGTCGCCATTAACCAATAAACGTGACGATGAATTTGGCGGTTCGATTGAAAATCGTATGCGCTTATTAATCACGGTTATTAAAGCTGTTCGTGCACAAGTTTCGCCTCGCTTTGCCGTCGCTGTAAAAATGAATTCAGCCGATTTTCAGCGTGGGGGTTTTGATGCTGATGATGCAAAAACCGTTATTTTAGCAATGAATGGCCTTGCTGTTGATTTGGTGGAGTTATCTGGTGGCAGTTACGAAAGCCCAGCGATGCAAGGCACAAAGGCAGTGATATTGTCGGGATGGGCACAGCCTTAGCGATGAATCCCGCTTTGCCTAATGACTGGAAAGAAAACGATCAGCTCAGTGCCCATGACCCTGTGGTTCAGTGGAAAGACAAAACCTTGAGTGCGATTGCGACTATGGCTGTCATTAAGCGCCAGCTGCAACGCATGGGTGCAGGAAAGCCACCAAAACCCAATGCTTCACCCCTATTTTCATTGATTCGTGATCGTCTCCGAGTAAAGAAACTGACCAAGCGTTATCAAGATTATTTGGCTAAGTAGTTTGTGTTTGCACCTTTATAAATAGGCATTGTTGATTGCTAAAATTGTTCTAGGGCGTGTCCTCATTTTATTCCGAGCTGAATACAGACGAATATAAAATCCGAGCTATTGATGAAGCCTGATGGTATTGAGAGGTTGCTAGAAAACCTCTTGGGTTATTTACGTATTTCACTGACAACACCCCTTATTTATTACACAAATATGGTCTCCATAACATACTCATGCAGATTGCTATCATGAAGTAACACTCTAAACATTGCCTATACAGACAGCGTAATTTTCAAAGCCTATATTAGGGGCATCAGTTAGCTTATTTTTATAGATATCCAATAAATGGTAACTAAATAAAAATAGCGACTGAACTTAGCATTAAGTAAAACCAAACAAGATAAATATCCGGATTAATTAATAATCAAAAAAAGGAATATAATAATGAACGAACATACCCTGAAAGGTGAATGGAACCAAGTGAAAGGCTCAGCTAAGCAAAAATGGGCTGACCTTACTGATGACGATTTATTACACGTTGAAGGTAGCCGTGATAAGTTGGTTGGTAAAGTCCAAGAGCGTTATGGCCATAGTAAGGATGATGCTGAGCGTGAAGTAGATGATTGGCGTCGCGAAAACAAATACTAAGCTATCAGCTAAGTCATCAATGACATTATTGATGATTTGATAAGTCAAAAAACCGCATGATTCTCATGCGGTTTTTTATTAGCAGCTATTTGACGCTTTATACAGTACTCAATAATGTACTTAGAACAGGTTGAATAAAAATTTCTCAACCTATAGGCACGATAAAACCGCATAGCAATTAATTGTTATGCGGTTTTATTGTTAACTATCCATGTTACCTATCACGACTGTATCCTTTCTTCATTTACCGTTATCATCCTGATGCCAGTAAACGAATCATTATCCTTAATGCGGTCAACTCAATCCTTGAGTTACATTCCCTGATGCCGTGTATGTATAATGCCTAATTCTCACCCTGATGTTAAGTCGCGTAAACGTCATTGCGTGTAAGCATATGCTTACAAGCCCAATTTACTCTAATGTCGTTAATACTTCCA